>NZ_JASGCY010000061.1:0-111142 GCF_047607465.1 Microbacterium sp. | reverse complement strand
TCGTTGCCGGCGCCGTCCGCCCGGGTGCCCGCCCGGCGGGTGTCCGCCCACCCCCCCCCGCGGAGCCCCACGGCTCACGGCTCATTGCGCCCGCATGAACGCCTCGGCCGCGCGCACCTGCTCGGCGGAGGGACGGATGCCGGTGTACAGCACGAACTGCTCGAGCGCCTGCCGGGTGGCGACCTCGGCCCCGGTGATGACCGTCTTCCCGGCCGCCCGGCCAGCCTTGACGAGGGGCGTCTCGGCAGGCAGGGCCACGACGTCGAAGACGACGGATGCCGCAGCGATCTGCCCGGCGTCGAAGGGGAGCGCGTGCTCGTCGGGTCCCTGCGCCATGCCGATGGGGGTGACGTTGACGATGACGTCAGCGGTGAGGCCACCCGGCTCCGCCACCCAGGTGAAGCCGTAGAGCCCGGCGAGCTCTCGTCCGCGCTGCTCGTTGCGGGCGGCGATCGTCACAGCGGTGAAGCCCGCGTCGCGGAACGCCGCCGCCGTGGCCTTGGCCATGCCGCCCGACCCCCGAAGCAGCACGGTGGCGGCGGGGTCGAGCCCGTTCTTCTCGATCAGCTGCGCGATCGCCGAGTAGTCGGTGTTGTACGCGGTGAGCACGCCGTCGTCGTTGACGATCGTGTTGACCGAGTCGATGGCGGTCGCCGAGGCGTCCATGCGATCGACGAGCGCGATGACGTCCTCCTTGTAGGGCATTGAGATCGCGCACCCGCGGATGCGGAGGCCGCGCACGCCGGCGATGGCCTGGCCGAGGTCTGCGGGCGCGAAGGCCTTGTAGATCCAGTTGAGATCGAGCTGCTCGTAGAGGTGGTTGTGGAATCGGGTGCCATTGTTGCTCGGTCGTGCCGACAGCGAGATGCACAGCGTCATGTCCTTGTTCAGCAGGGTCATGGCACCAGGTTAACGGCGAGGCGGGCGGCCGGGCGTCGGAGAACCTTCCCGACATTTTTCGGAAATGTCCCCCAAATGGGGGACAAGGAGCTCCTCGACCGGCTATGCTGGTACCTGACGCACCCTCCGGTCGTCTTCGGCCCTCATCGCTCCCCCCGCGGTGAGGGCCACACCATTTTCCGGGGTGCCTGTATGACGCCGAATGACCGATCATGCAACATTTCTGTTACGGGCTGATCTCCGCTCTTCCCCTCCGTCCCTGCTCCACTAGCGTTAGCCATGTCGGTGCATCCTGCGTCGGCTTCTTTTCCAGCAGAACAGGCAGTACATGAGCACCCAGGGCACGGTCAAGTGGTTCAACTCGGAGAAGGGCTTCGGCTTCATCTCCCCTGACGACGGCGGCGCTGACGTCTTCGCGCACTACTCCGCCATCCAGTCATCCGGCTACCGCTCGCTCGACGAGAACCAGCGCGTCGAGTTCGATGTGGCACAGGGCCCCAAGGGCCTGCAGGCCGAGAACATCCGCCCGCTCTGAGAGCGGACTGACCAGAACTCCCTGTCGGGGAGGGCGCTCAGCGCCCCCTGGCAGGGAGTTCTGTGCGTCAGCGCAGCAGCAGCGCGCGCAACTCGTCGGCGGATGCCGCGCGGAATGCGGCGTCGTCGCCCTCGTGCGCGTCGCTGAAGCCCCATCCGACGAAGATCACGGGGACCCCGTTGGCGTTGCCGCCTTCGACGTCGTGGTGCCGGTCGCCCACGAGCACCGGGCGCGAGGTGTCGACGCCGTGCTCGCGGAGCCTGCGCAGCGCCTCGGCGACGATGTCGGTCTTCGATGCGAGGGTCGACTCGTCAGGGGTCGCGCCGACGGTCGTGGCGAAGTACGGTCTGAGCCGGAAGTGGTCGACGAGGGCGTCGACCTGGTTCTCGGGCTTCGAGCTCGCCGTCGCCTGGGGGATGCCGGCTTCGTGCAGATCGCGGATGATCTCTGGCACGCCGGGGTAGGTGCGCACATCCCTCGTGTAGCCGTCGGCCTTGCCAAGGGTGCGGTAGAAGGCGACCGCGTCTGCGGACTCCTCGGGGGTCATGCCTGCCTGCACCTGGAAGGACTCGAACATCGGCGGGCCGATCCAGTGCACCAGATCGTCGCGCGTCGGGGCGGGGTGGCCGAAGTGGGTGAGGGCGATGGTCAGGCGACGCAGGATGCCGACGGAGGCATCGACGATCGTGCCGTCGACGTCCCAGAGAACGCAGGTGTAGGGCGAAGAAGGCATGCCTCCAGCCTATGGGCTGTGGGTCGCGCCGATTTTGCCACGATCGTGTATCAGTCCTGTCGAACACTGGCCCGCACGGCATACCATCCGCTAGGGTCGGGCACAGTTGACGCAGAGGGGATCTCCTCGCGCGTTGCGCGCCCTGTCCTGGGCCGACCTTCCTACCCGAGGAAGAGGGGGGACACGTCAGAGGCGTCGATTCAGAAAGGTACACCTCGTATGTCCATGCACCCAGGGCGCCCTGTGTTGCGCGCCGCTGCTGTCGCTGCCACAGCCGTTCTCCTCGCGCTGTCGGGAGCTGCGGTTGCCGCTGCCGCCCCGTCCAACACCATCGACGCAAACGAGCCGCGCTCGCTCACGATCCACAAGCACGAGCAGTCGAGCACGAACCCCGCCGGTTCAGCCGGCGACGGTGGCGAAGTGACTATTCCGGCTGGTAACCCGCCCATTGCTGGCGTTGTGTTCGAGATCAGCCGCATCGCGTCGACGGGCGGTACACCGCTCGATCTCGCCACGAACGCCGGGTGGACGACGCTGCAGAGCCTGAGCAGCGGCTTCACGCCCACCAGCTCGGCTAACAACTACGGCCTCGGCGCCGGCGTGACCTTCGACACCACCCGCTCGGGCACGACCGATGCCAACGGTGAGATCGTCTTCTCGTCGACCGACGCGGCAGGGCTGCCGGTCGGTGCATACCTGGTACGCGAGGTGTCGGGTCCCGCCGGCATCAGCCCGGCTGTGCCGTTCATCGTCACAGTGCCGATCACGGATGCCGCAACGAGCGACGTGTGGAAGTACGACGTGCACGTCTACCCCAAGAACTCGGTCGTCGAGCAGCCGACGAAGGCCGTTGTCGATGCGGACACGCACGCCGTCGGTGAGGACGTCACCTGGACGGTCACGACGGACATCCCGGATGCCGTCGGAACCGACCCGACCATCAACCCGATCGTCGGCTACCACGTCGTCGATGTGTTCGACCCCCGTCTGACGTTCGTTCCGGCGCAGACCGTCGTCTCGACCGTGTGCCCAGCGGCTATCGCCACCGATCCGGACGTCGTCACACCGATCGCTGCGGGACTGTACACCGTGGCTCAGGCGGCGGTTGCCGCTGGCAACCAGGTGACGGTCGACTTCACCGCTGCTGGAGATGACTTCCTCGAGCAGAACCGCGCATGCCAGCTGACCTTCGCCTTCGTTACGACGGTGAACACCACGGCCACCGACCTCGACGCGAATGCGAACGCAGGCATCATCTCGAACACCGCGACGCTCTTCACGGGCGACGCAGCAGTCGGTTTCGAGACCAATGCGGTCGAGGTGCGTTTCGGTACCTACCGGATCAACAAGCTCGACGAAAGCGGCGACCCGCTCGCCGGCGCGCAGTTCAGTGTGTTCCTCACCGAGGCCGACGCGCGCGCAGGCACGAACCCGGTTGAGGTTGACGGAGAGACCGTGTTCACGAGCGACGCGACCGGTGTCGTGAGCATCACCGGTCTGCGTTACAGCGGCTTCGTCAATGGCGCATCCGTCACGGAGCCTGCTGCGGGCGACGCTGCGAACGGCTTCCAGCGCTACTGGATCGCCGAGGTCGTCGCCCCCGACGGCTATGAGCTGCTCGCGGCGCCGCAGTCGTTCCTCGTCGACAGCCAGGATGGCGGCACAGGCACGGACATCACGAACGTGGTCAAGAACGCCGGCTTCGTGTTGCCGTTCACCGGTGGCACCGGGAGCATCGTGCTCGTCGTCATCGGTTCGCTTCTTGTGGTCGGTGGGGTAATTGCTCTCATCGTGCGCGCTCGCCGCGCACAGGCCAAGGCCTGAGCTGACGTCGCTGGGATACCGCCGTCAGGGCGGTGTCCCAGCGACGAGCCCGGGAGGGAGAACCGCGTGCGCAGCACGATGAAGCGCCGGTTCACAGCAGCCACGATCGGTGCTGTGGCCGGCTTTGTCGCGCTCACACTCGCGTCCGCTCCCTTGGCCGCTTCGGCAGCAACGGCCGCTCTGCCAGCGCCAGCGCCGGTTCATGTGCAGGACGCCGCGCCGTTTGGTGCGATGAAAGCCATCGCCGGCCCTCGCATCAAGACGCTCGCCGTAGCAACGTCGGGCTCCGGCCGCTATCTCAGCTCGATCGACTGGGTCGACTGGGGCACCGACGCAGACCAGACCCTCTCCAGCGGAGCGACCTCCGTCTCGACCCAGATGATCGACGGAATGGCGCTGGTTCGCACCTGCACACTGACGAGCCCCGTGAGTCTGAAGACATACCGTCCTGGTACGTGGCGCGGCGATGGTCTTCCTGAGCTGTATGGACCGGCCGCTTCGCGGCTCATCGGATTGCGTACTTCAGGCACGGTCACCTCTGCCGACGCCAGTGGAACGGTGACGTGCAGTGTCACGTTTAACGGTACGGCGGTCGCGATGCAGGGCCTCGTCGTTGCTGACGCTGAAGAGCTGTCGTCGGACGATTGGTATCAGGTCAGTGGGAAGACGGCTGCAGGCGTTGTGACACCGATGCGTCTGATCGACCGGTACAACGATCCCGATTGTGTCGCCCCTTACGACTGGGCGTACGTGCCATCGACCGGGACGGTGCGTGTGAGCCTGGAGGGGACGGGGGTGTGCAATACCGTGAGCTTGACGACCAAGGGAGAGAGCGCTGTCCTGCTCGCCCAGGGGGCGAGCTCCGTCACCTTCTCCATGGAGAACGGCAATCTGAACGCTCTCGCCGTTGGGGTGTTGTTGAACATCGACTTCGGCGACGCGCCGGCGAGCTACGGCCAGGCAGGGGCTATCTTCACCCCGACCTGGAGCGGAGGCACCTTCAGCAGTCTCGTCGGCGCGGTCGTGCGCAACACAGCAGTGGCGACTCAAACCGCTCCCACGCTCAGGCTTGGTTCGCGCGTGGACGCCGACGGAAACCCTGTGCACAACGCGACCGCGACCGCAGACGACACCACGGTGAACGGGGCGACCGGAACGCCAAGCGATGAAGACGCCGTGACGATCAGCGGGGTCAAGACGGTTGCGCGCGGCTCGACCTTCTCGCAGGCGGTGACGTGCACGGGAACAGGTGCGGTGTCGGGGTGGATCGATTGGAACGCGAATGGGGTCTTCGATAACACAGCGGAGCGTGCTACAGGCACGTGCACGAACGGGGCGGGAGTCACACTGACCTGGGGAGTCCCCTGGGATGCTCCGGATGCTCTGCCGACGTTCATGCGATTGCGTATCGCCTCCACTGCGGCACAGATCACGTCGCCGACTGGTCTGTCAACAACGGGCGAGGTCGAAGATCACGCGATCACTTTCACCGTCACCGGTCGGCCACCACTGCAGGTGTGCTCCACCGACGATGCGTCAGCGAACGCGGGACAATGGCGTTTCGGCAGCGGCGCTGGCATCGACTTCTCCGGCGCAACCGCGACCGCTGTCGTCGGGCTTCCGTCACCGACACCGAGCTCGGCGCTCGGCGCCTTCACGGTCAATGACGAGAATGGCGAACTGGTGTTCTGGGTGAGCGGACAGGGCGGTAACGTCTACAACCGCACAGGCGGTGTGATCACCTCCGTCGGCACCGGCGCCGCCGGCACGCAGCACGTCGCGGCGCTGCCAGCAGGCCGTGACACGGGGCTTTTCTATATCATCAGCAGCAATAGCTCGGGGCTTCGCTGGACCCTCATCGACGTGATGGCGAATGGCGGCACAGGCGCCGTCGTCAGCGGACCCACCTCTTTCGGAACGACCGCCGGCGGTGCCATCTATACCGTCCCAAACCACGACGGCACCGGGTGGTGGGCGGTCGTCCCCGACGCGTCAGGCGACGTCATCCGCTCCTATCGATTCACGGCGAGCACATCGGGTCCGCAGCAGACCGCCACTTCGCTCTCCGGAACCGGATCGGGGTTGAGCTCGGTGCAATACAGTGCGATCACCTTCAGCTCCGATCTGACTCAGGCGGCGACGATCCAGAGCTTCGGCACCGCCAATCAGGTGCGCCTGCTGAGTTTCGATGCCCAGAACGGCACATTCGCTCTCATCGGATCTCCTGTGTCGTACACCGGCTTCCGCGGATACAGTGTCGCGTTCTCGCCCAGCGGGGACTA
The DNA here is from genome assembly GCF_047607465.1 of Microbacterium sp. GTDB lineage: Bacteria > Actinomycetota > Actinomycetes > Actinomycetales > Microbacteriaceae > Microbacterium. Next base: position 104,868 of record NZ_JASGCY010000061.1, on the reverse strand, counting down.
TCTGTACACGACGGAGATCCAGGGCACTTCCACCACCGGCATGTTGCGCCGGTATCCGGTGACAGACACCGGTCTCGGCACCGTTCAGAATTACGGCACACTGAGTGCATCTTCCGGTGCGATCCAGCGTGGCCCCGACGGGCGCATGTACATCGCCCGCAACGGGCAGACCACGATGCACGTCGTGACGACCCCAGACGCTGCGACGATAGCGGGAATCGGATTCGTCTCGGACGGATTCACGCTGGCTTCTGGAACGACCAGCGGGTGGATGCCGCCGCTCACTCTCACCGACTGCATCACGCTCCCCAAGGCCGAGTTGCAGATCACCAAGGCGAGCAGCGCGGATGCCGTTGCGTTCGGATCCGCCGTCGGCTACACCATCACCGTGACCAATACTGGCACCGCGACCGATTCAGCGGTGAAGGTGCTCGATGACCTTGCCGACGTGCTTGACGATGCGAGCTTTGTGACCACGCCGCCGCCGACGGCGGTCTTCAGCGGCGTTGCCGGTGCGACAACTCCAGCCGCCCCGGTGTTCAACGCCGCCGCGAAGACACTGTCGTGGAACGGGGCCCTGCGGGCTGGCGAGACCGTCACGATCAGCTACGCAGTCACCACCGTCAGCGCGCCGACCACCGGCGTGCACACCGGAAGCAATCGTCTCGAGAACACCGTGTGCCTGCGGGATGCCGCAGGCGCCATCAAGCTGGATGCCGCCGGAGCACAGCTGTGCGCTGAGACGCTGACGCGCCTTCCGGGGTGGTGGGATCTTGCGAAAACGGCATACGCCGTCACCGGTGCCGCTGCAGACGGTACCGGAGGCACCGCCGCCAGCACGCCGCTGACCACAGGAGCGACCGTCATGCCGGGCACCGTCATCGAGTACCGGGTGACGACGCAGGTGCGTGCCGGCTCGGTGGTGCGCCCTGTGGTTACCGACGATCTTTCCGGTGTGCTCGGGGAGGCCGCCCCGGTCGGCAACGTCACGGTGCACTATGCGTTGCCCGGAGGGGCGACCACCCCCGATGAGAACCTCGGCACTCTTTCGGCTGTGCTCGTTGGCGACATGCTGAACGTCACGCATCCCGCTGACCCGGCCAACCCGCTCAGTGTCAGCGGCATCCCCTCCGGCACGACGATCACACTCGCGTACCGTGTTCGCGTTGACGACACGCATTCCGTCGAACTGCGCAATGAAGTCACCGGCATCGCTGTTGACGAAGACGGCGACCCGTTGCCGCCGCAGACCTGCGCCGGAGACGATGACGAACCTGCTGCGCAGTGTTCAACCACCCAGTTCGTCGCAGCCGTGCTGCTCCTGCACAAGGTCGGCGACGGAGTCGGCGGTGCGCAGCCTCTTGACGGGTCGGCGTTCGCTGTGCACCAGGATGCCGGTGGTGTGCCAGCATCCGTCGCTGATCCGGCGCTGCCGGTGACGCCGACTGGCGCGGTCGGTGCTTTCACCATCGTCGGCCTTGTGGCCGGGCAGACGTATTGGCTGTTCGAGACGGTGGCTCCGGAGGGGCACGAGCTGCTCGCTGAGCCGGTGGCATTCCAGGTCGACGCGACTGGGCATGTGATCTTGGCGGATGCTGCGGCCAACCCGCAGGTCGAAACCGAGTTCGATGACGTGGAACGCGTTGCAACCGTCTGGGTCCGCGACGCGAAGAGCATCCCGCTGCCCATGGCCGGAGGCAGCGGCGATGTGCCCTACCGCTTGGCTGCGGCCGCCCTCGTCGTGTGTGCGCTGTTCGGTGCTGCGGCGATCGCCTGCGCTCGCCGCAGGGCTGCGGTGAGCGGCGGGCCGAGCGGCCGGTGCTGAGCCGTGCCCGTCAGAGTGCGCAAGGAGCGGACCACCTCGGCACGGCCGAGCGCGTGGCCCAACATCGTCGTCGGCGCGATCGCCGCAGCCGGATTGGTTGTCGGGAGCTACCCGACGATCGCGCAGTGGTTCTCGCAGCTGGAGAGATCGGAGGTGATCACCGGCTATGTGGCTGAGACCCGCGCTATTGACGGCGAGCACCGCCAACGCATTCTCGAGGAAGCGCACGCCTATAACGACGCGATCCCGGAGATCCTGCTCACTGACCCGTACACGCTGAAGGATGCTTCGGAGGGCAAAGGCGGCGCGTGGGAGCTGTATCAGCAGCAGTTGCGCGCACCGCGCGGCGAGGTCATGGCCCGAATCACCATTCCTGACATCGACGTCGATCTGCCGATCCTGCACGGCACCGACGATCTGACCCTGTCGCGAGGAGTCGGCCACCTGTTCGGGTCTTCACTGCCGGTCGGCGGTGAAGGCACGCACAGCGTGCTCACCGCGCATACCGCATTCGTCGACGCGATGATGTTCGACCGGCTCACCGAGGTGCAGGTCGGGGACGTTTTCTTCATCGACGTCTTCGATGAACGACTCGCGTACCAGGTCGATCAGACCCAGGCTGTGCTGCCGGAGGAGATCGACGACCTCCAGCTCGTGCCTGGCGAAGACTATGTGACGCTCATCACCTGCACGCCTCCAGCGGTCAACACGCACCGGTTGCTCGTGCGTGGCGCACGCATTCCACTGAGCGAGGCCGATCACGGCAGCGACACGATCACCAGCGGAATCTCCCACCCCGGGTTCCCGTGGTGGGCGGTGTGGGTTGGCGCTGGGCTGCTGCTGATCAGCGGCGGGGTTGTTTGGGCATCCCGCCCTGAGTTGTTGGCTCGTCGGGTGCCTCGTCGGGTGCGTCAGAAAAGGCGCGGAACTCCCGACTCGACGCCTTTCATATCCTCGTAGTCGAGCACGAGGCAGCGGATGCCGCGGTCCTCGGCGAGCACGCGAGCCTGCGGTTTGATCTCCTGCGCGGCGAAGACACCCTGCACCGGGGCGAGGTGCGGGTCTCGGCCGAGCAGTTCGAGGTAGCGGGTGAGCTGCTCGACGCCGTCGATGTCGCCGCGGCGCTTGACCTCGACGGCGATCGCGACGCCGTCGGCATCGCGCACCATCAGGTCGACCGGGCCGATCGCCGTGGGGTACTCGCGTCGAACCAGGGTCGCACCCTCGCTGATCAGGCCGACCTGCTCGGCGAGCAGGCGCTGCAGGTCGGCCTCGACGCCGTCTTTCTGCAACCCGGGGTCGACGCCCAGATCGTGGTTCGAGTCGTGGATGATCTCGTAGATCTGCACGCGCAGGGCGTCGCCGGTCTTCTTGTGCGTGACGCGCCACACCTCGACGACGCCAGCGCTCGCCTCCTCATCGCCGGGTTCCTCCGGCGCGAACGAGCAGGGCGGGCTCATCCAGTTCAGCGGCTTGTAGCTGCCGCCGTCGGAGTGCACGAGCAGGCTGCCGTCGCCCTTGTGCACGAGCAGGCGCGTGGCGAGGGGGAGATGGGCATTCAGTCGACCTGTGTAGTCGACCGAGCAGCGGGCGATGACGAGACGCACCCGATGAGCCTACTTTGTCGCGGACGCCATCTCGTCCTCGCGCAGGGGACGAGCCGATCCCGAGAAGAGCCCAGACAGGGCGGCGAGCACAACGAGAATGTACATCGTGTTCAGCAGGCCGATGTGCGCGCTGACGAACCCGAGGACCGGAGGGCCGCTGAGGAAGGCGATGTATCCGATGGTCGCGGCGGCGCTGACGCGGGCCGCAGCCTTTGCCGGGTCGTCGGCCGCCGCTGACATTCCCAGCGGGAACCCGAGGGAGGCCCCGATCCCCCAGAGGGCGGCGCCGGCGAAGATGAGGGGCGTATTCGGGGCGAGGATGAACAGCAGGATGCCGGCGGCAGTGGTGAGGGCGAGGATCCGTAGCACGATGACGCGTCCGAACCGGTCGACCAGCGGCCCGCCGAACAGGCGCACCACCGTCATAGCGACGGAGAAGGTCGCCAGGGCTGCAGCTCCCGTCGCCGGCCCCGCGCCGTGGTCCTCGGACACGCCGAGGGCCAGCCAGTCGTTGGCGCCGCCCTCGGCGAAGGACATGCCGAGCATGACGATGCCCAGCGCGTAGGTGCGGGGCTCCCGCCAGGCCTCGAGCGCCGTGTGCATGCGCTCGCGCCAGTGCGGCTTCTCGGCCGGCGCCGGGTCGAATGCCGACGCGCGCACGGGCACGTTGAGGAAGCAGACGACGGCGAGAGCGGCGAGCACGGCGGCGGCCACGAGCGCGTGCAGCGACACGTCAGCGCCCAGGTGCGCGGCCAGGGCGCCTGCGGCGGCGCCGAGCACGGTGCCGAAGCTGAAGAACGCGTGGAAGACGGGAAGGATCGTCTTGCCCATCTGCTGCTCGACGGCGGTGGCCTCGACGTTCATCATGACGTCGAGCGAGCCGTTGCCGAAACCGAAGAGCACGAGGCCGAGGATCACGAGCGGGAACGACTCGAGCAGGTTCGTGCCGAGGCCGATCAGCGCGAGGCCGATGGCGAAGGTGAGCATCGTGGCCAGCATCCCGATGCGCGCACCGGTGCGCGCCATCACCGCGGGGCTGGTCGAGATGCCCAGGATCGAGGCGATCCCCATGCTCAGCAGGAGCAGTCCCATCTGCGCGTTGTCGATGCCCAGCGCGACCTTGATGTCTGGTACGCGCGATGCCCAGGTGGCGATGGCGAGGCCGCTCGCGAGGAAGATCGCGAAGATCGCGGCGCGCCAGCGCACGAACTGGGAGCGGGTGAGGGCGGTGTCCATGCGTCCTAGCCTATCGAATCGATTCGATCGGCGAGAAGGCCGGGCGGCTATCCTCGGAGTATGACCAGCGCCGACTCACCACGCCGAGCGACGATCGCCGATGTCGCCCGTGCCGCAGGAGTGGCCACCTCGACAGCATCCGTCGTCTTCAGCGGCAGGGCCAAGGCCTCGGCCGCCACACGCGCGAAGGTGCTCGCCGCAGCCGCCGAGCTCGGCTATGCAGGCCCCGATCCCCGGGCGGCGTCCCTGCGTCGCGGACGCAGCGGCATCGTCGCCGTCGTCCTGGAGGGGCACCTGCGCACGGCCTTCCTCGACCCGGTGACCACCGCCACCATGGACGGGCTCACCGACGGTCTCGCCGACCTCAGTGCCGGCATCCTCCTCATGCGCGACGAGCCGGGGGCGAGCGACCGCTCGGCCCTCGTGAACGCGCCCGTCGACGCCGTCGTGCTGATCGGATCCTCTGGACGCACGCGCGAGTCGCTCGAGATCCTCCGCAGCCGAGGCCTGCCGATCGTTGTCATCGAAGGCGACGCGGGGGAGGGGATTCCGCGCATCACCCTCGACAATGCCGCAGCCGCCGCCGATGTCGCCCGCTATGTGCATGGGCTCGGCCATCGCGACGTCGCCATCGTGACCCTGCCGCTCGACCCCGCGCGCGAGCGGCTGCCCGTCACTGCGGAGCGGCTCGCGAACGCGACCGTCGACGTCACCGTCGACCGCCTCGAAGGCGTGCGCACGGTCTACCCCGACGCACCAGCGATCTCGGCCGCGGGGAGCCTCATCGATGAGGGGCTGATCGCCGGGCGGACGCTGCTCGCCGATCCGGCCACGCGCCCGACCGCCGTGCTCGCCCAGAGCGATCTGCTCGCCGTCGGGGTGATCCGTGCGGCCGAGGAGCTCAGACTGCGCGTTCCCGAAGATCTCTCGGTGGCCGGCTTCGACGGCATCGCCGTCGACGGCCTCGACGGTGCCGTGCTCACCACGAGCGTGCAGCCCGCCGTCGAGAAGGGGCGCGCCGCCGGCGAGCAGGTGGCACGGATGCTGCGGGGAGAGCCCGGTCTCAGCCAGCACCTGACCTGCGCCTTCCGCGCCGGGACGACCACGGCGTGAGCGGTCAGCGCGCGAGGATCGTGTAGCGGCCGCAGGTCGCGATGGTCGTCGGCTGCTCGGGCAGGTCCCATGGCACGGTCTGCGCGTCCTCGATGAGGAACGAGGGCGTTGGACCCGTGAAGTCCGTGCGGTTCACCAGCCAGGCGTAGTCGTCCAGGCGATGATCGACCTGCACGAGCTGCGCCGGGTCGTCGAGATGGGCCTTCGGCAGCCGCACCGTCCAGAACTGGCCGGCGCCGGTGCGCCCTGAGGCGTTCACCCAGTCGACGACGCAGTCGAGGTCGGCGTCGGGCCGATGGGCAGCATCCGACAGGCGCGGGCTGCCGAAGGCGCAGGCGACGGCGATCGCCGCGGCCGCGATCCAGACGAGCGGTTTCGGCGCCCGGACGGGTCGGGGAGCCGCGACGAGCGCGAGCAGGGGGGCGAGCACGACCGGCTGCAGGTAGCGCGCGGCATGCGTGCCGAGGGCGACGGCGCCGACGGTCACGAGCAGGGGCACGATCCACGACGCCGCGGCCAGGAAGCGCTCGCCGTCGCTGTCGGCGCGGAGGGTGCGCACGACGCCGACGGCGAGGAGGCCGAGCACCGTGGCCGCAGCGATGAGCCCGGGCGGGTCGGACAGCCGCGCTGCGAGCAGCTCGTCGTAGTAGCCGAGCGACTGGATCCACCGCTCGGGCTGCGCGTAGCCCGCGCCGCTGTTCGTTATCCATGCCGAAAGGGGAATACGTGCGAGGAACCCCAGTGCGGTGCCGCCGGCGAGGACGGCGGCGGCAGCGAGCATCCGTCCTCGCCGTCGCGTGCGGAGCAGGAGCACCGCGAGCACCACGACCACGGGCGCCGTCGTCCACGCGGCGAACAACGGGTTCGACATGGTCGCGACGAGGGCGATGGGCGCGACCGCTGCGAGGGTCCACGCGCTCGCGCCGTCGAGACCGCGGCGGATGAGCCCGCAGACCGCGATCATCGAGATGACGGTCGATGAATAGTAGGTCGTCGTCAGCAGGAGCGAGGCGAGCTCCAGGGCATCACGCGATGCGGAGGTCTCGGTCACCGCGAGCAGGCCGAACGCCGCGAGGGCGGTGAGGGTCCAGGAGACCGGGGCGGCGTGCGGGCTGCGCCGACCGGCTGTGAGCCGCAGCGCCCCGTAGAGCGCGATGACGTTCAGGACGGCGTTCACGGCGAGGAGGCCGTTCACGTCGAACGGGAGGGTGACCGAGAGAAGGGCGTACAGTGCGGTCTCGGGCACGAACAGCACGCTCGACATCGCCCAGTCGAGACGTTCGCCGGAGAGGATCGAGCGCGAGAGCATCGCCACCACCAGCGAATCGCCATCGCGGAACAGCAGCTCGGAGCGCGCCGAGGCGGCCACCTGGGCGGACACCGCGACGGCGAGGCCGGCGGCTCCGAGCCAGCCCAGCAGTTCACGTCCACCAGCGCGTCGCATCCATCCACTGTCGCACGACGGTCGCAATCCTCCCGGTAAGCTTGTGAGGTACTCGCCCGCCAGCGCCGCAAGGCTGCCGAGCCCCGAGGGAGCCGTGATCATGCTGATCCTCCTCGGTGCGTTCCTCCTCTTCTCCGTGGCGATGCCGGTGCTCGTGCGCTGGATGGGCGCTCGCGCGTTCTACATCGCGGCGCTCGTTCCCGCAGCGGCCTTCGTTCATGCGCTCGTGCTGACGCCGCGCGTCCTCGACGCCGACCCTGCGCCCTTCGAGACCTACACGTGGCTGCCGCAGCTCGGGCTGAACCTCTCCATGCACATGGACGTGCTCGGGTGGGTGCTCACCCTCATCGTCACCGGCGTCGGCGCGCTCGTGCTCTTCTACTGCCGCTGGTACTTCCATGACGACGCGGCTGGTCTCGGGCAGTTCGCCGGCATCCTCCTCGGTTTCGCCGGGGCGATGTACGGCCTCGTGCTCACCGACGACCTCGTCATGCTCGTCATGTTCTGGGAAGTCACGAGCATCCTCTCCTACCTGCTCATCGGGCACTACCGCCGCCGCGCCGCCAGCCGTCGTTCCGCGCTGCAGGCGCTGCTGGTGACCACCCTCGGCGGGCTCGTGATGTTCGTCGGCGTCGTGCTGCTCGTCGTCGACGCCGGCACCTCCAGCATCCGCGAGATCATCGCACTGGGGCCGACGGGCCCCGTCGTCGACGCGGCCATCGTGATGCTGCTGGTCGGCGCGATCAGCAAGTCGGCGCTGTTCCCCTCCCACTTCTGGCTGCCTGGCGCGATGGCGGCTCCCACCCCGGTGAGCGCCTACCTGCACGCCGCCGCCATGGTGAAGGCCGGCATCTACCTCATCGCGCGCTTCGCGCCGATCTTCGCCTTCAGCGGCCCCTGGCGGCCGATCCTCATCACCCTCGGCGTCTTCACGATGCTGCTCGGCGGTGTCCAGGCGCTGCGCGAGACCGACCTCAAGCGCATCCTCGCTTTCGGCACCGTGAGCCAGCTCGGCTTCTTCGCTGTGGTCGTCGGCTACGGCACCCAGGCGACGGCGCTGGCGGGCCTGGCGCTCGTGATCGGGCACGCGCTGTTCAAGTCTGCGCTCTTCCTCATCGTCGGCATCATCGACCGCCAGCTGTCCACGCGAGACATCACAGAGCTCTCCGGCGTCGGCAGGCAGGCGCCGGTCTTGGCGACCACCGCGTTCATCGCGGTCGCATCGATGGCCGGCATCGCACCGACCATCGGCTTCGTCGCGAAGGAGTCCGCGCTCACTGCTCTCCTCGACGATGCGCTCGCCGGGTCAGCCTGGGGCCTCGTCGCGCTGATCGGCGTCGTCCTCGGATCCATGCTGACCGCGGCATATGGCACGCGCCTGCTCTGGGGGGCGTTCTTCACCAAGCGCGATGAAGAGGGGCAGCGGATGCCGGACACGGTCTGGCCCGACCCTCCGGTCGGCTTCCTCGGCGCGCCCATCGTCCTGGCCGGTCTCACCATCGCGGCGGGCATCGGCGCACCGGCTCTCGATCACGCCCTGCGCCCATACGCCGTCACCGCTGAGGCGATGCTCTCGCGCGAGTCGGCGGGGCCGGGGCACCTCGCGCTGTGGCACGGCTTCGAGCCCGCCCTGGGCATCTCGATCGCGTCGATCCTGCTCGGCATCGGCATCTTCCTGCTCACCCGTCGCACCGGGTGGGATCACAAGCCGCGCCTGCTGCCGTTCACCGCAGCGGATGCCTACTACTCGGTCATGCGCGCCATCGACCGCGTCTCGGTGCTCAGCGCGACGCTCACCCAGCGCGGTTCGCTGCCGGTGTACGTCGGCACGATCTTCATCGTGTTCGTCGTCGCCGAGATCACGGCGCTGCTGGCGAGCGACGTCGACCGGTTGCAACTGTCGGTCTGGCACACGCCGGCGCAGATCGCCGTCGCGCCGCTGATGGCGGTCGCCGCGGTCTTCGCGGTGCGCGCGCAGAAGCGCTACACCGGGGTGGTCCTCGTCTCGGTGACGGGCCTCGGCATGGTGGTGCTGTTCGCCACCAGCGGCGCCCCCGACCTCGCGCTCACGCAGATCCTCGTCGAGACCGTCACGATGGTCACCTTCGCGCTCGTGCTGCGACGGCTGCCCGCGCGGATGGGCGAACACAACGCCTCGGTCGGCCGCGTCCCGCGCGCCCTCCTCGGCATCGGGGTCGGCGTGACGATGGCGCTGGTGGCGATCGTCGCCACCCAGTCGCGGGTCGCCGCCCCCATCTCCGAGGCGTTCCCGAAGCTCGCGTACGAGCTCGGACACGGCAAGAACGTCGTCAACGTCGCCCTCGTCGACCTCCGCGGCTGGGACACCATGGGCGAGTTGTCGGTGCTTGTGCTCGCCGCGACCGGCGTGGCCTCGCTCGTCTTCGTCACCCATCGCGCCGATTTCCTCGCCGCCACCCGGACGCTGCCGAAGGCGGTGCGTCGCTCGGTACGCGTGCGTCCGCTCGTGGAGACGACCGAGGGCATCCGCTTCGAGACCGCCGAGAACCGGTCGAGCCCGCGCGCCTGGCTCGTCGGCGGCACGAACATGAAGCCGGAGAACCGTTCGATCCTGCTCGAGGTGATCGTGCGCATCCTCTTCCACACGATCATCGTCGTGTCGATCTTCCTGCTCTTCTCCGGCCATAACCTGCCAGGCGGCGGCTTCGCCGGAGGGCTCGTCGCCGGCATGGCCCTCGTCATGCGCTACATCGCAGGTGGACGCTGGGAGCTGGGCGCGGCGGCCCCAACGGATGCCGGGCGCCTCTTGGGATCGGGCCTCGTGCTCGCCGTCGGCAGCGCCCTGGTGCCGCTGCTGTTCGGCCAGGCCGCGCTGACGAGCACGTTCTGGGAGTGGGAGTGGCCAGGGTTCGGCCACATGGAGGTCGTCACCTCCACGATCTTCGACATCGGCGTGTACCTCGTCGTCATCGGGCTCGTGCTCGATGTGCTGCGCAGCCTCGGCGCCGAGGTCGACAAGCAGGCCGCTGCGGTGCGCCAGGCGCAGGGCACGAGATCACGGGGAGGGGCGAACGACTGATGGACGTGTCGCTGACTCTCATCGTCATCATGGCCGTGCTCTTCGCGTGCGGCGTCTACGCCATGCTCGAGCGCAGTCTCACCCGGGTGCTCATCGGCTTCCTGCTGCTCGGCAACGCCGGGAACCTCCTGCTGCTCATCGTCATGGGCGTGCCAGGCAGCGCGCCGTTCTTCGGTGCGGATGGCGAGCTGAGCGACCCGCTGCCGCAGGCGCTCACCCTCACCGCGATCGTGATCACCTTCGCCGTCTCGGCGTTCCTGCTTGCCCTCATCTACCGCTCCTGGCAGCTGGGCCAGGCCGACACCGTCGAGGACGACGAAGACGACATCGCGATCCGCGGACGCACGGATGCCGAAGAAGACGTCATGGGAGACGATGAGGGCGACTACGCCGACGCCGACGCCACCACCGACTTCGTCGGAGTGCAGACCGCGCCGATCAGGGTGCTGCACATGAAGGATCATTCCGCGATCGACGACAGGGCTCCGGTGGACAGGCCCGTCGGGCCGTCGGGGGGCGCAGGTCTTTCGGGACGCGCGGGCCCGTCGGCGGGCTCAGCGACCCAGGGCGGTCCGGCATCCGATTCCGAGGGGAGTGACGCATGAGCGCACTCGTACCCCTGCTGGTCGGGCTGCCGCTGCTCGGAGCCGCCGTCACCCTGATCTTCGGACGAAACGCCCGCGTGCAGATCGTGGTCACGGTGGTGACGCTCGTCGCGGTCTCGATGATCGCGGTCGTGCTGCTCGTCGTGGTCGACGGCGGCAGCCCGCTCGCGGTCTCGGTGGGCGGCTGGCCGGTGCCGTTCGGCATCGTGCTCTACGTCGACCGGCTCGCCGCCCTCCTCGTGCTGATCTCGAGCATCGTGCTGCTCGCGGTGCTCCTCTTCTCGATCGGCCAGGGCGTCGCCGACGGCGCCGAGGAGACCCCCATCTCGATCTTCAACCCGTCGTACCTGATCCTCGCGGCTGGCATCTTCAACGCCTTCATCGCCGGCGACCTCTTCAACCTCTACGTCGGCTTCGAGATCCTGCTCGTCGCCTCGTACGTGCTCATCACGCTCGGCAGCACCGAGTCCCGCATCCGCACCGGCGCGGTCTACATCGTCGTCGCGCTCGTGTCGTCGATCCTCTTCCTCGCCGCCATCGCGATGATCTACGGCGCCGTCGGGACCGTGAACATGGCGCAGATCGGTGAGCGGATGAGCGAGCTGCCGCAGGAGACGCAGCTGGTTCTGCACCTCATGCTCGTCATCGCCTTCGGCATCAAGGCCGCGATCTTCCCTGTCTCGTTCTGGTTGCCCGACTCCTACCCGACGGCACCGGCGCCGGTCACCGCCGTGTTCGCCGGATTGCTGACCAAGGTGGGCGTCTACGCGCTCGTGCGCTCCGAGACGCAGCTGTTCCCCGAGAACGACATCAACCTGCTGCTGCTGATCATCGCGCTCGCGACGATGATCGTCGGCATCCTCGGCGCCGTCGCGCAGGCCGAGATGAAGCGCATCCTCTCGTTCACGCTCGTCAGTCACGTCGGGTACATGATCTTCGGTCTGGCGATCGGCACCTCCGCGGCGATCGGGGCGACGGTGTACTACATCGTCCACCACATCATCGTGCAGACGACGCTGTTCCTCGCCGTGGGGCTCATCGAGCGCAAGGCGGGCAGCACGTCGATCCTGCGGGTGAAGGGACTGATGAAGGTCGCGCCGTTGATCGCGGTGCTCTACTTCCTCCCGGCGATCAACCTCGGGGGCCTGCCTCCGTTCTCCGGCTTCATCGGCAAGTTCGCGCTGTTCGAGGCCGCAGCATCCGTCGGCACCCCTGTGATGATCGTGCTGATCTTCGGCGGCATCGTCACCTCGCTGCTCACGCTGTACGCGCTGATGCGTGCGTGGAACCTCGCCTTCTGGCGTGAGGAGGAGGACTCGGTCGAGACCGAGGGGCGCATCTCGTACCTCAACGAGGCGCCGGCGGCCGATGAGCAGCAGGAGAGCCGGCGCATCCCTGCCATCATGACGGCGGCGACGTCAGGCATGGTCGTGGTGACGATCGCCCTGACCGTCTTCGCCGGGCCCCTCTACGCACTGTGCGACCGCATCGGGTCGGCCCTGTTCGAGCCGGTGACGCTCGTGCAGCTCGAGGACGAGGTCGGCGGATGACACCGGATAGCACCAAGCACATCTGGCGGGATATCGGCGTCCAACTGCCCTTCCTCGCTTGGCTCGTCGTGCTGTGGATGCTGTTGTGGGCCCAGTTCACGCTGCTGTCCTTCGTCACCGGCCTCATCGTCGCGATCTTCGTGACGCGCGTGTTCCGCCTGCCCACCGTCGAGCTCTCGGGGCGGGTGAACCTCTGGTACGCGCTCGTGCTCGGGGTGGAGTTCCTCTTCGCCGTGCTGCAGGGCGCGGTCCTGGTGGCGGTGCAGGTGTTCGACTTCCGGCGTCAGCCGGGCGCGGCCATCGTCGCGGTGCCGTTGCGCTACGCCGATGATCTGGTGATGACGCACGTCGCCGTTGCCTCGTCGCTGATCCCCGGGTCCCTCGTCGTGGAGGCGGACCGCGACCGGCGGATCCTCTACCTGCATGCGATCGGCGTGCGGACGATGGACGACGTCGAGAAGACGCGCGCGGGCGTGCTGCGGTGGGAGGAGCGCATCGTGAGGGCGCTCGGCGATCCGGCGCAGTACCGTGCGCTCAAGGCGGACACCCATCGTGTCGCCGCGCGGTCGCGGAGCGAGGAGCGGAGCGGCCAGGCGAAGGGCGCTCAGCGACCACGGGGGAGGAATCGATGAGCATCCTGCTCGGTGTCATCCTGACCGTCTTCGGCGTCGCCGCCGTGCTCACGGTGATCCGCATCGTGCGGGGGCCGTCGATCCTCGACCGCGCCGTGGCCAGCGACGTGCTGCTCACCGAGGTCATGTGCGTGCTCGGCGCCGAGATGGCGATCAACGGGCACACGCGGAACATCCCGGTGCTGCTGATCATCGCCGCTGTCGGCGTGTTCGGCTCGATCGCGGTGGCGCGTTTCGTCGCACGAAGGGACAACACGACACCATGAACCTCTTCGGTCTCGAAGTCCCCGACGCCGTCATCGACGTGACGGTGCTCGTGCTGATCCTGCTCGGCGCGCTGCTGTGCCTGTCGGCGGCGGTGGGGCTGCTGCACTTCCACGACGTGCCGTCGCGGCTGCACGCGGCGACGAAGCCCCAGGTGCTGGGGCTGCTGCTGATCTGCATCGCGATCGCGCTGTCGCAGCGTTCGGTCGGAGGCATCCTGCTCGGTCTGGTGCTCGTGGCCCCCATCGTCCTCATGCAGTTCGCGACCGCGCCGCTGTCGGCGCACATGGTGGGCAGGCAGGCGTACCGCAACGGCTCGGTCGATCAGCGCGAGCTCGTCGTCGACGAGCTCGCGGACTCGAAGCAGACGCCGCCCGGCGCGGGCTGAGCCGGGCTGGTTCTTGCTGAGCCGGGCTGGTTCTTGCTGAGCCGATGGGCTCTGATCAGACGCGGGCCGCGAACCGCTGGATCAGCGCCGCGGCGAGGGCGGCGTCGCTGATCAGGGTGCCGTGACCGTGGTCGGGGATCACGGCGAGCTCGGCGTCTCCGACGGCTTTGACGATCTTGCGACACCACTTGTCCGGCGCCATCGGATCGCGCTCCCCGCGCAGCACCAGCACGGGGCACTCGATGCGCGGATATGTCTTCTCCGGCTCGTGCACGATCGTCGCGCGCATCTTGCGGATCAGATGCGGTCCGCCGCGCAGGTACTCGCGCGCGCCGCGCCACAGCACCGTCGGACTCTCGCCGATGAGGTCGCGCAGCAGGTACGAGGCCTGCACCGCGAGGTTGCGTGCGGTGCTGTCGACAGTGGGCCCTGCGAGCACGGCGCCGGAGACCAGAGAAGGATGCCGGGCGGCGAGCTCGGCCGCGATCTGACTGCCCATCGAGTGACCGATGACGATGACGGGTCCCTCGTGGGCATGTCGCAGATACGCGGCGATGAGGTCGGCATGACGCTCCATCGTGAGGGTGCGCTCGGGTTCCGGGGCTTCGCCGAACCCGGGCAGGTCGACGGCGATCACCCGTCCGTCGAGGCGGCGCACGAGATCGATGTAGACGCTGCGGCCCATGCCGATGCCGTGCAGCAGCAAGAAGGTCGTGCCAGTGCCGAAGGTCTCGGCGACGAGGGTCGCGCCGCCGTGCTCGAACTCGACGACCGATGCCGGGTCGTCGGGCGGAGCAAGAAGACGTGTGGGCACCCATCCACGCTAGCGCCTCACGGCACGGCATCTGATCCGCGGCGTGGCCGGTATCGGTTCCGGTTCCGGTGTCGGTGCCGGAACGGACTCGCGGGGTTCCACGCGTTCGTTCTCCGGTCGCGATTCATGCCGGTATCGGTCCGGATCGGGCGCTCCGGTCGCAGTTGGTGCCGGTATGCGTGGCCGGGAGCGGCACGGACTGCGACCGGAACAGCAAGGGCGGATGCCGGAGCGGCGCAGATCGCGACCGGAGAGTCGAACGGGTCGGCATGGGTCTGGAGGGCTTCGCGTGGGCTGTGTCACACCCCAGCGGTCGCGGGGTGCGCTGGTTGCGTTCGGGAGGTGGTGGGTTCCGGTCGCGATTGGTGCCGGTATCGGTCCGGATCGGATGTTCCGGTCGCAGTTGGTGCCGGTATGCGTGGCCGGGAGCGGCACGGATTGCGACCGGAACGGGAAGGACGGATGCTAGAGCGGCACGGATCGCGACTGGAGCGGCGCGGAGCGGCGCCGAGCGGCGCCGAGCGGATGCCGGAGCGGCGCAGATCGCGGCGGGAGGCCGGCCACCGGCATCCGCTGTCCGACGTCCGTGCGAGGATGATTCGGTGCCCGAACCGCAGCCGATCACCGAGAAGCGCGGTCTGCGGGGGCGGATCGCCTCGGGTCTGAGCGACCCGGTGCTGCGCGCGCTCGTCACGGCCACTGCCGTGTCTCGCATCGGGCGGGGCGTGTTCCTGACCATCACGGTGCTGTTCTTCACGCGCATCATCGGGCTGAGTGCCGCGCAGGCGGCCATCGTCCTCGCGGTGTCGAGCGGCTTTGGGGTCGTGGCCTCGTTCCTCGGCGGATGGCTCGCCGACCGTTGGAGCGCGCGCCGACTCACCTTCGCCTTCGAGGCGCTCGGAGGCATGCTGCTCGCGGCATACGCCTTCGCCGGAGACTTCGTTTCCGCCCTCGTCCTCGCGAGCCTGTCCGGCTTCTTCGACTCGATCGGGCACTCGGCCCGCGCGGCGATCATCGCCCGCGGTTTCGTCGCCGAGCGCCGCGTGCACGCGCGTGCCGTTCTGCGCACGGTGACCAACGTCTCCATCGCGGTCGGTTCCGGTGTCGCCGCCATCGCCCTGGCGCTGGGAACCCCCGAGGCGTACCGTGCGGTGATCCTTGCCGCCGGGCTCTTCTGCGCACTCGGATCGCTGCCGCTGCTGCGGCTGACATCGGCGGTCGACGCCCCTGCGCGCGCGAACGGACCCGTGCGCACCGCAACGGGCTCCATCGACACCGAGGCCGTCGCTGCCCGAAGCGATTGGCGCCGCCGTTCGCCGTGGCGCGATCGCCGGTACCTGCTGCTCTGCGTGCTCTCGGCGGTGTTCGGCATGCAGTTCGGCGTCGCCGAGCTCGGCGTGCCGCTGTGGATCACGACCCAGACGAACGCCCCGACCGTGATGGTCTCGGTCGTGCTGATCACCAACACGGTGCTCGTCGTGCTGTTCCAGGTGCGGGCGTCGCGCGGCACGCACGACGTGCGCACGGCGGGACGCGTGACCATGATCGCGGGGTGGCTGATGGCGGCGGCGTGCCTGGTCTACGCGCTCGCGGCGGGTCTTCCCGCATGGGCGGCGATCGTGATGCTCCTCGTCGCGATGATCGCTCACACCTTCGCCGAGATCCTCTCGCAGGCGGGCGCGTGGGGGCTCAGTTTCGAACTCGCCGATCCGGTGCGCGCAGGCGCGTACCAGGGTGTCTTCGGCATGGGATTCTCACTCGGCGCGCTCGCCTCGCCCCTCGTCGTGAACGCGACGGCGATTGCGCACGGCCTCGCCGGCTGGGGGATGCTGGCGCTGATCTTCCTGACCGCTGCCGCCGGCATCTGGCTCATCGCACGGCGGGCCGCCCGGGCATCCGCCCGACCCGCGTCCGCCTGACCGGACACCCGTCCGATCGGGCATGCTTTCCGACCGGCCCCTCTGCCTGACCGGCCCTCCATCTGCGCCCCCGCCCACCGCCGGCGACCTCCCTGCCGCGCTCAGGGCCTCAGCACCAGCACATCGACGGCCGCGGCATCCACCGCCTCCGTCGAGAAGGGCCAGGCGCGTTGCACGCCACTTGCCCAGTCGGCGGCCTGGTCGGTGTAGTGCGCGTGGAAGGCGTGGCCCGAGGCGCCGGTGAGGTGGATCCACGTCGAGGCGTCGAAGTCGGCGAGGTCGACGACCATCCGCATCGAGGGCACCGTGGTCGTCTCGTACGAGGCGCCGATCCGCCATCCCGTCGCGTTCACGACCGATGCGCCGCCGCTCACCGGGTAGGGGCCGCGGTTGAACAACCACTCGATCGGGGCGATGCCGGAGGATCCGAACGTCGAGCTCGTCAGGCTGAGGGCGTGCAGCGAGCCCCAGTTCCAGGCGTGCGGGTTCGTGCCCTGGAGCGCTGCGAGCTCGTCGTACGCCTCTTCGGCCGAGGCCGCGAGCATCTCGTCGCGACCGGCGACGCCGATCGACGCGTTCGTCCACAGGGGATCGGACGGGTCATCGAGAAGGGTGCCGACGACGGTGAAGAGCCGCCCCTGGCCGGTGATCGGCAGCGGCTGCTCGCGTTCGGCGAAGAGGTTCTGCACGAGGTTCGACCACAGCACGTTCGCATAGGCGGCGGCCGCCGACGAGGCCGTGTTCTGCGCGTCCCAGTCTTCCAGCAGCGCCACCGCGTCCTGCGCGCCCTGCCCCGACACCTCGATGTCGCGGAGAGCGGATGCCAGCTTCTTCCCGATCCACATCTCATCGTCCATCTGGATCTCGCGCATGTCCTGCGCGGTGAGCGCACCCGTCGCCGCGCGCCGCTCGAGCAGATGCGCGATGCGCCCGGCGCGGTAGCCGTAGTCCCAGTCGTCCGTGAGGAAGTAGTCGTAGTCGTCGGTGACGATCGCGTTGTTCGCCGTGACGATGTAGCCCGACGCGGGGTTGTAGGAGACGGGCAATTCCTCGAACGGAATGTATCCGGTCCAGTCGTAGGCGCTGTCCCAGCCCGGCTGCGGCATCGAGCCGTCGCCGGCGCCGCGGATGGGGAGTCGGCCAGGTGTCTGGTAGCCGATGTTGCCCTCGACGTCGGCGTAGACGAGGTTCTGCGCCGGGACGTCGAACAGCGACGCCGCGTAGCGCAGGTCGTCGAAGCTCTTCGCCGTGGCGAGTGCGAAGATCGCGGCTGACGCGGTGCCGGGGTCCAGTGCCGTCCAGCGCAGGCTCACCGCGTACTCGACGGGTGGCGCCGCGGCATCCGATGCCGCTCCGCCGGCGACGAGAGCCGGATCAGGGTCTTCGGCGAGGGCGGTGAAGTCATCGGTGAGGCCCGAGATGATCGGACCGTGCACTGTCGAGCGGATGGTGAGCTCGACGTCGTCGCCACCGGCGACCTCGAGCGTCTCGGTGGTCTCATCGAGCGGCACCAGGGCACCGTCGCGCCAGTACGCGTCGCCTTCGAGCTTCTCGATGTAGAGGTCGGTCACATCGGTGGTGAGGTTGGTGAATCCCCACGCGACCTGGGCGTTGTGTCCGATGACGATGCCGGGGAGTCCGGAGAACGAGAACCCGCCGACGTCGAACGGGCACGCCTCGCCCACGGTCGAGCACTTCAGCTGCACCTGGTACCAGACGGAGGGGAGCGCGGCCCCGAGGTGAGGGTCGTTCGCGAGCAGGGGGAGGCCGCTCTCGGTGAGCGAGCCCGACACCACCCAGGAGTTCGAGCCGATCCCCTCGCCGACGTCGCCCACGAGCATGCTCGCCGCCGCGACCACGTCGGATGCCGTCTCCCACTCGATCGTCGTGCTCGCCAGCTGGGTCTCAGCGTCATCGTCGACCGTGAACACCGCCGCCTCGGCATCCGTCTTCACGGCCGGAACGGAAGAGATCTTCGGCACGATCACCGGGTTCTCCTCGAACGGGTATCCGGGGTAGAGCTGGTCGAGCGCCGCGGTCACCTCGTCGGCCGTCAGGCCGGATGAGGCGAGGTCGGCGGCGAGGAGCGCCCGCTCGGACTCGTCCTCGACGTTGGTGCGCAGGTCCCAGGCCATCGCCTTGAGCCAGGCCACGGAGTCGGCCGGGGTCCACGGCTCGGGTGCGTAGTCGGCGTTCTGTATGCCGAGAATCGCATATTCGAGCGAGATGTCGGCGCCGGAGTGCGAGTCGAGGTAGGCGTTGACTCCATCGGCGTACGACTCGTAGTACTCGCGGGTGGTCTCGTCCATCGCGGCGACCTCGGCCTCGGCGACCTTGCGCCAGCCGAGCGTGCGCAGGAATGCGTCGGTCGCGACCTGCGATTCGCCGAACAGCTCGGCGACCCGGCCCGCCGTGACGTGCCGGCGGAAGTCCATCTCGAAGAAGCGGTCCTGCGCGTGGACGAAGCCCTCGGCGAAGAAGAGGTCGTGGGCGGAATCGGCCGTGATGGTCGGCACTCCCTGCTCGTCGCGCTGCACGGTGACTTCCGCGGTCAGGCCCTCGAGCGTCAGCTCGCCGGACGTCTGCGGGAACGACCGCTGGATCGTCCAGGTGAGCGCCAGCGCCGCGATGACCGCGACGACGACGATCGCCGAGAGCACGAGGAAGAGGATCCGCCCTATGCGCACGGCGATCGGCGGGCGCGAAGGCACGGTGACGGCGGTCGAATCGGTTGTCATCGTCGATAACTCTTTCGGGTTGCATGCGGGGACTCAGTCCCCTTGAGCCCCGAACCGCGTCTCAGAACGCGTCCTGGAATCATATCCTCGATGCCGGATGCCGTGCCCCCGGCATCCGCTCATCCGATGAGGCTCGGCTGCAGGTCGTGGAGCGTGCGCCGATGCGTCATGCGCGTGACGCCGATCGCGGCGAGCAGCAGCGCGCCGACGAGCCACAGGGCGAGGACCGCCAGATCCCAACCGGCTCGCGCCAGATCGCCGCCGTACATGAGCTGCCGCATCGCATCGACCACGTACCCGAGGGGCAGGACGTGGTGCAGCGCCGCGAGGGGGGCGGGCAGCGTCTGCCAGGGGAACGTGCCGCCGGCGGTCACCAGTTGCAGCACCATGAGCACGAGGCCGAGGAACTGCCCGACCGAGCCGAGCCACACGTTGAGCGCGAGGATGATCGCGGCGAACGTCGCCGAGGCGACGACGAGTACTCCCAGCGTGCCGAGCGGATGGTTGAACGTGAAGCCGAGGGCGATCGCGAGCACGCCCATGAGTCCGAGCATCTGCACCCCGCCGAGCATGGCCGGGGTCAGCCAGCCGGCCAGCGTGATGCGCAGCGGGGAGTGCAGCGCCGTCACCGCGCGGCGCGAGACGGGCTTGACGATGAGGAACAGCGCGTAGATCCCGATCCAGGCGGAGAGCGCGGCGAAGAACGGCGCGAGGCCGGCACCGTAGTCCTCGGCTGAGGCGAGCTTGTCGCTGGAGACCTTCACCGGGTCGGCGATCGTGTCGGCCTGCAGGATGCGCAGGTCGGGCGTCGACGCCGGGATCTGGTCGACCCCGGAGGAGAGGCCGTCGCGGAGGGTTCCGATGCCGTCGCGGAGGGCGGCGAGGCCGTCGCGCAGCTGACCCGCGCCGGTGTTCGCGGCTGCGGCGCCGCCGGCGAGGGTCTCGGCGCCGCCGGCGAGCTGGGCGGCTCCGGAGGCGACGGATGCCGCGCCGGCGGCGAGCTGGTCGACCTTGCCGACCGCGGTCTGGACCTGGCCGTTCGCGTCGTGCACCTTGGCGCCGAGCGGGTCGAGCTTCGCCAGCACCTGATCGATCTGGTCCTGCGCGAGCCCCTGTTCGGCGAGGAGCGCGCTGATGTCGCTGCGCACCTGGGGCAGGGCATCCGCGGCCTGCTGCGCCGCCGCCCCCGCGCGATCGGCGACGTCGGCGAGGGCGCGGTTGCCGTCGCTGACCTGCTGCGCGCCGCTGGCCAGGGCGGCGGCTCCGGAGGCGAGCTGCGCCGAGCCGTCGGCGAGCTGGGCGGTGCCGTTCGCGAGGTCGGAGCTTCCGGATGCTGCGCCGGAGGCCCCGTCGTGCAACTGCGTCGCGCCGTCGGTCGCCGTGATGAGGCTGTCGCGCACATCGCTGAGCCCGGTGAGGAGCCGCTCCGCGGCCTCGCTGCCGACCATCTCGGCGACGGAGCTGCGGATCTTCTCGACGGCCTGGGTGCCCATGGAGGAGGCGAGGTAGTTGTTCGCGTCGTTCGTGTCGAGCTCGATGCGGGCACGGCGCGGATCATCGGAGGCGACCGAGGTGAGCGCCTCCGAGAAATCGGCGGGGATCGTCACCATGAAGTCGACGTCGCCATCGTGCAGCGCCTGCGCCCCCTCCTCCGCGGACATGCGCTGCCAGTCGAAGGCGTTGCCCTCGATGAGGTTCTCGGCGACGTCCTCGCCGTAGTTGACGGTCTCGGTGGCCGGGTCTGCGGCTGCATCGGTCGAAGAGCTCTGCGCCCCGCGGTCGTTGACGACGAGCGCGACGGGCACCTCGGGGAACTTCGAGTACGGATCCTGGTTGGCCCAGAGGTACAGGCCGCCGTAGAGGATCGGCACGCACACGAGGGCGACGAGGGCGAGGATGCTCATCCGGCTCGAGGTGAGGCGGCGCAGCTCGGCCGAGATCATGGCGGGGACCTTCATCGCAGCTCTCCGTTCCCGGTGGGTCCTGTCGTCTCTTCGTCGTCCGTCGTCTTTTCGTCGTCCGGTGTCTCCGGTTCCGCTTCGGGGGCGGTGTCCGTTTCGGCGGCGTCTTCCGCCTCGGGGGTCGACACGTCGGATCGGGGGATCGTTTCGGGATCGCGTTCGACATCTGGGGCGTCGGGCTTCAGTGCGTCGGCCTTCAGGGTGTCGGCCTTCAAGGTGTCGGCGCCCTGGGTGTCGGGGGTGGCGGTGTCTGGTGTGGCGGTGCCGAGGGCACCGGTGCTCGTGGCCGGGTTCCCGGCATTCGTTTCGTCGTTCCCGGCCACTTCGGAGGCGGGCCGAACGGATGCTGTGTCAGTGCCCAGAGCGTCGGGTGCGGCGGCGGTGCCGCCGGTGTCGTCGGCGGTGTCAGTGTCAGCGTCCGTGTCGGTGCCCAGAGCGTCGGCTGCGGTGTCGTCGCCGTCGTCGTCGCCGTCGGTGTGGTCGCCGTCGAGCACGAGCGGCTCGATGGGGCCGGAGGCGTTCACGGCGCCCAGCTCGTGCATCCGCTCCAGGGCGACGGCTGCGGCCCCGCCGACGACGACGAGCATCGCGTATCCGCGCTCGGCGAACTCGCCCGCGATGCGCCACCACGAGTCGGGACTGCCGCCGTGCCGGTCGGGCGAGACCAGCACGATGCCCTCGACGCCCTCGCGCAGCACCGCGAGCTCGCAGAGGATCCGCACGCGCACCTCGGGGGCGATGTCGCCGATCGCGACGCCCGCGAGCTCTTCGTAGCCGAGTCCGGACAGCCAGCGCCTGGCGTGCAGCGGGGTGGCCCGCACCCCGGCGAACATGAGCTCTTCGCCGACGACGCCCGCGAGCGCGATCCCGGCGTGCGGATCGCTGACGTCCGGCGCATCGACGAGCGCGACCCGGCGGCGCAGCATCCGATCGTTCTTGTTCCCGTCGATCGTCACGCGTCCGGAATCGGGGCGCATGCGTCCGCTGGCGATGAGGCCGAGCACGGTCGGACGCTGTTCGGTCTCGGCGATCGCGAAGCGCACGGCGCCGGTGTGGAACTCGAGGCTCACGGTCGGCAGGGCGCGCCCCTTGTCGACCTCGTGCAGCGCGACCCTCACGCCTCGGCTCCGAACTCGGGGTGCGCGGCGAGGAGCTCGTCGGTCTCGCGCCAGGAGAGGCCCGCGATGCTCAGCAACGCGCGCACGGCGACGTTCGCGGCCTCGGCGCTCGCAGCATCCGTGCGCGAGATCACGGTGCGCGCCATCTCCTCGATGAGCCGCGCCAGGGTGGGGGCGGTGAGATCGGTGCGGAAACTGCCGTCTTCCTGCCCTCGGCGGGCGAGGTCCGCGACGGTGCGGCGCAGCGGCGCAAGCGCTTCGGCGGTGTGCTCCACGTGCGCTTCGTCGAGGGCGAGGGCTGCGGCCACCTGCACGTGCGCGGCCTCGCGCCACAGCAGCGCGGCGAGGCGGGCGAGCGCGAGGCGGCAGTCGTCGTCGGCGACCGAGGCGGCGATGGCGTTGAAGCGCTGGGCTCCGCTGGAGATGAGCTCGCGGATCAGGGCGTCGCGGTCATCGAAGTGGCCGTAGAGCGTGCGGCGGGAGAGCCCGGCGCTGCGGGCGATGACATCGACCGAGGCGTAGGGGTCGTTCGCGAGGGTGGAACGGGCGGCGGAGAGGATGCCGGCGCGGTTCTCGACGGCGTCGCGGCGGGGTGCACGAGTGGTCATGTGCACCATCGTACTTATAGTGCACATGCTTGTGCAAGATAGTTCGGGGAGTTCACAGCATCCGCCGCGCCCATGCCTCGCATCCCGGGCAAATGCGTGTTGACGGGAGGAGGCGCAGGCCGCACAATGTGTACTGTTATAGCGATCAGTTGTTCTTCTTAACGGAACATGCATTGGCGCCGATGAACAGCATCACCTGACAACGACGTGAGGAGTCATGTTGACACAACCCACCGAGACCGCCATGGCGAAGCGGCCGTTCGCCCTGCTGGTGGCGATATTCCTCGTGATGGAACTCACTCCGATCTTCGAGACGACCATGATCGCCACGGGCCTGCCCACGCTCATGAACGCCTTCCAGATCGACATCACGGCGGCGTCCTGGCTGATCACGATCTTCACCCTCGTGGGAGCGGGAACTGCCGCGATCGCCGGACGCCTCGGCGACATCTACGGCCGCAAGCGGATCATCATCATCCTGATGGCGCTGTCCACCCTCGGCTCGCTCGTCAGCCTGATCAGTGGCAACTTCGTCGGCGTGCTCATCGGGCGCGGCCTGCAGGGCACCTGCGCGGGGATCTTCCCGCTGCTCATCGGCCTGGCGCGTGAGGCCGCGGAACCGCGGCGGGTCTCGCTGCTGGCGAGCCTCACCTCGGGCGTCAGCGTCATCGGCGGATCCCTCGGGGCGCTGTTCGCCGGCGTCCTGATCGACACCGCGGGGTGGCACTCGATGTTCGTCGCGTCGGCGATCCTCGCGGTGATCGCCATCGGCGGCGCCGCGCTGCTGCCGCGTTCGATCATGACCGCACGGGAGGCCGCGTCGGGCCGGCTCGATATCCTCGGCGCGGTGCTCCTGGCGCCCGCGGTCACGGCACTGCTGTTCGGCTTCATGACGTCGCGATCGGTCGGGCTCAGCCCGCTCGTGATCGGGATCCTCGCGATCGGGCTCGTGCTGCTGGTGTTCTGGATCTTCTGGGAGCTGCGCGTCGAGAACCCCATGTTCAACCTGCGTCTGTTCCGCAACTCGTCGCTCGTGTTCGCCTTCGTCGCGACCGCCTTCGTTGCGATGGGCATCATGGCCGGGCCGTCTCTGCTCGCCCCGTTGCTGCAGCAGAGCCCGGTTTCTGCGCCCGTCGGCCTCGGGCTCACGCCGACGCAGGCGGGCCTGTACGGTCTCATCTCCGGTGCCGTCTCGTTCATCCTGTCGCCGTTCGCGGGCCGGGTGGCGGGACGCCTGGGGGCGAAGGTCGTGCTGCTGATCGGTATCGGACTGGGCGCCGTCGGCTACGTCGGGTTCTTCGCGGTGCACGACCTGCTGATCTCGGTCGTCGCGCTCGTCGTGTCGGGCGTCGGCACGGCGCTGGTCGTCGTGGCCGTGCCGCTGGTCATCGTCGAGATCGTGCCGCCGCAGGAGACGAGCGAGGCGGTGGCTCTGGTCTACGTGACGGGGCGCACGGTGTTCAACTCGATCGGTGTCGCAATCGTCGCCGTTCTGCTTGCCTCCAGCACGGTGCCCGACTCGACCCTGCCCACGATCGATGCCTGGATCGCGGGACTGTCGTTCGTGATCCTTACGGGAGTCGCCGGGTTCGTGGCGGCTCTCGCGATCCGCCGGACGAAGCCGCTCGACGAGCGCGTCGCCACGACGGCGGTGTAGACCGGCCGGGGCGGGCGGATGCCGTCCGCCCCCCGGCGGGTACGGATGCACGACCCGGGTACGGATGCACGACGGGATCACCGGATCGGTCGTGCAGGTGTGTCGGGGTCGTGCAGGTGTACCCGAAACCGGGGGCCGGGACGAAACCGGTGGCCGGGGGCCGGGCCGGGACCGGGGGCGGGAATCCGTCGTCAGTCGGTGCCGGAGTCGAAGGCCGCGCCCTCGGACGCCTCGTCCACGGCATCCGCCAGCGTCTCATCGACCGCCTCGACGGAACCCGTGATCTGGCTGGCCTCGCCGGCGGTGACGCGGCCGACGAGCTCACCCGTCGCCCCGCCGACCAGGCCGAGGCCCGCGTACTGCTCGAGGCGGGCGCGCGAGTCGGCGATGTCGAGGTTGCGCATCGTGAGCTGTCCGATGCGGTCGACCGGTCCGAAGGCCGCATCGCCCACGCGCTCCATCGACAGCTTCTCGGGGCTGTAGGAGAGGTTGGGGGAGACGGTGTCGAGGATCGTCCAGTCATCGCCGCGGCGCAGGCGGATCGTGACGGTGCCCGAGATCGTGGAGCCGACCCAGCGCTGGATGGACTCGCGCAGCATGAGCGACTGCGGCTCGAGCCAGCGGCCCTCGTACATGAGCCGGCCGAGGCGACGGCCCTGCTCGTGGTAGGTCGCGAGGGTGTCCTCGTTCAGGATGCCGTTGACGAGACGCTCGTAGGCGATGAACAGCAGCGCCATGGCCGGGGCCTCGTAGATGCCGCGCGACTTCGCCTCGATGATGCGGTTCTCGATCTGGTCGCTCATGCCAAGGCCGTGGCGTCCGCCGATCGCGTTGGCCTCCTGCACGAGGGCCACCGGGTCGGTGTACGAGGTGCCGTTGAGGGCCACGGGGCGACCGGCCTCGAAGGTCACCGAGACATCCTCCGTCTCGATCGCGACGGACGGATCCCAGAACTTCACACCCATGATCGGGTCGACGGTCTCGAGCGAGATATCGAGGTGCTCGAGGGTCTTCGCCTCATGCGTGGCGCCCCAGATGTTCGCGTCGGTCGAGTACGCCTTCTCGGCGGAGTCGCGATAGGGGAAGCCGTGGGCGAGGAGCCATTCGCTCATCTCCTTGCGGCCGCCGAGCTCGGTGACGAAGTCGGCGTCGAGCCACGGCTTGTAGATGCGAAGGCGCGGGTTGGCGAGCAGCCCGTAGCGGTAGAACCGTTCGATGTCGTTGCCCTTGTAGGTCGAGCCGTCGCCCCAGATGTCGACGCCGTCCTCCTTCATGGCGCGCACGAGCATGGTGCCGGTGACAGCGCGGCCGAGAGGGGTGGTATTGAAGTAGGTTTTGCCGCCGGAGCGGATGTGGAAGGCCCCGCAGCTCAGGGCCACGAAGCCCTCCTCGACCAGCGCGGTCTTGCAGTCGATCAGGCGCGAGGCCTCGGCGCCGTACTCGAGCGCGCGGCCGGGGATCGACTCGATGTCGTCTTCGTCGTACTGCCCGAGGTCTCCCGTGTAGGTGAAGGGCACCGCGCCCTTGTCGCGCATCCACGCGACGGCGACGGAGGTGTCGAGTCCTCCGGAGAAGGCGATGCCGACGCGCTCGCCGACGGGCAGTGACTGGAGAACCTTGGACATGCTTCCCAGTCTATCGGCGGGGTGTCGGCTGTTTCCGGCGGGGCGGGGACGGATGCCGTGGCCAGGAGGCGGATGCGGTATTGGTAACGATCGAGTCTGAATGTTTCCAATGAGCCGTATTTATTGTATGTTACGAAAAGTGTCCGGGTGAGTGCCCAGAGGGAGTGTCCGGGTGGGGGATCCGGGATCAAAGGGGACAGTTTTGATGAACAACAAAGACGAGCGGCGTCCTGCTGGCGGCGCAAAGATGCGCCGTGTTTCCACTCTGGTGGTGGGGGCCCTGGTGGCTTCCCTGCTCACTGCAGTCGGGGCGGTCGCAACCGCTCCGACTGCCCAGGCGCGCTTCGCCACCGGCGGATCGGGAACCTACACAGGCGCGATCGACTGGTTCGAATGGGGCGACGCGGCCACGCAGATCACTGCGTCAACGCTGACCGAGACGAACACGCGAATGATCGACGGCAAGGCCCTGTCGGTCACCTGCACGGTCAGCAACATCGTGGGCACGCGGAACAATGCGGCAGGCGATGTCCTCGAGAACCCGCTGATGACGTACAAGTCCGGCACTTGGCGCGGTGACGCCTTCGACGACCTCTACAACATCGGCGGAACCGGTACCGCGAACCAGATGGTCGCAGGTCTCGCGAACTACTATCGCGCCACTCCCGGCTCGACGGTCAAGTTCGATTTCAGCTGCTCGGCAACCTTTGACGGCGCCCCGCTCACACTGCCCGGTCTCGTCATCGCCGATGCTGAGTCGAGCACCTACTACGGCGTCAACGACACGGAGTATGTGCAGGCCACGCCGACAGCGCCGAACGCGAACTGGTTCATTGCAGAGCGTTACCGGTCGGCTGGTTGCACTACGTCGACGATCGCAAAGCGGTCGAGCGATAACACGCTGCGTTTGGAGCCCGACGGCGTCGAGTGCACCGACGCGGCTGTTGGCAATACCGCCTGGAACGGACCCAGCGCTGTCGCCGTGATGGAGAACACCGCAAGCGCTGCAATCGAGCTTCGCGGGCGTGGGCGCAGCGCGATCGCGCTCGGTGTCGTGTTCCCGGTGGACTACGGCGACGCACCGGCGAGCTACGGCGAGGCCGGCAGCCTCTTCGTGCCGACTCCGGTGGGCGGCGAAGTTCCGGTCGGCAACACGAACGTGTCCGATGCGGCCTTCACGCCCACGGTGCCTGGTCCGCCTCCGCACCGGCTCGGGGGGTACGTCGACGGCGACGGTGACGTCTATACGGCCTCGGCCGATGCTGCGCTCGACGACACCACGAGGGTCGACGACGAGACCTCGATCACGGTCACGACCGTGAAGGCCACTCCTGGACAGACCTATCGCATCGATGATGTGTCGTGTTCGGCCGGCTATGTGACCGCCTGGCTCGACTGGGATCGCAATGGAACGTTCGATAGCGATGACGCGAGCGGCACAGTGCAGTGCACCGGCGGTCAAGTGGACCTGGTCTGGACCGTTCCGATGGACGCTGTGGACTCGCGAGGCACTACCAAGACGTTCCTGCGAGTCCGTATCGCGGAGGACCAGGCGCAGGCGTCGACTCCGACCGGCCTGTCGCTCTCGGGCGAGGTCGAGGACTACGCCGTGAACGTCGAGCTGCCCAAGCTCAAGATCACCAAGGAATCGGATGCCACGGCCGCTTCGCGCGTCGGAGACCCCGTCACCTACACCGTGACCGCCACGAACATCGGTGAGACCGACTTCACGACCGGCTACCCGGCCGTGATCGTCGACGACCTGACCGATGTGCTCGATGACGCCACGTACAACGGGAATGCCGCCGCGAACCGCACAGGCACCCTGAGCGGTCCGAACCCGCTGGCGTGGACTGGTGCGCTCGCCGCGGGCGACACGGTCACGCTCACCTACTCCGTCACGCTCAAGGCGGGCGGAAACGGCACGGTGCACAATGTCGCGTGGGTGCCGTCCACTCCCGACAGTCGAGTGACGCCGACGTGCGACCCGACGGTGAACGACGTCGCCTGGGGGCCGGTCGACGCGGTGACGGGCGAGCCCTGCGCCGAGACCGAGTTGCTCCTGCCGAAGCTCACCATCAGGAAGGGCGCCGACACCACCGCGCTGCCGGCAGCCGGCGGTGAGGTGCAGTACACGATCCAGGTGACCAACCCCGGCCCCGGCGACTACACCGCAGCGCGGCTCGCGACCTTCACCGATGACCTCAGCGACGTGATCGACGATGGCTCCGTGGTTGCAGGCAGCATCACGGCATCCGCCGGAACCGCGACGCTCTCTGGCAGCACGATCAGCTGGTCGGGCCCGCTCGCCGCTGGTGCGACGGCCACCGTGACCTACCGGGTGACCTACAACGCCGGGGGCACCAATGAGCTCTTCAACCGCGCGTGCGTTCCGGCATCCGAAGTCGCCCCTGGCGGCCTGCAGTGCGACACCGTGCGCATTCCAGGGGCCGAGCTCGAGCAGTGGAAGCAGGTGACGTCATCCGACACGCCCGCCGTTGCCGGCAGCACCCTCACCTACACGCTGTACTTCAAGAACAACGGTCAGGCGGCAGCGACCATCGACGCGGTCGACGACCTCACGCACGTGCTCGATGACGCGGTGATCGCCTCCGGGCCCGTCGCGTCCACCGGGCTCGCGGCGACCGTGAACGGCAACCGCATCGCCGTCACCGGCAGTGTCGCCCCGGGGACGACCGGCACGGTCACCTTCACGGTGACGGTCAAAGCGGATGGAGAGCGCGGCGACAGCATCGCGTCGAACTTCCTGCTCGGACCGAACGACCCGCCGCCGCCGTCCAACCTCTGCGACCCGGCCGACGATGACCGCCCGGACTGCACCACGACGCCGATCGGGGGTGTGACCTACGAGAAGTCTGTGTCGGCGTCGTCCGACCCGATCGTGGCCGGAACCGTGCTGACCTACCAGATCACGGTGCGCAATGTCGGTGGCGCCACCGCATCCGTCTCTCGTGAAGACGTGCTGACCGGCGTGCTCGACGATGCCGATGTCAGCACCCAGCCCTCGTCCGATGTGAGCTCGGTGACGGTGACCGACATCGTCGATGAGCGCTTCACGATCGGTGGCGAGATCGCGACGGGCGCCACGGCGACGATCACCTACCAGGTGGTCGTGAAGCCGGAGTCGGAGCGCGGTGACAACGTGGCGCAGAACTTCCTCGTCCCCCCGGGGGCAACGCCTCCGACCTCCTGCCCCGCAGGAGACACGCAGTGCACCGTCACCCCGCTGTCGAACATCGCGGTGACGAAGTCCTCCGACCCGGTGTCGGGGACGGTGGTGAGTGCTGGTCAGGTTGTGTCGTACACGTTGACGTTCGCGAACACGGGTGTGGGCGCGGGTGCTGTTGATTACACCGATGACCTGTCGGGTGTTCTCGACGACGCGGCGATCACCACGGCGCCGGCGGCGAGCGATGCTGCGCTGTCGGCGAGCGATGGCACGGATGGTGAGCTTCGGGTCACGGGTACGTTGCAGGGTGGTCAGACGGTCACGGTGACCTACGCGGTGACGGTTGGCGAAGACGGTGAGCGTGGCGACAACGTCCTCGACAACGTCGTGTTCCCGACGGGCACGGTCGACCCGGAGTGCGGTGACCCTGAGGTGTCGTGCACGGAGCATCCGATCGGTGAGCTGGAGGCGTGGAAGAGCGTCGACCCGGCATCCGGTAGCACGGTGCGGGCGGGTCAGGTGCTGACCTACACGCTGCACTTCGAGAACACGGGTGCCGGTGCGGTGTCGGTGGATCGTGAGGATGTGCTGACCCGGGTGCTCGATGACGCGGCTGTGACCTCCGACCCTGCGTCGGCGGATGGTCTGACCGTCTCGGCGATCGCTGATGGGCGTTTCCGCATCACCGGGTCGCTCGAGCCGGGCGCGACGGCGACGGTCACCTACCAGGTGACGGTGAACGCCGATGGTGAGCGGGGTGATGACCTGTTGGCGAACTTCCTGGTCCCGACCGGTGGTGAGCCCGCTGAGAACTGTGTTCCCGCCGACCCGGAGCGTGCGGACTGCACCACGAACCCGGTATCGGTCGTGTCCGTGACGAAGTCCTCCGACCCGGTGTCGGGCACGAAGGTCAACCAGGGCGAGAAGGTCACCTACACCCTCGCGTTCGTGAACCACTCGACCGCTCCGGGTGCCGCGCCCGTGGCGATCTCGTACACGGACCACCTGGTCGATGTGCTCGACGACGCGACGCTCGTCGAAGGTTCCGTGACGGCGGGCGAAGGGCTCACCGCGCAGATCGTCGGCGACACCCTGGTCATCGAGGGCGAGATCGCGAGCGGCATGGCCGTTGCGGTGACGTATGCCGTGGTGGTCAAGGCCTACGACCGTCAGGGCGACCACGAGCTCAACAACGTGGTGGCGAGGACCGGCGAGGAGCCGATCTGCGTGCCGGATTCGCCGCTGTGCACAAGGCACCCGCTGGTCCCGCCGGTGGCACTCCCGACCACGGGTGCGGAGGTGCCTTACGGTCCGGTCGCGCTGGGTGTGCTGCTGTTCGGCATCGGCTTCGCGCTGCTGTGGTCAAGGCGCCGTCGGCTGGTCGAGACCGAGTGATCGAGATCGGCTGAGGCAATCGGATGGCGGGGCTCCCGGGGTATCTTCCCTGGAGCCCCGCCATGGGCCTTCTCGGGAGACTCGATGCGCGGCGCTGGTGTCGAGGAGGAACTCAGCGCTGGTCGGCGAGGCGAAGTTCGCGAATGTCGTCAGGGGCATCCGCCCTCCGAGCCACCCCCACCTACGCCGACGCCCCAGCTGGGCCGCGACGCCCCTGCTGATTTACGTCGCTGAACAGGGGCGTCGCAGCCCAGCGGGGGCGTCGGCGGGCGGGGAGTCCTTCGTCTCGCTTCGCGGTTCCTGAGCGAGGAGCGAAGCGACGAGACGAAGGGCGCTCAGGAACCGTGGAGAGGCGGCCCCGCCACTCAGTAGAACCCCGGGTACTCCTCGAGCCTCTTCTCGAACTCCTCGCGGTCGGCCTCGCTGAGCACGGCACTCGCGATCACGACGAACTGCAGACCCTCGACCGGTTCGCCGGTGCGCGCGGACTGCGCCTCGCGGGTGCGGGTGAAGCTGCCGTCGTCGTCGTTCGACAGGTCGTAGATGTCGGCGTAGAACCGCATCGGCTCGGGGTAGTTGTCGGAGTACGCCTCCCAGGTGTGCTGGGTGCGCACGTCGTCGCTGCCGTACATCTTCGCGATGATCGTCGGGTCGATGCCCGACTGCAAGGGGTCGTTGAAGGCGTACAGACCGTACATGCCGTGCTCGTTGACGATGTCTCCGATGAGGTCCATCACGGCGACCTTGCGGTCGTAGTCCTGGATCGGCTCGGTCGTCGCCCAGCCCGCCGAGGCGTACTCGACGAGCATCGACTCGCCTCCGTAGCCGTTGCGCTCCGGACGCAGCGTCTCATCGCCGACGGGCACCCACTCGTAGCCGAACTCGGCGGTCAACCGGGCACGGATGTCGGCGAAGAGCGCATCGGATGCCGCCCTGATCTCCTCCACGGACTGCTGGTCGAGGGCGTTCTGCGGGTTCTCGTCCTTGATACCCGGATAAGCCTCCTCATGCTTCTGCTCGTCGCTCTTCACCCCGTCATACGATCCGCGCGCCGAGGTGACCAGCGCGCCGAGCGCGCCGACGGTGGCCACGTTGAACAGCAGCGTGATGACCAGGGCGATAGCGCCCAGCATCCGTCCTCGTGCGGTGCACAGCGCTGCGACGACGAGTCCGGCGACGAGGAGCTGCAGGGCGAACAGCGTGAGGCCGTAGAGGAGGTCGGCGCCGCCGGCGAGCATGACGATGAGCAGGACCGAGGCGAACACGATCGCCACGATGAGCGCGATGCGCGCGAAGACCGACGACGGCTTCTTCTCGACCGGAGCGGGGGCTGCGGCCAGGGGCAGTGGCCCGCCCGGCGCGAACACCGGGCCCTGCTGCCGCTTCGCCCCCCGGTAGCCGCCGGGCGGGGGCACGGGAGGCGCGCCCTCGGCGCCGGCGAGGTAGCGCTGACGCTGCTTCTCGTGATCCATCACCATGGCTTGTCCGTTCCGGAGCCGCCGGGCTCGTCGCCCTGGCCCTGCTGGTCGCGCTCCTCCTGGCCCTGCTCGAGCTTCTCCTTCAGCTCGTCGAGCTTGTCCTCGGAGGGGGTGGGATCGTGCTGCTGCTGCTCCTCCTCGGGCTGCTGGGGCTGCTGCTGCTCCTGTTCCTGCTGCTTCTGCTTGAGGCGGTCCTCGGTGTCCTCCTTCGTCTGCTGCATGTCGCGATCGGGGTCGGAGGACTGCTCCTGCGCCTCGTCGCTGCTGCACTCCTCCGGCGTCTCGGCCGACACCGTGAGGGCCTCGGAGTAGAAAACCGCCGCGGCCTCGCCGTCGCCGTCCTCGCGGGCGGCATCCCCCTGGCGCTCGATGACGAGGGCGAGGTTGATGCGCACGGTGCACTGCTCGAGCCCGGTCGCGAGCGCGAGCGACTCCTCGAGCTTCGCGCGTGCGGCCGGCAGCTCCTCGGCGCCGGCGAGGGCGGTGCCGATGTCGAACGGCGCCTTGAACGCCTCGAACCAGTTCGCGAACTCGAGCCCGCGGGCGGCGGTCTCGGAGCCGGCGTAGTCGTCGACGACGTAGGCGCTGATCGACTGGTGCGCGAGCGCGTACATGCTCACGATCTTGCCGACGAAGAACAGCGCGAACAGCGTCAGCGGCAGCGTGCCGATGGCGATCCATCGGCGGATGCTGCGCCGTCGGCGGTTCGCCGCGAGAAGAGCGGATGCCGCAGCCTGCGTCTCGGTCACGATTCGCCTCCTTCGTGCCGCTCAGGAACCGGGGAGGGCTCAGGCACCGGCGCCTTCAGCGCCCGCAGTCGTGCGACGAGCATCGTCGCGCGGGCGAGTTCCACCGCGAGCAGCACCGCGACGAGCAGCGCGAACACCCAGTACAGCTCGATGACGTTGCCGACCTCGCCCGACTCGCTCAGCGTCGTGGTCGTCGTCGGAGCCGCCGGCAGCTCCGGCGCGGCATCCGCTTCTCGATGCTGGTACGGCACTCCCAGCTGCTCGGCGATCGTCTGCAGGTTCGCCTCGTCGATCGTCGAGAGCGCGTTCTGTCCCTGGTACTGGATGTACTCCCCCGAACCTGACGAAGGGTCGACGCCCCCGGTGGTGAGCTTCATCGGCCCGCCCTCGGCGGTGCCGTAGCCGAACACGGCGCCGCCGTCGGTGAAGGCCGCGCTCGATGCGAACGATTCGGGCGTGCCGCCGTCGGTCTGCTCGCCGTCACCGAAGTAGAAGACCATGCGCGAGCGCTCCGACGACGCCTTCGCGGCGTTCGTGAGTGTGTCGTCGAGCATCCGTGCGGCGATGCCGACCGAGCTGCCGCGAGACCGGCTGGTCACCTCGGGGCGCAGCACCTCGAGCGACGAGATCAGCGCCGTGGTGTCGGTGGTCAACGGCATCCGCAGCTCCGCCGATGCGGCGAAGACGATGAGGGCGAACCGCGCGCCGGGGTACTCGTCGACGATCGCCTGCACGTCGTCTCGGACGCCGTCGAGGCGGGGCTTCGCGCCGTCCCAGTCCTCGGCGACGATGCTCGCGGTGGTGTCGACGACGAGCACGATGTCGGTGTCGGTCGCGAGGCTCTGCGTCGTGCCCCCGGGAACTCCAGGGCGCAGCAGCATGGCGAAGCAGGCGACGATCATCACCAGGCGCAGGACCCAGGTCAGCACCGGAGGATCGCCCACCCGGCGGCGCACCATCGCGATCACGGCCACCGCCGCCACCGGCGCGAACAGCAGCAGGAGCAGGAAGACGTTGAGCACGGGCTGGAAGATCACAGCTTCACCCTCCAGGACAGCACGACGAAGCCGAGGACCGCGGCCATCATCACGACGATCCACAGGTTCGGGCTGTCGGTCCACACGACCTGCGCCTGCCCCTTGAGCTCGGTGGCGTCCTGCTTCTGCACCTCGGTGACGATGTCGCCGACGGTCGTCGTGTCGCGCAGCGCGTAGGACTGGCCCCCAGTGCTGACGGCGGCGTCGGTGAGCTCGGCGCTGATCTCGGTGTCGATGCCCTGCACCGGGTTGATCGCGAACACGCGCACCCCGTTCGCCTCGGCGTAGGCGGCGGCCTCGGCGACCGTGACGATCGAGGCGCCGTTGACCTCGTTGTCGGTGGCGAGGATCACCGAGCGGCTCCGGTCGTCGTCGGGGTGGTCGAAGGCCATGGCGCACGCCGCGAGGCCGTCGCCGATGAGCGAGGCCCCGTCTCCGTTGAGCGTGCCCACCCAGTGCTCTGGGACCTCTTCGATGTAGTCGAAGCTCTCGCGGATCTGCTCCAGGTGCTCGCGGATGAACTCGTAGTCGTCGGTGAGGGGGAAGATCTGCACCGGCGAGCTGTTGAAGATGGTGAGCCCGATGCGCTCGCCCTTGAAGCCTTCGAGCAGGTCCTCGAACACGCTGAGCACTTCGACGTCGACCTCGCTCATCGAACCGGACACATCGAGGCACAGCATGATGTCGCGGCTGGTGTTGACGGGCTGGATCGTCTGCGACGACATCGGACGGGCGGCGACGACGCCGGTGGCGAGGACGGCGACGGCGCCGAGAGCGAGGATGCCGGTGAGCCCGAGCGCGCGGCGGCGCAGCGCCGAGCGGAACGTCGGCAGCGCGCGCAGCCTCTCCGCGCGGGCGATGCGGGCGCGTTCGCCCGGCGCTGCGCGCGTGCCACCGCGCAGCCCCAGGAGGAGCCCGACGACCACCGCGGCGACGAGCAGTCCGACGGCGGCGAGGATCAGCCATCCGTTCGCTAGTGCCATGTGCGCACCACCGTCCGCGCAGCCTCGGCGCCGGCGATCGGATCGATCGAGGGGCCTGGACGGAAGATGCCCGGGTAGAAGTGCCTGCCCATCGCGTCGATGAGGGCCGGGTGCACGCCGCGCTCGACGAGGTCGCCGAGGGCGAGCACCGGCGCCTCGAGGCCGCTGTACTCGTTGACGAAGGTGCGCACGACGCGGCTGTACTCGAGGTTCGCGTTGCGGGCCGAGAGGCGTCGTGCGCGGTAGTCGTCCTCGATCTGTTGGATGCGCTCGAGGTACTCGACACGCAGCTGCGAGAGCACGTCCATCGTCAGCACCTGCGGCCAGGGCGCTGTCTGGTCGATCTCGCTGACGGCGTGACGGGGACGCGTGAAGAAGATCAGGAGCCACGCCGCGAGCACGAGCACGATCAGGATGCCGAAGGCGAGCAGCATCCACCACCCCGAGTACTGGAACGGGGGGTACAGTTCGTCAGAGCCGGTCATGCGACCTCCGGTTCAGCAGCTGCAGCAGCTGCGAGACGGCATCGTCCTGACCGTCGAGCACCGCGTGGCTGATCTCCAGGCGCCGGAGGATCTCGGCGAGCTGCGCGGCCTCGGCCCGGGTCTGCGCCGTGAGCTCGCGCACGATCTCGGGGTCGCCCTGCACGAAGTCCGGCACGTCCCACAGGGTGTCGACGTCGGTGCGGGTTGCGCTCGCCGCATGCTCGAGCACCACGTCGGCGTCGCGCACGGTGAGCCACAGCACGTCGTGCTGCACGCGCAGCCGGCGCAGCATCCGTTCCGTCTCGTCGGTGATCGGCGCCTCGTCGGTGACGATCACGACGATCATGCGGCGGGAGATGTTGCGGGTGAGGTACGACAGCAGGGCGTCGCGATCGCTCGGCGCGCGGCTGGTGTCGATCGCGCGGTCGATCGTGCGCAGGGCGTGCTCGAGGGCCCCCTCGCTGCGGCCGGGGGCGAGACGGCGGATGCCGGCGGCGTCGCCGTACACGGTGGTGAAGTCGTCGCCGTGGCGCAGGCTCAGGAATCCGAGCGCGCCGGCGGCGAGGATCGCGAGCTCCTTCTTCGACCGCTCATCGTGGGCGAGCGCCGACATCGACCGCCCCGTGTCCACGGCGAAGAGGATCGTGTGCATGCGCTGCGCGCGGTGGCGCTTGACCAGCGGGGTGCCCTGCCTGGCGGTCGCCCGCCAGTCGATGTCGCGCACCTGATCGCCGTACTCGTACTTGCGCAGGTCTTCGAAGTCGAGGCTTCGCCCGTGCAGCAGCGACGCGTAGGCGCCGTCGAGCGCGTGCAGCGACTTCCGCGACGAGTGGATGAAGAGCTTGCTCTTCACCTGCGTGATCAGGCTGGGCATAGAGGCGTGGGTCCGGGCTCGTCGTGAGGGTCAGGGGGTCGGCACCGCGGCGAAGATCTGGTCGATGATCTCCTCGCTGCGGATGCCCTCGGCATCCGCTTCGAAGGTGAGCAGCACGCGGTGACGCAGCACGAGGTGCCGCAGCGACCGGATGTCCTCCGGGAGCACGTGGGTGCGTCCGTTCAGGAGCGCGAGCGCGCGCGACGCTTGCAGGAAGGCGATGCTCGCGCGGGGGCTCGCACCGTACTTGATGTAGCGGGCGCGCTCCTCGCCGATGTACGGCGCGGGGTTGCGGGTGACGTAGGCGATCGAGACGATGTAGTTGCGGATCGCAGGGTCGACGTAGATGCGGCTCGCGATCTCCTGCAGCATCCGCACGTCGTCGAGGGTGACCGCGCTCTCGATGTGACGGTCGGGGTCGAGCACGCCGGAGTCGATGCGTCCGAGGATCTCGAACTCCTCGGCAGGGCTCGGGTACTCGACGATCTCCTTGAGGAGGAACCGGTCCATCTGCGCCTCTGGCAGCTCGTAGGTGCCCTCCTGCTCGATGGGGTTCTGCGTCGCGATCACGAGGAAGGGCTTGGGCAGGTGGTGGATCTCGCCGCCGATCGTGGTCTGGTGCTCCTGCATCGCCTCGAGCATGGCGCTCTGCGTCTTGGCGCTGGAGCGGTTGATCTCGTCGAGCAGCACGAAGTTCGCGTGCACCGGGCCGAGCACCGTGCGGAACGATCCGGTCGCCGCGTCGTAGATCTGGTTGCCGGTGATATCGCTCGGGAGCAGATCGGGGGTGCACTGGATGCGCTTGAAGGAGGCCCTGACCGTGTCGGACAGCGTGCTGGCGGCCGTGGTCTTCGCGAGCCCCGGCACGCTCTCGAGCAGGATGTGGCCGCCGGCGATCAGCGAGATGAGCAGGCTCATGCGCAGGCGGTCCTGGCCGACCATCTTCGCCGAGTACGCCTCGGCGATGGTGTTCAGCACCCGGCCGGCGCGGGCGAGCTCGTCGGCCGACGGGGCTTGGGCCCCTGCGCCTGTAGACGGGGCCCGGGTCCCTGCGGCTGCCGGCGGGGCCGGGGGCGGGGGAGGCGGCGTCGATCCCGCGGGGGCGCCGGGCGTGTGCGGCTCGTTCATCTGGTGTCTCCTCCTCGACGCAGGGGGGACAGCATCCGATGATCCCCCGCACCAGGTTATCCGCATGATCCTGACAGGGAATCCTGAAGGTTCGGGGCGTAGGATCTTGCCCGCGTCACGAGGGGACCGGGACGCACCCAGGAATGAAAGCGGTATCGACCATGACTGATTCCGACATCTCGCTCGATGAACGATTGAGCCCTGTCAGCGCCGACGGTGCCGCGCTGTCGAGCCAGATCTTCGACATCGTCGGCCACGCCATCGTCGACGGCACCCTCGAACCCGGCGAGCGGGTCAACGACAAGGAACTCGCCGCAGCCCTCGGCATCTCGCGCACGCCGGTGCGTGAGGCGTTGCAGCGACTCACCTGGGTGGGCCTCGTCGAGGTCGCTCCCAGCCGTTACACCCGGGTCACCGACATCACCGACGACCAGGTGCTCAGCACGCTCGAGCACATGGGTATGCAGGCGGGCGTCGCGCTGCACCTGGCGATGCGCCGGATGGATGCTGCCCAGCTCGTCGAGGCGGTCTCGCTGCTCGACCGGCTCATCGCAGCATCCGATGGTGATGATCAGGAGGGGCTCGTCGTCGAGTCGCTCGCGTTCGTGGAGTACCTCGTCGCCCGCACCCGCAACCCGATCTTCAGGGCCATGATGCACGAGACGAGCCTGCTCGTGGCGCGCAATCTGAAGCACGCGCAGTCCGACGGTTCCGCGATGTCGAACCGCAGCGACCTGCTGCGCGCGACGCGCGACGCCATGATGCTCGGCGATGCGGATGCTGCCGAGAAGGCGTTCCGCGGACTCTACGACGTCGGCCTCGCCGTCGCCGCCTGACGCTCGCGCCTCTCTTGCGCCTCTCTTGCGCCGCGCTCGCCGTGCTCGCCGTGCCGTGGTCAAAAGCGCCTCCCGTTTCGGCGAGGGGGATGCGTTCTTGACCACCGCGGATGCCGGGCACGGGCCGCGGGGCTATGCCGCCAGGGCCCCGATCGGCACCACATGGATGCCGTCTGCACGGGTGTACCCGTACTGCCCTCCGGTGACGATCAGCAGGGCACGCGGCGGAGGGGTGCGTGAGGTGTCGATGTTCGCGGTGAAGCGCTGGAGCGAGGCGGCCGCTTCATCTTCGCGAGATGCGGCGAGTTTGATCTCCACACCGATCCAGTCGCCTCCTGGCAGCTCGACGATCGCGTCGACCTCGCGGCCCGCGCTGTCGCGATAGTGCTGAACGACTCCGCCCAGGGGGGCGGCATAGGTGCGCAGGTCGCGGATCACCAGGGATTCGAAGGCCTGCCCGAAGAAGTCAAGGTCGTCGAGGAGGTGGTCCGGATCGGCGCCGACCGCAGCGACGGCGAGAGAGGGATCGGTGAAGTGCCGCTTCGGGGCTTTGCGTACTTTGTCCCTTGAGCGCAGGTGCGGTCCCCAGGACGGCTGATCCTCGATGACGAAGACCCGGGTCAGCGCATCCAGGTAGTTCTGCACGGTGGCGTCGGTCGGTTGCTCGCCCCCCGCAGAGGAGTCGCGCGCGAGGGAGGCGACCGATGCCTCGGTGCCGACGTTGCGCGCAAGCGCCCGGATGACGCGCAGCACACGTTGCGGATCACGTCGGCTCTCCCCCTCGAGGCGGGGGAGGTCGATCCTCGCCGTGTCGTCGAGATGGGACCGCAGGCGTTCGGAGGCGAGCCTCGGGGAGAGGCTCTGGAGTCCTGGCCATCCCCCTCGGGCGGTGAGTTCCGCGAGTTCGGGGATCGTGATCGGAGAGGCGCCGGAGACGGAGTCGGTCGGAGCACGGACGACGGCCGCGAGGCTGATCTCGGCAGAGGAATGGCCGGATTCACCCAGCGCCATCGGGCGCATCCTCAGGCGCAGCATCCGCCCGGCGCCCGAGTGGCGCGTCGCGTCGTCGGCAGGCAGAGCGGATCCGGCGAGGAGGAAGCGGCCGTCTTCATCGCGGTCGACTGCTGCGCGCACCTGATTCCAGACGGACGGCGCGAGCTGCCACTCGTCGATGAACCGAGGTCGGGCTCCGACGAGCAGCCGGGCCGGGTCGAGCTCGGCAAGACGGACGGCTGTCGGATCGAGGTCGAGCTGGATGCTGCTCGCCGCGTGCTGACGTCCGGTCGCCGACTTTCCGCAGGCTCTCGCCCCTTCGAGGACGATGGCTCCTGGGTGGGCCAGCGCCTCGGCGATCTGCGTGTCCACGACGCGGGGAAGGTAGGCGGCCATGCGCCGATCCTAGATATCAGAGAGGAAAAAGTGGACATTTCAGAGAGGAAAAAGTGGAAATCTGAGAGAGGAAAAAGTTGAAAGCTGAGAGGATGCTGCCGAGAGGGCGTTCCGCGGACTCTACGACGTCGTCATCGCCGTCGCCGCCTGACTCTCGCGCCTCTTTCGCGCCGCGCGGTGGTCGAAAATGCCTCTCGGACGGGCGGTGGGCATGCGTTTCTGACCACCGCGGATGCCGGGAGCCGGGCGGAGGGGGCGGGCCAGAGGTCGCTGCAGGGGCAGTGGCTCCGCAGCCTCACGCGCCGATGACGTCGACGAACCCCTCGAGCCCGACGAAGTCGCCGGTGTTCCGTGTGATGACCGTTGCTCCGTTCGCCGCGGCAGTAGCGGCGATCATGAGATCGACCACGCGCCCGCGCACGTCACGTCCGTTCGCGAGCACGAGCCCGCAGATCGTTTCATACGCTGCCGCAGCGGCGTCGTCGAAGGGCAGTCCTGCCCCGAACATCTCACGGAGGCGAAGCACCCGCGACTCGCGACGCGCGCGCTCAACAGCGGTACGGCTCTTTCGCACACCGTAGCC
Organism: Microbacterium sp.; assembly: GCF_047607465.1. GTDB lineage: Bacteria > Actinomycetota > Actinomycetes > Actinomycetales > Microbacteriaceae > Microbacterium. The sequence continues at coordinate 64,579 of NZ_JASGCY010000061.1, read as the reverse complement.
GAGCTCGGCCCAGGAAAGTGAGGCGACCGCGACGTCGTAGCCTCGGTGGGTGAGCGCCTCGGCCACAAGGAGGTTTGTATCGAGCACAGCCCTCATCAGGCGCCCTGCCACGGATCGCCTGCGTCCTCCGCGGTTCGCGCTGCCTGAATGTCGTGCGCCCAGGAGTCGTCTGCACCCAACTCGCTCAAGAGCTCGTTCACCTGCTCGGCGGGAACCCATCGCTTCTGCGTGATCGCTGCGACTTCCGCGATCGGCTCACCATGGTCGGTGATCGTATACCGCGCGCCGGCCTTGACCTCGCGGAGCATGCGGGTCGGATTCTGCCGCAACTCGCCGACGGTGATGCTTCCGCTCATCGGCAGGCCTCCCTTCTGCGTAGACAATTATCTACTCACGCAATTCTCTACCCAGAGCTCGGTCTCGTCAACGGGGCGACGTCCTACCGTCCTTGACGACCGGCTGGATTGCCGCAACGCTGCCATGCGCCACTTGATCGCCCCCATCGGCCCCGCCCGACCCCTCCGATAGACTTGTCCCCGCCCGTTCAGGGCCAGCTCATCGGCCGGTGCAAGCCCGGCGAAAGCAAGGGGGAGACCCATGCCAGGAATCGTGATCGTCGGCGTCCAGTGGGGCGATGAGGGCAAGGGCAAGGCGACCGACCTGCTCGGCGAGCGCACCGACTGGGTCGTGAAGTTCAACGGCGGCAACAACGCCGGGCACACCGTCGTCGTCGGCGACGAGAAGTACGCCCTGCACCTGCTTCCCTCCGGCATCCTCTCCCCAGGCGTCACCCCGGTCATCGGCAACGGCGTGGTCATCGACCTCGAGGTGCTGTTCCACGAGCTCGAAGCGCTCAGCGCGCGCGGCATCGACATCTCGCGGCTGAAGGTGAGCGCCAGCGCGCACATCATCACCCAGTACCACCGCACGCTCGACAAAGTCACCGAGCGCTTCCTCGGCAAGCGCAACATCGGCACCACCGGCCGCGGCATCGGCCCGGCCTACGCCGACAAGATCAACCGCGTCGGCATCCGCGTGCAGGATCTCTTCGACGAGAACATCCTTCGTCAGAAGGTCGAAGGCGCCCTCGACCAGAAGAACCACCTGCTCGTCAAGGTCTTCAACCGCCGCGCCGTCACCATCGACGAGATCGTCGACGAGCTCCTCTCCTACGCCGAGCGGCTGCGACCGATGGTCGCCGACACCGGGCACCTCATCGCTGAAGCCCTCCGCCGCGGCGAGGTCGTCGTCTTCGAGGGCGGCCAGGCGACCATGCTCGACATCGATCACGGCACCTACCCGTTCGTGACCTCATCGACCGCGACGGCCGCGGGCGCGGCATCCGGCTCCGGCGTCGGCCCCGGATCGCTCGACCGCATCGTCGGCATCGTCAAGGCCTACACGACCCGCGTCGGCTCCGGCCCCTTCCCCACCGAGCTGTTCGACGAACAGGGCGAATGGCTGCGCAAGCAGGGTTTCGAGTTCGGCACGACCACCGGCCGGCCCCGTCGCGTCGGCTGGTACGACGCCCCCATCACCCGCTATGCGACGCGCATCAACGGCATCACCGACCTCGTGCTCACCAAGCTCGACATCCTCACCGGGCTCGAGCAGATTCCGGTCTGCGTCGCCTACGATGTCGACGGCCGGCGCTTCGCCGAGGTGCCGGTCAACCAGACCGACTTCCACCACGCGACGCCGATCCTCGAGTACTACCCCGGCTGGAGCGAGGACATCTCGAAGGCCCGCACCTTCGAGGAGCTGCCGCAGGCCGCTCAGGATTACGTACTCGCGCTCGAGAGCATGAGCAACACGCGCATCTCGGTGATCGGCGTGGGGCCGGAGCGCGACCAGGTCATCGTCCGTCACGATCTGCTCGACTGACGCATGACGACGTTCTGGCTGGGCGGATACGGACCCGCCATGGATGGCACCGCCACCGGGATCGGCCTCCTCGCCGGTGACGAGGGGGCGCCGACCGCCCTGTCGTACCGGGGCGCGGTGACCGAGACGGCTTCGCCGTCGTGGCTGGCGCAGCATCCGACCCTCGATGTCGTCTACGCGGCGCTGGAGGCGGATGCCGCCGTGCAGGCCTTCGCCCGCACCGGCGAGCACGCGCTGGTGCCCCTGGGCGCCCCGGTCGCGGTCGGCGACGCGGTCTGCCACCTCGCGGTCTCGCCGCGCGGCGGCTTCCTCATCGCCAGCTGCTACGGCGACGGCCGGGTCGTGCGCATCGGCATCGATGGCGAAGGACGCCTGGTCCCGGCGAAGGCGGATGCCGCGGCGGCGCTGCGCGCGGCGTTGTTCGCCGACGACGACGGTTCCTCGGCGTCCGGAACGGCGGGGACGGATGCCGGTCGAGGCGCGGGAGACGGGGCCCCGGCGACGGATCCGTACGCGGCGGACGGCGACGACCGCGTCTCGCATGCGCACTCCGCGGTGTTCCTGCCCGACGGACGCCTCGCCACGACCGACCTCGGGTTCGATCTCGTGCGGATCTGGCGCGCCTCGGCATCCGGCGGCCTCGTACGCGACCACGAGATCGCGCTGCCCCAGGGCACTGGGCCCCGGCACATGGTGATGCATCCGAGCGGGCACCTGCACGTCGTCACCGAGTACTCGTGCGAGGTGTTCACCCTCGCGCCCGGTCCCGACGGCACCTGGGCGGTGGTCTCATCGGTGCTTTCGAGCCCCATCGCCGAGGTCGGCGCCGACTTCCCGGCCGAGCTCGCCCGCTCCCGCGACGGGCAGTTCCTCTACACGGCGCTGCGGGGCAGCAACACCATCGCGACCCTCCGCGTGCGCGGCACCGGCGAGAGCCTGGAGCCGGTCGCGCTCGCCGAATCCGGCGTGGACTGGCCGCGCCACCACCTCGTGCACGAGGGCAAGCTGCTCGTCGCCGGACAGCGCTCCGACACGATCGCCCTGCTGGACCTCGACGAGCGCACCGGTGTCGCCCTCGGCATCCGTCATCAGGCGCCGGTGCCCACGCCGACGCATTTCCTTCCCGTTCGCTGAACCGGCTGCTCGTCGCTCGAGCGCTCACGAGAGCGGTCGTACAAGGGACCGTAGAGTATGACCATGACCGACGCCGTGGATCCGCAAGCCGAACTGCTCCGACTGCGCGCGAGCATCGACAACATCGATGCCGCGCTGATCTTCATGCTCGCCGAGCGATTCCGGGCGACGCAGCAGGTGGGTCATCTCAAAGCCGAGCATGCCATGCCGGCATCCGATCCTGGTCGTGAAGAGCAGCAGGTCGCCCGACTGCGGTCGCTGGCCGAGGCGGCGCATCTCGACCCCGAGTTCGCCGAGAAGTGGTTCAACTTCGTGGTGGCCGAGGTGATCCGGCATCACACCGAGGCGGCCGAGGGGCGTTGAGAGCCCTCAGGGCGGATGACGGCGTCGCGCCGTCCTGCTGAAGACCTCCGCCGGAAAGCGGGTGCGGCGGCCCCAGTCCGCCGCACCCGCCCCTGGCGGGGGTGCCTGGTTGCAACCACGGCACCCCCTGGGCAGAAGATGACCCGTCGTGATTCCTGCACTCCCCAGTGCACAGAAGCCCCCTTTCGACTGCGCCTCCCGTGCTCCGCCTTCTCGAAGCCCTTTCGCATCGGCATCTTCTGACGATCAAGAGCAGGTTCCCGCCGGTCTGATACATCGAGTGGAGAAAAAGATTCAGAATCCGGATCCGTGGCACTGGAACGGGGCGCGCAGCCCGGTGGAGACGGATGCCGCGGCCAGCGCCGCGGCCGGATCCTCGCCCCGCGCGAGCCCGGTGTGCAGCGCCGCGAGCAGCTCGGCGGCGACAGCATCCGCTACGACGACGGGCGCGGCGATGACGCAACGCGTCCCGGCGTGCAACCACACCCGGGTCATGCCGAGCGCCTCCTCTCCCCAGCGCACCGAGGAGCGGCCGAGCTCGCACGCCGAGAGCACGACGGTGTCTGGTGTGCGCTCGATGAGGTCGACGTCGTAGCCGAACAGCGTGCCGTCGGCGAGCTCGAGGCCGGAGAAGAGCGGGTTGTCGGCGGCATGGCGTCCGTGGGCTGCGATGTGCAGCACCTCGCTGCGCGCGGCGAGGGCGGTCACGGCATCCACCCGCGCGTCGTCGCCGGTGAGCACTGTGGCCTCTTCCCACGCGGCGGACGCCCGCTGCACCTCGTCGAGCGCGCGCGGCACCCGCGGCCCCGCCGCGAACCCGCTCCCCCCTCTCCCCGCCCCGCCCGCCGCGCTCCCCCCGCCCTCTTCCGCCGACGCCCCATCTGCGCCGCGATGCCCCACCTGAGCGACGTCGCCCAGGTGGGGCGCGGACGCCCAGGTGGGGCGTCGGCCGGGGTGAGGAGGGGAAGGAGGGGAAGGGGGGCGGTCGGCGGACCAGCGCGAGACCGAGGTCGCGAGGGTGAAGGGGGTGGCATGCATCCCCGGCAGCATCGCCCAGGGGATGCCGGAGAGGATGCCGGGCACCGTGAGCACGAGTCGTGAAACCGGGCCTGCGGCGGCGCGCGCAGGGGCGAGGAGCTCCGCGTCGAGCCGGGCCAGGCGTTCGTCGAGCGCGCGCTCCACGAACGCCGCCATCGGCCCGCCGCGGGTGAGGGCGGCGACATCGAGATCGGCACGCAGCCCGTCGAGCGCCTCCTGCACGCGCCGCCAGGCGAGCGGAACGATCCGCGCATCGGATGCCGTGGCCACGACGCACTGCAGCTCCGCGCCGGTGTACACGTACGAGAGCACGGCGGTCTCGCGGTCGAGCAGCGACTGCGCCTCGGCGAGCCCGAGCCGGGTGAGCGCCCGCCCGGTCGTCGTCGTCGACCACTGCCGCTCCCGCACCCGATCGCGCAGAGCGCGCACCCTGGCGTCGCCCGTCCAATCGGAGCCGGCGAGATCGGCGCGCAGCATCCGCAGCGCCGCGAGGTCGGCGGCGAGGTCCGCATCGTGGGGAGGGCGCACCGGGGTGACCTGCTGACTGAGGTGCCGCGCCCGCTCCGACCACTCGAACAGCACCTCCGGACGTCGCGAGCGCGCCGCCGCGGCGAGCCCGGTGAAGACGAGATCGGATGCCTGCATGCTCACCGAGGACTGCAGGTCGAGCGCCCCGAACGACTCCTGACCGTTCGCCAGCAGGTCGAGTCCAGCGGCGGCGATGCGCCGGGCCTCCGCGTCGCGCCCTCGGGAGGCCGAGCGCGCCGCCCGCACCTCGTGGTCGCGCACGCGCAACGGCACCGGGGCATCGGCCCCGATGCGCGGTCGCGGACCGTGACCGGCCTGTCGTGCGGTCAGGCGCAGCGCTGCCGCCTCGGTGCGGAATCCGCCCTGGATCAGGGCATCGGATGCTGCCGCGAACTCCTGCGCAGAAGGCGGCCTGCCCGCGCGCACCGCCGCCTCGAGCCGCACCGCCTCGGCCCTCGCCGCCCAGCCGGTGCTGCGCAGTGCCGTGAACCGGCGCACCGCTGTGCGCGCCGTGCGCACGGCCGCAGGAGCGTCATGGCGCAGCAGCGAACGGGCGAGGTGGAACTCGGCCTCCCCGCGCGCCTGCCGCATGCGCTGCGCGCCGAAGCGCGCGGCGACCTCGCCGAGCAGCGCCTCGGCCTCGGTGGTGAGCCCGGCGTCCCGGAGCACCTCGGCGCGGTCGAGATCGCTGATCGCGGTGGCGAGTTCGCTCGTCTCTGCGAAGACCGGCCGCGACTGCGTCATCAGCCGCAGCGCCGTGACGAGGTCTCCGCCCAGCAGCGCCGCGTAGCCGAGATTGTGGCGGGCCTCGGCGTTCGAGACCCAGTCTCCTGCGGCCTCATAGGTCAGCGCCGCCTGTTCCAGGTCGGCCATGCCCTCGTCGAGCTCGTGCCGCTGCATCCGCACCATGGCGCGGTTCATCAGGCAGTGCGCGAACTCCACCGAATCGCCCGGCATGGCATCGATCGCGCGGGTCAGCATGGCGTCGGCCTCGTCGAGCCGCCCGGAATGCATGAGCAGCACGCCCAGCTGCCCGCACAGCACGGCGACGGTCTCTGGGGCGAGCCCCGGTCGGGCGAGCGCCTCGCGCGACAGCGCCTCGGCGGCGGCGGGCTCCCCGGTCTGCGCGAGCACATAGGCCGATGTGCCGTCGATGCGCGCGCGCAGGTCGGGGTCGTCGGTGCGGGCGGACGCCGCGGCGAGGTCCCGTCGGGCCTGCGCGTACCGCCGGGTGTTGGCCGCTTCGAGCCCGCGGCGGTGCAGTTCACCGGCGGAGAGGGGCATTGTCCCAGCATGCCGTGGTGCGCCGGGTCAGGGGAAGGGCACGCGGGGGGTGAGGCGGATGCCGGGCGCGGTGCTCGAACGCCCAGCCGCCCGGCTTCCGATCACACCCGCGGCGTCGGCAGCGCCTCCAGAACCTTGGCGACAGCATCCCGCGCCGTCTCCGCACTCGCTCCGGCAAGCGGTACCGAGCCCAACTGCGCGGCGATGCGTCCGGCGACGTACGGCGCTGAGAACGAGGTGCCGCTCCACACCGCGAACCCGCCGCGGTAGTCGTCGGGGTCGAGGGTCTCACGCCGCAACCCGTCGAAATCGGCACGGCTCGCGGCCTGCTGGCCGCCCGTGAATCCCGGTGACGTGCTGACGACCGCAGCCCCGGGCGCGTATACCTGCACCCACGGGCCGACGTTCGAGAACAGGGCGATCGACTGCCCCGAGGGGTTCAGCGCTCCTACCGAGACGTGCGGCGCCGCGCGATCGGGACGGATGCCGTTGTCGGCGCCCGGCCATGGCCACAGCGACGCGGGGAAGGACGGACGGTCGATCGCGTCGTTGCCCGCCGAGCAGACGACGACGCAGCCCAACCGCCGCGCCTCGGCGAGCAGCTGGAACAGGGTCGTGCTGAACAGCCCGTCGGTGGGCGTCTCGTGGTAGTAGCCGAGCGAGAGGTTGATGACGTCGATCGGATGCCCGGTGCGCGGGTCCTCGCGATGCCGACGCAGCAGCTCGACGACCTGCGCCACGGTCACGAGGAACGTGCTCTCGTCGATGACGCCGAGCGAGCCCGCCATGCGGATCGACAGGATGTCGGCATCCGGTGCCGCCTGGCGGATCAGCCCCGCGATGAACGTGCCGTGCCCGGCGACGGCGTCGATCTCGCCGTCGAGCTGCCCGTACAGGTCGGGGTAGAGCTCGGGGTCGGCGTCGTCGGTGAGACCCACCGGCACGCCGTCGAGCTCGGCGCCCCGTGTGACGATGTCGTCGGGCAGCCAGTCGTGCACGCCGCATCCGGTATCGAGCACCGCGATGACCGGGCGCCGTCCGCTTTTCGGTGCCGGCCCGCGCGCGGGTGCCGCCCCCACCCAGCCGACCGGCTGGCGCGCGCCGCGCCCTGGTTCGAGGTAGTCGTCGCTGCCGCCCCCGCCGCGCACCGGGTTCGTCTTGCTGAACGGGTTCGTCTTGCTGAAGGGGTTCGTCTTGCTGAACGGATTGAGCCCGACGGGGTCGATCGCGAGCACGTGCTCCAGGCTCGTCCGCGGCATCGTGCTGCGCGTCGCGCGCCGGGCGCGCTGCAGCACCCGCCAGGCATCCGGCGCCACCGGCGACTCGCCCCGCTGCGGCTCCTCCGGCGTCGTCAGCCGGGCGCGCAGGAACCCGGGCACGCCGGGGATCAGCTCTCCGTCGGCGCCGAGCCCTCGGCCAGCGTCTGGCGACTCCATCTCCAGAATCCACCCGAAGGCGCCGGCGGCGTCGCGCAGCGCCTGGATCTCGCGATCATTGGCCTCGTGGTCGAGATCCTGCGTGATGAGCAGGTGCTCTGGCAGGTAGGCGGTCGGGTAGGCGCGCACGCCGTCCACCGGCTCGACGCTCGGATCGAGCGCCGTCCCGCGGAGGATCGACCCCTCAGCGCGGTCCTGCCAGCTCCACCCCTTGGGCTGATCCATGTCGTTCCCCTTCCGTGCTCACGACCCGAACTGCTCGGTTCACAACTCGAACTGCGGCGTCACCACGGTGCGCTCGGAATCCGCATCCTGCGCCGTCAGCCGCACTCTGGCGAGACCCTGCGGCACATCGTCGAAGATGAAGCGGCCGGTCTCGCTGGGGACGGTGGAGCGGATGCTGTCGCCCTGCGCGAGCACGATCTCCGTCGTCGCGGTGTCGACCCAGCCGTCGATGCGGCGATTGCCATTCGCGCTCGTCGTGACGTGCAGGAGGATGCTGGTGGTGCCGTCGCTGAACTGCAGCGTGAGGGCATCCGTCTCCGCGCGCACCGCGCCCAGCGGCTGATCGATGAGGGTCAGCAGCGCGTACTCCTCGGAGAGGGAGTCGGTGGCCACGGCGGCGATCATGCGGTCGATGAGGCTGGCCGGCATCGGGTCGACGTCGGTCCACAGCGAGCGCAGCCGCGCGAACAGCTCGGCGTCTTCGTGGTCGGTCATGATTCCCCTCCTGCCGGATCGAGAAGTCCTCTGAGCTTGGCCAGGCACCGCTTGCGGGTCGGGCCGATGCTGCCGACGGGCATGGCGAGGTCGGCGGCGAGCTTCGCGTAGTCGGGGCGGTCGTCGAACGCGACGACGCGGAGCAGGCGCTGGCAGCGCTCGTCGAGCGCCTGCACGGCCAGCCAGAGCCGACGGCTCTCGTCCCCGATGGCCGCGTGCTCCTCGGCGGACCGCTGCTGCGGCAGCAGGCGGTCGAGGCCGTCGGCATCCGTCGTGTCCACCCGGCCATGCGCCTTGCTGGCCCTCCACGCCTCGCGACGCGCGGTGGTGATGAGCCAGGCCGACACGGCCTTCGGATCGCTGATGGAGTCCTGACCGCGCACGAGCGCCAGCCACGCCGACTGGACGACGTCCTCGGCGAGGGTGCGGTCGAGACCGTACGCGCGCACGACATGCCAGAGGACAGGGGTCATCAGCCGCACGAGGTCGTCCATCGCGCGGCTGTCTCCGTCTCGCCAGGCGCGGAAGCTCCGCGCGGCCTGCTGCCACCGCGCGGCACCGTCGTCGGCCTGCTCGAGATCGGCGTCCGGTGCGCCGTCGATCATGAGTTCCATTGTGATCACACCAGCAAGGAGCCGGGCAAGCGATTTCTGATACATGATCGCGGTCGATATATTCACGGCGCAGTGCCGGAACGGGGGCTAGCGTGGAGGGGTGATCGCCCTCGCCGTCGTCCTCTTCCTCAATGCCGCCTTCAACGTGGTGGTGTGGCCCCGCTTCTACACGCGCATCGCCAGCGACCCCCGCGCACGCGACGAGAACGGCCGCGCGACGGCGTTCCTCCGGGTGCACGTCGTGCTCATCGCGATCGCCCTCGTGCTCGCGGTGGTCTCGGTGCTCGTCGGCGTGGCCGCCCTGACCGGCGCGCTCTGAGTCGGCGGTCCCGCGCACGAGCGCACCTCGGCCCGGCGCACCCGCAGCATCGCCGCGAGGCGGTCGGCGTCGACGCCCTGCTCGAGGATCTGCGCGATGTCGTCGAGGCCGAAGCCGAGCTGCCGCAGCGCGACGATCCGGTGCAGCCGTTCCAACTGCGACGGGTCGTACGAGCGGTAGCCGCTGGACTCGTCCACGTGGGCGGGCACGAGCAGGCCCGCGGTGTCCCAATGCCGCAGCATCCGATGGACAACACGCCTCCGTTATCCCGCCTTCCACTCGTGCCCGTCGCCTCCGGAAAACGGAGAGCATCAGCATCCGCCTCGGCGTGTTCCTCCGCGACACGCCGCCCGGCATCCGTCTCGTCCGGGTTTTCCGAGGCGGACGCCGTGCCTACGGCGTCACCCTCCGGAAGGCGAAGAACGACACCAGCATGAGGACAGCGACGACCAGCAGTCCCCAGGCGGCGAGTCCCGCGGCTCCCAGCCCGCCCACGCCCGCCCAGAACGCACCCCACAGCTCGAACCGCGTCGCGAGGAACACGAGCAGGATGAACAACAGGGCGAGGCCGACCCACACGATCGTGAGCACGGTCTGGCCCCAGCTCTTGTAGATGGCAGCCCCCGTGAAGCCCAGTAGGAACAGCAGCAACGAGAGCGTGAAGAAGACGAGGAAGGCGCCGAAGGCCCCCGACTCCCACATCCACGGCAGGTAGAACACGTAGCCGTTCACGCCGTAGCCGCCGGTGGCCAGCTCGATGCCGCCGCCGAGGACGAACAGTCCGCCCATCAGGGCACTCGCGATCACCGCGGTGAGCATGGTGCCGAAGAAGAACTCGCGCCGGGTGATACTCATGGCCTGCGAGAACGGGAAGGTGTAGCTCATCGCACCGATGCCGATCGCGAAGAAGTACCACAGCGGGGCCTGGCCAGCCCCGCCGTACTTGGGGGTGTCGACGGGGATCATCGCGTAGATGAGGATCGACAGCAGGGTGGCGCCGGCGAGGATGATCAGCGGCGTCCAGAGGAACGTCGACCGGTTGATCATCTGCAGGCGGATGACGTTGAGGGTGCGCATCAGCGGACCTCCTCCTTCGCGAGTGCTTCGTTCTTCTGGGTGAGCCGGACGACCAGCTGCTGCAGCGAGACCGGGGCGAGATCCAGACCGGATGCCGCGAGCTCGGCGTGCTCGGCGGGGCTCAGTGCGCTGAGCACGGTGACCGAGGCCACACGGCCGAGCTCCTCGCGGTGCAGCACCTCACGGCCCGCCACCCAGGCGTCGACCTTGGCGGCGTCGCCGATGACCGTCGCGGCGCGATCGCGCACGGCATCCGTGTCCTCGTCGAGGATGATGCGGCCGTTGTCGATGACGATCACCTTCTCGATGAGGTTGGAGACCTCGTCGATGAGGTGGGAGGAGAGGATGACGGTGCGCGGATGCTCGGCGTAGTCCTCGAGCAGGCGGTCGTAGAAGATCTGCCGGGCGACGGCGTCGAGGCCGAGGTACGGCTCGTCGAAGAAGGTGATCTCGGCACGCGAGGCGAGGCCGATGATCACGCCGACCGCCGAGAGCTGGCCGCGCGAGAGCTTCTTGATCCTCTGCTTCATCGGCAGCTGGAACTCGCGGATGAGGTCGTCGGCGAGCGGCTGATTCCAGTTCGGGAAGAACAGCCTGGCCGCCTGGAACGCGTGCCGCGGGGTGGCGTCGTCGGGGTATTTCTGGCTCTCGCGCACGAAGCAGATGCGGCTGAGCACCCTGGCGTTCTCATACGGCGCTTCGCCGAACACCTGCACGGTGCCGGATGTCGCGAAGTTCTGGGCCGTGAGGATCGACATCAGCGTCGTCTTGCCGGCGCCGTTGCGGCCGAGGAGGCCATAGATGTGGCCGGGCTCGAGCGAGAGCGAGACGCCGTCGAGGGCCTTCTTGTCCTTGTAGCGCTTGGTGAGGTTCTGCACCTCGATGACGGCGGTCATGCGGGGTTCCCTTCGGTGCGGGCGGCGCGCTCGGCGAGCAGCGCCGCGAGGTCGGAGGCGCCGAGGCCCAGGGTGCGGGCCTCGGCGAGGAGCGGGTCGATGTAGCGGTCGGCGAAGGCCGCCCGGCGCTCGGTGAGCAGGATGTCCTTGGCGCCGGCGGCGACGAACATGCCGATGCCGCGGCGCTTGTACAGCACGCCTTTGTCGGTGAGCATTGCGACTCCCTTGGCTGCGGTGGCGGGGTTGATCCGGTAGAACGCGGCGAGGGCGTTGGTCGAAGGCGCCTGCGTCTCCTCGGCCAGGGATCCGTCGACGATCGAGTCCTCGATCTGTTCGGCGATCTGGAGGAAGAGGGGCTTGCCTTCTTCGATCACGCGATCCTCCCGGGATTGTTGGTTAGTTACTCAACTAAGTAACCATGCAACCGGGTGCGCTGTCAACCCCCTCTCCGCCGACGCCCCATCTGCGCCGCGACGCCCCACCTGGCGGGCGTCGCGCATGTGGGGCGTCGTGCGCCAGGTGGGGCGTCGGCGGATCGGGAGGGCGGAGAGGGAGAGGGGGAGGGGGAAAGCGGGCGGGGGTCAGTGCGTGACGACGTCGTGCGTCGACTGCAGCACGAGATGGGCGCGCTCGTGCCCCGAGCGCAGGCACGCCTCGGGGTCGTGTCCCGCGAGGACGCCGGCGAGGTAGCCTGCCGCGAAAGCGTCGCCGGCGCCGACCGCCTCGACAACTTCGGTCGGGATTGCAGGCACGAAGACGACGCCGTCGGCCGAGAACTCGGTGGCTCCCACGTCGCCGTCCTTCACGATGAGGCGACCGGGAGCGGAGATGAGAGCGCGCACGGCATCCGCCGATGTCGTCCCCCACAGCGTCTCCGCCTCGTCGAGGCCGACGAAGACGATGTCGGCGCGATTCGCCAGCCCCAGCAGCACGGGCGCGGCCTCGGATGCCGACCACAGCGCCGCCCGGTGGTTGATGTCGAAGCTGAGGAAGGCGTCGGATGCCGCGACCCGCTCGATCACGGAATCGATCAGCGCGGCGCACTCCGCCGACAGCGTGGGGGTGATTCCCGAGACGTGCACGATGCGCGCCTGCTCCAGCGGCACCTCTGCGATGCTCTCTGCGGTCATGCGCGAAGCTGCGGAGCCCGCACGGTAGTAGTGCACCCCGCGACCCGGATCCTTGAAATAGACACCGGTCGGAGCATCCGGATCGAACCGCACCCAGCGGGTGTCGACGCCCAGCCCGGAGAGCGTGCGCTGCACCCGATGGCCGAGCACCTCGTCTCCGAGTGCGCTCACCCAGGCCGCCGACTGGCCGAGTGCGGACACGTGGACGGCGACGTTCGACTCCGCGCCGCCGATGCTCAGGCGCACGTCGTCGGCGTCCGCGAGCGGGGTGGCGTCGTGCGGGGCGATCAGCACCATCGTCTCGCCGATGGCGATCAGGGCGGGGGCGGCGTCAGCAGACATGATTCACATGATGACGAGCGTGCGCAGCATCCGCAACAGGCGTTGCAATATATGCACAGCAGGCATCGGAGGGGTAGGTTCGACCCAGATCGTTCCACCCCGACCGCACGGAGGACGCCCATGGCACAGCGACTGCTGCTCGAAGGCCTCGGCACCCAGCGTCTGACCGCCCGCGACAAAGGGATCCCCGAGCGCGCGATCGGGCTCACGGTCGACGAGTTCCTCGCGACCGAGCCGCGGTTGTCGGAGTTCTGGACGCCGCTGATCGCCCTCGACGACACCGCCATGACGGCGAATCTCGCCCTCATGGCCGAGTGGACGGCCTCTCGCGGCCTCAGCCTCATGCCCCACGGCAAGACGACGATGGCTCCCGCCCTGTGGCAGCGCCAGCTCGACGCCGGATGCCCCGGCATCACCCTCGCGAACCTGGACCAGGTCCGCGTCGCCCGCACCTTCGGCCTCGATGAGATCATGCTCGCGAACGCCGTCGTCGACCCGCGCTCGCTGCGCTGGCTCTCGGCCGAGCTCGCCGATCCGGAGTTCCGGTTCGTCAGTTGGGCCGACTCGGTCGCCACGGTCGAGCGGATGCAGGACCTGCTCCGCGAGATCGGCGTGCCGCGACGCGTCGACGTGTGCGTCGAGCTCGGCGCTCCCGGCGGACGCACCGGCGCCCGCACCCTCGAAGAGGGCATCGAGATCGCGCGGCTGCTCGCGGCATCCGACGTCCTTCGCCTTGCGGGCGTCGCCGGCTACGAGGGCAGCCTCGGTCATGATCGCTCGCCGGCCGCGCTCGACGCGGTCCGCGCGTACCTCGAGAACCAGGTGGCGCTGCACGACGCGATCGCAGACCTCTACGACGACGAGGGCGACGTCTCCGTCACGGCGGGCGGGAGCGCGTACTTCGATCTCGTCGCCGAGGTCTACGCCCCCGCGATCGCCCGTGACGACCGCACCCGCTGGATTCTGCGCTCCGGCGCGTACATCGTGCACGACGACGGCTTCTACCGCGGCATCTCCCCCCTTGACGGCGGACGCAGCGACGAGGGCGTCCTGCGCTCGGCGATGCACGGATACGCGCGGGTCGTCTCGCGCCCAGAGCCCGCGCTGGCCCTCCTCGACGGGGGCAAGCGCGACCTGCCCTTCGACGAGGGACTGCCCGAGCCGCAGGCGCTCGCCGCCGATCTCGGAGAGCCGTGGCAGCCGCTGCCCGGGGCGACGGTGTCGGCGATGAACGACCAGCACTCCTTCCTCCGCGACTTCCTCCGCGACGCCGAGGTGCGCATCGGCGACGTCGTGCGCCTGGGGCTCTCGCACCCCTGCACCGCCTTCGACAAGTGGCACTACCTCCCGGTGACGGTCTCGCTCGACGACGACCGCGTCGTCGAGCTCGTGCGGACGTTCTTCTAGGCCTCGCCATGTCGCAGAGCGTACGAAGGGCCGCGATGATCGTCGACGCGATCGCCGCGCGGCCGCAGACCGTGGCCGAGCTGGCCGTCGAGTTCGGGCTGCATCGCTCGACGATGTTCCGCGAGCTGCAGACCCTCGAGGACGTCGGCTATGTGCGCCGCCGCGCCGACGGCGCCTACGTGCTCGCGTTCCATCTCGTCTCCCTCGCCCAGACGGCGCTGGAGAACCTCGACCTGCGCAAGGCGGCATCCGTCCACCTGCGAGAGCTGCACGAGCACACCGGAAACACCCTGCACGTCGCCGCCCTCGTCGATGACACCATCGTCTACGTCGACAAGGTCGAGGACCAGGGCGGTGTCCGCATGTACTCGCGCATCGGTTCCCGAGTGCTGCCGCACTGCACGGGGGTGGGCAAGGCGATTCTCGCCGACCTCGACGAACACCGCCGGGATGCGGTGCTCATGGGCACGGACTGGACGCCGCACACCCGCCGCACGATCACCTCGCGCGCCGCGCTCGACCGTGAGCTCGACGTGATCTCGGAGCGGGGCTGGGCGGCGGACGACGCCGAGTTCGAGGACTTCGTGAACTGCGTCGCCGTGCCGATCCGCAGTGCCATGGGCGTGATCGGAGCCCTGTCGCTGACCGCTATCCGCATGGTGCAGGACGTGGAGCAGCTTGCCCACCGCATCCCGCTGCTGCAGCGCACGGCCGTTCTGATCGCGCGCGAGGCGGGCTGAGCGGCGCCCGCGTATCGTAGGGAGGTGCCCGACTTTCCCTACGCCCGCCTGCGGCGCTGGCCCGATGTCGAGGCCGAGAACCTGCAGGCGTACGACGCCACAGACATGCTGCTCGTCGAGTGGGCGATCGAGACGGGCCTGCCTGGGGTGGAGATCGCCGTCATCGGCGACGAGTACGGAGCCATCACCCTGGCGTTGACGGATGCCGGGCGCACCGGAGTTCGCGTGCATCAGGACCTCGCCACAGGGCGCTGCGCGCTCGCGCGCAACGCCGAGGAGCTCGGGCTGAGCGGTTTCGCCTCGCACGAGCTGTCGCCCGCGCTGCTCGACGGCGCCCGGCTCGTGCTCCTGCAGCTGCCCAAGTCGCTCGCCGAGCTGGAGGAGATAGCGGATGCCGTGGCGCGCTCGGCCGCGCCCGATGTCGTGCTCGTCGCCGGAGGCCGGGTGAAGCACATGACCCTCGCGCAGAACGAGGTGCTCGGCCGGTTCTTCGGGGCGGTGCAGGCGCAGCGGGCGCAGCGGAAGTCGCGGCTGATCGTGGCGTCCGAGCCGTTGACCGTCGCCGGGCCGCCGCCGTTCCCGGTGTCGGCGCAGCACGACGGACTCACCCTGGTCGCGCACGGCGGCGCCTTCGCCGGGGCGAGGCTCGACATCGGCACGCGGGTGCTCCTCGACGCGCTCGATCGCGTGCCCGCGGCGGCGGACGTCGTCGATCTCGGCTGCGGCACCGGCGCGCTCGCCGTGTCGTATGCCCTCGCCCATCCCTCTTCCCGCGTGATCGCGACCGATCGCTCGGCCGCTGCGGCGGCATCCGCTCTCGCCACCGCCGCGGCGAACGGCGTGGGCGATCGCGTGGTGGTGATGCACGATGACGCGGCGTCGGAGATCGATGATGCGAGTGTCGACGTCGTGCTGCTGAATCCGCCGTTCCACCTCGGCTCCAGCATCCACACGGGAGCCGCGACCCGGCTGTTCGAGGCGGCGGCGCGCATTCTGCGCCCCGGCGGGGTGCTCTGGTGCGTGTACAACTCGTCGCTCGCCTACCGCGGCGAGCTGCGCCGGCTTGTCGGCCCCACCGAGCAGGTCGTGCGCACGCCGAAGTTCACGGTGACGCGCAGCGTCCGCCACTGACTCTCTCTACACATCTCCCTGTGTCGACGACTTATGCACAGATCGCGGGATATGCCGGTCAGCAGGTATTTCCACGCCACAAGACGCTGGCAATCTGGACGCAGCCGTTGGATGATGAAAGGGTGCTTCCCGTGAATGAACCGCAGATCTGGGCTGCGCTGGGCATACTCGCCGCGGCGCTGACCGGCATGATCGCCGTGACCACGCAGCTGATGATGCGCACGATCGCGGCGCAGTTCGGCACGATCACGGCGCAGTTCGGCACCGTTGCGGCGCAGTTCGAGGCGGTCAACACACGACTCGATGTGATGGCCGCGACGTTCGACCAGAAGATCGACGGTCTGCGCACCGAGATGATGGTCCGTTTCGACAACGTCGATCGGCGCTTCGAAGAGGTCGATCGGCGGTTCGAGCAGGTCGACAAGCGCCTCGATCGCGTGGAGCGCCGACTCGACGGTCTCGATGCTGATGTGCAAGCGATCACGAAGCGGATGCTGCCCGACTGAAGCCCGTTCCCTCTGCGGATCCGCCGACGCCCCACCTGACACGCGACGCCCCACCTGGGCGACGTCTGTCAGAGGGGGCGTCGCGGCGCAGGTGGGGCGTCGCGGGGGTTCAGGGGCTGCGGTTGGATAGAGTTCTCAGGACGTCGAAACCGCAGCACAATCGGAAGAGCAATGGCAGACAAGCCGAAGAAGAAGCACCAGGACTACAACCCCGGCCCCCGTGTCGGGATCACCTTCTCCACCTTCGACCTGCTGCATGCGGGGCACATCATGATGCTGGCCGAGGCCAAGCGGCAGTGCGACTACCTCATCTGCGGGCTGCAGATGGATCCGACCCTCGACCGCCCGGAGAAGAACGCTCCGACCCAGACGGTCGTCGAGCGCTACATCCAGCTCCGCGGCTGCGAGTACGTCGACGAGATCGTCCCGTACTCCACCGAGCAGGACCTGGAGGACATCCTCCGCTCGTTCAAGCTCGACGTGCGCATCGTCGGCGACGAGTACGCCGACCGCGACTTCACCGGACGGGCCTACTGCGAGGAGTCCGGCATCGAGCTGTACTTCAACACCCGCGACCACCGCTTCTCGAGCTCGGGTCTTCGCCAGATCGTCGCCGCGAAAGAGGCCGAGCGCACCGCACGCGGCTGACGCGCCGCCCGCACTTCCCGCCGACGCCCCACGTGGCCGACGTCAGGCAGGTGGGGCGTCGGCGTCGCCGTGCAGGTGGGGCGTCGGCGGAGAGACCGGAGCGGATGCCGGGGGAGCGGGGAGTTCGCGGGCGACCTGCTTCTCGAGCACCTCGACCGCCTCGTCCGACAGCAGGACGAGCCCATCGAGCTCCTCGCGCACCCGCTTGTAGGCGACATTGCGCTCGGCCTGCGTGGCCGACTCGTCGACGGCGACCTTGAGCAGTTGCTGCGCACGCTCCAAGCGCTTGCGCTCGGGCTCGGTGAAGGTCGAGTCGCGCAGGCGCCTGGCGTCCTTCTCTGCGACCTCGAAGGCCACCGCGTAGGCGCCGACCGCGTCGAGGTACTCGGAGACCTGGCGCTGCGGCACCGCAGCGTCCGCGGAGGCCGGGCGCAGAGCATCCGCCGTCTTCTTCGCACGCAGGAACGCGGCCACCAGCGGCTGGCGTCCATCGCTCATCGCGGGGAACGCGATGAGCTTGGACACGTCGAGCTCGTAGTCGAGCCAGCGCGCGGTGATCTCGTCATGCTCGGCGAACAGACGGGTCAGCAGCTCGTTCGTCGCGACGGATGCCGCGGGGTCGATGCTCGCGGGATCCTGACGCTGAGGGAGCCCGCGTGCCTCGAGCTGGGCGGCCTGGATCTCGGCTTTCAGGCGCAGGGTCTCCAGCCGGCGCTCGTGACGTCGGCGCGCGGCCCATTCCCACCGCTTCGCGGCCGCGCCCGCGACTCCCATCAACGGGAAGACGAGCCACCAGTAGTTCCACCACTCCATGATGTGCTCAGCCTACTTCTCGGGTGCACGCGCGGAGCCACTTCCTCGGCAGACCCTCGAGTCGAGGGTGAAAGCCGGGGTGAAGTTTCATGGATTTGCGATCCGGCTCCCCGGCGATGTGCTCGACTGAATCACACAGGCCGTCCGATTCGAAGGGAGCGCCGTGGAGAAGACACCGCACCCTGCGGAGCCTCGGGCCGGCGTCGCCTCGTCGCCGTTCGCCGAGGCGGTCCGCACGACGAGCATGCATGTCGTGCGACCAGATGCCGAGCTCCGCAGCGTCGCCGCGCTCCGGTCAGGAGTCGCGCGAGAGGCGAGACGCCTGAGCGACATCGCCTATCGGCGTCTCGCCGAGGCGATCATCAGCGGTGAGTTGCCCGAGGGCGTCGCTCTCGACGTGTCGCGTCTGTGCGCGGTGCTCGACGTATCGCGCACTCCCGTCAGAGAGGCGCTGTTCCGACTGGAGAGACAGGGCATCGTCGAGACCTCGGCCAGCAGGTTCACCCGTGTCGTGCCCTTGTCCGCGGCGCAGATAGACGAGTCGCTGCGGTTGCTACGACATCTCTGCGCGCGTGCTGCAGGCCTCGCCGCGCTCTCGATGGGCGCGCCCGTGACGAAAGGGATCAGTGCGGATCTCGATGCCTGGGAGGAGGCGCTCCTCGGCGGAGACACCCAGAGCGCGCATTCGGGCCTCTTCCGCTGCATCGACACTCTCACCCAGTGCGCCGACGGGTCGGTGTACGGAACCGTCATGTCCGAGATGCGCGTCGTCCTCGAGCGCGATGTGCGCGCGGCGGAGGTGCGGGTGGATTCCCCCGAGAAGGTGGCGATCCTGTTCGATGCCCTCCGCGCGGCCTTCGAGGCCCGTGATGAGGATGCTGCGGCGCGCAGCTTCGAGGAGATCCTCGCCCTCGTCCTGCATCCGTCGCGGCACTGACATCCGCCGACCTGACCGTGCAGACGGCTCTGGAAGTGCCGTGCTCCCGGGCGGCGACGGGCCGATGCGGGGTTCTCAGCCTCGCTGAGCCTTCTCGACGAGGGCGATCGTCTGCTCCCGGGGCAGCGGCATGCCGTCGATGCGGCCGACAGGGAAGTTGCCCATCAGCTCCAGCAGGGCAGGTTCGACGTTGCTCGCATCGAGCGCGGCCCGCACCTCCTCGCCGATCACAGGGTCTGCCAGCAGCTCCTCGAAGGAGGAGTTCATGCTGATCGGCAGGCGCAGCGGGTCGCCCGCCACGGCCACGGTCGTCGAGCTGCGCAGATCGCGGCTGGACGCCCCGACCTCGACGACGTATTCGCCGCCCTCCACGATCCACCCGTCGACCCGGATGTCCCAGTAGGCCAGCTCCGAGCGGCGAAGCGTCACTTCGACATCCACGGTCTCGCCGGCCGCGATCGCCACTGAGGCGAAGCCCTTCAGCTCGCGGGGCGGGCGGTTCACCGAGGAGCCGGGGAGCGAGGTGTACACCTGCACGACTTCACGGCCGTCGACACTTCCGGTGTTCGTGACCGGCACGGTGACCAGGATGTCTCCATCAGAGCCGACCGAGGCGCTGGCCTGGCCGTAGGAGAAGGTGGTGTACGACAGGCCGTGCCCGAACGGGAACTGCACGTCGAGCTTCTTCGCGTCATACCAGCGGTAGCCGACCAGCAGCCCCTCGCCATAGAGCACATGGCCGTGCTCGCCGGGGAAGTTCCCGAACGCCGGGGTGTCCTCGATGCGGAACGGGATGGTCTCGGCGAGGCGCGCGGACGGGTTGACCGCGCCGTACAGCACGTCGGCCGTGCCTGAGCCGCCGGCCTGGCCGAGCAGCGACGCATCCAGGATCGCCGACACGCGGTCGGCGAACGGCAGAGCCACGACGCCGCCGTGCGAGAGCACGACCACCACGTTCGGGTTCGCGCCGATCACCGCGTCCAGCAGGTCGAGCTGGTTCTGCGGCAGGTCGATATGCGTTCGATCGAAGCCCTCGGACTCCTCTGCGGCCGGAACGCCGAGGAAGACGACGACGACCTCTGCTGCGGATGCCGTAGCGGCGGCCTCCGCGCGCAGCGCGGCAGCATCCCCGGAGCCGTCGATCGTGAATCCGGCGGCGAAGGCGACCTCGGTGTCGGCCGCCTCGCGGATCGCGTCGATCGCCTTGTCCAGGCGGGTCGGGTTGATCTGCGATGAGCCGGCGCCCTGATAGCGGGGGGACTCGGCGAAGGCGCCGATCACCGCGACCGAGGTCGAGGCCGCGAGCGGCAGGACGCCGCCGTCGTTCTTCAGCAGGATGATCGACCGCCCTGCCGCCTCGCGGGCCAGCGCGTGGTGCGCTTCGACGTCGAGCGAGCCGGATGCTGCAGGCCGCGCCTGCGACTTGCGCACCAGGTCGATCACACGGTCGGCAACGGCGTTCAGGGCGTCTTCGGCCAGCCGCCCGTCGCGGACGGCGGCGACCAGCTCGGCATCCGTGCGGCCGTTGCTCGATGGCATCTCCAGATCGAGCCCGGCGGCGACGCCGGCGACGCGGTCGTAGACGGCGCCCCAGTCCGAGACCACCAGCCCCTCGAAGCCCCAGTCGTCGCGCAGAACCGAGGTCAGCAGCCAGGGGTCCTCCGAGGTGTACACGCCGTTGAGGCGGTTGTAGGAGCACATCACGGTCCACGGCTGGGTGTCCTTGACGACGCGCTCGAAGCCGCGCAGGTAGATCTCCCGCAGGGTGCGCTGGTCGATGTCGGCAGACACACGAACGCGGTCGGTCTCCTGGTTGTTCGCGGCGAAGTGCTTCAGCGAGGAGCCGACGCCCTGCGATTGGATGCCACGAACGAGCCCTGCACCCATCGCGCCGGAGACGATCGGATCTTCGGACATGTACTCGAAGTTGCGTCCGCACAGCGGGGAGCGCTTGATGTTGATGCCGGGGCCGAGGATGACGGCGACGTCTTCGATGGCGGACTCCACGCCGAGGGCGACACCGACGCGCTCTGCGAGCTCGGGGTCGAAGCTCGCGGCGATACCGACGGCCGGGGGGAAGCAGGTGGCAGGGATGCTGTCGGCAAGACCCAGGTGGTCGGATGCCCCGCCCTGTTTGCGCAGGCCGTGCGGACCGTCGGTGACCATGACCGAGGGGATGCCGACACGGTCGACCGCCTTGGTGGTCCAGAAGTCGGCGCCGCTGGTGAGCGACGCGCGCTCTTCGAGCGTGAGGTCTGCTGCGCGAAGGTTGCTGAGATCGGCCATTGATCGTCCTCGATCCTGAAGCTGGGAAAGTTCTGGAAATGCCTCTTGTGCTGGAAACCTTAGCGGTCTAGGTTTTCATCGACAAGGGGGGGTCACCACACGGCGGCATACGCGTCGTCGCGGGGCCCCGGAAGCGAAACCAGCCAAAGGAGGCAGGTATATGTCGTCAGTCAGCGGATCAGCCGCGGGCACGCCATCAGGGATGACATCGGCGAGTCGCACGATCGGCTCGCACGAGCATCACTGGTTCAAGGAGCCGACCGAGCCGGCGAGCAAGACGTATGTGACGTGGTTGCTGATCGCCCAGCTCATCTTCTTCATCGCCCTGCTCGGGCCCGCCATCGTCGGGATCGGCATGAAGATCAATGCCCTTCAGGACTCCGGAGCGATCGCGGCCGGTGGGCAGTCGTTCATCACGGCATCGGCGATTCTGGGCGGTGTCGGCGCATTCTTCGCCACGGTGGCGAACGTCGTCTTCGGGCGCGTCTCCGACCGCACGACCAGCCGATGGGGACGCCGCCGGATCTGGGTCGTGCTCGGCACGGTCGTGATGACCGTCGGCTTCGTCGTGATGGCTCTGGGCGACAGCCTGGCGCTCGCAACAGTCGGCTGGGCCATCGCGCAGTTGGGCGCCAACATGACGCTCGCACCCTTCATCGCGACCATGGCCGACCAGGTGCCGAAGTTCCAGCGAGGCGGGATCACCGCTGCACTGGGAATCGCCCAGAACATCGGCATCGTCGGCGGCGTGTACGTCGCGAACTGGTTCTCCTTCAGCCTCTTCATCGTCTTCGTGATCCCGTCGATCCTCGCGATCCTGGCGATGGTCGTGTTCGTCATCGTCCTGCCGGACAAGGTCCTGCCGGCGAAGCCGCCGCGTATGACGTTCGGCGAGATCATCGAGACGTTCTGGGTCAGCCCCCTCAAGCACCCCGACTTCGCTCTGGCGTGGTGGTCCCGCTTCCTCATCACGTTCGCGAGCTTCGGGTTCACCGCGTTCCGGTTCGCCTACCTGCAGTTCCACATCGGCGTGCCCGAGGCTGAGGTCACCGCGCTGATCGCCAACACCACGCTCATCTACACCGGTGCGCTGATCATCACCGCCTGGGTCGCAGGCAAGCTCTCCGACAAGATCGGCAAGCGCAAGATCTTCGTGTGGTCGTCCACGGCCCTGTTCGCGGTGGGGACCTTCGCGCTGATCTTCGTCCAGGACGTTTCGGCCTTCTACATCCTCGAGGGGCTCCTGGGGGCGGCATACGGCATCTACGTGGGCGTGGACCTCGCCCTCGTGATCGACGTGCTGCCGAACCCGGACGACTCCGGGAAGGACCTCGGCGTGCTGAACATCGCGAACGCGCTGCCGCAGACCTTCGCGCCGATGATCGGCGGCATCGTGCTGGCCTTCACCGGCGGAGCGAACGGAGACGACTACGCCGTCTGGTTCACCGTCTGCGCCGTCTTGTGCCTGATCGGCGCCCTCGTGATCCTGCCGATCAAGAAGGTCAAGTAACCGGCCGATTCAGGGTGGGGCGGTCGGATGCTCGCAGGAGCGTCCGACCGCCCCATCAGCCATACGGGCGCACGAAGGGGAGCGTTCACATGACCATTCGCTTTAGCTCATAGACTTAAGTCGATGAATCGTCGGGGGCAGTACGCCAAGGGGGCAGCGAAACGGGAGGAGATCCTCGCCGTGGCGCTCGATGTCGTGGCGGAGTTCGGATGCCGCAACGCCTCGAATCGCGAGATCGCTCGTCGTGTCGGGCTCACGCAGCCGGGGCTGATGCACTACTTCGGTTCGCGCGAAGAGCTCTACATGGCGGTGCTGCGCGCGCGGGACGAGCGCGACACCGAGGCGCACTGGGTCGGCAGCCCGAACTTCGAGGGGTTTCTCGAGGTCATGGAGCACAACACCCGGGTACCAGGTCTCGTGCAGCTGTACGTGGAGTTCTCTGCGGAGGCGAGCATCGGCAAGCATCCGGCGCACGAGTACTTCCTCGAGCGCTACGAATGGGTGCGCGAACTGTCGAAGCAGTCGATCGCCGCCGCCCAGGAGAGCGGCGAGTTCGGCCCGAACGTCGATGCCGACCTGGTCGCAGACATCATCATCGCCACTGCAGACGGGCTGCAGCAGCAGTGGCTGCTCGACCGCTCGATCGACATGATCGCGCGGCTCAGGGCGATGTGGGGCGGCATCGCCGCCCTGTCGCACCTCGGCGCTGCCGAGGCCTGATCCTGCGCTTCATCCCTCGACGCGGAACACCGCGCGCTGGAGCCACGGGTCTCTGCTGGAGCGGCCGACGCGCAGCTCGAACTCCCCCGGCTCGACGAGCCGGTCGCCCTCGGCGTCGACGATCGTCAGCCCCGCCACCGGCAGCTCGATGCGCACCCGCACGGACTCTCCTGGCTGCACCGACACCTGACGGTAGGCCTTGAGCTCCTGCTCCGCCCAGCTCACCGAGGTCACCAGGTCGCTGACGTAGACCTGCACGGTTTCGAGGGACGGGCGCTCGCCGACGTTGCGCAGGGTGATCTCCGCCGCGAGCACGCCGTCGGCCGGAACCGCGTCCTCGTCGAGCACGAGGTCCTCGTACTCGATCCACGTGTACGACAGGCCCTCACCGAAGGCCCAGGCCGGTTCCTGCGTGAGATCGGCGTAGCGGTCTCCGTGCTGTCCGCGGATCTGGTTGTAGTAGGTCGGCTGCTGCCCGACGTGGCGGGCGAAGGAGATCGGCAGGCGTCCGGACGGCTCGATCAGGCCGAGCAGCAGCTCCGCGACGGCCCTGCCGCCCTGCATGCCGGGGTTGGCGGCCCAGATCACTGCGTCGGCGTGGCGAGCGGATGCCGGCAGCACCAGCGGCTTCGAGGCGAGCAGCACCACGATCAGCGGTTTTCCGGTGGCGGCGAGCGCGTCCAGCAGTGCGTTCTGTCCGCCGAGCAGTTCCAAGGTCGCGGTCGAGCGGCCCTCGCCCACGAGCTCGATGCGGTCGCCGACGACCGCGACCACGTAGTCCGCGCGCTGCGCGTCGGCGACGGCATCCGCGATCAGCCGCTCGTCGGGGGCGCACGCGCAGGCGATCGGCGGGCGCGGCTGCCCGTCGGCGAACGTCTCGCCGCGGGGGTCCGGTGAGAGGGTGAGGATCTCGGCGCCGGGGGCGTACGTGACGCTCCAGTTCGCCGGAACGTGCGCGCGGATGCCGTCGAGCACGGTCGTGATCATCTCCCGCGGCTGTCCGTCGAGCCAGCCGGCCTGACCGGAGCCGCCCGCCCAGTCGCCGAGTTGCGTCTGCGCGTCATCGGCGAGCGGGCCGATGACGGCGATCCGCCGCGGAGCGGGGTCGCCACCGGTCGATCTGCCATCGGCATCCGCGTCGTAGCCGCCGGCCAGGGGCAGCGCCTGCTCTTCGTTGCGCAGCAGCACGAGCGAGCGCCGGGCGGCTTCGAGGTTGAGGGCCGCGTGCTCCACGGTGCCGACGGCGTCGGCGATGCGTGCCGGGTCGGGGCGCCGGGGGTTCTCGAACAGGCCGAGCTCGAACTTCAGGGTCAGGATGCGGGCGACCGCGACGTCGAGCTCGCTCTCGGAGAGCAGTCCGTCGGCGATCGCCTGCAGCGCGCCGTCGAAGAAGCCGGGCGTCGTCATGACGAGGTCGTTGCCCGCCTTCACGGCGGCGGCCGACGCATGCGCGTAGTCGGGCTGCACGCGCTGCTCCCAAACCATGCGGCCGACGTTGTCCCAATCGGTGATCAGCGTGCCGGTGTAGCCCCATTCGCCTCGGAGCACGTCGCTGAGCAGCCAGTCGTTCACGGTCACGGGGACCCCGTCGATCGACTGGTAGCCGAGCATGAAGGTGCGGCATCCCTCCCTGGCCACGCGTTCGAACGGCGGCAGGAACCAGGAGCGCAGTTTGCGGCGCGAGATGTCGGCCTCAGCGGCATCCCTCCCGCCCTGGGTCTCGGAGTAGCCGGCGAAGTGCTTGGCCGTCGCGAGGATGGCGGTGGTGTCGGCGAGGCCTTCGCCCTGGTAGCCGCGCACCATCGCGCTCGCCAGCTCTCCGATCAGGAACGGGTCCTCGCCGAAGGTCTCGTCGACGCGGCCCCAGCGCAGGTCGCGGGCGATGCACAGCACCGGCGAGAACGTCCAGTGCACGCCGGTCGCCGACACCTCGACCGCGGTCGCCCTGGCGACCCGCTCCAGAAGATCGGGATCCCAGGATGCCGCCATGCCCAACTGGGTCGGGTAGATCGTCGCACCCTCCCAGAACGAGTGGCCGTGGATGCAGTCCTCACCGACGAGCAGCGGGATGCCGAGCCGGGTCTGCGCCGTGAGCTCCTGGGCGCGGACGATGCGCTCGGGGGAGGTGTGCAGGATCGAGCCGACATGGACGTTCAGCACCAGCTCGTCGAGGTCGCCGCGTGCGTCGAGCTGCATCATCTGCCCGATCTTCTCTTCCACGGTCATGCGCGAGACGAGATCGGCGACACGGTCGGAGACCGCCAGCGAGGGGTCCTGGTACGGCATCAGGGCGCTCATGCCGATCATCCTCGCACGTAAACCTTAATCAATACGGGTTTTGAATGCCGAAGGCATTGAGGGATTGCGCAGAGCGTGCCAATATGAGCGCATCCGGCCGCACGGGGCCGTCTGTGGCGTGAGGAGCGAACATGCAGCTGGCGATGGTGGGGCTCGGGCGGATGGGGGCCAATATCGTGCGGCGCCTCATGCGCGCAGGACACGAGTGCGTGGTCTACGACGTGAACGCGTCGGCGGTGGCGACGCTCGTCGCGGAGGGGGCGATCGGGGCCGACAGCTACGCGGACATCGCCGCCAAGCTGACGGCGCCGCGGGTGGTCTGGCTCATGGTGCCCGCCTCCCTCACCGGACAGGTCGTCGATGAGGTGGCGGCGGTGCTCGACGCCGGCGACGTCATCATCGACGGAGGCAACTCGAACTACCGCGACGACGTCCGCCGCGCGGCGGCATTGCGGGAGCGCGGCGTCGAGTTCGTCGACATCGGCACCAGCGGCGGGGTCTTCGGCCTCGAACGCGGCTACTGCCTGATGGTCGGCGGATCGGATGCCGCGGTGACGCGCATCGAGCCGATCCTGCGCACGATCGCCCCCGGCGTCGGCGACGTCGAGCGCACCCCGGGTCGTTCCGGCGACCTCGCCCCGGAGGAGCAGGGCTTCCTGCACTGCGGGCCGTCCGGGGCCGGCCACTTCGTGAAGATGGTGCACAACGGCATCGAGTACGGCATCATGGCCGCGATCGCCGAGGGTCTCAACCTGCTCGAGAACGCCGATGCCGGCATCCGCGAGGCCGAGCACTCCGCCGAGGTCGCGCCGCTGGAGGAGCCGGAGTACTACCAGTTCCCGATCGACACCGCCAAGGTCGCCGAGCTCTGGCGGCGCGGATCGGTCGTGTCGTCGTGGCTGCTCGATCTCACCGCGGCCGCCCTGCACGCGAACCCCCGGCTCGACGGTCTCGCCGGCCGCGTCTCGGACTCCGGGGAGGGGCGCTGGACCGTCAAGGCCGCGGTCGACGTCGGCGTGCCGGTACCGGTGCTCGCGGCATCCCTCTTCGAGCGCTTCGCCTCGCGCGACGAGGATCGCTTCGCGAACCAGGTCCTCTCGGCCATGCGGTTGCAGTTCGGTGGGCACCAGGAACGTCCGGCTGGAGACGTGCTGGAGGCAGGAGGACGCAATGTCGACGCAGGCTGAGCGCAGGGCGCCGAGGAAGCCGGATGCTGCGGCGAAGCCGCAGACCGTCGCCTATCCCGGGGGCAACTCCCACGCGCGCAAGGAGGGGCCTGAGGCCGCGCCGCACGTGATAGTGCTGTTCGGCGCGACCGGAGACCTCGCCAGGCGCAAGCTCCTGTCGGGGATCGGTTTCCTCGCCGTATCGGGGTTCACCGGCGGCATCCGTGTCGTCGGCACCTCGCTGGACGAGCTCGATGACGACGAGTTCCGCACTTTCGCCCGCGAGTCCATCGACGCCGTCGGCGCGCGCAAGCTCACCGACGAGCAGTGGGAGCAGTTCGCGCCGCTGCTGTCGTACGTCCCCACCGGGGCGGGACCCGCAGCGCTGGCCGCCAAGGTCGCAGCGGCCGAGGAGCAGCTGGGCAAGGGCGTGCGGCGGCTGCACTACCTCAGCGTGCCGCCGAGGGCCGCAGGGGCGGTCATCGACACCATCGAGCAGGCGAAGCTGGTGGCGCACTCGCGGGTCATCATGGAGAAGCCCTTCGGCGAGGATCTGGAAACAGCCGTCGCCCTGAACGCCGAGATCCACCGCACCTTCCAGGAGCGACAGATCTTCCGGATCGACCACTTCCTGGGGAAGGAAGCGGCGCAGAACATCCTCGCGTTTCGGTTCGCGAACGGTCTGTTCGAGCCGATCTGGAACCGCAACTTCATCGACCACATCCAGATCGACGTGCCGGAAGCGCTCGGTCTCGATGCCAGGGCGGCGTTCTACGAGCCGACGGGTGCCTACAAGGACATGGTCGTGACGCACCTGCTGCAGGTGCTCGCGTTCGTGGCGATGGAGCCGCCGACGGCGCTCGAGCCGCGGGCGATCTCCGAGGAGAAGAACAAGGTCTTCCGCTCCCTGGAGCCGATCCTGCCGGAGGATGCCGTGCGCGGCCAGTACTCGGGCTACCGCAACGAGCCGGGCGTGAACCCCGACTCCGACACGGAGACGTTCATCGCGCTGCGCGCGCGTATCGACAACTGGCGCTGGGCCGGGGTGCCGTTCTATCTGCGCACCGGCAAGCGCATGGCCGAGGGCATGCGGATCATCTCGATCGCCTTCAAGGAGGCGCCGAAGTCGATGTTCCCGGCGAACTCGGGAATCGGGGCGGCAGGCCCTGATCACCTGACCTTCGACCTGGCGGACGAGTCGAAGGTGTCGCTGTCGTTCTACGGCAAGCGGCCAGGGCCCGGAATGCGGCTGGAGAAGCTGTCGATGCAGTTCTCCACCGAGGGGACGGAGCGCGCCTCCGATGTGCTGGAGGCGTACGAGCGGCTGATCCTCGACGCGATGCGCGGTGACCACACGCTGTTCACGACCGCCGAGGGCATCGAGTCGCTGTGGGAACGCTCGGCCCCGCTGCTGGAGAACCCGCCTGCCGTGAAGATGTACGCTCCTGGCACCTGGGGGCCGAACGCGATCCATCAGCTCATCGCCCCGAACGCCTGGCGGCTGCCCTTCGAGCGCACCTGGAGGCCGTAGCCGCTGCGGCATCCGCCCTGCCGTCACGAGACCGGCGCGTGAGGAACCCCGCCCCGAATCTGAATACTTGACTCGCTACGGGTTTCGCGCGAGACTCTCATCGAAACGGGCCACATCGTCGTGGCGCCGCAGACCCGATGGAGCGTGTGCATGTCTGAGCAGTCCGTGGCGAGCTGGGATTCGGCAGCGACCGAGGAGCGCGTCGAGAGCTACCTCGCCGAGATGACACTGGAGGACAAGGTGGCCTTCGTCACCGGCGACCTCGACTGGAACTACGGGTTCTTCTCCCGTGGCAACGAGCGGCTCGGCCTGCCGAACGTGCAGATGGCCGACGGCCCCGCGGGCGTCCGCATCAACAAGGGCGACGTGCACGAGGGCAAGGCCACGCAGCTTCCCGCCCCCATCGCGCTCGCCGCGACGTGGGACCGGGAGCTCGCCACCGAGTACGGCACGGTCATCGGCGTCGAGTGCCGTGCGACCGACCACAACGTCTCTCTCGGCCCGGCCGTCGACATCGCCCGCGTACCGCTCGGCGGACGTACTTTCGAGTCCTTCGGGGAGGACCCGCTGCTGCAGTCCTGGATCGGGGTCGCGGTGGTGCACGGCATCCAGGCTCAGGGCGTGCAGGCGTGCGCCAAGCACTACGCGATCAACAACCAGGAGGATCACCGCTGGAGCATCGACGCCGTGATCGACGAGCGCACCCTGCGCGAGCTGTATCTGCCGTCGTTCGAGGCTCTGATCCGCGACGGCGAGGTCGCCTCGATGATGGGCTCGTTCAACCGCGTGAACGGCGAGTTCGCGTGCGAGAACCCGACGCTGCTGCGCGACATCCTGCGCGATGACCTCGGCTTCCGCGGCTGGATCATGAGCGATTACGGCGCCAATCACTCCACGGCGCCCGCAGCGAACGCTGGTCTTGACCAGGAGCAGCCCAATGAGGGCTTCTGGGGATCGCAGCTGCTCGCTGCGGTGCAGGCCGGTGAGGTCGCCGAAGCGGTCATCGACGAGAAGGTGCGCAACATCCTTCGGCCGCTGATCGGTCTCGGGCAGTTGGAGAACCCGGTGGGCATCACGGATTTCGACGAGGACGCTCACCACGAGGTCGCGCAGCGCATCGCCGAGAGCAGCATGGTGCTGCTGCGCAATGACGGCCTGTTGCCCCTGGCCGGTGTGCGCACGGTGGCTCTGATCGGCCCGGATGTCGACGCCGTGAGCGCCCAGGGCGGTGGCAGCTCGCAGGTGCGCGGCACCAGGGAGGTTTCGCCGGCAGACGGCCTGCGGCGCGCGCTCGGCGATGACGTCGAGATCACGGTCGTGCACGGCAGCGACCCGGTGACGCCCGGCGCGCTGCTGCCGGGGCCGGACGCCATCGGATCGGGCTTCTTCCGCACCCAGGACGGCGAGGTGGGGCTGCGTGCCGAGTACTGGACGAACACCGACTTCGGGGGCGACCCCTTCCTGGTCCGCACCGAAGGCCAGATCGAGCTCATGCTCGGCTTCCACAACTTCCCCGGCTTCAACGCCGCATCGCAGCGCTTCACGCGGCTGCCCGGCGAGCTCAACGGGCAGATGTCGTTGCGCTACTCCGGCACGTTCACCGTGCCGGTCACGGGCGACTACACGCTCGCCGTGACCTCGCTCGGCACCTACACCTTCACCCTCGACGGTCAGGTGATCGCCCGCACCGGAGCGGATGCCGCCGAGGCGCCGCTCGTGGTGGATCCCGTGGTGGATCCTGTGGTGATCGACCACGCCGGCGGCGAGGCCGCGGACGGCGGCGAGGCCGCGGACTCCGCCCCCGTGGCGGAGACCCCGTACGGCACGGGCGGCGACGGCAGCGACGGGATCCTGTCGGTCGACGAGGTCACGGTGCAGCTGCAGGCGGGGCGCGAGTACCGGTTGCAGCTGGACTATCAGGCGAACGACCCCTCGCAGGGGTTCCAGCTCGGCGCCAAGCTGCGACTCGGGTGGGTGCCGCCGGCCGGGGTGGTCGCGCCGTCGGTCGCGCAGGCGGCCGAGGCCGCCGCAGCATCCGATGTCGCGATCGTGGTCGTGCGCTCCTACGAGGCCGAGGCCGATGACAGGCCTGGTCTCAACCTGCCCGCAGGGCAGGACGACCTGATCCGCGCGGTGATCGCGGCGAACCCGCGCACCGTCGTCGTGCTGATGACGGGCGCGCCGGTCGACGTGACGCGCTGGGGCGGTGAGCCCGCAGCCCTGCTGCAGGCCTGGTTCGCCGGTCAGGCGCAGGGCGATGCGCTGGCCCGCGTGCTCACGGGCGCCGTCGAGCCCGCAGGGCGCCTGCCGCTCACGCTGCCCCTGTCGCTCGACCAGACGCCGGCCGCGCAGGCTCGCACCTACCCTGGTGTCGACGGTCGGGTCTTCTACGACGAGGGCGTCTTCGTCGGCTACCGCGGCTTCGACGCCCACGAGCTGGTCCCCGCGTATCCGTTCGGCCACGGCCTCGGCTACACGAGCTGGGAGTTCGAGGATCTCGTCGTCGAAGGCGGAGAGGGGGCGGATGCCGGCACCGCCGCGGTCACCGTGCGCAACGTCGGCGGACGGGCCGGATCGACCGTCGTGCAGGTGTATGCGGGCGATGTGCAGGCGCCGGTGCCGATGCCGCCGCAGCAGCTCGCCGGATTCGCGAGGGTGCATCTCGAGCCCGGCGCGTCCGAGCGCGTCCGCGTGCCGATCCCGCGGCGCTCGGTCTCGTACTTCGACGTGGACAGCCACGACTGGGTCGCCGCGACCGGCGTGGCGGAGGTGCGCGTCGGCGTCTCGTCGCGCGACATCCGCGCGGTGGGAACGCTCGAACTGTAGCCCCCGGCCGGGCCGGGTTCTCGCCCGGCCCGGCATCCGCTCCGAAGCTGTGCTCTCCCAGTGGCGGCGGGTGTCAGGACGCCGTATGCGTGGGCACTCCGTCGACCAGGGTCAGCAGCACGCGAGCGTGCAGAAGCTCCTCCGGCGTGGACGCGAGCGGATCGCGGTCGACCACGACGAGATCGGCGGGCGCGCCGACGACGAGCGCTCCGCCGTCGGAGCCGACCGACCGGTGCGCGTGGGTGGTGTAGCCCTCGATCGCCTCGGTCGCGGTGAGCTGCTGCTCCGCACCGATGGTGGGCGAATCCGACACGGACACCCGGCGGCGCAGCCGAGCATCCGCCATGATCTCCCACGGGTCGAACGACGCCACCGGCCAGTCTGAGCCGAGCGCCAGCGTCGCCCCGCTGCGCCGAACGTCGGCCGTGCGCCAGGCGTACGCGGCGCGCTGCGGCCCCAGCCGGCGCGACCAGTCGTCGCCGCCGTCGCCGCGGATGTGGTGGGTGCAGTGCGTCGGCTGCATGCTGGCCATGATGCCGCTTCGCCCGATCAGGGCGATCACGTCGTCATCGACCGTCTCGATGTGCTCGATGCGGTGCGGCACGCCTGTGGCGGGCAGGGCGGCGAGGGTCTCGGCGGCGAAGCGGATGCCGCGGTCGCCGATCGCATGCGTGGCCGTGGGCACGCCCGCCTGGTGGAACTGCCTGATGCGCGCGGCGTAGGCCTCGGCGGGCACCCAGGTCGACGACAGCCCCTCTCCTTCGGAGTCAGGGCTCGACAGCCACGCCGTGCCTCCCTCGACGGTGCCGTCGATGAAGAACTTCACGCCTTCGATGCGATAGCGCCGGCCGCCCCGACCCTGCAGCGCGATGAGCTCGGCGACTTCGGCATCCGTCGTCTGCGGGGTGACCCAGGGCGAGATCCGCAGTCGCACCGGAAGGTCCCCGGAGGCCTCGATCGCCGCGAGCAGGTCGAGGGCGTCGTCGTCCTGCAGGTCCATGACGTGCGCTGACGTGATGCCGACGGCCGCCATGTCGCTCAGCAACCGGCTCAGCTGCGCCACGCGATCGTCGAAGCCGTGGGCTGGCAGCGTCTTCTCGACGATCTCCATGGTCGGGAACTCGATCAGATGGCCGGTGAGGTTGCCCTCGGCGTCGCCTGCGGCGCCCGAGCCGTCGGGGTGGGTGATGGGCGCGTCGATGCCGGCGCGGGAGAGAGCGGATGCCGAGGCGATCGCCGAGTGGGCGTCGAACATCTTGATGTAGGCGGGACGGTCGGCGCCCAGCACCTCGTGCAGCACGGCGTTGCCGATCGTCCTGCCCTCGAACGCGGTGGGATCCAGGCCCCAGGCGAGGAACCACTCCTCGCCCTCCTGTTCTGCGCGTCCGCGTTCGATCGCTGCGCGCAGCTCGGCGTAGGTGTGCACGCCGGTGAGGGAGAGACCGCGCACGATTCCCAGGCTGTAGATCGGGTGGCTGTGCGCGTCGACCAAGCCGGGAATGATCGTCGCCTCGTCGTGTGCGATCACCCGGGTCGCGGGGGCGGCGAGAGGGAGCACGTCGCCCCGGGGGCCGATCGCGGTGATCCGCCCGGCGGTGATGGCGACGGCATCCGCTTGGTCCGGTGTCTCGGGAGCGAGCGTCCGCACCCGCCGGCCGACGACGATCGTGTCGACCACGGTCACTCCTTCAGGTCGAGGGTTGGCGTCGGGCGGCTGAAGAGGCGCGTGACGATGAGCAGCAGCACGAATCCGATGGCGAGCCAGGACAGGCCGACGATGAAGGTCATTCCGGACAGGTTCGTCCACAGCCAGATCGTGAGGGCGAAGCCGATGCCGGGGAGCACGAGGTTGTTCACGACACTCCATCCGCTGCGCTCTGCGCGGTCGACGAAGTAGTGCTTGATCGTCGACAGGTTCACGCACGAGAAGGCGATCAGGGCACCGAAGCTGATCATGTTCGACAGCGTCAGCAGGTCGCCGAATAGTGCGTACAGCGAGACGACCGACACGACGAGGATCGGCACGACCGGTGTGCCGAAGCGCTTGTTCAGGTGGCCGAAGATCGCGCGGGGCAGCACGCCGTCGCGGCCCATCGCGAACAGGATGCGCGCCACAGAGGCTTGAGATGTGAGGGCGGACCCGAGGCCGCCGGCGATGAAGCCCGCGATGAACAGCGTCGAGATCCACTGCTGGCCGAAGGAGGCGACGACTTCGAGGCTCGCAGTGTCGGCGGATTCGAAGGCGTTCGACGGGTAGGCGACCTGGGCGAGATAGGTGAGCAGGATGAACACCAGGCCGGCGCTGACGGTGACGATCATGATCGCGAGGGGGACGGTGCGACGGGAGTCTTCGGCCTCTTCGGCCAGTGTGGACACCGAGTCGAACCCGAGGAACGACAGGCACAGGATCGCTGCTCCCTGGAACAGCGGAATGAAGCCGTCGACTGTGCCGTTGCCGGTGAACGGCAGCAGCGGGTCGACGCCCTGCCCGCTGGCGGCACCGATCGACAGCGCGATGAATGCGACGATGAAGATGGTCTGCACCGCGATGATGACGAAGTTCGCGCGGGCGACCGAGACGATGCCGACGATGTTCAGCACGCTGACCAGGGCGATCGCCCCGACGATCCAGATCCACGTGGGGACACCGGGGAACGAGGCACCCATGTACAGCCCGATGATGAGGTAGTTGATCATCGGCAGGAACAGATAGTCGAGCAGCAGCGCCCAACCGGCGAGGAAGCCCAGTGCGCCGCCGAAGGTCTGCTGCGTGTACACGTAGGCGGAGCCGGAGTAGGGATAGGCGATCGACATCCGCGCGTAGGAGCGGGCCGTGAACACCATCGCGACGAGCGTGATGATGTAGGTTGCGGCCACGCGTCCGCCGGTGAGCTGGGTGACGATGCCGTAGGTGGTGAACGCGGTGAGCGGCACCATGTAGACGAGGCCGAACAGCACGAGCGACGGCACGCCGAGCACGCGCTTGAAGCGCCCCTCGGTGACCTGGGCCGTGAGCTCGGTCGGTGGGACCAGGGAATCTTCGGGCTGGGACATGTGCGCTCCTGAGCTATGGGGAGGGGGGTGGCGTCGTCGTCACGGATGCACCGGCTCGGGGTCGGCGTGCTGACAGGGTAGCGATATCGATAAAGCACACGCAAGAGGCAATTGACGCGGAGGCGCCGCAGGGGTCAGCGCGCGCCGAGACTGGAGGCGCGACGCTGCACGGTGACCGGCACGATCTCGATGAGAGGGGCGGCTGCGCCTGCGGCATCCGTGTCCATCACCGCGAGGGCTGCACGAACGCAGCGACGCCCGAACTCGCGCGCGTGCAGGTCGATCGCGGTGATCGACGGCTGCGTGAGCGAGAGCACTTCGGAGTCGACCAGCGCCGCGACCAGCAGGTCGTCGCCGACCCTTCGCCCCAGCTGCTGCGCGCTGGTCACGACGCTGAGCACCGTGCCGTCGGAGACGGCGACGATCGCGTCGGCCGGCTCGTCGCCGTGGTCGGCGACGAGCTCCGACACGGCGGCGTGGATGAGCGCGGGGGGAGCCGGATGCGCGATCTCGGAGATCCGAGGGCGGATGCCGTGCTCGGCGCACCATGACTCGAATGCCGCGCGTACGGTGAACGCCCAGTGGCCGCGGATCTCGGGGAACAGCATCGCCGGCCGGCGGGTACCGCGCTCGAGGAGATGATCCATGAGCTCGCGCACCGCATCCGCGTGTGCGCTGGTGACCGAAGCCCGCGGCTCTGGGAGCCCGGCGGGCACCGGTTCGCCGGTGATGACCGGAAGACGACCGGCGAGCAGGGTGCGCGCGACGGGGTCCTCGGGGTCGGGGTCGAGCAGGATGACGGCGTCGGCCGGAACCTGGTCGGCGGCCTCAGGGCGCTGCGCGGTCGGCAGCATGATGACGGTCATCGACGCCGCGTTCGCCTCCTCGACGATCCCGAAGGTCGCCTCCATGTAGTACGACATCGTGGTGGTGTAGGGCGGCATCCGCAGCGCGAGCATGCCGGTGCGAGAACCCTTGAGGTGCCGGGCGACGGAGTTCGGCCGGTAGCCCAGCTCATCGGCGACCTCGCGCACACGGCGGCGCATCTCGTCGGAGACGCGACCGCGCCCGGTGATCGCGAACGACGCTGTCGAGCGGGACACGCCGAGCCGATCGGCGATGTCCTGCAGTGTCACCGCACGCTCGGGTCGCATGGTTCGAATGTACCCCGCGGTCCGGCGCGCTCGTCGTGCCGGCATCCGCTCCTCAACCCCGCTGCGTGCGACGGGCGGGACTCAGCCGGGCGGGACTCAGCCGAAGAGCAGGGCGAGGACCGTCGCGCCGCCGCCGCCGAGGATGAGGGCGACGATGACGGTCCAGGCGACGATGCGCACGCGGCGGTTGCGGCGGACGTCGAGGTCGCCGTAATCGTCGTCGTCGGTCATGCGCTCGCTGCCTCTGCGACGGTGGGGCCGAAGGCTGCGGGCAGGGTTGCCTGGGAGCGCTCGCGCAGATCGGCGACCGGTACGGTGAAGACGTCTTGCACCTCAAGCTGCGGCTCGCTGTCGGTCACGCCGATGCGCAGCACCGGGTAGCCTCGGCCCTCGCAGAGCCCGCGGAACTTCACGTCGTCCTCGCGCGGAACGGTCACGATCACGCGGCCGGTCGACTCGGAGAACAGAGCGGATGCCGCATCCACACCGTCACGCTCGATGATCTCGTTCAGCCACACGCGGGCGCCGACGCCGAAGCGGGAGACGCCCTCGGCGAGCGCCTGCGCGAGGCCGCCCTCCGAGAGGTCGTGCGCCGAGGAGATCAGCCACTCGTCACGGGCGGCGGACAGCAGCCCGGCGAGACGCTTCTCACCGGCGAGGTCGACCCTCGGCGGCCGGCCGCCGAGGTGCTGGTGCACGACCTCGGCCCAGGCGGATCCGGAGAGCTCGGTGGAGGTGGTGCCGAGGAGGTAGATGTTCTGACCAACGTCCTGCCACCCAGACGGGATGCGCCGG
This sequence comes from Microbacterium sp., assembly GCF_047607465.1. GTDB lineage: Bacteria > Actinomycetota > Actinomycetes > Actinomycetales > Microbacteriaceae > Microbacterium. The sequence continues at coordinate 28,292 of NZ_JASGCY010000061.1, read as the reverse complement.
GAGACGTCGTCGATGATGCCGAGCACGCCGACCAGGGGTGTCGGGTGGATCGGCACGTCGCCGGTCTGGTTGTAGAACGAGACGTTGCCGCCGGTGACCGGGGTGCCCAGCTCGAAGCATCCGTCTGCCAGGCCGTCGACCGTCTGGCCGAACTGCCACATGACCTCGGGGTTCTCGGGCGAGCCGAAGTTCAGGCAGTCGGTGATCGCTGTGGGCACGGCGCCGGTGACGGCGACGTTGCGGTAGGCCTCGGCCAGCGCGAGCTGCGCGCCCGCGTACGGGTCGAGCTGGCAGTAACGGCCGTTGGCGTCCGTCGAGATCGCGAAGCCCAGGCCCGACTCCTCGTCGACGCGGATCATGCCGGCGTCGTCGGGGAAGCTGAGGGCGGTGTTGCCGAGTACGTAGTAGTCGTACTGGTTGGTGATCCAGCGTGTGTCGGCGAGGTTCGGGGAGGCGATGAGGCTGAGGAACTGCTCCTTGAGCGCATCGGGGTCGCTCGAGCGGGGGAGGTTCTCCGCGGCATCCGCCTGCAGCGCGTCGATCCACGTCGGGTAGGCGACAGGACGGTCGTAGACCGGGCCGTCGACGGCGACGGTCGACGGGTCGACGTCGACGATGCGCTCGCCCTGCCAGTCGATGACGAGGCGGCCGTCGCCGGTGACCTCGCCGAGGACCGAGGTCTCGACGTCCCACTTGCCGACGACGGCGAGGAACGCGTCGAGCTTCTCGGGCGCGACGATCGCCATCATGCGCTCCTGCGACTCCGACATGAGGATCTCCTCAGCGGTCAGGGTGGGGTCGCGCAGCAGCACGTTGTCGAGCGAGACGTGCATGCCGCTGTTGCCGTTGGCGGCGAGCTCGCTGGTGGCGCAGGAGATGCCGGCGGCGCCGAGGTCCTGGATCGCCTCGACGAGCTCGTCGCGGTAGAGCTCGAGGCAGCACTCGATGAGCACCTTCTCGGCGAAGGGGTCGCCGACCTGCACGGCGGGACGCTTGGTGGGTCCGCCGTCGGCGAAGGTGTCGGAGGCGAGGATGCTGGCGCCGCCGATGCCGTCGCCGCCCGTGCGCGCGCCGAAGAGGACGACCTTGTTGCCGACGCCGGTGGCGTTGGCGAGCTTGAGGTCCTCGTGGCGGAGCACGCCGACCGCGAGCGCGTTGACGAGGGGGTTCGCCTGGTAGACGGCGTCGAACACCGTCTCGCCGCCGATGTTCGGCAGGCCCAGGCAGTTGCCGTAGAAGCTGATGCCGCTGGTCACGCCGTGCACGACGCGGGCGGTGTCGGGGTGGTCGATCGCGCCGAAGCGGAGGGCGTCCATCACGGCCACAGGGCGGGCGCCCATCGAGATGATGTCGCGGACGATGCCGCCGACGCCGGTCGCAGCACCCTGGAACGGCTCGATGAACGAGGGGTGGTTGTGCGACTCGGCCTTGAAGGTGACCGCCCAGCCCTCGCCGACGTCGATGACGCCCGCGTTCTGGCCCATGCCCACCATGAGGCGCTCTTTCATCTCGTCGGAGACCTTCTGGCCGAACCGGCGCAGGTAGTTCTTGGACGACTTGTAGGAGCAGTGCTCCGACCACATCACCGAGTACATCGCCAGCTCGCCCGAGGTGGGGCGTCGGCCGAGGATCTCGCGGATCTTCGCGTACTCGTCGTCCTTGAGGCCGAGGGCCGCGTACGGCTGCTCCTTCTCGGGCGTCGCGATCGCGTTCTCGACGGAGTCGGGGACGTGCGAGGTGGGGGTGTTCGGGGCGGTCACGCGCACTCCAAGATCGGGGCCAGGCGGGGCTGATCCAGTCTACCGGGGGGATGCCGGGGTGCTGGTCCTGGTGTCGGTATCTGCCGGGTGCTTATCCCAGCAGTCCTCGCACGTCTTCGGCAGTGAGGGTGCCCGGTGTGAACTCGCCTTCTCCGTCGAGTACGCGCGCGAAGAGTTCTGCTTTCGATTCGCGCAGCGCGATCACCTTCTGCTCGATGGTGTCTTTCGCCACGAGCCGGTAGACGATCACCGGACGCGTCTGCCCGATACGGTGAGCACGATCGATCGCCTGGGCCTCGACTGCGGGGTTCCACCAGGGGTCGAGCAGCACGACATAGTCGGCTTCGACGAGGTTGAGGCCGACCCCTCCGGCGTGAAGGGAGACGAAAAACACCGGCTCCGTCCCCTCGCGGAACCGCGAGATCACGGCCGGACGATTCGTGGTTTTCCCGTCGAGATACTGCGAGGGGATGCCGGCTGCGCTGATGTGGTCGCGGGCGGCGCCGAGGAACTGGGTGAACTGGCTGAGAACGAGGACCCGGTGGCCCTCTTCCGCGGCCTCGACGATGAGTTCTTCCAGAGCCTCGAGTTTCGCGGATGGGGCTTCGCCCTCATCGACGAGGCTCGGATCGAGGGCGAGCTGGCGCAGTAGCATGAGCGAACGGAAGATTTGGAACCGGTTCGCTTCGACGTCATCGACGAGACCGAGCACCTTCTGTCTCTCGCGCTGGAATCGCACATCGTAGAGGCGGCGATGCTTCGGGTGCAGCTCGATGGAGAGCACCTGCTCTTGCTTGGGCGGCAGCTCTGTGGCGACGAGCTCTTTCGTGCGCCGCAGCAGGAATGGCCGAAGGCGCCTCTGCAAAAGCGCCAGGCGATCCGCGTCTTTCAGTTTCTCGATCGGCTTGCGGTAGAACTCGGTGAACTTCTTCTGGCTGCCCAGCAATCCAGGCGCAGCAAGAGCCGCGAGCGCCCAGAGTTCGCCGAGGTTGTTCTCCAGCGGCGTGCCGGTGATCACCAGACAGAACGGCGCGCCCAGGTCTCGGGCGGCGCGGTAGCCGTGTGAGGCCGCATTCTTGATCCTCTGTGCTTCGTCGAGGATCAGCCCAGACCATTCGAGGGCGCGATACTGTTCGGCTTCGCTGCGGAACAGCGTGTAACTGGTGATGACGACGTGCGCTCCGGCGACAGCATCCGCCAATCGTTCTCCGCGTCGGCTCTCCATCGCGGTGATTATGGCGATCTTCAGCTCGGGTGCGAAGCGTGCGCACTCGCTCGCCCAGTTCGCGACGACGCTGGTGGGGGCGACGACGAGGAAGGGTTTCATGTCGGGGTTCTCGACGCGCGCCGTTTCGAGCATCGCGATGGTCTGCAGGGTCTTGCCCAGCCCCATATCGTCGGCGAGGATGCCGCCGAGCCCGTGTGTGCGTAAGAAATGCAGCCACGAGAAGCCGAGCTGTTGATAGTCGCGCAGGGTCGCTTGCAGCGTCGACGGCGGGTCGACGGGCGAGACGCCTTCGCCGTCGGCGAGGCTCTGCACCGCAAGCCACCACTCGGCTTCGCGTGCGGCGACGACGCCGAGCTCGGCGAGGTCGTTCCACAGGTCGAGCTGGCTGCGGTTCACGCGAATGGAGTCACTCTGGGCGACAGGTCGGTCGCCGAGTGCTCGCGCCTCTTCGATGATCTCGCGCAGCTTCTGGAACTCGGGGCCGTCGAGGGGAAAGTATGTGCCGCTGGGCAGGACGAAGATCGGGTCATCGAGGGAGAGCGCCGTGAACAGGTCGGCGAAGTCGACGGGTTCTTCGTCGACCGTGACGGTGAAGTGCAGGTCGAACCAGTCTCCGGAGTGTCCGAGCTCAGCGCTGACGAGAGCGTTCTCGCGCGCTGCTCGGTACTCGGGCGGCGCTGACTGCTCGATGATCTCGATGTCGTCGAGTTCTCGGATTTTCGGAAGAATCTCGGTCACGAACAGCACGCTCGCGGCAGCGCCGAGGATGCGATCGGCCGGGATGTCGTGTGCCGTCGGCGCATTCGGAAGTTCCGCGAGAAGGGCGTTCACCTCTTCGGTCACTGCGTGCTCGTGCCCAGCATCCGCTATTCCCGATGGGCGTCGCCACTGCCACGACAGGTGCAATTGCGGGTCGGCATAGTGGAGCGTCAAGGTGAGGACATTGCGCGGCGGCTCGGGGAGGTCGTATGAGCCGTCGGGTGAGATGAGGGTCGTGCCCGCTTGGATTCGGGGGAGGAACTCGGCCTCGAAGCTGGCGATGTCGGATGCTGGGATTGTGAGAGCTGCCTCGCGCTGGAGCAGGTGCGAGGTGACGCGATCGATCTCATGACCTACGCGCGCCAGGGATATCAGCTCGCCGGGCGCGCCTGCGTCGATGACTCGCGCTCGTACCGCATGAGGTTCGCCGAGCCAGATCGTCTGGCTGCCGTCGGGAGCAGGTGGGTCGGAGGTGGTGGCAGCCAGACGCAACGAAGAGCCGTGGCGCGCGAGCGTGACCGAGACGTTGATGGGGGTGTCTTCGAAGACGAGCGGATGCTGGTGTTTTCCCGTCGAGACGATCGGAATGCCGCTGTCGCGGATCCGGATCAGCGTGGCCCAGAGATCTTCGCCGGGCAGATTGCCGAGGGGGATCCACTCCGGGTCGTAGTACCAGTGCTCCTGGGTCGACTCCCACAGGCGTTGCAGCCGGTTCACAGCTGATGCTTGCCTCGGGGTTGCCTGGTGAAACGGCGGGTTCCGCCAGGATGTGTTCCCTTTGATCCAGAGGCCGCGGGACCCAAGAATGCCGGGGCGAATGCCGATGTAGCGTGAGCGTGGGGCGCCGTAGGAGTACCGGCTCCGCGTGGGATCGACGAGCGTGATGAACAGGCACGACTCGGGGGCAGGAGTGCTCGTGGGCAGGAGCGGCGCGAGCTCCTTGTGCCAGCTTGGTACGGGTTTCGCGTCTGCGGAGAACGCGAGCAGCACTCCGGCGGCGAGGTGTGCGCATCGACTGGCGCCGCAACTGCACATGATGTCGGTGGTGCCGTCGGCATTGATCGCGAGGTTGACGTCGTGGATCGAACGGTCCGTGAGGACTGTGTAGTTGAACTCGCGCACCCCGGTGTCGGCGAGCTCGGAGAAAAGCTGGACATCACCAGCAGAGATGAGCTTCATGGCAGCGCCGACGGCGGATGCCGGGAACTCACGGTTGGCGAGTTCGAGGGCCTTGTGGCCGAAGTGCATGGCGCTCTCCTGGGTCGGTGCGAATGAGGACTCTATGAGGCTAAGAGACGCCTCCGACATCGCGCCGTGGCCGGGGTGTTGAGGGGCCAGGCCGCGGGGTTCCCGGTTTGTATCCTGCAGGGGTTTGCAGAGAATGCAGTGAGTTTCGGGCGGATTCATCGTGCAGGAGGCCGATTTCACTGCAGGATGCTGGTGGCATGGGGCCCCTCACCGCGCCCTCCGGAGCGGGGTTCTATGCAAACCCACGACTTGAGCATTGCAAAACTACGAGTTGGATGCTGCGAACCTACGAGTTGAGATCTATGATGAGGGATCATGGCCGCGCTGCTTCCCCGTCATTCCGCATCCTTCGCCCAAGAGGCGCTGCGCACCTTTCCTGCCATCGTGATCCAGGGCGCCCGACAGGTCGGCAAGAGTACGTTCGCGGAGCAGATCGTTGCAGCAGGTGCCAGGCTGATAACTCTTGACGATGCCACGACCCGAGCCGTGGCATCGGAATCTCCGGAAGCGCTGATCGAGCAGGCGTCGGATGCGACCCTCGTCATCGATGAGCTGCAGCGGGCGCCTGAACTGCTACTCGCCATCAAAGCATCCATCGATCGCGATCGTCGTCCTGGGCGCTTCGTGCTCACCGGTTCCAGCAATCTTCTGCGGCTGTCGCGGACGCCTGACAGTCTGGCAGGGCGTGCCATCACCGTCGGGCTGCGCGGGTTCAGCCAGGGGGAATGGGCGAGTACTCCCGAAGATTTCGTGGCGAAGCTGGTCGACGGTGTCGATGCGGGACGCGTCGAGAGCGGCGTCGATCGAGCCGGATACATCGAACGCATCGCGCGAGGCGGCTACCCCGAGGCGGGGCGGCTTACAGGACGGATGCGGGCCAGCTGGTTCGACAGTTACGTCGAGCGGCTCCTGGAACGAGACGTCGCCGACATCGCGCCGCGAGTCGACCCGGGGCGCATCGCGGTGGTGCTTCGGCTGCTCGCCGCCAGCCAGGCCGGCGAGCTCGTGAAGGCGCGCGTCGCACGCGATGCTGATGTTCCTGAGACATCGGTGTCGGCGTACATCGATCTGCTGGAGACGATGTACCTCGTCGAGAGGCTGCGGCCGTGGACACCGAACCTCACGAGCCGTGAGGCGGGAAAGCCGAAGATGATCGTGAATGACCCGGGGCTGGCGCTCAGAGTCGGGCGCATCTCGGAGCAGCAGCTCAGCGCACTCGGAAGCCCGCATCTCGGTGCCGCCGTCGAGGGGTTCGTGGTGTCGGAGCTGTTCAAGCAGCGCGGGTGGAGTCGCGAGGAATACGACCTCTTCCACTTCCGCGACCGGACCGGGATCGAAGTTGACATCATCGTGGAGCTTCGCGACGGATCGGTGATCGCCCTTGAAGTGAAGTCGGGCTCGACCCTGAAGCAGGAGCACTTCAGAGGGCTGAAGTTCTTGCGCGACAAGCTGGGCGATCGCTTTCTCGGCGGTTACGTTCTCAACACAGCCTCGACAGGAACGCGCTTCGGCGACCGCCTCGCCGCGTTGCCGATCTCGGCGTTGTGGGAGCTGTGAGGGGGGCTCGGTCACGCAGCGTAGACCGCGCGTGTGCCGATTGCGCCTGGTTGCTCAGCTCAGCAGCATCCGAAGCCAGTCTCGTAGCCCGGGATCGCAGACGTACACGTACGTGCCGCGCCTGCCGCGGGTGAGCAGCACGCCATGACGACGGGTCAGTTGGTGAGGCTCTCGTCGTCGGTGTCGAGAGCGTCGCGGTGGAACGGAAAACGGCGGATGCTCACGGGGCTGCCCGCTTGTTGATCTCGCCCTGGTTCGACTCGATCGGGTAGCGCCGCTCGGTCTTCGCGAGTTTGCGCATCACGATCTCGTCGAGGTCGACCCCCAGCCTGTTCGCGAGGTGGACGCAGTAGGTGACGACGTCGGCGAGCTCGTCTTCGATGTGCTCGCGCTGCTTCGGGCTCTGGCTCCGGTTCTCGCCCCACTGGTAGCACTCGAGGAGTTCGGATGCTTCGATCGCGATGCTCTTGGCGAGGTTCTCCGGCGTGTGGAACTGATCCCAGTCGCGGGCGGCGACGAAGGCACGGAGGGCTTCCTCGGTATCGCGGGAGAGGGGCATGGGAGGGAGAGTACTACGTTGGATTCGCGTGCGGGAGTGTGATGATCCCGATGACGCGGCGGTAGGCATCAGCGTGACCGTCCGTGGCCCGAATTAGCGCCGCGGTGTCGCCGCACCGAGGCTATGTCCCTGGCCCCACGTACGATGAACCCGTGACAGAAATTCGAGCTCAGCGCCTCACGGTCGTCGAAGCGTGCGCCGGCGCGGGGGGCCAGTCGCTTGGCCTTCACAAAGCCGGGTTCGCGCACGCGCTCGCCATCGAGATCGATGACACGGCGGCGGACACGCTCCGTTCAAACTTGGGAATTGACGTCGCCGTCGGCGACGTCGCCAGCGAGGACGTATGGGTCCCGGGCGATTACGAAGGCGTGGACCTCTTCGCCGGGGGCGTACCGTGTCCGCCGTTCTCAGCAGCCGGTAAACAGCTTGGCACATCCGACGAACGTGACCTGTTCGCGTGGGCAATCGAGCAGGTGGCAATCATCCGACCGAAGGCTGTCATGCTCGAGAACGTTCGCGGGTTGTCCGCCCCGCGGTTCGCTGCGTATCGTCAGCGCGTAATCGACAGGCTTGATGCGCTGGGTTACGTCGGCGAGTGGCGGCTGCTACATGCAGCTGATTTCGGCGTGCCCCAGCTTCGGCCGCGCTTTGTCCTCGTCGCGATGCCCGTAGAAGATATGCGTTACTTTCACTGGCCGGAGCCGGGGCAGCGGCCGCGTGTGACTGTCGGTGACGCTCTTTACGACTACATGGCGGCGGATGGCTGGCGATACGCCGATGCATGGCGTGACCTCGCCGACGATATCGGCCCTACACTCGTCGGCGGGAGCAAGAAGCACGGCGGCGCGGACCTCGGTCCGACCCGGGCTAAGGCAGGGTGGGCGCGCTTGAACATCGATGGCCGTGGAATCGCCGACGCCGCCCCGAATCGGAAGTCGGTGTCGTTCCGGACAGCGCCGCCGAGGTTGACGATCGAGATGGCTGCCCGGATCCAGGGATGGGAGCCTGGCGATCGGTACGCATTCTCGGGGAGAAAGACGTCGCAGTATCGGCAGATCGGAAACGCCTTTCCCCCGCCCGTCGCGCAAGCGATCGGCGAGAGTATCCGCAACGCGCTGACGCGCGAGGGAACGCCGCGGTCCGAGGCACCCGGAACCCTGGACGTCCATGATCCGGTTTATCGGGCTCTCGCGCGCACTGACCGGGCGCTGAGTCTTGATGAACTCGTGGAGGCGTTCAACGAAGGAAGCGTCGCTGCGGTTGAACAGCGGCTGGCGGCATTGCAGCGGGATTTTGAACTGCACACCATCGACGTTGACGGGGTCCGGCGATATCTTCTCGGTGAGTTCAAGGGCTTCACCGGGCAAGCGGATCACTGGCGCCATGAGGTTGTCGCGGCTCATCGAAACCGAGTGAGCTAGTTCTCGATGTCGTGAACCTGCTTACGTGGGCCGAGAGGGCTGCACTAAGTATCGGAGGATCAGTGAGTCATCTGGCTCTGTTGTCACAGGCTCGCGCCGAGTTCCATCGCGAGCTCATTGCAGACCGCACGTTGGTTGTCGATGCCAAAGGCATCGCTTCGAACGCTGATTCCGGACAGCGCTTTTCTCGCGAGGCTGCATTGGCCGTGGCGACTGCACTCGGCGCAACCATCGGCGGCGTGAAGTTGGACGGGCAGCGCGCGGGGAGTCAGTTCGAGGGCTCAGTACGGTCATTCGTCGCCCGCACCCTCCCGTTGTTCGACATGCTGCGGCCAGGGCGATGGGTGGTCGAGAACGTGGGCGGCTCGAGACGGGAGTATCACCTTGCGAGGTATGAACCATACCGGCATCTCGATGAACTCGCTCAGATGGTGGACGCGAGCCCGACCCTCGCCGCCGTGCTCGGCAATGCCTACGATGTGTCGCCGGACGTTACCGTCATTCGATTACCGGTTCCGGATGCTGAAATCAACGCCACGAGGCCTCTCGTCGACAAACAGTTTGGAACGCTCGCCCCGATCCGACAGGCGAATCAACCTCATGGAATAGTTCACGCTGTGATTTCCTGCAAGTGGACGCTTCGCTCGGACCGAGCGCAGAATGCTCGTACTGAGGCGCTAGGCGTGCTCCGTAATCGTAAGGGGAGGGCGCCGCACATTGCCGTTGTGACTGGGGAGCCTTCGCCTTCACGAATTGCATCGCTTGCGCTCGGAACCGGTGACGTCGACACGGTCTATCACTTTGCATTACCGGAGTTGGTCAAAGCGACGGCTCAGCTCGACAACGATGAGGCGCAGATGACTCTTGACACTCTGATCAATGGCAAGCGTCTGCGAGACATCGCCGATCTGCCGCTGGACCTCGCAGTGTAGTTGAGCACGCCCGCCGGGAGAGCGGAGTCGGTTCCGAGCGTGCCCAGAATTCGGGCCCCGTCTACTGCTCCACCCCGTCAGAGACCACCAGCACACTCGTCAGTGGAATCTCACTCCGCCACCGTTGCGGAAGCTTGTCGTAGTTCTCCAGCACCATCGTGACGATGTCCTCGCCGGTGAGCAGTCGCAGGCCGGAGCGCTGCCGCTCGATGGCGAGGGCCTCGCGAGTGTATGAACCGAGGGTCACGAAGAGTGAGAGTTCTCCCTGGCCCTGAGTGCCGATGAGCTGTTGAACCTCGGGTGCACCGATCGATCCCGTCTTGTGCTTGCACTGCACTTTGATGAGGGGCGGTTCGACGCCGAGCGCGTCGCGATGTGCGATGACATCCACACCGCCATCTTGTGAGTACTGCGTGACTCGCGCCTGATAGCCGAGTGCCCGCAGCAAGTCGGCGGTGAACTCCTCGAACTCTTCGTGCGCCAGGCGTTTGTGTAGCGCTTCGAGAACGAAGTCTCGCGTGTGCCGTTCGATACGAGACGCCCGGGGTTCGTCATCCGTGTCGTCGTCCTCGAAGAGCGATTCGGACACCTTTTCGACAGCCTCCGAGACCTGCTCAAGGGATCCGCCGCCTTCGAGCGCAGCGAGGAACTCGTCAGGATGATTGCGGATGCCGAAGACTGCCAGCACCGAGCCGATCTCGTAGAGCGCCGACTGTGTGAAGACGGTCCGCGGGAGCCCCACCTGCTTCCACTCCACCCGCCGTCGATGCCGGTGCGTCGGCGCCTCCGCGTCGAAGTAGTAGTCGCTGGTGACGATACCGAGGTTGATCGTCGAGGTCGGCTTGAACGGCGCAACGATCACATCACCCACTCGGATCTCGTCTCGGAACCGCGCGAGCACGCCTGCCTGGCCCGCGATCGAGCGCCACTTGGCGTCGGGCTGGAACGCGCTCAGCGCAGTTTTCAGGCCCTCTCTGTCACCCGAGATCTCCGACAACGGCCCGAGATCGTCCCACCCGATGCTGATGAAGCCGTCATCCGTCAATTCGCTCGTGAGCTTGTTGTTGTGTACGCCCCACACGCTCATGCCGATTTCCCCTCGCTCCTGGGCGTGAAGACGGTCCACGCCCTCGTCCATCATGGCGCAGACCGCAGACCAGCACTCGGGCCGCCAGGCATCCGCCCCCTCACACCCCCGCGGCGTCCATGCGCTTGATCAGCGTCGTTCGCCGCCTGAACCTCTCCCGCCACTCGGCGAGGTACGCGTCGGCCATCTCGGGCACCCCGGCGAGAGCGGCTGCCTTGCGCAGCTCCTTCATGCGCTTCACCGCACCCGCGTACACCGCGGTGTTCGCCTCGACCAGGCGGTCATCGATCAGCTGCGCCATCACAGGCAGCACGGCGACAGCATCCACCTTCGCGTAGCGCTTCACCAGCTCGTCCCACTGCTGCGGAAGCAACCCGCCGCCAGCGCCCCCGAGCGAGTCGAGAGCCTCGTTCCAGGCGCGCGTCACATCATCCGCATCGAGCAGGAACGCGACGAGCGTTCGCGGATTCTTCCGCATCAACGTCACGGCTTCTTCGCGCACGCCGTCGCCCGCGGCATCCATCCACGCCGACGCGTTGCCACCAGTCGGCCACCGGCGGAATACCTCGCCCGCTGCATCCGCCACCCCCGCAGGGTCGATGCGACCCAGCGACTCGACCCACAGCTCACCGCATTCCTGCTGTTGATGCGACCCGCCGTCGAGCGTCATGCCTTCCTTGGCGACGGATGCTGCCCGCTCCAAGAATCCGGCCTCGATCAGCGCCTTCGCGGCATCCGCTCGGAGATACGCCTTCGGCAGATCGCCACCATGCGTTCGGACGATCGCCTCCTCGTCTTCAGCCAGCACGGCCAGGCGCTGCAGGTTGTAGAGCACCGCCCGTCGAGCGTGCCGCTCGTCGTCCCATTCGAACTCGAGGTCGGGGCGACCATCGAACGGCAGGGTCAGCGCAGCCCGGCGCTTCTCGAGATGACGCTCGAACGTCTCGAGCCCCTTCTCGCCGAGCGCCTCTTCGTAGTCGGCGACGTCGATGTTGAAATACTCGCCGAGTTCGCCGAACTGCTGCGTCTGGATCCACTTCGTCAGCACGGCGGGCGCCGGCGGCGCTTTGGTGCACAGTTCGGCGTGCAGGACGAGCAGATCGCGGATGACGAGCTGGATCGCTCCCCCCGAATCGTCGGCCCGCATCAGCACGCGGAACGTGCTCGCGATCGCTTTCTGCACCGCGGGGATCACGTCGGCCGCACCGTAGTCCTCAGCCATATCGGCCAGCAGCCCCACGGCGTTCTCGGCCTCGAACGCGTACTCGTTGACGGCCCGCCCGTTCCACAGGTCGCGCCGCGTCGTGCGGAAGCTCGGGAGGACGTTCTGGATGTCGCGGGCGAGAGGCATGGGTTAAGAATGCCAGGGAGAGGGGCGTGGGTTGTGGAGCCCTTCGTCTCGCTGCGCTCGCTCAGGGACCGGGGGTGGCGCTGCGCGGTTCCTGAGCGAGGCGCGCAGCGACGAGACGAAGGGCGCTCAGGGACCGGAGGCCTTCGGTGTCCGCCCCTCCCGCTAGCATCCGAACATGGCCCGCATGATCCCTGCCCGCCCGCGCAGCGGGGCGAACAGCTCAGAGACGCGCATCTTCGACGCGTTCGCGGGTGCGACGGCATCCGCGTCGGAAGACTGGATCGTCCTGCACAGCCTCGAGGTCCGCCGTCACGCGGCGCAGTTCCAGGGCGAGGCCGATTTCGTCGTGCTGGTGCCGGGGCGCGGCATCGTCGTGATCGAGGCGAAGAGCCCCGAGTACGTCGAGTACAAAGACGGCGAGTGGCGGCTCGACCGCGTGCCGAACCCGGGCAAGAGCCCGTTCAGCCAGCTCGACGGCTCGATTCGCAGCATCCGCGGTTTCCTCAAGCAGCGCGAGGTGCTCACGGGTGCCGAGCCGATCGCGCGCCTCGTGTGGTTCACCTCCCTCGACCGGCACCTGTTCAAGAACGCCGCTCCCGGCGACATGCAGTTCTTCGAGTGGGAGCTCGCGTGGCGCGACGATCTGCAGCATCCGGTCAAGACGATCCAGAAACTGCTCGACGAGCACGACGCCTGGTACGCGGCGGTCGACGGCGTCGAGCACGACCCGGCGGTGATGACTGCGGAGCACACCGAGCAGATCGCGGCGACGCTGCTCGGCGATTTCGCCGGTGGACGCACGCTCGCCGATCGCAAGCTCGAACGCCTCGACGACGAGGGGAAGCTCCTCAAGGAGCAGCGGATGGTGCTCGATCTCGTCGATCAGAACGACCGCCTCTACTTCGACGGCCCGGCCGGCACCGGCAAGAGCTACCTGCTCACCCAGCTCGCCAAGCGCTGGCGCCTCGGCCACCGCACGCTCGTCGTCTGCTGGAACCTGCTCATGGCCGACGAACTGCGCCGTACCCTGCGCAACCACCGCGACATCGTCGTCGACGACCTCAACTCGCTCATGCTGCGTCTCGTCGGACTCGACGCAAATCCGACGGATGCTGGACCGGATTGGTACCGGAAGGAACTGCCTGAGCGCGCCTTTGCTGCGCTCAGCGCGAATCCGAAACTTGGGGAGTACGACGCGATCTGCGTCGACGAGTTCCAGGACATCGCTCCCTTTCCGGCCGTGCTCGACGTCCTGTTCGCGCTCGCCGCGTCGACCGGCGCGAAGCTCGCGTTCGCCGGTGACCCGCGGCAGCAGATCCTGCACCCCGTCGACGCCCAGGTCGACCCGTTCGCCGTCGCGAAGGAGCGGGTGCCCGACCTGGTGCACGTCGCCCTCGGTCGTGGTCTGCGGCAGGCGGCAGCACTGACGGCGGACATCGAGAAACTGCTGTCGCGGTCGTTCGGATACCGCGGGCACCACCTGAAGGCCGTCGGCGCACTGAACATCGCCTCGCCCGCCGATCCGTCGCATGCGCTGGCGGGCGCGCTGAAAGAGCTGCTCACGCATCACCAGGCGCACGACATCGTGATTCTCAGCCCGTTCGGCGCGCGCAACTCGCTCGTCGGCCGACTGCTCGCTGCCGAGCACTTCACCAAAGAGGAGCGCTGGCTGCGTGACCGGCTGCGCGTCGAGTCCGAGTTCGGGCCCGTCGACGCGCCGATGACGGATGCTGTCGCGGAGGTGTCTGCGGATGCTGCCGAGGTGAGGCCGTCCTCCGTTTCGCCGGCTGCGCCGACCTCGGCTAGGCCGACCCCGCCCCTGCCGAAGGCTCCGTCCGGACGGGTGCGCTGGGGATCGATCTTCAAGTACAAGGGACTCGACGCCGAAGCCGTCATCCTCACCGACATCGGCGACGACGCCATCGCCTTCGCGCAGAAGGAGGGGCTGTCGTGGTTCGACATCCTCTACGTCGGGCTCACCCGTGCCCGCTACCGCTGCGTTGTCGTGCCGAACTGACCGGGCCTGTCACATCCGGCATCCGTCCCCGCCGACGCCCCCGCTGGGCGGCGAGGGCCCCATTTGTGCGTCCCGTCTGCATGCCAGAATCCCGTCTGCATGCCGAGACGACCGGAACGGGCATGCAGACGGAACACGGGCATGCAGACGGAGCGCCGTGATGGCGACCGGAACCCAACCTGGTCGACTGCGAGTTCACGTCTCCACCCGCCGACGCCCCCGCTGGGCGGCGAGGGCCCCATCTGTGCGTCCCGTCTGCATGTCAGAATCCCGTCTGCATGCCGAGATGGCCGGAACGGACATTCCGAAGGAACACGGGCATGCAGACGGAGCGCCGTGATGGCGACCGGAACCCAACCTGGTCGACTGCGAGTTCACCTCACCGACCGACGGCCTCCTCGACCAGCCCGGCGAGGTCGGCGGCGGTGTATCCCGGCCACCCGTGAAGGCCCGCGGTCCACGATGTCGGCAGCGCCGACGCTCCGAACACGGCTCCGGCCAGGGACCCGGCGATCGCGCCGACCGTGTCGGTGTCGCCGCCGCCGCGGATCGCCCGCTCCACGGCATCCGTCAGCGACGTCGCTCCTTCGACCGCGGCGAGCGCCCCCTGGAACGCGCGCACGACCCAGCCGTTGGCGTCCTGGAAATCCCGCGGATGCGCGCCGGAAGTCTCGTCGATCAGCCTCTCCCGGCGACCGGCCCCGGCGCGAACACCGGCCGGTTCTCATCGTCCGGCCAGCCGCCCGTGGGGCGCGGGGTGTGATCTGCGTTCATCGAAGCATCCTTCCGTGGGAAGGGCACGAGTGCCCATCGACTTGCCCGCACGCGATCGCGCCGAGCCGGTTCTTCCCCTGGGGCACCCCGCTCGATGGAGGAGGGTTGCCGTGCAGCCGGCCAGGTACCGATGACTGCAGCTCTTGAACCTGATCAGGAGAGTAGCAGAGCCCGCCGACAATGAGGTCGACGGGCTCTGCACGGCGTCACGGCTGGACGAACACCTCATCGGCGAGCATCCCGGGCCGCACCCGGATCGTGACGGTCTCGCCGTCGGGCACGAGGAACGCGACCGAACCGGTGACCGAACCGCCCGTGTACAGCTCGTCGAGGCTGAAACCGTCGGCGAGTACCGCCAGCGAGTCGAACGAGCCGATCACATTGCCCGATCCGGTCAGCAGGTCGACGCCCACCTCGGCGGCGTACGACGACTCAGCGCCGGTGTACGTGACGGTGTAGTTCACGATCTCGTAGTGCGAGCCCGCGGTCGGCTCGTCGTTGAACATGTTGCCCGATGCCACCGTGGCGTTGCCGTCAGGCGTGTAGCTGTTGACGACCACGGTCCAGTCGTCGCTGCTGATCGCAGACGTCAGCGGGTAGGGGTTCTCGCGGGTTCCCCGCTCGGCTGCCGGCTCCTCGGCCTCGTCGGCGGGGGCTGCCGCATCGTCGTCGACGGGTTCGGATACAACGACCTCACCGCTGCCGAAGGCCTCGTTCGCCGCGTTCGCGACCACCGCGAAGAACACGGCGAATCCGACGATCGTCCCGATGACCGAGAGCACCAGCCCGACGATGCCGAACCACTTCTTGTCGCCCTTCAGGAAGAGCGACACGATGCTCAGCACGAACGCGATCGGCAGCAGGATCCAGCCGACGATGAGCGCCCCCGGTATGCACGCGAACAGGAACCCGATCGCGGCTGTGCTCAGCGCCACGAGCGCGAGCACGTTCAGCTTCTTCGGCGGCGTCGCCGCCGTGCCCGGGGGCACCGGCAGCGCGGGCGCCGGCGTGCCGTACGGGGCGGCGCCGTTCACGGGCGCGTCGATCGGAAAGCCGGGGGCCGGCGTCACGGAGGGCGGAGCGACGTCGGGCGCAGGGCCTGCGGGCGGGGTGGGAATGGACATGTGATTCTCCTTCGGAGAGAGTGCGTGAAGCACCGGCCTGCCCCACGACGGATGCCGAGGGGAGCCGGACCGCAGGCGCGACGAGTAGCGCCCTGAATCGGGCGGCATCCGACGTGTTTCCCCTCGTGGTGCAAGGTCCTCAGGACCGGCTGAGAAGAACTGTAGGGAGGGGGTCGGACATCGCGGTATATCCGGACTCGCCGAGTGCTCGGCGCCGCGGCCCGAACGTGTAAAGCTCCTTGCACTGAAGCGTGGACGTGTAAAGAATCTCTCGACTTTTTCATCAATCACGCGTTCATGGAGATCCTCGTCGCCGACGGTGCGCAGTCGGCTGGTCCGGACGACATCCTGTTCTGATCCGGGATCAAAAAAACAAGCTACTTGACCCCTTCTATGGCAAAAGAAGCAGTACAGGTTAATTCTTGCATGGCGTTCTGCTCCGCGATTTGGTGCGGATGCCGCCGCGGGCGGATACTCATGACATCCGCGCCGCACGATCCCGACGCGGGGAATCGACATGAACCCGACTCCTTCGCACGCGCCCGGCATGGCCGTTGCCGTCATCGGCGCCGGTCGCCTCGGTACAGTGCTCGCCGCCGCCCTACGGGCCGAAGGGTTCGACGTCACGGGTCCGCTCGGCCGCGACGAACAGGCGCCCGAGGTCGACCTTGCGATTCTCGCGGTTCCTGACGCCGCGATTGCGGATGCCGCCGCCGCGGCGAGGCGCACTGCGACCAAGATCGCCCACGTCTCCGGCGCGACCGGCCTCGAGCACGTCGATCTCAGCATCCATCCGCTCCAGACCTTCACGGGCGCCGAGCCGCCCGAGGTGTTCCACGGACTCGGCGCCGCCGTCGACGGCCGCACCGGTGACGACAGGGCCGTCGCCGAGCAGCTCGCCCGCGCCCTCGGCATGATCCCGTTCACGGTGACCGACCGCGCGACCTATCACGCGGCAGCATCCTTCGCCTCGAACTTCGTGCTGGCAGTGCTCGACGCCGCCGAACGTCTTGCGACCGCCGCCGGCGTCGAGAACCCGCGCGAGATCCTCGCCCCGCTCGCCCGGCAGTCGGTCGAAAACTGGGAGCGGTGCGGTGCGCAGAAAGCCCTCACCGGTCCCATCGCCCGCGGCGACGAGGCCACGGTCGCCGCCCAGAGAGCAGCATCCGGAGAGCACCGAGACCTCTTCGACGCCCTCGCCACCGCCACCCGAGCCCTGAAGGACCGCGCATGAGAATCCTCCGCACGATCGCCGAGGTCCGCGCGGCGGTCCGAGATGCCAAAGCGCAGAACAAGACGGTCGGCCTCGTCCCCACGATGGGCGCCTTCCACGAAGGGCACCTCTCCCTCATGCGCCGCGCGAGGGAGGACAACGGCCTCGTCGTCGTCTCCCTCTTCGTCAACCCGACCCAGTTCACCCCGAACGAAGACCTCAGCACCTACCCGCGCGACGAGGAGCGCGACGCCGCGCTCGCCGAGGCGGAGGGCGTCGACATCCTCTTCGCTCCCGAGCCCGCCGAGATCTACCCAGACGGGTTCGCCACGAACATCCACGTCGCAGGCCTCACCGACGTGCTCGACGGCGCCCGTCGAGGCGCGCACCACTTCGACGGCGTCGCCACGGTCGTCACGAAGCTCTTCGGCATCGTTCGTCCCGACGTCGCCTATCTCGGCCAGAAGGATGCTCAGCAGGTGCTGGTCGTGCGCCGCGTCGTGCGCGATCTGGACCTCGACGTCCGCATCGTGGCCTGCCCGACCGTCCGCGAGAGCGACGGGCTCGCCATGAGCTCGCGCAACGTCTACCTCGATGCGGATGCGCGGCGGCGGGCCACCGCGCTCAGCCGGGCGCTCGACGCCGCGCAGACACTGCACAAAAGCGGGGAGCATGATGCCGACAGCATCCGCTCCGCCGCCCTGGCGGTGCTCGCCGACGCCGGAATCGACCCGGAATACCTCGAACTCCGCGACGCCGAGACCCTCGAACCCGTCGAGACGACCGACGGCGACACCCTGATCGCCGTCGCCGCCCGCGTGGGCGCCGCCCGCCTCATCGACAACCACGTACTGAAAGCGAGCAGCTGATGCGACGCACCATGCTGAAGTCGAAGATCCACCGCGCCACCATCACAGGCAGCGACCTGAACTACGTCGGATCCATCACGATCGACCCCGACCTGCTCGACGCCGCCGACATCCTGCCCCACGAGCAGGTGCACGTCGTCGACGTCGACAACGGGGCGCGATTCGTGACGTACACCCTCGAGGGGGAGCGCGGAACAGGCGTGATCCAGGTCAACGGCGCCGCCGCCCGCCTCGTGCACACCGGCGACACGATCATCGTCATCTCCTACGCCGACTACTCCCGCGAGGACCTCGAGCACTACGCGCCCGCGGTCGTGCACGTGGACCGTATGAACGCGATTGTGCGCATCGACGATGCCGTCGGAGAGCTGGTGAGCGCATGAGCGCGCACGCCGCCCCCACGAAACGGCTCACCCTGGGCGATCTCGCCGCGAAGAAGCAGGCGGGCGAGCCGATCGTCATGGTGACCGCCTACGACTACCCGGGCGCGCAGATCTCCGAGGCCGCGGGCGTCGACATGGTGCTCGTCGGCGACTCCGGCGCGATGACCGTGCTCGGCTACGACTCGACGGTCCCCATCACGATCGACGAGATGCTCATGCTCACGAGGGCAGTGCGCCGGGGCCTTGACCGTCCGCTGCTCGTCGGCGACCTGCCGTTCGGCTCCTATGAGGCCTCCGATGAGATCGCCCTCGCCACCGCGCAGCGCTTCGTGAAGGAGGCCGGCGTCGATCTCGTCAAGATCGAGCGCGGCGGCACCACGGTCGACCGGGCGAGGGCGCTCGTGAATGCGGGCATCCCAGTGGTCGGCCACGTCGGACTCACCCCGCAGACCGCCACCGCTCTCGGTGGCTACCGCGCCCAGGGGCGCACCGCCGAGGCGGCCCTCTCCGTGATCGACGACGCCCTCGCGCTGCAGGCCGCCGGCGTCTCGCTGCTCGTCGTCGAGGCCGTGCCCTCCGAAGTCACCGCCGCGCTCATGCCGCTGCTCGAGATCCCCGTGATCGGGATCGGGGCAGGAGCGGATGCCGACGGGCAGGTGCTCGTGTTCCATGACCTTCTCGGCATATACGCCGGGGGAGCTGCGAAGTTCGTCAAGCGCTATGCCGACCTGCGCACGGCCGCCGTCGACGCGATCGCCGCCTATGCCGACGAGGTGCGCGAGGGCGTGTACCCCGGACCCGAGCACGGATATCGGATGCCGGAAGGCGAGGCCCAGCGGCTGCAGGAGCTCCTCGACGCGCGGTAGGGCGCGGCGGCGGATGCCGGCGCTGCGGATGCCTGCAGACCCGGGCCGAGGGCCCGATCCCTGGCCGGCTCTACTCGGGGATGTCGTTGAGCGTCTTCTCGACCGACCGGAGGCGATCGTCGATCCCGTCGAGTCTGGCGAGCATCCGTTCGTTGGTCTCGGCGTTCTGCGCCAGCGCCTGCGCGAGTTCGGATTTGCGGCCGTTGACAGAGTTGACCACGGTGATGATGACGCCGGCAGCGATGCCGGCGAGGACGATCCAGACGAACCACGGGATGTATTCCATCTACTCTTCTCCCTCGATGTCTCGTGCCGCGACGGCGGCGACGATGGTTTCGGCGTCGATGACGATCTCGAAAGGGGCGAGGGAGAAGTACTTGAGCGCTTTGCCCTCGGCGCCGAGCTCGAGGCTGCCGGTGACGAATCCGGCCTCTTCGAGCTTGGCGAGGTGCATGTAGAGCAGTGGGCGCGACATTCCGATCCTGCGTGCGAGCGCGCTCACGTGCAGCCGTTCCTCTGCGAGGAGCGCGATGATCCGCATCCGCTGATCGCTCGCGATGGCGGTAAGCCGGGTCGCGAGTCCGATCGGTGGTTGCGTGGCCGTCACTTCCACACCTCTCTAAATGTGTAATAAAAAACTTACACATGGGAGGTGCTGCTGTCAATGCCACGCTGGCGTGGTACTGCTACACCTTCCTCAGCGCGCTGCTGGAATTGACGGATGCTGATTCGGTGCCGTCTGCATGCCAGAATCCCGTCTGCATGCCGAGATCGGCGGAACGGGCATTCCGATGGGAAATGGGCATGCAGACGGAACGCGTTCCCGGCAAAGAACCTCTTGACTCGGCATCCGCTCTGCCATAACGTACAACCAAATGGTTGCACAACGAGAGCTCAGTGAGGAAGAGGTCGACCGTGTCTTTCATGCACTGGCGACGTCGACCCGACGCGACATCCTGCGTCGGACGATCGAGCGCGAGCAGTCGGTCTCGGCCCTCGCCTCCGAATACGAGATGTCGTTCGCGGCGGTGCAGAAGCACGTGGCCGTCCTCGAAGCCGCAGAACTCATCATCAAGCGCGCCGAGGGGCGCGAGCGGCTGGTCCGCGCGAACCCCGAGATGATCGCCCGCGCCCGCATCCTGCTCGCCCGATACGAAGAACTCTGGCGTGCCCGCATCGCCCGACTCGACGACCTGCTCGCCGAAGATCGCTGACGATCACTGACCCCCGAACAAGGAGCATCCGATGCCCGTCACCGACATCACCACAGATCCCGAAAACCTGACCATGACGATCACGGCAGACTTCCCCGTACCCGTCGAACGGGTCTGGGCGGCCTACTCCGATCCGCGCCAACTCGAACGATTCTGGGGGCCCCCAGGCTGGCCTGCCACGTTCAGCACGTTCGACCACTCCGTCGGCGGGCGAGCCCGCTACACAATGAACGGCCCACGCGGTGAAACCGAGTCCGCTGCCTGGGAGTTCATCGCCATCGACGAACCGCACAGCTTCTCCGTGCTCGACATGTTCGTCGACGACGACGGCAACACCGTTGACGGGATGCCCTCGATGCGCATGGAGTTCAGCTTCGAAGCATCCGCCGCTGGCACCCGTGCGGTCACCCGCGTCTTCTTCGAGTCGGCCGAATCGCTCGAACAGGCCGTGTCGATGGGCATGGTCGAGGGCACCGCAATGGCGATGGCCCAGATCGACGCTGTGCTGGCTGACCTCCGCGAGCTCGCGCAGGGCAAAGGCACCGTCGTCGAGCTGCTCGATGACACCCACGTGCGCATCACCCGCCTCGTCGAGGGGCCGCGCGAGCTCGTCTGGCGCGCCTACAACGAGGAGGAGCTGGTGCGGCAGTGGATGCTCGGGCCCGACGGGTGGGAGATCACCGAGTGCGTCATCGGCACTGAGCCAGGGCAGCGCCACCGCACCTCCTGGGCACCTGTCGGCGACACCGAGGGAGAGCCCTTCGGCTTCGAGGGCGAGGTGCTCCTCGTCGACGCGCCGCGCCGCGCTGTCACCACCGAGCGGATGCAGGGCACCGAAGGCCCCGAGACGCTCAACGACCTCAACCTCTACGAGGAGGACGGCGCCACCCTCATCACGGTGCTCATCGAGTACCCCGACAGGGAGACGCGCGACATGATCCTCGCCACCGGCATGGCCGACGGCATGGAGGCGTCGTACGCCCGGCTCGAGCACGAGGTGCTCCGGTCCGCCGGGCGCTGAGTGCAGGAGGGCCGGACCCCGAAGATCCGCCCCTCCCTGCGCTCGGGTAGACCAGCGTCAGATCAGCCGGCGCAGCGCCTCTTCGAGCGTGACGCCCTGCGCCTCGGCGAGGTCGGTGAGGCGGGCACGCTCATCGCCGCTGAGGGCGATGCGCAGCTCGATCGGGTCATCCGCGGGCTCGTCGTCGAGACCCTCGAACAGATCGGATGCTTCGGCCCAGAGCGGCTCTGCCTGAATCGGGGCGGGGGACGAAGCGGATGCCGCGCTCGCGGCGACCGCGGAGCCCGCCGTCTCGGCGTCGACCCTGGCGTCGTCGTCCGCAGAGCCGTCCCACCCGGATCCCGCCCCGGTCGGCACGGATGCGGCGACTGCCGCTCCGGCATCCGCTCCCCTGGTGAAGCCGGGTCCTCGTTGCGGTGCCTGCTTCTTCTGGTAGGCCTTCGCTGCCGCGTTCGCGCGCTCATCGGCGGCCTCGTTGAGCGGATGCCCCGCGTGCCCCTTCACCCAGGAGAACTCGACGTCGCGCCCGCGCATCGCCTCGTCGAGCGCCTCCATGAGGTCGCGGTTGAGCACGGGGCCGCCGTCGGACTTGCGCCAGCCCTTGCGCTTCCACCCCGGCATCCACTTGGTGATCGAGTCGATCACGTACTTGCTGTCGCACTCGATCCTGAGCTTCTCGTCGGTGCCGGCGGTCGCGCGCAGCAGTTCGAGCACGGCCTGCAGCTCGCCCTGGTTGTTCGTTCCGTGGGGAGACCCGCCGGCCGCCCAGTTGTCGTCGTCGATGTACCAGGCCCAGCCGTTCGGGCCGGGGTTGCCGAGGGCGGAGCCGTCAGCGGCGGCGGTGATCGTCATCCCTCCACCGTATCCGGGGCCGGCGACAGCATCTGCCGGCGTCCTGTTCTCCCGGCCTGCATTCTGCAGGGGATCCGTGGACATGCACGGTATCTGAGTCGGAATCACCCTGCAGAAGTGCGAATCCACTGCAGGATGCCGCCGAGAAGCAGGATCTCGCCGGAGACGTCGTCTGGGTCGACCGCGGCGTCTCGAAGGACCGCATCACGTTCTCGGGCTACTGGCGGCTGGGCGAGGCGCGGGGGTAGGGCGCCGCCTCAGGAGGAACCGAAGAGTCCGTTCTGAGGGATGCGCAGTTCCGAGCCGGCGTGCTGCTGGCCGGTGCAGATGCGGTAGGCGTGCGTCGTCCGGAACGCGACCGCCGCGAGGAATCCCGGGGCTCGTCCGGATTGGTGCACGCGTCCGACGCTGCGGTCGAAGTCAGTCCTCCGGCTCGCCGGTGGCGGCATCCGCGGCCTCGGGGGTCGGAGGCGCCACGGGGAACACGATCGACGTGACCGGGTTCCCGAAGGCGAGGTCGAACGCGTCGCTGCTGGGCACCTCGCCGAGCAGGTCGGCCTCGCTGCGCTCCAGCGGCTCGGACGGAAGAGCCCACTGGTTCTCTTCTTCTTCAGGTCGGTGCTGGAAAAGTCCCATGCCCCTATTGTGCGCCGCTGCGGATGCCGGTGGCCGGACTCATCGGGATCCCTCAGCGGAGGCGGCGCGCACGGCATCCACCAGCTCGCGCCACGGTCCGTCGAGCGCGGCGTCGGGCAGTTCCTGCTCCCGGCGCTCCGAGGGGGTGCGGGCGCGGATGCTCCACACGAACCGGTCGGCGCCCCTGCCGTCGGGCGCCGGTGCGTCCCAGGGACAGGAGTCGATCAGCGCGATCCAGTCGCTCGCCTCATCGGAGGGCGCCTCGACCCGCCAGCGTCGCCGGAGGCCGGCGATGCCGCCCGTGCGCACCACCGCGATCACGACCTGCGTGTCATCGCGTTCGGGTGGACGGGGCTCGCTCATCCTCCAAGACTCCCACGGTCGTCCACGCGCGTCGAGCGGCTGCCGCGACATCGGAGCTTCCGGCCTCCCCGTCCAGGGCGGATGCCGCAGCCACTGTCGCCTCGGCGAACTGCTCGAACGTGGCGGTGCTGGACAGGCCGCCCGTGAGGGTGCGATACCAGACAGTGCCTGCCCGATCCCAGGCGTTGCCGCCGAGGTCGGTGGCGAACAGCGCGAAGGCGCGGTTCGGGATGCCGGAGTTGATGTGCACGCCGCCGTTGTCCTCCGTCGTGCGCACGAAGCCGCTCATGTGGTCGGGCTGCGGGTCCTTGCCGAGCTCATCGTCGTCATAGGCGGTGCCGGGGTGCAGCATGGACCGCAGCGCCGAGCCCTCGACCGCTTCGGTGAAGATCTCGGCGCCGATCAGCCAGCTCGCCTCGGTGACCGACTGCCCCTTCAGGTACTGCTCGGTGAGGGCGCCGAAGACGTCGGCGATCGACTCGTTGAGCGCTCCGGGCTGGCCCTGGTACTCGAGGTTCGCGGTGTGCTGGACGACGCCGTGCGCGAGCTCGTGCCCGATCACGGTCGTCGATGCGGTGAAGCCGGTGAACACCTCGCCGTCGCCGTCGCCGAAGACCATGCGCTCGCCGTCCCAGAAGGCGTTGTCGTAGTCGACGCCGTAGTGCACGCTCGCGTCGAGCGGGGCGCCCGCGTCGTCGAGCGAGTTGCGATGGAAGGCCGACAGCAGCAGCTCGAAGGTCGCGCCGAGGCCGTCGAAGGCCTGGTTCACCGCCTCGTCGTCGACCGGGTCGTCGTCTTCGGCGCGGACCACGGCGCCAGGCAGGTTCTGTGTGTTCGCGGCGTCGCTGATCGTGCGGTTCGGAGCGTCGGAGAGCTGCGCCACGAGGTCGCCGTTCTCATCGATCGACAGGTCGAGGCGCGCGCGGAACGGCGGTCGACCGGCGGTCAGCGTCTGCCGGGCGGCGGCCGCGGCATCGGGGAACCGCCCGGATTCGGCCAGACGCGCCAGCAGGTAGGAGGGGATGATTCCGGGGCATCCTGCGTGACTGGTCATGCGTCGACACTACGCCTGGGGTCCGACATCGGGGTCCGGGTCTTCTCGGCTGGGGGTTCCTGGTTTTGGGTTCCTGGTTCCGGGTTTCTGGTTCTGGGTTTCTGGTGATCTCCAGAGTTCCGAGTCTCCGGGGGTCTGGGACACCGATCCCCGCGGGAGTCCCCGGGCTTCGGCTTCTGGTCACGGCCTTGGCCGCGGCTTCTCGCCGCGCGGTTTCGACCACGACCTCTGGGTCGGACCCGGCATCCGCCATCGGCTTCCGGTCGCAGTTCGTGCCGTTCAGGTGAGGGGTCGTCATGTTCCAGTCGCACTTTGTGCCGCTCAGCGCGCCGGGAAGCGGCACGGATCGCGACCGGAACGAATGGACGTCTACGGGAAGCGGCACGAATCGCGACTGGAACGGATGGACGTCTACGGGAAGCGGCACGGATCGCGACCGGAACGCACGACCGGATGCCGAGACCGGCACGGATCTCCACCGGAGCGCACGACCGGATCCCGTGACCGACACGAATCGCGACCGGAGCGACCGGAGCGGGCCCCGGCCCCGACGCCCTTACACCGGGGCGACGATCTCCACCGGGACGCCGTGGTCGTAGTAGAACGAGACGCCCTCGACGATCTGGCCGAGACCGGTGACAGTACTCTCGTATCCGTAGGGGGTCCAGTCGGCGCCGATCCACACGTTCATCGGGCTGACGGTCATCCCGAAGCTCTCGAACGGCGCCGCGCAGCTGAACACTCGCGAATCGACGACCGTGCTATCGGGGAGCGTGATCTTCTTCGAGGCCACCTCGATGTTCCACACCGGACAGGCCGCGATCGACTGCTTGAGCACGTCCCCCGCGAACGCCGTGAGCAGCGCGAGTCCTGCGGCACCGGCGACGTACTCCTCGGGATCGTCGGAGCCGATATCGCCCTTCACCCAGCCGTCGCCCTCGTTCGTGTACGCGATGTCATCGAGGTAGATTACCTCGTTATCGGGACTGCGACCGTGCAGGGCAACGTCCGGACGCAGCCGGATCTCGACCTCCTGCGGCTCGCCGCTCATGTCGGATGTCGCCTTGAACGTGCCGATCACGGGCAGCGCGTCGCTGATGCAGGTGCCGAGCGTCGTCCCGTCGACGGTGGGCTCGGTCGTGTCGATCTGCAGGCACGACGGGACGGGCTCCGGCTCCGTCGTCGGGGTGGCCTCGGAAGGCGGAGCGGATGCTGGAGCGGATGCTGCTGCGGATGCCGTATCGGTCGACTCCGCATCCGGCGGAGCGGAGCACGAGGTCAGCGCGACGACGAGGGCTGCGGCGGCAGCGGCGGCGAGCAGGCGCGGTTTCACGCCAATAAGCTACCGAAGGGCGCGACAGCGCCTGCGGACTGCGCGCCCGCTCGGAGGAATAGGCGTCCTTCGGAGGCTTCGACCGAGAACCCCCGAAGATGCTGCGTTCCTCCGGGTGGGACGCCCCCGGCATCCGCCTCTCCCTCCGGGCGCGTCGCGTAAAATCGACACAATGACCACAGGCATCGACCCGGAGGACCTCGCGACCACGCTGCGGGTCCTCGACTCCCTGCACGAGCTCGACGAAGACCACCCCGACTTCGTCGCCGTGCGCCGCGGAACGGCCAAGATGTTCAAGGCGGTCAAGCGGGCCCGCCGCAAGGAGATCCGCGACGCGATCGCCGAGGCGGACAAGGCCGTCGTCGCACGAACGGCGACGGGGGCATCCGATCGCATCGACGATGAGACCCGAGGCATCGACCTCTCGACGAGCGTCGTCGACGCGCCGATCGCGGGCGAGCTGATCAAGCCGCGCAACTGCTACATCTGCAAGCAGCCGTACACGATCGTCGACGCGTTCTACCACCAGCTCTGCCCCGACTGCGCCCGCTTCAGCCACGGCAAGCGCAACGCCCGCACCGATCTCACCGGCAAGCGCGCGCTGCTCACCGGTGGCCGCGCGAAGATCGGCATGCACATCGCCCTGCGCCTGCTCCGCGACGGCGCGCACACCACGATCACGACGCGCTTTCCGCGGGATGCCGTTCGTCGCTTCTCGGCGCTGGAGGACTCCGCCGACTGGCTGCACCGCCTGCGCGTCGTCGGTATCGATCTGCGCGACCCGGCGCAGGTCATCGGCCTGGCCGACTCGGTCGCCGCGCAGGGTCCGCTCGACATCCTCATCAACAACGCCGCGCAGACCGTGCGGCGCTCGCCGGGGGCGTACTCGCTGCTGGCGGATGCCGAGCTGCAGCCGCTTCCCGACGGGCCCCTGCCTGAGATGGAGACCTTCGGGCACACGAACGACCCGCATCCGCAGGCGCTGCAGGCCTCCGTCGACGCGCATCCCCTGCTGTCGGTCGCGGCGTTAGGCGGTACCGTCGCCGAGCAAGGCGGCCAGGCGCTGACCGCCGAAGACCTCGCACGCCTCGCGATGGCCCCCGGATCGTCGTCGCTGGAGAAGCACGCCGACGGTACGGCCATCGACGCTGGCGGCCTCGTGCCCGACGTGAACCGTGTGAACAGCTGGGTGCAGTCGGTCGATCAGGTCGATCCGCTGGAGATGCTCGAGGTGCAGCTGTGCAACACGACCGCGCCCTTCCTGCTGATCAGCCGCCTGCGTCCGGCGATGGCGGCGTCGCCGTCGCGGCGGAAGTACGTGGTGAACGTGTCGGCGATGGAGGGGCAGTTCTCGCGCCGGTACAAGGGGCCTGGACATCCGCACACGAACATGGCGAAGGCCGCGCTGAACATGCTCACGCGCACGAGCGCCGGCGAGATGCTCGAGACCGACGGCATCCTGATGACCGCCGTCGACACCGGCTGGATCACCGATGAGCGTCCGCACTTCACGAAGGTGCGTCTCGCGGAGGAGGGCTTCCACGCTCCGCTCGACCTCGTCGACGGCGCCGCCCGCGTGTACGACCCGATCGTGCGCGGCGAGGCCGGCGAGGACATCCACGGCGTGTTCCTGAAGGACTACGAACCCAGCCCCTGGTGAGGGGTTCCCCCTTTTTTTGCCTGCCGACGCCCCACCTGCGCGGCGGCGCCCCATCTGAGCGACGTGTCGCAGGTGGGGCGCGGCGGGCCAGGTGGGGCGTCGGCGGGGCGGGGCGGGCGGGCGTATCGGGAGCATATGCACAGGCGCATACGTCCCTGCAACGGCATCCGCTCTTCACTGGGAGCATAAACAACAGCCGCTCCCAGAGACAGCGACGCGTCACCGGCATGGTCGGCGCCGCGTTCCTCGCCGTCGTGATCGTCACCGCCATCGCGCTGATCGCGCAGCAGGCATCCGCTCCGGCATCCGCCGTGGTCGGAGCGGAAACGGATGCCGGGACCGGGTCGACCGCCGACGGCGGCTCGCCCGTGGACGACGGGGTGATCGATGAGGACGACGGCAGGATCGACGAGTCCGACCGGGTCTCCGTGTTCTCCGGCACTCCTGCGGTGGCCAACCTCGACGCCGAGCTGCTGGCGGCGTTGCGTGCGGCGGCGACAGCGGCCGAACGGGACGGCGTGCGCCTGCAGGTCAACAGCGGATGGCGCTCGGCCGCCTATCAGGAGCAGTTGCTGGCGGATGCCGTGGAGAAGTACGGATCGGCGGAGGAAGCGGCCCGCTGGGTCGCGACGCCGGAGCACTCGGAGCATGTCTCGGGCGACGCCGTCGACCTCGGCCCCGTGGCCGGGCAGGACTGGCTCTCGCGCCACGGCGCGGAGTTCGGCCTGTGCCAGATCTACGCCAACGAGCCCTGGCACTTCGAGCTGCGTGCGATGGCGCCGGCGAACGGCTGCCCGGAGATGTACGAGGACCCCACCGCCGACCCGCGGACGCAGCCCTGACCCCCCGCCCGCCCCCTCCTGCCCCCCGCCCCCACTCCCGCCCCGGTTTCGCGGCCGACGCCCCACCTGCGCCGCCGCGCCCCACCTGACAGACGTCGCTGCGGTGGGGCGTCGCCGGGCAGATGGGGCGTCGGCCGCGA
This sequence comes from Microbacterium sp., assembly GCF_047607465.1. Classification (GTDB taxonomy): domain Bacteria; phylum Actinomycetota; class Actinomycetes; order Actinomycetales; family Microbacteriaceae; genus Microbacterium. Next base: position 29 of record NZ_JASGCY010000061.1, on the reverse strand, counting down.
AACCGGGGCGGGAGTGGGGGCGGGGCGAG
>NZ_JASGCY010000060.1:0-20559 GCF_047607465.1 Microbacterium sp. | reverse complement strand
GCGCCCGCCCCCGCGCGCCCCCGCGCGCCCCCGCGCGCCCCCGCGCGCCCCCTTCGATCCGCCGACGCCCCATCTGCGCCGCGACGCCTCACCTGGCGGACGTCGCTGGGGTGGGGCGTGGACGCGCAGGTGGGGCGTCGGCGGGGACGGGGAGCGGTGCCCTCGGCAGATGAGCGGACTGATTCCCTACCTGCTGTTCCCGCAGACGCGGCCGAGGCGTTGACGCTGTATCGCGACGTCTTCGGAGGTGACTGCAGCTGTTCGACTACGCCGCAGCCGGCCGTGCTGACGGACCGGGCGACGCGATCGCGCACGGGCAGCTCGCGGGGCCCGTCGAGATCGCCGAAGCGGATGCCGGAGCCGACGACGACGCCGTGCAGATGAGTGGCATGCTCCTGTCGCTGCTGGCAGTAGCGGATGCTGCGACGCTGACGCGCTGGTTCGATGCGCTCGCCGCGGACGGGCGCGTCATCACGCCGCTCGAGCAGTGCCCGTGGGGCGACATCGGCGGCACCGTCGTCTACCACTACGGCATCCGCTGGCTGATCGGCTTCCGCCCCGAGGGCTGATCCGGGCTCTGCCACTGCTGCCGACGCCCCATCTGCGGCGCGGCGCCCCATCCGGCAGGCGCACGTCGGGTGGGGCGTGGGCCGGCAGGCGGGGCGCCGACGGAGGAGAGCGGAGGGAACGCTAGCGCGAAGTCTCAGACGGAGAACAGGCGCTGCAGGCGCTGCACGCCCTCGAGGAGCTGGTCGTCGCCGAGCGCGTACGACATGCGGATGTAACCGGACGGACCGAAGGCCTCGCCGGGGACGACCGCGACCTCGGCCTGCTCGAGGATGAGGTCGGCGAGCTCGAGTGAGGTCGTCGGCGTCACGCCGCCCCACGTGCGGCCGAGGAGGCCCTGCACGTCGGGATACACGTAGAACGCGCCGAGGGGGTTCGGCACCACCAGCCCCTCGATCTTCGACAGCTCCGAGACGATGAGTCGGCGACGGCGGTCGAACGCCTCGCGCATCTGCTCGGCTTCGGTCTGCGGGCCGTTGAGAGCGGCGATCGCCGCCCTCTGCGCGACGTTGTTCACGTTGCTCGACAGGTGCGACTGCAGGTTACCGGCGATCTTGATGGCGTCGGCGGGGCCGACCATCCAGCCCACGCGCCATCCGGTCATGGCGTAGGTCTTCGCGACGCCGTTGACGAGGATGGTCTGCCCGGCGAGATCCGGCACGGCCTCGACGATCGAGGTCGCCTTGACGCCCTCGTAGGTGAGGTTCTGGTAGATCTCGTCGGAGACGACCCAGATGCCGTGCTCGAGGGCCCACTCGCCGATCGCCTTCGTCTCCTCGGCGGTGTAGACCGAGCCGGTCGGGTTCGACGGCGACACGAACACGAGCACCGTGGTGCGGTCGGTGCGGGCGGCCTCGAGCTGCTCGACGGTGACCTTGTAGTCCTGGTCGGCGCCGGCGAAGACCTCGACGGGGGTGCCGTCGGCGAGGCGGATCGCCTCGGGGTAGGTGGTCCAGTACGGCGCGGGCAGCAGCACCTCGTCGCCGGGGTTCACGACCGCCTGGAAGGCCTGGTAGACCGACTGCTTGCCGCCGTTGGTCACGATGACCTGGGACGGTGCGACCTCGAGGCCCGAGTCGCGGAGCGTCTTCGCGGCGATCGCCTCGCGCAGCGCCGGAAGCCCGGCTGCGGGGGTGTAGCGGTAGCTCGCGGGGTCGGCGAGGGCTTCGGCTGCGGCGTCGACGATGAACTGCGGCGTCGCGAAGTCGGGCTCGCCGGCGGCATAGGAGATGACGGGCTTGCCTTCGGCCTTCAGGGCCTTGGCCTTGGCGTCGACCTTCAGGGTCGCGGACTCGGCGATGGCGGACAGTTTGCGGGAGAGAGGAGCGCGTTCGGTCACAGCTCAAATGCTACTCGGCCGGGCCGCGGCGATGACAGAGAGCGGATGCTCGTGAGCGCGGGAATCAGCGAGGAGCCGGGCGGCCGGGCCTCAGGCCGCGAGGCCATGCGCCTCGGCGACCGCGCCGAGCACGATGCGCCCGCCACGGACGTTGAGCCCCTTCGCCAGAGCGGCGTCGTCGGATGCCGCGCGGTCCCAGCCCTTGCCGGCGATCGCCGACACGTAGGGGATCGTCGCGTTCGTGAGCGCGCGGGTCGCCGTCTCTGGCACGGCTCCGGGCATGTTGGCGACGCAGTAGTAGATCGAGTCGTGCACGGCGAAGGTCGGGTCGTCGTGGGTCGTGGGGCGGGAGCCTTCGAAGCATCCGCCCTGGTCGATCGCGATGTCGACGAGCACCGAGCCCGCCTTCATGTTCGCCACCATCTCGTCGGTCACGAGCTTGGGTGCGGCGGCGCCGGGGATCAAGACCGAGCCGATGACGAGGTCGGCGCTCGCGAGCTCTTCGGCGATGTCGTACCGGCTCGACAGGCGGGTCTGCACAGCGCCGCCGTAGCGGTGCTCGAGCTCGCGCAGCCGGGGGAGCGAGATGTCGATGACAGCGACCTGCGACCCCAGGCCCAGCGCGTTGGCGGCGGCGTGCTCGCCGGCGACACCGCCCCCGATGACGACGGTCTTCGCGCGTGGGGTGCCGGCGATGCCGCCGAGGAGCAGGCCGCGGCCGCCGTTCGAGCGCAGCAGGGCATAGGCGCCCATCGTGACCGAGAGCCGCCCGGCGATCTCGCTCATCGGCACGAGCAGCGGGAGGCTGCGATCGGGCAGCTGCACGGTCTCGTAGGCGACGGCGGTGGTGCCTGCATCGACGAGCGCGGTGGTGAGAGCGCGATCGGCGGCGAGATGCAGGTAGGTGAAGAGGGTGAGGTCCTCTCGGAGGAAGCCGTACTCCTGTGCGATCGGCTCCTTGACCTTGAGCAGCAGGTCGGCCTGCGCCCAGGTCTCCTCGGCGGTGCCGAGGATCTCGGCGCCCGCCATGCGGTAGGCCTCGTCGGAGATGCCCGAGCCGAGTCCTGCTCCGGACTGGACGAGCACGCGATGGCCCTCGTGAAAGAGGCGGTCGGCGCCGGCGGGGGTGAGCGCGACGCGGTTCTCGTTGTTCTTGACCTCGGCGGGGACGGCGATCCTCATCGATCCTCCTGACAGTGATGGCGGTGAGGAAAGAATCGCAGAAGCATCGGCAGCATGAAAGATACGCTGAAGACTATTCGACAGCATCCGTGATCCTGAATAATCATTCGGATGGAGTCGCCTTCAGAGTTCCCCGCGCCGAAGACCCTGCGCGCCCCCGCGCTCGACCCGATCGACGCGAGGATCGTGAGCCTGCTCGCCGCCGACGGACGTATGACGAACGCCGAGCTCGCCTCGCGGCTGGGAGTTGCGCCCTCGACCGCGCATGCCAGGCTGCGAGCCCTCGTCGATCGTCATGTCATCACCGGTTTCCATGCCAGCGTCGACGAGCGGATGCTGGGTGCCGGACTCCAGGCGATCATCGGCGTCACGCTGCGCCCGAGCGGCCGTCGGGAGAGCATCGTCGAGTTCGCCGAGCGGGTGCGGGTGCTGCCGCAGGTGATCCAGGTGTTCTTCCTCGGCGGCGACGACGACTTCCTCCTGCACATCGCGGTCGCCGACTCCTCACAGATGCGGGAGTTCGTGCTCGAGCACCTGTCGGCCCAGGCGAGCGTCGCCTCGACGCGCACGAGCATCGTCTTCGACTATCACCGCAACTCCGTCGCCGCCTCGTTCCGCTGATCCGCCCCCTCCCGCCCCGCCCCGTCTCCCTCGCCCCCGTCTCCCTCGCCCCCGTCTCTCCGCCGACGCCCCATCTGCGCCGCGGCGCCCCACCTGGCAGACGTCGCACAGGTGGGGCGTGGGCGGGCAGGTGGGGCGCCGGCGTGGGGGCGTGGGCGGGCAGGTGGGGCGTCAGCGACGTTCGATGCGCACGTGCTCGGCGAGATCGGCGTAGGCCCGGAGATCCCTTGCCACCAGCGTCATGCCATGCGCCAGCGCGGTCGCTGCGAGCATCCGATCGAGCATGTGCGGGCGTGCGGATCCGCCCCGCCGCGCGACGGTTGCGAGGAGTCGTTCGTACGCCTCCGCGCAGCGATCGTCGAACGGGATGCCGACGCCGAAGGTGGCGCAGACGCTTTCGAGTCTGGCGGCTCGCGCTCGGAGGGTCGCGACATCCGTCGCGGCGTTGAGGCCCTTCCCGAGTTCAGTGAGGCTGAGCGAACTGATCCGCAGGTCGTCGAATCCTGCCAGATCCGCGGGCGGCGCTCCCCGGCTGCGTTGCGCTTCAGATCAGAACTCGGGCTCCGATTGCGCAGAACTGTGTTCGGGTAGACTCCCCGACGCACCGGGCGAAGCGGCGAGTATCTGTGATCCACCGGTGCTCGCAGAGGCCGGAGCGGTGCGGCGCCTCTGGCGCAGAGAGGGGAGGCCTGCATGTCCGATCCACGTTGCGACCAGCCGGCGGCGCGAACGGCTCCCGGCCCAGGGAGAGCCTCCGGCCGAGTCCGAGGCGCGGACGCATCGGGGGACGACGCTCGCGTTGTGGCTGAGCATCATCGCCCTCGTCGTCGCGGTCTCCCTGGTGGTGCCGTACCGTGCGACAACGGGGGCTGCGATGCTGGCACCCGTCGTGGGCGCGCTGATCGCCGTCGCCGGCATTGTCCTCGCCGTCCGGCAGCGGCGCCGGCCGGGGGCCGCCCTGGCCTTCGCCCTGGTGGCGGTGCTCCTCGACGTCGTCCTGAGCATCGTCTTCATCGCCGGCATGATCTCGGCGACGAGCATCAACCGTGTGGAACTGCTCGGCCAGGGGCCGCAGGGGATCACGGCCACGATCCACGGCGAAAGCGGAACGGACACGTTCGTCTGGGATTCCACCGGACGAGCGACACTCACGACCAAGGAGGACTGGGCCGAGATCACGGTGACCGCGCCCGAGGACGCCGACGGCATGACGGTCAGCTGCCAGATCGTCTGGAACGGTGACGTGGTCGTCGATGAGACATCCGACAACGGCACCGTGCGGTGCAGGTTCGACGGTCGCTGAACACGCTTCCGGCACACCGTCGTGTCTACGACGCCGTTCAGCGGCGATCGCCATCCACCCAGAACTCGGCCGGCACGACAGGGTCCGGGTGGCGCAGCCCGGCCGAGTGAACGGGAGTCAGGCGAGCGGATCGATGAACGGGCCGCGGCTCTCCTTGATCCGCGCGACGATGTCGGGCTCGAGCGGGTTCAGCCGGAACGCGTACGTCATGATGACCCGGTCCGGCACCACCCGCAGCGCGGGGGCGAGCAGATCCCTCATGCGCTCGAGCGCGGGCACGAGGGGCAGATGGTGGATCACCGCTACGGCCGTGATCGCGTCGAAGCGCCGCCCGTCGAGCTCCGCTGCGGTGAGGAGGTCTCCGAGGACGAGCTGCGCCGCCGACCCCTCCGGGAACCGCCCCGCCGCACGGGCGAGCATCTCGCGGTGATACGCGGTGTTGTGGTTCCAGTACTCGTCTATGCGGGGACCGTGCGCGCGGCGGCTACGCCGGGTACGAGGCGGGCGCGGAGCAGTAGTCGGAGAAGCGGCGCATCGGATGCTGCGGATCGGTCATCTCGACCAGCGCGCTCGCCGCGGTGTGCGGCGGCTCATCGCCCGCGAGCTGCCAGAGCGTGAAGTTCCACAGGCGCCGCGCCCTCTCGCCGAGCAGCGCACCGGGGCCCGAGACGACGAGCACAGCGCCGGAGGACCCGGCCCGGAACGGCGCGATGACCTCTTCGCGCAGCATCCGCTCGTCGACGGCGCGGACATGAACGCGCACCGTCTCGGAGCCTGCGGCGCCGAGCGCCGCCGCGAGGGCGCCGGCGGCGAGGCGCGAGCGCTCGGCATCCGCTCCCGCCACCGCGAGAAGGCGCGTGCCGCGCGGATAGAGGTGCAGAAACTCGCCGGCGATCCCGGCCCAGACGTCGCTCATGGCTCCAGGCTATGTCGCAGGCAGGCGCACCATGCCGTTGGCGACGAGGCAGACCAGCGCCAGGGGCCAGGTCGTGAACAGCACGACGGAGAGGATCGTCGTACCCCGGCGCAGGGGCGCGGCGAGCACGAGCGCGATGCCCAGCACCGCGAGAGCGCCGAGGAACCACCAGCAGAGCGAGTAGAGCCACAGCGCGAGGGTGAGCAGCAGCAGGGACTCAGGGATGAGCACCGCCGGCACGAGGAGGATGTCGATGAAATAGGCGACGATCGCCGGCGCCGAGAAGTGCGCGACGATGACGAGCACGACAACGCCGGCGGTGCGGCGCGCGCTCGTTGCGGGGAGGGCGGATGCTGTCGTGGTCATTCCAGCAGAGTACGTCGGTGGGCCGACGTCGCGGGGGAGTTATCCACAGGCACGACGACCGCAGGCAGGCTCTGCGACCCGGACCGGGTCGCAGAGCCTGCCTGCGCGTCGAAGATCAGAACTGGTTCATCGTGTTGTGCTGACCGCCGGCCTTGAGGGCCGCGTCGCCGGCGAAGTACTCCTTGTGGTTGTCGCCGATGTCGCTTCCCGCCATGTTCTGGTGCTTGACCGTCGCGATGCCGCCGCGGATCTCGCGGCGCTGCACGCCCTTGACGTAGGCCAGCATCCCCTCGTCGCCGAAGTAGCCCTTCGCGAGGTCGTCCGTCGAGAGGGCCGCCGTGTGGTAGGTCGGCAGCGTGATGAGGTGGTGGAAGATGCCGGCGCGGGCCGATCCGTCGCGCTGGAAGGTGCGGATCTTCTCGTCGGCCAGCGCTGCGAGCTCGGTGCCGTCGTACTCCACGCTCATGAGCCTGTCGCGGTCGTACGCGGAGACGTCGGCGCCCTGGGCGGCGAGGGCATCGTACGCCTGCTGGCGGAAGTTCAGCGTCCAGTTGAACGAGGGACTGTTGTTGTAGACGAGCTTCGCGTTCGGGATCTCCTCGCGGATCGCGTCGACCATGCCGGCGATCTGCTCGACATGCGGCTTCTCGGTCTCGATCCACAGCAGATCGGCGCCGTTTCGCAGCGACGTGATGCAGTCGAGCACGACGCGCTCCTCGCCGGTGCCAGGGCGGAACTGGTACAGGTTCGACGCCAGACGCTTCGGGCGCAGCAGCTTGCCGCCGCGCTTGATGACCACGTCGCCGCCTGCGAGGTCGTCCTCCGAGATCTCCTCGACGTCGAGGAAGGAGTTGTACTGGTCGCCGAGGTCGCCGGGCTCATGGGTGACGGCGAGCTTCTGGGTGAGGCCGGCGCCGAGCGAGTCGGTGCGGGCGACGATGATGCCGTTGTTGATCCCGAGCTCGAGGAACGCGTAGCGGACCGCGTTGATCTTCGCGAGGAAGTCCTCGTGCGGCACGGTGACCTTGCCGTCCTGATGGCCGCACTGCTTCTCGTCGGAGACCTGGTTCTCGATCTGGATCGCGCAGGCGCCCGCCTCGATCATCTTCTTCGCCAGCAGATACGTCGCCTCCGGGTTGCCGAAGCCGGCGTCGATGTCGGCGATGATCGGCACGACGTGGGTCTCGTAGTTGTCGATCTGCGACTGGATGAGCTCGACCGAGGTCTCGTCCCCCGCAGCGCGCGCCGCGTCGAGCTGGGTGAAGAGCAGATCGAGCTCGCGGGCGTCGGCCTGGCGCAGGAACGTGTAGAGCTCTTCGATGAGCGCTGGCACCGCGGTCTTCTCGTGCATCGACTGGTCGGGCAGCGGCCCGAACTCGGAGCGGAGGGCCGCGACCATCCAACCCGACAGGTACAGGTAGCGCTTGTTCGTCGACTTCAGGTGCTTCTTGATGGAGATGAGCTTCTGCTGCCCGATGAAGCCGTGCCAGACGCCGAGCGACTGAGTGTAGACCGACGAGTCGGCGTCGTACTCGTCCATGTCGCGGCGCATGATGTCGGCGGTGTACTGGGCGATCTCGAGCCCGGTGCGGAACCGGTTCTGCGCCCGCATCCGCGCCGCCGCTTCGGGGTCGATCGCGCGCCAGGGGGAGCCGGCGGCGTCCTTGAGCGCCTGGATCTCCTCGATGTCCTGCTGGTACTTCGTCATTGTCGTGCCTTTCGTGGTGGAAGAGGGATCAGTCGGTCTCGACGAGGAACTTCGAGTACGCGCCTAGGGTGAGGAAGGCCGGGAACTCCTCGCGCAGCGCCACCTCGCGGAACACCTCGGCGGCGTCATCGAAGCGGTCGCCCGCCCGGCGGGTCGCCTGCGCGAGAACCTCGCGGATCAGTTCCTCGACGTACTCGGTCGTGATCGCCGTGCCGTCCTCGGTGGTGCGGTCCTGGTGGATCCACTGCCACACCTGCGAGCGGCTGATCTCGGCGGTCGCGGCATCCTCCATGAGGTTGTCGATCGCCACGGCGCCCTGCCCGCGCAACCAGGCCTCGAGGTAGCGGATGGCCACCGACACGTTCTCGCGCACGCCCTTCGCGGTGATCGGGCGTCCGATGCGCAGATCGAGCAGATCGGATGCCGTGACGTGCACGTCATCGCGCTGCCGGCCGATCTGGTTCGGCTCCTCGCCGAGCACCGCGTCGAACTCCGCCTGTGCGATGGGGATGAGGTCGGGGTGGGCGACCCACGTGCCGTCGAAGCCGTCTCCGGCCTCGCGCTTCTTGTCGGCCGACACCTTCTCGATGGCGCGGGCGGTGACCTCGGGGTCGCGGCGGTTCGGGATGAACGCGCTCATGCCGCCGATGGCGAAGGCGCCGCGCCGGTGACAGGTCGCAACGAGCAGGTCGGTGTAGGCCCGCATGAACGGCACCGTCATGGTGACCTCGCTGCGGTCGGGGAGCACGAAGCGCGCCCCGCGGCCGCGGTAGTTCTTGATGATGGAGAAGATGTAGTCCCAGCGTCCGGCGTTGAGGCCAGCGCAGTGGTCGCGCAGCTCGTAGAGGATCTCGTCCATCTCGAAGGCGGCGGGCAGCGTCTCGATGAGCACGGTCGCGCGGATCGTGCCGTGGGGGATGGCGATGTACTCCTCGGCGAACGAGAAGACGTCGTTCCACAGGCGCGCCTCCTCGCTCGACTCGAGCTTCGCGAGGTAGAAGTACGGGCCGCGGCCGGCGTCGATGAGCGCCTGCGCGTTGTGGAAGAAGTAGAGGCCGAAGTCGATGAGCGAACCGGATGCCGCCATGCGGCGGCCGGCGCGGTCGGTGAACTCGATGTGCTTCTCCGGCAGGTGCCAGCCCCGAGGGCGCATCACGATCGTCGGCGTCCGCTCGGCGGTGACGCGGTACTCCTTGCCCTCGGGAGAGATGTAGGCGAGCTCACCGCGGATCGCGTCGCGCAGCGACAGCTGGCCCTCGATGACGTTGGCCCAGGTGGGGCTGGTCGCATCCTCCTGGTCGGCGAGCCAGACCTTCGCGCCCGAGTTCAGGGCGTTGATGGTCATCTTCGGGTCGGTCGGTCCGGTGATCTCCACGCGGCGGTCCTCGAGACCGGGGCCGGCGCCGGCGACGCGCCAGTCGCGGTCCTCGCGGATGTGCGCGGTGTCGTCGCGGAAGCGCGGGTCGTGGCCGTTGCCGATCTCGAACCGACGGCGCAACCGGTCGGCGAGCCGGTCGTGGCGGCGTGCGCCGAACCGGTGGTGCAGTTCGGTGAGGAACGCGATCGCCTCGGGGGTGAGGACCTCTTCATAGCGAGCGCGGATGGGGCCGGTGACGGCGATGGCGGGGCCCTGGTGCGCCGTCTGCGTCGGTGCGGTGGACCCGGCTGCGGTGGAAGTGGTCATGATCGTTTCCTTGTCCGTTGGAACGTGGGGGGCCGGAGTGGCTTGTCTCCACTTTGGGTGAAGTTCGGCGGCGCTACTGACCAAATGGCGTGTGAAGATTGCTCGAATTTCTGTTTCTGTGACAGAATCGGAGCCATGCCAGACGAAGACGCCGATGCGCTGACGATCGGGCGCCGTATCCGCCAGCTGCGGACCGCGCGCGCGATGACGCTCGAAGACCTCGCCGCAGCGATCGGCCGGGCGCCCAGCCAGCTGTCGATGGTCGAGACGGGCAAGCGCGAGCCCAAGCTCACACAGCTGCAGGCCATCGCCCGCGCCCTCGGCGTCACGATCGACGCGCTGCTCGAGGGCGAGCCGCTCGACGAGCGCAGCGCCATGGAGATCGCGCTGGAGCGCGCGATGAAGGGGCAGACCTTCCAATCGCTGGGCATCGAGCCCTTCCGCATCGCGAAGAGCGTGCCCACCGACGCGCTGCGGGCGATGCTCGCCCTGCACGCAGAGATCGACCGCCTCAAGGACGAGCGCGCGGCGACGCCGGAGGAGGCGCGGCGCGCGAACGTGGAGCTGCGCCACCTCATGCGCCGGCAGGACAACCATTTCCCGGAGCTGGAGGCGAAGGCATCCGAGATCCTCTCCGCGGTGGGGCATTCCGGCGGACCGCTCACCCAGCGCACGGCATCCGAGATCGCCGCCTACCTCGGATTCACCCTGCACTACGCTCCCGACCTGCCGCAGACGACGCGCAGCGTTGCCGACCTCGCCAATGGCCGCCTGTACCTCTCCAGTCACGCGAATGCGAAGGGCGACCCGCGCACGGCGGTGCTGCAGGCGCTGTCGAGCCGAATGCTGGGGCACGCCGAGCCGCGCAGCTACGCCGAGTTCCTGCGCCAGCGGGTCGAGACGAACTACCTCACCGGCGCTCTGCAGATGCCGGAGGCCGACGTCGCGCCCATGCTGAAGGACGCCAAGAGCCGCCGGGCGATCTCGATCGAGGATCTCCGCGACGCCTTCTCGGTGTCGTACGAGACGGCGGCGCACCGCTTCACGAACCTCGCAACGCGTCACCTCGACATCCCGGTGCACTTCCTCAAGGTGCACGAGTCGGGCACGATCACGAAGGCGTACGAGAACGACGACGTGAACTTCCCGACCGATCGCCTCGGCGCCATCGAGGGGCAGATGTGCTGCCGCAAGTGGACGAGCCGGGTCGTCTTCGACGAGGACGACCGCTTCAACCCGTACTACCAGTACACCGACACCGGAAACGGCACCTACTGGTGCACCGCGCGCGTGGAGGCGTCGAGCGAGGGGCTGCACTCGGTGAGCGTTGGTGTGCGCTTCGACGACACGAAATGGTTCGTGGGGCGCGACACCCCGCACCGGGGCGTCTCGAAGCACTCGGTGGAGGTGTGCTGCCGGCGGGCTCCTGCCGAGCTGGAGCAGCGCTGGCGCGAGAACTCCTGGCCGAACGTGAAGACGCCGCGGACGCTGCTCGCGACGCTGCCGACCGGGGCCTTCCCCGGCGTCGACACCACCGACGTGTACGAGTTCCTGGAGGCGCACGCGCCGCGCTGAGCCCGGGAGCCGCGCGGTGCGCTCCGCCGGCTGCTGTTCCCCTGGTCGGCCGTCGTTCCGGTCGCAGTTCGTGCCGTTTCTCCCGGGTCGTCTTTCGTTCCGGTCGCAGTTCGTGCCGCTTCAGCGACGTCAGAGCGGCACGAAGTGCGACGGGAACCGGAGAACCGCGGGCTCGGGCGCCGCTCCCGGGTCACGGCCCGGAGTTCTGCGGCACGGTCGCGGCGCTGCTGCGCGAGCTCGACGCACGCGGCTGAGCGGGGCTCAGCGCGGGGTGACGATCGCGAGGCCGTCGAAACGACGGAAGTCGCGATCGAACGTTGCGACCGGGCATCCGTAGCCGAGCGCCACGGAGGCGATGTAGGCATCAGGCACCAGGTTGCCCGATGCTTGTGACTCCCGGCACAGGTGCACCAGTCTCGTTGCCGACTCGGTGAACGGCGCCGCAGTCAGGTAGGCGGGAGCTCCGACCACGTCGGTGATGAACGATGCGGCCTCGTCGAGGGTGGATGGTTGGAGCAGTGCGTTCGGATGCGTGACGATCCGGAGGAAACCGACCCACACCGCATCCGGCACGACCACATCGTCCTGTCCGCCGAGCAGTTCGGCGAGCCAAGGATGTGTGACCTCATGCTGCGCGGGTGATCCTGACGGAACGCGGCGATCAGGACATTCACGTCGAGGACGATCACGCGACGTCGGTTCCGATCGCGTCGTAGAGCCCGCGATTGCTGCTGAGATCGACGCCGGGGCGTGCGCCTCCGGTCGCCGACGACACCGTCAACCGAACCGGTCCGCTCGACGCACGCCGTACGGCGAGATCGCGCCGGAGAGCATCTTCCACATAGGCGCCCAGAGTGGTGCCGGCCTCGTGCGCGCGCTTCTTCGCCTCAGCGAGGAGGTGATCGTCGATGGACAGTGTGGTGCGCATGATGCGTACTTTATCGCATCACCTGCATCACCGAATGGCACAGGGTGAACAGCATTCCGACAGAGTGACAGCAAAGCATCTCTTTTGGTGATGCTATGCTGTCAAGATGCGCACAACGGTGACTTTGGATCCCGACTCTGAGGCGGCGATTCGCCGTGTGATGCAGCAGCGTGGCGTCTCCTTCAAACGGGCGCTCAACGACGCGATCCGAGCAGGAGCGGTGCAGCCGCAGGCACGAGAGGGCGGTTACACGCGTTCGCAGGATCTGGGGGTTCCCCGTACAGACCTCACGCATGCGCTCCGTATGGCTGCGGACCTCGAAGACGATGAGCTGGTGCGCAAAATGCAGGCGGGTCGATGAGGATCGTCGACGCGAATGTCCTTCTCTATGCCGTGAACTCCGCTTCTCCCGGGCACGAGGCATCGTTGCGGTGGCTGGATGAGGCGCTGGATGGCAATGACGACGTCGGGTTCAGTTGGAGCGTGCTGCTGGCGTTCGTGCGCATCAGCACGAACCCGAGGATCATGCCCCACGCGTTGACGCCGGAGAGCGCGATGGCTCAGGTTCACGAGTGGATCGCAGCCCCGAGTGCGCACGTGCTGAACCCGGGTGCTCGTCATCCGGAGATCCTCGAGCGTCTTCTTCTCGCACAGGGCGCCGCAGCCAATCTCGTGAATGATGCGCATCTGGCGGCTCTGGCCGTCGAGCATCGAGCAACGATCGTGTCGTTCGACTCCGACTTCGCGCGCTTCGCTGGTGTGCGATGCGCGACACCTGAATCCCTCGTCCGCTGACTCCGCCGCTGTCAGTCCCGCGCGGTCTGCAGCAGCGTCCACAGCTCGGCCCGCGCAGGGAACGAGCCGAGATCGATGTCAAGGAGAGACCCGGCGAAGGCGATGCGGGTGCGCAGGGTGTGCCGGTGGATGCCGAGGGCTGCGGCTGCGGGCTCTGCCCTGGCATCGTGCTCGAGCCAGACGCGCAGCGCCCTCTCGAGTCCGTCGTGGGCGCGAAGGGGGGCGAGCCGCGACTCGGCGATCAGCCGCGCCTCGTCGGTGGCGAGGGCGCTGAGGATGCTGGAGCCCACCGTGTCGGCGTAGCGGAGTACGCCGCCGTCGCCCTGCTGGCGCAGTGTACTCAGCGCCTGCGCGTGCGCGCGGGAGAAGCTGTCGTAGCTATCGGGAGCGGAGACGCTGATACGGATGCCGAAGCGGGTCGCCACCTCATCGAGGAGCTCATCGTCCGCTGCCGAGACGACCATCACCACGCCGTCGGCTGATTCGGCGACGAAAGCGGCGGTGCCGTGATCGATGCGCCGCCGCTCCCACCAGTCGGTCACCGGCCCCGCCGCAGCATCCGCCGACACGGCGACGACGACGGGCGCCGCGGGAATGCTGCCGAGCACGCGCCGGGCGAGCGCCGGATCGTCGGCGAGAAGGGATTCGAGCAGCTGCGTGTGCAGGCGCCGACGGCTGCGGGCGAGCTGCTCGCTCTGCTCCAGCGCGAGCCCGGCCATCGCGATGACCGAGGTGACGACGGCGCGGGCTTCGGGATCGAGCGCATCGACGGCCACGGCGATGACCCCGCGAAGGTGACCGCCCCGGCCGATCGTGAACAGCATGAAGGTCGCCGTGCCGATCGTGAGAGACTGCCCCGCTTCGAGCCCGCGGGTGAGCACATCGGTCGCGTGCGATGCGACTTCGGCGCGCGTCGCGGTGTCGATGCCGTCGCGCGGATGAGAGACGACGAGGCTGCCCGCCGCGTCGTACATCCCCACCCACGCGCCCAGCCTCCGGCCGAGCTCGGCGAGCGTGGCGTCGAGCCCGCGCGGACGCAGCGCCGCGAGGGCGAGCGCGCGCTGCGTGTCCAGCGCCCAGGACCTCCGGGCGTACGCCTGTGCGGCGATCGCCTCGGAGTGCGCGCGGGCGACGGCGATGAACGGGGTGCGGTAGGGGACTTCGAACAGCGGCATCCGATGCTCTGCGCACGCGGCGATCAACTCGTCGGGGATGCCGTCCCGGTGCACCTCGGTGCCGAAACCCAGGCCGAGCACGCCGCGATGCGAGAGCCTGTCGACGTAGGTGCCGATGTCGTCCATGCCGTCGAACTGCGTGCCGGTCGTGAGCAGCGCCAGATCCTCCGAGAGGAACGGCGTGGGGTCGGCGAGGTCCGAGCTGTGCACCCAGCGCAGCGGACGCTCGAGTGCGCCCGGCGCCAGCGCCGACTCCTCGGAGACGAGCGCGAGCGCGAGATCGCGCCGGCGCAGCAGTGCGCGCAGGGTGGGCTGCTCGGTCTCGGGCACGGGAACCTCGGATATACAGTTCGGCGATCGTTTTCCCAAGATTGTACATTTTGGCGAATGCGGGAGGCTTCGGCGCGGGCATACGCTCACCCACATGGCACTCCTCGACACCGCAGCAGTTGCAGTTCCCCTCGGCGGACCCGACCTCCCCCAGGAGCGTCGCCTCGTGACCGATCTCCCCGGCCCCCGCTCGGCCGAGATCCTCGCGCGCAAGGCGGATGCCGTCGCCGCAGGCGTCGGTCACACCGTGCCCGTCGCGGCCGTCGCCGCCGGCGGAGGCGTCGTCGTGGACGCCGACGGCAACTCGCTCATCGACCTCGGCAGCGGCATCGCGGTGACGACCGTCGGCAACGCGCACCCGAAGGTCGCCGCGGCCGTCGCGGCGCAGGCCGTGCAGTTCACGCACACCTGCTTCATGATCTCGCCGTACGAGTCGTACGTCGCCGTCGCCGAGGCCCTCAACCGCGTGACCCCTGGCGACTTCGCGAAGAAGAGCGCCCTGTTCAACTCGGGCGCAGAGGCCGTCGAGAACGCGATCAAGATCGCCCGCAAGCACACCGGCCGCCAGGCCGTCGTGGCCTTCGACCACGGCTACCATGGCCGCACGAACCTGACCATGGCGCTGACCGCAAAGTCGATGCCCTACAAGAGCGGCTTCGGCCCGTTCGCTCCGGAGGTGTACCGCGCCACCGCGTCGTACCCCTTCCGCGACGGACTCGCAGGTGCCGAGGCCGCGGCCCGCGCGATCCTCCAGCTCGAGAAGCAGATCGGCGCCGAAAACCTCGCCGCCGTCATCATCGAGCCCATCCAGGGCGAGGGCGGATTCATCGTCCCCGCCGACGGCTTCCTCCCCGCGATCGTGGACTGGTGCCGCGCCAACGGCGTCGTCTTCATCGCCGACGAGGTGCAGACCGGCTTCGCCCGCACCGGTGCCATGTTCGCCAGCGAGCACTTCGGCATCGAGCCCGACCTCATCACCACGGCCAAGGGCATCGCCGGCGGTCTTCCGCTCGCCGCGGTGACCGGCCGCGCCGAGATCATGGACGCCTCGCACGCCGGCGGCCTCGGCGGCACCTACGGCGGCAACCCCATCGCGTGCGCCGCCGCGCTCGCGTCGATCGACGTGTTCGAGAACGACGGACTCATCGAGCGCGCCCGTGAGATCGGCGAGATTCTGAAGAGCCGTCTCGCGGCCATCCAGCAGGCCGACGCCCGCATCGGCGACATCCGCGGCTACGGCGCGATGATCGCCGCCGAGTTCGTCGACCCCGAGACCAAGGCTCCGGATGCTGCGCTCACCGCGGCCATCGCCAAGGCCTGCATCGCGCAGGGCGTCATCGTCCTCACCTGCGGCACCTACGGCAACGTCATCCGGTTCCTCCCCCCGCTGTCCATCGGCGACGACCTGCTGAACGAGGGCCTCGACGTCGTCGCGGCCGCGCTCGCGGCCGCCTGACGGCACACACACGTCCGGTCGCGACTCATGTCGGGGGATTTCGAGTCGCGACCGGGCACATCCTCACCCCACGAAGGAGTTGCACGATGACCGAGATCACCCGCGATGTACTGATCATCGGAGCCGGCGCCGCCGGCACCACCGCCGCGAACGAACTGCGCAGGGCCGGGCTCTCGGTCGCCGTGCTCGAAGCCCGCGACCGTGTCGGAGGGCGCCTCTGGACCGACGTCATCGACGGGGCAATGCTCGAGATCGGCGGCCAGTGGGTCTCGCCGGACCAGGACGCGCTGAAGGAGACGATCGAAGAGCTCGGGCTTGAGACCTATAGCCGCTACCGCGACGGTGACAGCGTCTATGTCGGTCCCGACGGTCAGGTGCACCGCTTCACCGGTGAGATGTTCCCCGTGTCGCCTGAGACCGAGAAGGTCATCGCTGAGATCACCGAGCGCCTGGACGCCATGGTCGCCGAGATCGACCCCGACCAGCCCTGGGCGCACCCGAAGGCCGCCGAGTGGGACGCGATCACCTGGGACGCGTGGCTGCGTCAGCAGACCGACGACGACGAGGCCGTTCGCAACCTCGCCTTCGCTACCGGCTCCGCGATGCTCACCAAGCCCACCCACGCCTTCTCGCTGCTGCAGTCGCTGTTGATGGCGGCATCCGCCGGCTCCTACTCGAACCTCGTCGACGCCGACTTCATCCTCGACAAGCGCGTCGTGGGCGGTCTGCAGCAGGTGCCGATCCTGCTCGCTGAGCGCCTCGGCGACGACGTGTTCCTGAACCAGCCGGTGCGCACCCTGCAGTGGAACGAGTCGGGGGTGGTGGCGACCACCGACGAGCTGACCGTCAAGGCGCGTTACGCGATTCTCGCCTTCGCGCCGGTGCTGTACAACCGGATCTCCTTCGTGCCGGCGCTTCCGCGCCGCCAGCACCAGATGCACCAGCACATCTCGATGGGCTTCGTGATCAAGGTGCATGCGGTCTACGACCGTCCGTTCTGGCGCGAGCAGGGTCTCAGCGGCACCGCGTTCAGCCCCTACGAGCTCTCGCACGAGGCCTACGACAACACGAACCACGGCGATGAGCGCGGCACCCTGGTCGGCTTCGTGAGCGATCGGAATGCCGACGACCTGTTCACTCTGTCGGCCGAGGAGCGAAAAGAGCGCATCCTCGAATCGCTGTCGCACTACTACGGTCCGGAGGCGAAGAACCCGATCGTCTACTACGAGAGCGACTGGGGCAGTGAGGAGTGGACCCGCGGCGCATACGCCGCGAGCTTCGACATGGGGGGTCTCCACCGTTACGGCGCGGACCTGCGCGCAGCGGTCGGCCCGATCCACTTCGCCTGCAGCGACATGGCAGGGGCCGGATACCAGCACGTCGACGGCGCGATCCGCATGGGGCGCCTGGCTGCCTCGAACATCGTGGCCGCGAGTCGCGACGCCGGCTGATGCCGGGCGCGATCACCTCCGCTGAGAGTCACCGTCAGAGAGAAAGAGAACCCATGAGCACTCAGAACGAGCAGGCGCTGCTCGACAGCATCCCTACTGGCCTCTTCATCGGCGGCGAGTGGATCGACGGTGAGAACGGCGCCACCTTCGACGTGCGGGATCCGGCCACCGGAGCCGTCATCCGCACGATCGCCGATGCGACGCCGGCCGACGGCATCCGTGCCCTCGACGCCGCCGTCGCGGCTCAGGACTCCTGGGCGGCGACCGCACCCCGCACCCGCAGCGACATCCTCCGCCGCGCGTTCGACCTCGTGCAGGAGCACAAGGAGGACCTGGCGCTGCTGATGACCCTCGAGATGGGCAAACCCTTGGCCGAGGCCCGCGGCGAGGTCGCCTACGGCGGCGAGTTCCTGCGCTGGTTCAGTGAGGAGGCCGTGCGGATCGCGGGTCGTTACGGCCTGAACCCAGAGGGCACCGGCCACATGGTCGTCTCGCAGCGCCCGGTCGGACCGTCGTTCTTCGTGACGCCGTGGAACTTCCCGTTCGCGATGGCGACCCGCAAGATCGCCCCCGCGCTCGCCGCCGGCTGCACGGTCGTGATCAAGCCGCCGGCGCTCACGCCTCTCACCACGCTGTTCTTCACGTCGCTGCTGGAGAAGGCGGGGCTGCCGAAGGGCGTGGTGAACGTCGTGCAGACCTCGCGCTCGAGCGCGCTGTCCGCGCCGATCATCGCCGACCCCCGGCTGCGCAAGCTCTCGTTCACCGGTTCGACCGAGGTCGGTCGCAAGCTCATCGCCCAGGCTGCCGAAGGCGTGCTGCGGGTGTCGATGGAGCTCGGCGGCAACGCCCCGTTCGTCGTCTTCGAGGACGCCGACCTCGACAAGGCCGTGGAGGGGGCGCTGGCCGCGAAGTTCCGCAACATCGGTCAGGCGTGCACCGCAGCCAACCGCTTCATCGTGCACAAGGATGTCGCTGCAGAGTTCGGCCGCAGGGTGACAGAGCGCGTGCAAGCCATGAAGATCGGCCGAGGCACCGAGGAGGGCGTCGCGATCGGTCCGCTCATCGATGCGGATGCTGTCGCCAAGGCGGCCGAGCTCGTCGGCGACGCCGTCGACCGCGGTGCGACGCTGCTCGCTGGCGGCAAGGCGATCGAGGGTGCAGGCAGCTTTTATGAGCCCACCGTCCTCGCCGACGTCGCCCCTGGTTCGGCGATCCTGCGCGAGGAGATCTTCGGCCCGGTGCTCGCGATCGCGACCTTCGACACAGAGGACGAGGCCGTGCGCCTGGCCAACGACACCGAGTACGGCCTGGTGTCGTACGTCTTCACCGAGAGCCTGCAGCGCGGTCAGCGGATGATCGACAAGCTGGAGACCGGCATGATGGGTCTCAACGTCGGCGTCGTCTCGAACGCCGCAGCCCCCTTCGGCGGCGTGAAGCAGTCGGGAGTCGGACGCGAGGGCGGGGCTGAGGGCATCCACGAGTACCTGTCCACCAAATACACGCTGATCCCGGTCGGCTGATCGGCCGGCACCCGGCCAACGAGAGGACGAAACATGACCGACTACGCCGTCGTCAACCCCGCCACCGGCGAGACCGTGGCGACCTACGACACCTTCACCGATGCGCAGATCGATGATGCCGTTGCGCGAGCGCACGCCGCGGCATCCGTCTGGGGTCGCACCCCCGTCGCCGAGCGGGCGGCGGTGATCCACCGGATCGCCGAGGGCCACCGCGCTCGCCGTGACGAGCTCGCCGCGATCATCGTGCGCGAGATGGGCAAGCCCATCGCCGGCGCCGTCGGCGAGGTCGACTTCGCCGCCGACATCATCGAGTTCTATGCCGACAACGCCGAGAGGATCAACGCCGACCAGCCGATCGATATTCTCGGCGAAGGCACAGCGGTGATCCGTCGGGCACCCCTGGGCGTGCTCTTCGGCATCATGCCGTGGAACTTCCCCGCCTACCAGGTCGCCCGCTTCGCCGGACCCAACCTGGCGCTGGGCAACACGATCATCCTCAAGCACGCCCCGCAGTGCCCCGAGTCGTCGGCGCTGCTCGAGGAGATCTACCGCGACGCCGGCCTGCCCGACGGGGGCTACGTGAACGTGTACGCGACGAACGAGCAGTCGGCGACCATCATCGCCGACCCGCGCGTGCAGGGCGTCTCGGTGACCGGATCCGAGCGCGCCGGTGCGGCGGTCGCCGAAGTCGCAGGGCGCAACCTCAAGAAGGTCGCGCTGGAGCTCGGCGGGTCCGACCCGTTCATCCTGCTCTCCACCGACGACCTCGACGGCGCCGTGCAGGCGGCGGTCGACGCGCGCCTGGACAACAACGGGCAGTCGTGCAACGGCGCCAAGCGCTTCATCGTGATCGACGGCCTCTACGACGCGTTCGTGGAGAAGTTCGTCGCCGCGCTCGCCGCCGTCGAGGCGACCGACCCGACCCAGGAGGACACCGTTCTCGGCCCGCTCTCATCTCTCGCCGCGGCCGAGCGCCTGCAGGAGCAGATCGACACCGCTGTGGCGCAGGGCGCGACGCTCCTCACCGGCGGCGCCCGGGACGGTGCGTTCTTCGCGCCGACGGTGCTCGCCGACGTGACCGCCGACATGGACGTCTACCGCGAGGAGCTGTTCGGCCCCGCCGCTGTCGTCTACCGCGTCGCCGACGAGCAGGCCGCGGTCGCGCTCGCGAATGACACCTCTTTCGGCCTCGGCTCCTACGTGTTCACCACGGACGCCGAGCAGGCCGAGCGCGTGGCGAACAGCATCGACGCCGGGATGGTCTACGTCAACGTCGTGCTCGCTGACAGCCCCGAGCTGCCCTTCGGCGGCGTCAAGCGCAGCGGCACCTCGCGCGAGATGGGTCTGCTCGCCGCGGACGAGTTCGTCAACAAGAAGCTCATCCGCATCGCTTGAGAGCCATCGAGGGGGACGGATGACGCGGCATCCGTCCCCCTCTCCGCGCCCGCGCGGGCCGTTTGCCGGGCCGAATCCCGTGTGCAGGGCGGATCGGGGTGGTTGGGGTGGTTTCTCGGGAAATCCCCCGACAAACGGTCCGGATGCCGGGGCGGAGCCGCAGCCGACTGGATCGCTCTGCGCCGGCGTCCGCTCTCCTCCGCGCCCGCGCGGGCCGTTTGCCGGGCCGAATCCCGTGTGCAGGGCGG
>NZ_JASGCY010000059.1:0-19841 GCF_047607465.1 Microbacterium sp. | reverse complement strand
GTGCGGCTCGGCCTCGGCGGCGTGCGCGGCATCGGCGCGGCGATGGCCGCACGCATCGTCGCCGAGCGCGAGGCGCACGGCCGCTATCGCGACCTGGGCGACCTGGCACGGCGCACCGACGCGACGGCCGCCCAGCTGGAGGCGCTCGCCACCGCGGGCGCGTTCGACTGCCTGGGGCTGGCTCGCCGGGAGGCGATCTGGCTCGCCGGCGCCGCCGCCGAGGACCGCTCCCGCTACCTCGCCGGAACCGTCGTCGCCGTCCAGCCCCCGCTGTTCGCCGACCAGTCGGGCTACGAGCGGCTCGCCGCGGATCTCTGGGCGACGGGGGTCTCCACCGACGACCATCCGCTCACCCACTTCCGCGACGAGCTGCGCGCACGCGGGGTGCTCCCGGCGAACGCGCTGCAGCATCACGAGGCCGGGCGGCGCATCGAGGTCGCCGGCGTCGTCACGCACCGGCAGCGGCCGTCGACCGCAGGCGGCATCACCTTCGTCAACCTCGAGGACGAGACCGGTCTGGTCAACGTCGTCTGCACGGCAGGGGTGTGGGCGCGATTCCTCCGCGTCGCCCGGGATTCTCCGGCGCTCATCATCCGCGGGATCCTGGAGAGATCCGATGAGGGCGTGGTCAACGTGCTCGCCGACGCCTTCGAGGATCTGCGGACCGGCTTCGCACACCGCTCACGGGATTTCCGGTGAGCGCCGGATCACCAGACGCGCTCGGCAGGCGGCTCCGGCATCCGATCGCCGCCCCTACCCGAGGATCCAGAAAATCTGCAACTTTCTTTGTCCCCCAAATGGTGGACAAGGGGAAAGAGGGCTATTCTGACATCAGTAGCGGGGGCTACAGGCTGAGCGCTGGGGATTCAGCCGCAGAGAGACGCGATTTTCGCCGCCTCCCCTGCCGTCCGGGATGGACGGTGAGCCCTCTCGAGCGATCCATCTGGGGTGGGCCACTCGGGAGGGCACCCACCCCGGCGATTCGACCCACCCGGTCAGGCGATCTCGACCGTGTACAGCGTCCAGCCCCAGCCGATCGTGCGCCGCGTCGGCGCGGGAAGCCCCGCGGCCGAGAACAGCGCCTCGTGCTGTTCATGCGTGCGCACGCCGCCGCCGTTCAGCGCGAACTCGACGAGGTCGTCCTCGTAATCGTGATCGTCGGCCAGCTCGGGCAGGAGCGGACGGGTGAAGAGCATCAGGCGCCCGCCGCGGCGCACGCCCGCCGCAGCGCCGGCGAGCATCTCGACGGCCTGCATGTCGGGCAGGGATCGCACCGCCTCGCTCAGCAGGAGGACGTCGACGGCGGCATCCGCCGGCGCCGCCGCGCCCCGGACGGCGACGCGCACATCGGGATGCGCGGCCACGATCGCCTCGGCGAAGCTCCCCGCGGCGCTGCCGGCGACGGCGACGGCGGCACCGGCGTCGAGCCCGAGCGCTGCCGCCACGGCGCCGGCCACGTAGACGGCCAGCTCCTCCTCTTCTTCACGGCGACGCT
The DNA here is from genome assembly GCF_047607465.1 of Microbacterium sp. Lineage (GTDB taxonomy): Bacteria > Actinomycetota > Actinomycetes > Actinomycetales > Microbacteriaceae > Microbacterium. The sequence goes on along the minus strand of NZ_JASGCY010000059.1, from coordinate 18,346 downwards.
CCAGCCGCGCGGCGTCCGCGCGTTCGGCCTCGGCGAACGACGCTCCGAACCAACGGGCGTAGTCGCCGGCGCCGGTCCGCACGGCCGCCAGCAGCGACAGCAGGCCGCCGAGCTCGCGGTGCGCCGTCGGCCCGCCGAGATCGAGTTCCTCCGTCACGTGGTCGTCGTCGAGCAGTCGCCCGAGATCGGTGAGCCGGTAGCGCTCCCCCGGCACCGCATCGACAACGCCGATCGCCTCGAGGTAGCGCAGCAGGCGCGCGAGCGCCCCGGCATCCGTCCCTGTCGCCGACGCGAGCTCCGCCGCAGTGCGCTCATCGCGCTCGAAGGCCGTCGCGAGACCGATGGTCGCCGCGACGCGGAGCGCGAAGCCCGGCGCGAGCTCGCTCAGCTCGTGCAGCCGCGCGGCGTCATCCGCCCCCGCGTCGAGGTCGGGCAGGGTCTCATCGTCCTCGGAGACGGCGACGTCGTGCCGGCGCCAGTACCCGGTGACCTCGACCCGCTCTTTCGGCAGCCCTTTCTCGTGCCGGAGCCAGCGCCGGATCGGGATGAGCGTGAGCGTCTCCCCCGCGATCCAAACGAACACATCGTCGGTGCCGGGCCATTCCACCGCGCGGATCGCATCGAACAGCAGCGAGGTCGTGCCCGGTGCGGCGCCGTCGCGGCTCAGCCAGGTGAGCGAGACGCCCTCCGGGACGGGGAGCTCCTGCCGATGCGCGTCTTCGGCGATCTCGATGAGCACGTGCCCTCGGCGCCCCTGCGGCCATTCCTCCAGCCAGCGCCCGATCGCAGGCAGCGCCGTCTCATCTCCGGCGACGAGGGTCCATTCGACACCCTCGGGGTGCCCCATCGACATCTTCGGCCCGGCGATCTGCACGCTCTCGCCCGCGGTGACCCGATTCGCCCAGCTCGTGGCAGGGCCCACACCGTGGTTGACGAAATCGACGTCGATCTCACCGCGCTCGGGGTCCCAGCGGCGCACCGTGTAGGTGCGAAACAGCAGATGCGGGTCCTCGCGGGGCCAGTTCAGCACGCCATCGGCCTGGGTCGGCACGACGGCCCGCTCCGCATCAGGATGCCGGAGGAAGATCTTGAACTCGTCGTCGAAGCCGTCGGAGCGGAACGCCCCGACCGGGCGTCCATTCGGCGCCGCATGCGCGTGCAGAGCGGGCCCGCCGAGCGTCACCCGGCGCATCCCCGGGGTGACGTTCTCGACTCGCAGCACCTCCAGCACGCGGGTCGTGATCGGGAAGACCTCGAGGGGGCGAAGGCTGCGGGGCATATCGGTGGAGTCCTGTCGTCGGTCCGCGTGCGGCCGCTCGGTAAGGTTAGGGTGTCCTTGGCTGCTCCACTCTATCGGGAGCCTTCCCGTCCTCGGAACCCGTACGAACCGGCCGCATGAAATCAGCTCTGCGCCCGCTCCGCGCCCGCGAGGACGTCCAGACCGAAAGGAAACCGCATGCCCATCGCACTGAACGGCCGCACCACGAGGCTCGGCGGCGTCGCGCTGCTCGTGGCCGGAGCCGTCGCTCTGGCCGGCTGCTCGTCTGCCGAGGCGCCGGAGGACGAGACGTCCGCCGCCCCGGAGGAGTCGACCGCGTCCGAATAGCCGCGCAGCTTCGAGAACACCGACGGCACCGTCACCGAGATCCCCGCTCAGCCCGAGCGCATCGTCTCGACGACCGTGACCGCCACCGGCACGCTGCTGTCGATCGATGCCCCGGTGGTGGCATCGGGTTCGGCCGCGAACGGGCAGTTCTTCCCGCAGTGGGCGGAACTCGCCGAGGAGAACGGCGTCGAGAACATCTTCCCCGCCGGTGAGGTCGACCTCGAGGCGATCATCGCGCAGGATCCCGACCTCATCGTCGTCGCTCGCGGCGGCGCCGACTCGCTCGTCGACAACGTCGCCGAGCTGGAGGAGATCGCGCCGACCATCGTGATCGACTACGGCGCGGTGACCTGGCAGGAGCTCGCCGCGCAGTTCGGCGAGGCGACTGGACTCGAGGAGGAGGCCGCGGCCTCGGTCGAGGAGTACGACGCCTACGTCGCGGATGCCGCCGAGAAGATCACGGTGCCAGAGGGCACCGCCAAGATCTTCAGCTTCAACGGCCCCGGCGAGAACAACAACATCGCCCGCAAGGGCTCGGTGCACGGCGACGTGCTCGAGTCGCTCGGCTTCACCCTCGAAGACCCGCCCGTCGAGTGGCACACCATCAGCGATCAGCGCTCGGACTTCGTGTTCGCCACGTACGAGAACCTCACCGAGCTGACCAGTGAGACCTCGTTCATCCTCGCGCAGGACGACGAGGGCGCGCAGGCGTTCGCCCAGGACCCGACCATGGCGAACGTGCCGTCGGTAAAGGCCGGCCAGGTGTACGGCCTTGGCAAGTCGTCGTTCCGCATCGACAAGTTCAGCGCCACGGCGATCGTCGACCACATCGTCGAGCTCTTCGGCAACTGATACCAGGGCGGCGCCGGCTCTTCGGACCGGCGCCGCCTCCCGCATCCGCTCCATGGCAACCGCTCCCTCCCGATTCCTCCGGCGCCGCATCGGCATCGTCGCGCTGTTCGCACTCCTCGTCGTCGCGACGTTGGTCAGCGCATGCTTCGGCACCAGGGACATCGCCCTGTCGACCACGTGGCAGGCGATCGTCGACTTCGACCCGACGAGCTCGGAGCACCTGCTGGTGGTGAACCAGCGCATCCCGCGCGCCCTCGTGTCGGTGCTCGTCGGGCTGTGCCTGGGCGTGGCCGGCGCGGTGATGCAGGCCCTCACCCGCAACCCCCTGGCCGAGCCCGGCATCCTCGGGGTGAACTCGGGCGCGGCGGTGCTCATCGCCTGCGGCATCGCCTTCCTGAACCTCACCGCGCCCGTGCACTACATGTGGCTCGGTCTCCTCGGCGCGGCCCTCGCCGGCGCCGCCGTGTACCTGCTCGGCGGTGTGCGCCGCGGCACGAACCCGGTGCGCCTCGTGCTCGCGGGAGCGGCCCTGAGCATCGTGCTGGGTGCGCTGACCCAGCTCGTGATCCTCAACGGCCTCGAAGAGGTCTTCGAGCGGTTCCGGCACTGGATGGTCGGCTCCGTGGCGGGGCGGGGGTACGAGGTGCTCCTCCCGGTCGGCGCTCTGGCGCTCGTCGGCCTCGTGCTGGCGTTCGCCCTCGCCCGTCCGCTCGACTCGGCCATGCTCGGCGAGGACCTCAGCCGCTCGCTCGGCGGCAGCCCGAACCGCGTCTGGACGCTCGCGGGTGTCGCGGTCATGATCCTCGCGGGGGCGGCGACCGCGGCGGCCGGCCCCATCGCCTTCCTCGGCCTCGCCGCACCCCACCTCGCCCGGCTGATCGCCGGGGTGGACCATCGCTGGGTGCTCCCCTACGCCGGCCTGCTGGCCGCTCTGCTCATCGTCGTCGCCGACACGCTGGGCCGGATCATCCCGCCGCAGGGCGAGATCAGCGTCGAGATCATGGTCGCGCTGCTGGGCGGGCCGTTCTTCGTCTACCTCGTCCGCAGCAGGAGGATCGCGCAGCTATGAGCACGGCCACCCGTACCCTGCACCCCCGCGGTTTCGTGCTGCGGATCGGCCCGCTGTCGGTCATCATCTCCCCGCGGCTGCTGATCGTGAGCGTCGCGCTTCTGGCGCTGGTGTTCGTGCTGAGCACCGTGGCGATGCAGATCGGCACCATGCGACTGAGTTTCGGCGAAGTGGTCGCCGCCGTGTTCGGCGTCGAGGCCGATCCGAAGCACGCGCAGATCGTGAACCGCATCCGTATTCCCCGTGTGGTGGCGGCGATCTTCTGCGGCGCCGCCCTCGGCGTCTCCGGCGCTGTCTTCCAGTCGGTCTCCCGCAACGCTCTCGGCTCCCCCGACGTGATCGGCTTCACGACCGGCGCGGCCACAGGAGCCATCGCCCAGATCGTGCTCTATCAGGCCGAACCCGTGCAGGTGTCGCTCAGTGCGGTCGGCGGCGGACTCGGCACGGCGCTGATCGTCTATCTGCTGTCGGTGAAGGGCGGGGTGACCGGCGGCTACCGGCTCATCCTCGTCGGCATCGGCGTCGGCGCGGTGCTTGGTGCGCTGAACGGGCTCATGCTCGTGCTCGGCGACCTCGACAACGCCGTGGCCGCGAACATGTGGCTAGCCGGCTCCCTGTCGGCGCGCACCTGGACGCATGCCGTTCCGGTGATGATCGGCACGCTGCTCCTCATCCCGATCGTCGCCCTGCTCGCGCGCCGCGCCTCGATGATGGAGATGAGCGACGACCTCGCCCAGCAGCTCGGCGTGCGCGTCGAGCGCACCCGCGTGTGGATGATGGTGCTCGCTGTGCTGCTCGCCGGCCTCGCCGTGGGTGCTGCGGGCCCCATCGCCTTCGTCGCCCTCGCCGCCCCGCAGCTGGTGACGCGGCTCGCCCGCACTCGGGGGATGCCGGTGGTCAGCGCGGCGGCGATGGGCGCGTGCATCCTCGTGGCCGCCGATGTGCTCTCGCAGACGCTCCCCTTCGACGCCGTCGTCCCGATCGGACGGATGACCGGCATCATCGGCGGCCTCTACCTCATCTGGCTCCTGACCCGTTCGAAGCAGGTTTGACATGACGAACATTTCCGCGCCGGCGCTGCAGACGCAGTCCGTGACGCTCTCGTACGACTCCCGTCGCGTCGCCGAAGACCTGTCGGTGCAGGTACCTCACGGCGCCGTCACCGCCATCATCGGCCCGAACGCGTGCGGCAAGTCCACGCTGCTGCGCGCGCTGTCGCGCCTGCTGACACCGCAGACGGGAAGCGTGCTGCTGCACGACGCCGACATCCGCGGTTTCGCCCCGAAGGATCTCGCGCGTCGGCTCGGACTGCTCCCGCAGTCGTCGGTGGCGCCCTTCGGCATCACCGTCGCCGACCTCGTCGGGCGTGGCCGTTTCCCCCACCAGCGGATGCTGCAGCAGTGGTCGCTCGACGACGAGGCCGCCGTGCAGCAGGCGCTGGCGGCGACCGGGGTGTCGGCGCTGGCCGATCGCCCCGTCGAGGAGCTCTCCGGTGGCCAGCGCCAGCGGGTATGGATCGCGATGCTGCTCGCGCAGAACACTCCGGTGATGCTGCTCGACGAGCCCACGACCTATCTCGACATCGCGCACCAGCTCGACGTGCTGGAGCTGTGCCGACGGCTCAACCGCGAGGAAGGCCGCACGATGGTGCTCGTGCTGCACGACCTCAACCAGGCCGCGCGGTACGCCGACCATCTCATCGTCCTCAAGGACGGGGCGCTCATCGCCGCGGGCGACCCCTCGACGGTGCTCACCGAGGAACTCGTGCGCGAGGTGTTCGAGCTCACGGCGCGGGTCGTGCCCGATCCCGTCTTCGGCACGCCGATGGTGATCCCGATCGCCAGCATCGCCGAGCCGAGCTGAGCCGGGCCGGGTCGCCCGGCTGATCGTTGCGATTCCTCGGCATCCGACGGATGACGATGTGCATGCGCACGCACGAGCCAAGGCCTCAATCCTGCAAGCCGATCACCTGGCGAATCAAGCGAAGATTGAACATCCCGCGTTCCCTGTCGGCAAGGTCGACGTTCACCCAGGAGACGTGTGCCGGGTCAAGGAGCTCGTCCGTCACATAGTCAACGAGCACATCTACGTCGTCGGTCGGACGACGCATCATCACGCCAGCGCGTCTCGCGTGAGCGGCGACCATCAGACCGCCGACGAGCGTCCATTCTTCAGAGACACCGCTCTCGGCGAGTTCGATGACGGTGCGCCAGGCCGGGATGAGGTGGTCATCCGCCATATCAACCGTCAGTGTGCGGCCAGCCATCGCTGCCTCATTGCCTCAAGCGCGCGGAGCCCCGCGCTTCGCTCGCGAGTGTCGGTGCTCATCGCGAGGTCGGCTGCCACAACGGATGCCGGCATGGTATCGGCCGTGTAGTCGATCGGCAGCGTGTTCTCGAAGATCACGTCGCGCCCTGCAGCAGTGGGAACCATGAAATGGTTCTTCGCGTAGTCGTCCATTGTGCCTGACCGCACGTAGCCGGCAACCTGGCTCGCATCCTCGATCAGGTCGGTATCGAGCACGCTCACCGCCGCACGGCCAGTGCGGATAAGCCCGGCCGACGCACGCTCCGCATTCGCCGCGGTGAAGCGATGCGCACGCGTGCGCTTCGATACCGTAGTGGTGATCGCCTCGGCGTCCGAGTCGCGGATGCGGCGGCGTACACGTGCCCGGGTGCTGGCACTCAGCCAGTCAGCGTCGATGCCGGAGAGTTCCCAGAGCAGTCCCCACGCGGTGGCCGCGTCGAGCGTGCGACCCGAGCCCCGCCTTGCCGACACCTCGTATCTGGCGACGGCGTCGCTGTCGGCGAGCCACGTCCCGTTCGCGAGTTGGCGCCCGGCGATCTCTCCCGAGCGCAGCAGATCGCGCGCTCGACGTGTCGTGACGTCGAGGCGCTCTGCCAGTTGAGTTGCGGTCAGATCCACCATTGTCAGAAAACTTCCTAATCAGGAAGTATTGTGACACGAATCAGCGAGCGAGCCAAGAGTCAGAGCACTCATGGGGCCTGCTTGAAAACGCAGCCGAGCATCTCGGCGGCGAGTTCGACGCCGGCCCGTTCATTGATCGCGGTCGCGATGGTTCGCCGGAACATGTGCGGGTTGGCGCCGCTGACTCCGGCGAGGTCAAGCATATGGCGGAGCTGGCGGCGCACGTTGTCCGCCGTGAGTGACGATGGTGCCGTTGATGCGGATGGATGACACAGGGCTCGTCACGTCGATATCTCGCCGCCGGATCGCGAGCACCTCACCGATGCGAGCAGAGGTGCCGAGCATCACCTCAACGATCGCTTCGAGCTGTCCATCGGGCTTCGGAGCCGACGGCAAGCGCCCGGCCCCAGAGAATACTGGCGGCCCGGATCGCGGCCACCTCCGCAGGCATCCGCGCGTTCGGCGGCGGCGGCGATCGCCGCAGGCGGGAGACAAGGTCCATCGGATCGCGTGGCGGTACCTGATGCCTGGCTGCGAGGCAGAATGCGAGTCGCAGGCCTGCTTGGCGCGGATGCTGCTCTGCTTCGCGAGCCGCTTGAGAAAGTGGCCGCAACGGGCGACCCCGATCTCTCGCAGAGTGAGATGCTCGAATGCTGGCAGCGCGAGCGTGCGCATGTTGCGCTCGTAGAACTGCAGGGTGGTCTTCGAGAGTCGATCCTCGAGCTCGAGGCCTTCGAGCCAGTACGCGACCACGTCCGGGAACGGGCTGTCCGGGGTGAGCGCCGAGGACGACGGCTGGAAGAGGGTCCGGTCGGCGAGCTTCGCCTTCAACGCCCGCTCGGCGGACTTCCGTGTATTCCCGGTGTCCAGGACGAGCCGGGTCTTGCCATCCCAGTTGCGGTAGCGGGCGCGGGCGACAACGCGACCGTTGGGGCTCACGAGGTGGCCGATCTCCCCGAAGGTGCCGATGGTCAAACGCTGCCGGCTCACCGGGTCACCGCCCATCCGCCAGTGCAGGCGGTTCGGGGTCGCATTGCTGCTCGATCCAGATCCGCACGTCCGAGAGCGCGAACTTCAGGTGCTTCCCGAAGCGATATGCGCGCGGACCGAGACCACGGGCGCGCCAGCCGTAGATGTGATGACCGAATCAAATCTCACCTACGGAAAAGTCCCGGAAACCCTTGAGTTTCCAGGACTTTCTGGTCGGGCTGACAGGATTTGAACCTGCGACCCCTTGACCCCCAGTCAAGTGCGCTACCAAGCTGCGCCACAGCCCGTTGGCCTTCGCTCTCGCTCAGGCAACTCCCCTATCTTAGCCTGATGCGCGAGCGCTCCGCGAACCACCCTTCGTTGCGCGTGTCCGACCCCCGGCGTAGCGTCGCACCCATGACGACGATCACGACCGAAGCGGCGACGACGCCGCGCTGGGACGACGTGCAGCACGCTCTCACCGGCGGCGGCGACGGGGCGAGCTGCCAGTGCGTCTGGCCGGTGCTGACGAACAAGGACTGGAACGCGTCCACGAAGGAGCAGCGCACCGAGCTACTCCGCGAAGAGATCGATGCGGGTCCTCCGCCAGGCATCGTCGCCTACGTCGACGGCGAGGCCGCGGGCTGGATCCGCATCGGCCCGCGCACCTCTCAGGCGCGCCTCCCCCGCACCCGCATCATCGCCGCGGCAACCGCCGAGCCGTTCGACGACGGCACCGTCTGGGCTGTCACCTGCTTCGTCGTGCGCCGCGAGCACCGCGGCAAGGGCCTCAACCGCACACTCCTCGACGCCGCCATCGACTACGCGAGAAGGTCGGGGGCGCGACTCATCGAGGGCTATCCCATCGACACCGGCGCCGTGAAGGTGAGCACGAACGACCTGTTCCACGGCGCACTCAGCACGTTCCTCGCCGCCGGCTTCGAGGTGAAGACAGAGATGAAACCAGGACGCCCGCTCGTCGCGCTCGACCTGGCCGGCTGACCGCTAGCGTGGAGGCATGAGCGAGCAGCATCCGATCGTCGAAGACGACGTCCTCGGCCCCCTCACCCGCGCCGTCACCGCGCTCGAGGACGGCGATGTCCTCGTGCACGACTGGTACGCCGGCACGGTCGCCGTCGACGGCCACGAGCTCGACCTCATGCTCGAGGGGACGACGCCCGACGTGATCGCCCCGCTCCTGCCCCGCGTCCGCGAGACCGTCTCGCGCCTCGGCACGCTCACCCGCACCGCATCGGATGCCGTCGTCACCCGCTTCAGCACCGGTGAACCCGAACCGCACGAGCTCGACGACGCCGCTTCCGACCTCGTGCTCGAGACGATCGAGGCTGCCGCCGACGGCACGATCATCCTGCACTTCACCGACGACTGCGGCGATCACTTCCCCGACGGGTACTGGCCCGCCGTCCACCTCGGCCCCGACGGCGCCGTCGAGAACGTGACCGTCGAATCCTGATGCGCCGGCCCCTTCTGCTCTGGGCGTTCGCCCCCTATGCGGTCGCATCGACCGCGCACGTCGTGCTGCTCACCATCGGCAGTCCGCTCGCCGCGCCCACGAAGCTCGCCCTGATGCCGCTGCTCGCCGTCCCGGTGCTCATCGCCGCCCGCCGGATCAAGACACCCGTCACCGCGCTCCTCCTCACCGCCATCGTCTTCTCCTGGCTCGGCGACGGCGCCGGCGCGTTCTTCCCGACGCTGCCCGAACTGCCGCTCATGCTCGGCTTCTTCGGCATCGCCCATATCACCTACATCGCGCTGTTCCTGCGCTTCCTCGCCGAGAAGCGGATGCCGTGGTGGTCGCTGATCTACACCGCCTGGTGGATCGCCATGATCAGCGTGATCGGTCCGCACGCCGGCGGTCTGCTGGTCGCCCTCGCCCTGTACGGGCTCGTCCTCGGCGGCACAGCGGCGACCTCCGCCCGGGCACGGCCCCTCACCATCGCCGGCGGCGCCTTCTTCCTGGTGAGCGACTCGATCCTCGCCTTCCAGATCTTCCTGCCCGCTGCCGTCACACCATGGGGCAGCCCCGCGGTGATGCTCACCTACACGCTCGGCCAGGGCCTCATCGTCGCCGGCGCCCTCGGCAGCGCCCGCGCCAGAAGGAGCCGCTGATGGACGCCGCCCGCATCGACAGCTGGCTGTGGGCCGTGCGCGTCTACAAGACCCGCTCCGCGGCCACCACCGCCTGCCGCGCGGGGCACGTGCGCGTCAACGGCGACAAGACCAAGGCCGCGCAGCACGTGCGCATCGGTGACGAGGTGCGCATCCGCATCTCCGGTTTCGACCGCATCCTCATCGTGCGCCAGCTGCTCGTCAAACGCGTCGGCGCGCCCCTCGCCGCCCTCGCCTACGAGGACCGCACCCCCGAGCGCGAGCCGCAGGCGATGCTCGGGGTCCGCGACCGGGGAGCCGGCCGTCCGACCAAGCGCGAACGCCGCGAGATCGATCGGCTGCGCGGGCGCGACGACGACTGACTACCGCTCGAGGCGCTCCAGAATCCACCCAGCGCCCTGCACGCGCGCACCCGAGGCCTCCACGCGGCCGCGCAGCCCGCGATCGCTCGTCACGACGATGACAGCGCGCCCGGCCGCCGCCAGCCGCGCCGCCTCCTCGACGATGGTGTCGTCGCCGGCGGCATCCGCTCCGATCACGACGACGTCGCCCTCGCCGGCCCCGAGCTGCTTGGCCTGCCCCTCGACGACGAGGCGGACCTCGGGGAACCACTCCGCCCCGCCGAGTCCGAACTCGGCGCCCGCCACGCCGACGCCGGCGAGGCGGTCGCGCAGACGCGCAGCGGCGCCGAGGCGATCGCGCCACCACCCGTCCGGCACGGAACCCACGACGTTCGCGCCATCGACGACCACGACCGGGCGCGTATCGAGCAGCCCTCTCAGCGCCGGCCACGCCGCCGCGAACCCCGGATGCAGCGGCAGCCGGTCGACCTCGTCGAGCGCAACCCATTCGAGCGCGACGCTCTCGGGGTCGCTGATCACCGGCTCGAACGGCTCGACGACATCGGCGACGACGGTCGTGTATGACCAGATCGTCACGTCGTAGACGCTCGTGAACCGCACGCGCAGCGCGTCACCGGGAACCCCGGCCTCCTCCTGCGCCTCGCGCACGGCGCCGACGAGAGCGCTCTCGCCCTCGTGCAGGGCGCCGCCGGGCAGCCCCCAGGTGTCGCCGAAGTGGCTCCACGCGACCCGGTGCTGCAGCAGCACGCCGCGCACCGGATCGTGCGCGAGAAGACCGGCGGCGCCGAAGCGCCCCCAGTACCGCTCCCCCGAATCGGCGACGACCCAGGCGTCACCGGGATTGAGCGGCCCGAGCGGACGACGCGGTTCACCGGCGGCGGGAGGTACGACAGTCACGCCCCCAGCCTTTCACAGCGACGGCGTGCTGTCGTCGCGTGTCGAAACAGACCGGAACAGCTCAGCGCTGGCGCTTCTCGCGCACCCGCATGTTGATCACGATCGGCGTGCCCTCGAATGGGTACAGCTCGCGCAGGCGGCGCTGGATGAACCGGCGATAGCCAGGGTCGAGGAAACCTGTGGTGAACAGCACGAACGTCGGCGGACGCGTCGAAGCCTGGGTGCCGAACAGGATGCGCGGCTGCTTGCCTCCGCGTAGCGGGTGCGGATGCTCGGCCACGAGCTCGGCGAGGAAGGCGTTGAACTTGCCGGTCGGGATGCGGCGGTCCCAGTTCGCCAGCGACGTCTCCAGCGCCGGCACCAGCTTGTCGAGGTGACGACCGGTCTTCGCGGAGATGTTCACGCGCGGCGCCCACGCGACGTGCGCGAGGTCCTGCTCGATCTCACGCTCGAGGTACCGGCGGCGGTCGGCGTTCTCGAGGTCGTCGTCGTTCAGACGATCCCACTTGTTGAATGCGAGCACGAGAGCGCGCCCCGACTCGAGCACGAGGTCGATGATGCGCACGTCCTGCTCGCTGATCGACTCCGACACGTCGAGGACGACGACGGCGACCTCGGCCTTCTCCAGCGCCGCCGACGTGCGCAGCGACGCGTAGAAGTCGGCGCCCTGCTGCATGTGTACCCGACGACGGATGCCGGCCGTGTCGACGAAGCGCCACATCTTGCCGCCGAGCTCGACGACCTCGTCGACCGGATCGCGCGTGGTGCCTGCGAGGTCGTTGACGACCACGCGCTCCTCACCTGCCGCCTTGTTCAGCAGCGACGACTTACCCACGTTCGGCCGTCCGAGGATCGCGACCCGGCGGGGACCGCCGATCTCGTGACCGGCCACTGCCGAGATCTCCGGCAGCTTCACCAGCACGGCGTCGAGGAGGTCCGCGACCCCGCGGCCGTGGATCGCCGACACCGGGTGCGGCTCGCCGAGGCCGAGGTTCCAGAGGGCTGCGGCCTCCGGCTCCTGACGGGCGTCGTCGATCTTGTTGGCGACGAGGAACACCGGCTTGCCGCTCTTGCGCAGCAGGCGCACGACGTGCTCATCGGTCGACGTCGCGCCGACCATGGCGTCGACGACGAACAGCACGACATCCGACAGATCGATCGCGACCTCGGCCTGTGCCGCCACCGAACGGTCGATGCCCTTGGCGTCGGGCTCCCAGCCCCCGGTGTCGACGAGGGTGAAGCGCCGGTCGTTCCACTCGGCCTTGTAGGTCACGCGGTCGCGCGTGACACCAGGGGTGTCCTCCACGACGGCCTCGCGGCGGCCGAGGATGCGGTTGACGAGCGCGGACTTGCCGACGTTCGGCCGCCCGACGATCGCGACAACGGGAAGGGCCGGCAAGTACTCGATGCCGTCCTCGCCGAGCGTGACGCCGGCGAGAAGGGAGGCGTCCTCGTCGTCGAGCTCGTAATCGGCGAGCCCTGCGCGCAGGGTCTCGGCGCGCTGGTCGGCGAGCTGCTCGTCGAGCGCCGCCATCTTCTCGGCGAGGTGGTCAGGGCCGCCTTCGTATTCGTCGTCAGCCACGGTGTGCTCCTCGGAGTCGTGCGATCACCGCGAGCACGGCGTCGATGGTCTGGGGGAAATCGAGCGCGGTCGAATCGACGATCTCGACGCCGTCGGCGGCGTTCAGGAAGTCGACGACGGCGCTGTCGGAGGCGTCGCGCTTGTGCAGGGCAGCAGCGACCGCGTCCGCGTTCTCGCCGGCGAGCTCGCCGGCGCGACGCGCGGCGCGCACCTCGGGGGCGGCCGTCAGCAGTATGCGCACGGGGGCGTCGGGGGCGACCACGGTCGTGATGTCGCGCCCTTCGACGACGACAGCCTCGTACGGCGCCTCGGCGACGAGGGTGCGGAAGAGCACGTTCACCTGCTCGCGCACCGCCGGCACGCGGGCGACGCCGCTGACCGCGCCGGAGACGCGGGGGGCGCGGATCGCCTCGGTCACATCGACATCGCCGACGCGCACGGTGCGATCGTCGGGGTCGAGTCCGAGACGGACGGGGAAGTCGGATGCCGCGGCGAGCACCGCTGCGGCATCGTCCGTGTCCGCACCGCGCTCGAGCACATGCCAGGCGAGAGCGCGGTACGCGGAGCCCGTGTCGAGATAGCCGAAGCCGAGGGTGCGCGCGATGGCCTTCGAGACGCTGGACTTGCCCGATCCCGCCGGTCCGTCGATCGCGATGAACTTCGCTGCCGAGGCGCCCGAAGGGTTCGTCGAAGAGTCAGTCATTGGTGTTCCCCGCTATCCGCCAGCCGCGTTCGGTGAGTCCGCTGACCGCCGCATGCAGGGCCGCAGGGTCGACGCTGATCTCGGCGAGGCCGATCTGGGCGCCAGGCGAATGCTCCAGGCGCAGGTCCTCGACGTTGACGCCCAGCTCGCCGAGCTCGCCGAAGAGACGTCCGAGCTGGCCTGCGGTGTCGTCGACCATGACGACGAGGGTCTCGAAGCGACGGTTCTGGCCGTGCTTGCCCGGGAGGCGCTCGACGCCCTCGTTGCCGTGACGGATCGCCTCGGCGACCGTGCGGCGGGCACCGGGATGCTCGGGAGCGCGCAGCGCATCGGACACCTCGCGCAGGTCGTCGGCCAGCGCGTCGAGGATCTCGACGACCGGCGCGGCGTTGGCCCCGAGGATCTGCACCCACAGTTCCGGCGCCGACGCGGCGATGCGCGTGGTGTCGCGCACGCCCTGGCCGGCCAGGCGCAGGGCGCCCTCCTCCGCTTCGGCGAGGCGTCCGGCGAGGAGGCTTGCGACGACCTGCGGCACGTGCGAGGTGAGGGCGACCGAGCGGTCGTGCTCCTCGGGCGACATCTCGATCGGCTGCGCGCCCACGTCGAGGGCGAGCGCCTCGACGAGAGCGAGATCCGCGGCCGAGGTCTCCCCGTCGCGGCACACCACCCAGGGGCGTCCGATGAACAGGTCGGCGCGGGCCGAGATGGCTCCGCCGCGCTCGCGGCCAGCGAGAGGGTGCGAGCCGATGTAGCGGCGGATGTCGACGCCCCGGGCGGTCAGCGTGCGCAACGGCTCGAGCTTGACGCTCGCGACATCCGTCACGACAGCCTCGGGGAAGCGCGCGAGCTCGGCCTCGACCACATCGGCGGTGACCTCGGGCGGCACGGCGACGACGATCAGCTTCGGCGCGTCGTCCTCGCCGGGAGCGCGCCCGGCGCCGTAGTCGACGGCGAGCCGCTGCTGCGCGGGCGAGGTGTCCGACAGCACCACGTCCACGCCCTTCGCACGCAGGGCATGGCCGATGCTCGCCCCGAGCAGCCCCGTGCCGACGATGCGCACGGTGCCCGCGATGCGCGCCGCGACGGCGCCGCGGGTCGCGCTGGGCGCACTCGTCGTATCGGTCACTCGTTCTCCTGCTCGCCTGGCGCCTCGGCGACACCGGAATCCTGGCGCGACAGAGTCAGCAGCGCGCCCAACTCGATTTTAGTCAGTTCGCGGCTCTTCCCCGCCGGGAGAGTTCCCAGGTGCAGCGGCCCGAACTGACGGCGCACGAGCTCGGTGACGGGGTGCCCGACCGCGGCCATCATGCGGCGGACGATGCGGTTGCGCCCCGAATGCAGGGTCAGCTCCACCAGGCTCGACCCTCTGGAGGTGTCGAGGAGCCGCGCCTTATCGGCCTTGATCGGCCCGTCCTCCAGCTCGATGCCCTTGGTGAGCTTCGAGATCGTCTGCGCGGTGACCGCGCCCTCGACCTTGGCGATGTACACCTTGGTCACCCCGAACGAGGGGTGCGCGAGGACGTGAGCGAGCTCGCCGTCGTTGGTGAGGATGAGCAGACCGCTGGTCTCGGCATCCAATCGCCCCACGTTGTACAGCCGCTCGTCGTATACCTTGGTGAAGCGGCGGAGGTCGGGGCGCCCGCTCTCGTCGCGCATGCTGCTGACGACGCCGGTGGGCTTGTTCAGCATGACGTAGCGCTTGGAGACATCGAGCTGCACCGCGGTGCCGTCGACGTCGACGAGGTCCTTCTCGGGATCGATGCGGGTGCCGAGCTCGGTGACGACGGTGCCGTTGACCCGGATGCGCCCCTCGACGATGTAGTTCTCGACGACCCGGCGCGAGGCCACTCCCGCCGCCGCGAGGACCTTCTGCAGGCGCACGCCCTCCGCACCGGATTGCGAACCCGTCATCGGATCACTCCCTCATCGAATCCGTCGGCGCCGTCGTCGAGCAGCGGCGAGATCGGGGGCAGCTCGTCGATCGAGTTGATGCCCAGATGCTGCAGCAGCGCGTCGGTCGTGCCGTAGTTGATCGCGCCGGTCTCGGCGTCGGCGAACAGCTCGGTGATGAGCCCGCGGGCGAGCAGGGTGCGCACCACTGAGTCGACGTTGACGGCGCGGATCGATGCGACCTGGCCGCGGGTCACCGGCTGCTTGTACGCGATCACGGCGAGCGTCTCGAGAGCAGCCTGCGAAAGCCGGGCCGGCGCCTGCCCGCCGATGAACTCGGCCACGAGGTCATCGTGGTCCTCGCGCACGTACAGCCGCCAGCCGCCGCCGACCTCGCGCAGCTCGAACCCGCGGCGCGGCCCCTGGCCCTCGCCGTCGTAGTCGGCCACGAGCGATTCGAGCGTCTGCCGCACGGCGGGCACCGGCGAGCCGACGGCGGCGGCGAGGGCGACGAGTCCGATCGGCTCGTCGATCACGAGCAGGATCGCCTCGATGCGCTCCGCGAGCGGCGACGTCGGCGGAGCGTCATGGGTCGTCGTCGGGTCATCGGTCATAGTCGGCCCCCAGGGTCGCAAGTGTCTCGTCCGACCAGTGGTCGGCGGCCCAGCGCAGCGTCAGCTCGCCGAGCGGTTCCAGCTGTTCGAAGGACAGCGCTGCATGCCGGTAGAGCTCGAGCACCGAGATGAAGCGCGCCACGACGATGCCCGGCTCGGTGATGCCGGACACGAGCTCGCGGAAGGTGAGCGACTCCGTGCCGCGCAGCAGCGTCACGACGATCGCCGCCTGCTCGCGGATGCTGACCAGCGGCGCGTGCAGGTGATCAAGACCGACGTGCGGGATCTCCTTCGGCGCGAAGGCGAGCATCGCCAGCGCCGCGAAGTCGGATGCAGACAGCGACCACACGAGCTCCGGCGTCTTCTTGCGGTGCTTCTCGTCGAGCCGCACGGCGCGGGCATGCCGCCGGTCCTCGCGCTGCAGGCACCGCGCGAACCACGCCGAGACCTCTTTGAACGCGCGGTACTGCAGCAGCCGCGCGAACAGCAGGTCGCGCGCCTCGAGCAGCGCGACCGCCTCGGCATCCACCAGCTCGCCCTGCGGAAGGAGACCTGCGACCTTCATGTCGAGCAGGGTCGCCGCCACCACGAGGAACTCGGATGCCTGATCGAGCTCCTCGGCGGCGTCGAGCTCCTTCAGGTACGAGATGAACTCGTTTGTCACGGCGCTCAACGACACCTCGGTGATGTCCAGCTCGTGCTTCGAGATGAGGTTCAGCAGCAGATCGAACGGGCCGTCGAAGTTCGACAGCGAGACGCGGAACCCTTCGACGGGCTCGCCCCCTTCGACAGCCTCGGATGCCGGATCAGGCGACAGCACCGCGAGCGACCAGTTCCCGCGCCAGACGCAGGTACGCCTGTGCGGCCGCGTGCTCGGGCGCGAATTCGGTGATGGGCACGCCGGACACCGAGGCGTCGGGGAACTTCACGGTGCGGCCGATGACAGTCTCGAGGACATCGTCGCCGAACGCCTCCACCACGCGCTCGAGCACCTCGCGCGAGTGCAGGGTGCGCGGGTCGTACATGGTCGCGAGCAGTCCGTCGAGGGTGATCGCCGGGTTCAGCCGGTCGCGCACCTTGTCGATGGTCTCGATGAGCAGCGCAACGCCGCGCAGCGCGAAGAACTCGCACTCGAGCGGGATGAGCACCCCGTGCGCGGCGGTGAGCGCGTTGACGGTGAGCAGCCCGAGCGAGGGCTGGCAATCGATGAGGATGACGTCGTACTCGCCCGAGACCTGGCGCAGCACGCGGGAGAGGATCGTCTCCCGCGCCACCTCGTTCACGAGGTGCACCTCGGCGGCGGACAGGTCGATGTTCGCGGGCATGACGTCGAGCCCCTGGACCCGGGAGTGCACGATCGCGTCGTGCGCGTCGCGCTTGATGTCCAGCAGCAGGTCGTACACGGTGGGCACGTCGTGGGTCTGGATGCCGAGTCCCGCCGACAGCGCGCCCTGCGGGTCGAAGTCGACCGCGAGCACCTTGCGCCCGTACTCGGCGAGGGCCGCGGCGAGGTTGATGGAGGTCGTCGTCTTGCCGACGCCGCCCTTCTGGTTGCACAGCGCGATGATGCGCGCGGGACCGTGCGAGGCCAGCGGCTCGGGCGTCGGGAAGCCGTGGTAGGGGCGCCCGGTGGGTCCGATGGGTGCGTCGTCGGCCTTCTTCGCCTTCGCCCTGGACTTCGCCGCGTTGTCAGCCACCGGTTCTCCTGCTCCTTCGTGCTTGCTCGATTGTAGCGGGAGACACCGGACGCGCCCGGTGGATGCCCCGGCGATCCGGCGATCCCGGCGACGACGCTGAGAGCGCGCTCAGGCCCCGCGCAGCGCCGCCACCGGCTCGATCCGCGCCGCACGGCGGGCGGGATACCAGCCCGACCCCCATCCGACGAGCGCACCCAGCAGGGCGCCGGCGACGGCGACCAGCGGATCGGTGACGGGCGTCCATCCCTGCACCACGGCCACGGCGAGCACGGCGAGCACGCCGAGGGCCGAGCCGATGAGCCCGCCGATGAAGCCGATGACGATCGACTCGACCATGAACTGCGCGCCGATCTGCCGGCGGGTGGCGCCCAGCGCTCGGCGCAGGCCGATCTCGCCCACGCGCTCCATGACGCCCAGGAGCGTCACGTTCGCGATGCCGAGGCCACCGGCGAGCAGGGCGATCACGCCGAGGATCAGGAAGACGACGTTGACGTCGGCCTGCACGTTCTGGCTGAGATCGGAGGCTGCGGCCGGCGCCCGCGCCTTGAGGGTGTCCGGTTCATCGGGCTGCAGCGCCAGCACCGCCTGTTCGGCGACCTGAGGGCCCGCCCCCACGACGATGCGGATGTCGAGCTCCGAGGGCGCCGCGAGGGCGAAGTCCGCTCTCGCTGCCCCCATCGGCACGATCACCGAGTCCAGCAGCTCGCTCTTGCGCTCGAAGCCGTCGACGATGCCGATCACGGCATATGCGACGCCGGCGATGAAGATCGACGGCTGGGAGTCGACGCGGTTGATCCCGAAGTCCTCGGCGAGGCGCTCGCCGATCACCGCGACCCGATCGGCTCGCGCGTCGTGCCCCGCATCGAAGAACCGGCCGGTGACGAGCGCACCAGCCACCGCATCGAGCAAATCCGGCGACGCCGCGTAGAGCCGAGGGGAGGCGGCGGGTGCCGCCGACGGGTCGTTCACCGGGACCGCCGTTTTGGTCTCGTCATCAGCGTGGGCGACCTCGCTGACGACGGCCGCGCTCTCCACCCCCGCCAGCAG
>NZ_JASGCY010000058.1:0-117780 GCF_047607465.1 Microbacterium sp. | reverse complement strand
CGCGCTGGCGCTGAGCGGCCGGCTCGCCCCGGACGCCGGGCGCCTGCGCGTCGCAGGCCACCTGCTCCCAGGGCGGGCCGCCTGGGTGCGCGCCCACGTCGGCGCTGTGATCGTGACGGATGCCGGGGGCACGGCATCCGCTCTGTCGGAGGCGCTGCGCGGATGCACCCCTCTCGTCGTCATCGACGGCCTCGACCGCCTCGGCGACGCCGAGCGCGATCAGGTCGCCGCCCTCCTTCGCGACGCCCCTCCCACCACCGCCCTCCTCCTCACCTCCCCCCACCCCCCTCTCCCGTCCCGCCCCACTCCCCCCACCGTCATAGATCTCGACGCCCCATCTGCGCCTCCACGCCCCACCGCAGCGGCGTCTCCAGGAGGGGGCGTCGACGCCGAGGTGGGGCGTCGACCGGAAGAATCCACCACGACCGAGGTGACCGCATGACCCTCTCCATCGAGCGCGCACGCTCCCGCAAGCCGATCACGTGGCTGACGATCCTCGGCATCCTGCTGCTGCCGGCGGCCATCGGCGGGATCCTCGTCGCCGCCCTCCAGAACCCGACAGAGCGCCTCGACTCGATGACCGCGGCGATCGTGAACCTCGACGAGCCGGTCGAGATCGACGGTCAGCTCACTCCGCTGGGGCGTCAGCTCGCCTCCGGTCTCGTCGAGGGTTCCGACGACCTCGACAGCAACCTGACCTGGGTCATCTCCAACGAGGACGACGCGAAGGACGGGCTCGCCGACGGCAGCTACCAGGCCGTCATCACGATCCCCGAGGACTTCTCGAAGGCCGCGACCTCGACCGGTACCGCGATCTCGGCGGGCGGCGGCGCCGCGACGAAAGATGCCGAGAAGGCGACGATCGCGGTGACGACCCCGCCCGACGGGCTCATCGCCGACGACCTCATCACGAACCAGATCGCCACGGTCGCCGCGTCGTCGATGAGCTCGATGATCGGCGAGGCGACCATGGGCAACGTCCTCGTCGGATTCACCACGCTCGGCGACCAGATCGGCGAGGCCGCCGACGGCGCGATCGCCCTCGCCGAAGGGGCTCGGGATGCCGCGACCGGGGCGGCAGCGCTCCCGGGCGGCGCGACCCAGCTCGCGACCGGGGCGTCCGCGTTGAGCTCCGGCGCCGCGGAGCTCTCGAGCGGGCTCACCACCCTCGCCGGCAAGACGCGCGACGCCGCGAGCGGAGCGCACGCGCTGAGCGCCGGACTGCTCGACGGCGCCGCGCAGTTGGACCAGAACGCGGCCGGGATCGACGCCCTCGTCGGCGGCATCCAGACCGCGACCGGTCATGCCTCGACGGCAGCGGCGAGCACCGTGAAGACGGCCGAGCAGGTCGGCGCCGTGGCCGGCGATCTGCAGACGCTCACCGGCGACCTGGGCGCGCTGGCCGCCGAGTGCGCGGCAGCGGGCGACGCCTTCCCGGCCGGCTTCTGCAACCGCCTTGGTGGGGCGGCGGCGAGCGCCGGCGCGGCTCTCGAGAAGACCGGTGCCGCCGTGACGACGGCGACGGATGCCGCGACCGCCGCCGGCACCGCCGCGGGCTACCTCACCGATGCCCAGCTCGCCGGCGGCGTGGCGGCCCTCCCCGGCACGTTCACCACGCTCGCGGCGAGCATGCGGGATGCCGGCAACGGGGCAGCGACCATCGCGGGCGGCCTCGACCAGCTCGCCGCCGAGGGGCTCGACCGGTCGGCCACCGGGGCATCGCAGCTGGCCGGCGGTGCGACCCGGCTCTCCGACGGCGCGACGCAGCTCTCCGACGGCGCGGGCGAGCTCGCCACGGGCCTCGACACTCTCGCCACCGGGACGGGCGATCTCGCGGGCGGATTGCGCACGGCATCCGACTCCCTCCCCTCGTTCACCGACAGCGAGTCCGAATCGCTCGCGGCCGTGATGGCGGACCCGGTGACGACGAATGCGCAGGCGAACACGATCTTCGGCCCGACCGCGATCCCGCTGCTGGCCGCGGTCGTGCTGTGGTTCGGCGGCCTCGCATCGTTCCTCGTCCTGCGCAGCCACACCGCGCAGGCGCTCACCTCGAGGCGCGCCTCGGCGACGCTGGCGCTGCGCGCATTCCTCCCCGCGGCCGCGATCGGCGCCGCGCAGGGCCTGCTCGTCTCGCTGATCGTGCAGATCGTGGCCGGCTACGACGTGGCGACCTGGTGGGCGTTCGCCGGCACGGCCGTGCTCGCGGGCGTCGCGTTCGCCGCCGTCAATCAGGCCCTCGTCGCCGTGTTCGGCGGTGTCGGACGCTGGATCGCCGCCCTCGTCGGCGTGCTCGCCGTCGCCACCGGGCTCATCTCGACCGTGCCCGCCTGGCTCGCATCGCTCGGTGCGGCGCTGCCGACCGCTCCCGCCTTCGCCGGCCTCATCGCGGCGACCGGGTCTGCCGTCGCGGCGCTGATCACCTGGGCCGTGCTGTCGCTGATCGTCACGACACTCGCCGTGGCCCTGCGGCGCACGACCTCGACCCGCGCGGTGCTGGCCTCGGCCTAGCATCCGCTCGCCCTGGTATCAGCCCGGAGAACCCGGACCATCCGGCGGCGGTGCGGCGTGTCGCCGCGCGACGCACCGGGCGGAACCCATCTCGTCCAGGTTTTCCGCGGGCGCACCGCCGCGCGGGCTCAGCTCAGGCCGGAGTACGCGTGCAGGCCCTTGAAGAACACGTTCACGATCGTGAAGTTGAAGATCACCGCGGTGAAGCCGACGATCGACAGCCAGGCGGAGGGGTTGCCCCGCCAGCCCCTGGTCGCGCGGGCGTGGATGTAGCCGGCGTAGATGACCCAGATCACGAACGTCCAGGTCTCCTTGACGTCGAAGCCCCAGTAGCGGCCCCAGGCGTCCTGCGCCCAGATGGCGCCGGCGATGAGCGTGAACGTCCACAGGATGAAGCCGACGATCGCGAAGCGGTAGGCGAGTCCCTCCAGGCGGTCGGATGCCGGCAGGGTGCGCAGGAATCCGGGGCCGGTCTTCTCGGCGCCCTCGGCGAGCAGGCGCTCACGACGGGACTGCATGAGCTGCAGCACGGACAGCGCGAAGGCGAGGGCGAAGAACGCGGTGCCCAGCGACGCCACGAAGACGTGGATGACCAGCCAGATGCTCTTCAGCGGCTCCGCCAGCGGCGTGACCTCGACGAAGAAGTTCACGGCCGCAAGGCCCAGCAGCACGACGACGAGGCCGGTGATGAACGTGCCGAGGTAGCGCAGGTCGAGGCGCGTGAGCACCGCGAGGTAGACCGCGACGATGAGGAGCGTGCCGATCATCGCGAACTCGTAAAGGTTCGCCCACGGCACCCGGCCCGCCTCGATGCTGCGGGTGACGACGGCGGCGAGGTGGAAGACGGCGGCGAGCACCATCAGCGAGGTGCCGATCCGTCCCATCACGTTGCGGCGGGGCGCGGCCTCTGCGGGCGCGCTCGCAAGGGCGGACGACGCGGCACGGCCGCCGACGCCGACGAGCTCCGCCTCGCGCACCGTCTTCGCATCGGCTGACGCCTGCGAGCGGCTGGCGAGGTCGACGGCGAAAGCGACGAACGACGCCGCGTAGATCGCGATCGCGGTCCACAGCAGAATCGGCGAGATCACGCTGAGCTCAAGCATGGGATCAGTCTACTTTCGTGGGGCCGGATGCCGCAGGGCCGGGTTCTGCGGCATCCGCCGTGACCCCGGCCGCGTCCAGGAGCCGCGCGTGGCCGGTGACGATGTCGTCGACGGCGGCGGCGAGGGTCGGGTCCTCTCCACGGGCGAGGCCTGCGTACTCGAGGGCGACGCCGTCGGCGGTCGGGGTCGCCTTGACCCAGACGCGGCGGCGGGGGATGAAGAGCGCGAGCATGAGGCCGCCGAGCGCGAGGAGCGCGAACACGAGCACCCACACCGACGAGGCGTCGTGGTGGATCTGCAGCGAGGCGAACCGCTTGACCGACTGCGAGAGGTCGGTGGCTCCCGCCGGGGACTCGTCCTCGAAGGTCACGGTGCCGAGGCCGTTCGGCAGATCGGCGGTCTCGCCGGGGATCAGCTCGATGGATTCCTTGTCGACGGCGCGGCCGGTGAGCTGGGTGAGCTCGGTCGTGTCGAGCACGTAGACGGACTTCGGCGAGCCGTTGTTGATGCCGAGGTCGCCCTCGAAGACGTCGAGCGTCAGCGTCGGGTTCATCAGGTCGGGGTACGCCGCGACGAACGCGCCGGTGTCGAGCACACCCGTGGTCGGGTAGAACAGGCAGCGCAGCCCCAGCTGCTCTGGCATGCCGTCGGTGACCTTGACGATGCCGAGCGAGAACAGGTTCGTGTCCTGCGGGAGGAAGGGCACGCTGTTGCGGAAGACGATGTCGCCGGCGGCGTTGCGCACGGTGATCGTCGGCGCATAGCCGTTGCCGAGGAGGTAGACCTTGTCGCCGGCGATGTCGAGGGGGTGGTTGACCCGCACCGCACCGGTGCGCTCCTCGCCGTTCTCCTTCACCGTCACGTTCGCCGAGAAGTCGCCCGCCTGCCCGGCACCGGGCTCGCCGAACGGCTGGTAGGTCACATCGAACGAGTCCAGCCGCATCGAGTAGGGCTCGAGCGCACCGTCGCCGACGAAGCGCCCGCGGTTCATCGAGTCGTAGTCGAGCAGGGTGTTCGCGAAGGTCTCGCCCTCGACGAGCACGCGCTGGCCCGTGTAGGCGAAGCCGCCGCCGACGCCGACCGTGATGAGCACGCCGACGAGGGCGATGTGGAAGACGAGGTTGCCGGTCTCGCGCCAGTATCCGCGCTCGGCCGAGACCGAGAAGGAGCGCTTGTCGTCGTAGCGCTCGACGCGGTAGCCGAGAGCCTTCAGCTGCTTCTGCGCGATGTCGATCGTCGCCGCGGCGTCCGCACCGGCATCCGTGCTCGTCCGGGAGACCGCGCGGCAGTCGGCCAGCCTCTTCAGCCGGGAGGGCGTACGCGGCGGGCGGGCGCGCAGCGCCTTCGCGTGGTGCTTGATGCGCGGGATCACGCAGCCGACGAGCGAGGTGAACAGCAGCAGGTAGATCGCCGAGAACCACGGCGAGAGGTACACGTCGAACATCTTCAGACCGTCGAGCACGGGGAAGAGATCGGGGTTGTCGCGCTCCCACTGCGTCACGCCGTTCGGGTCGGCCATCCGCTGGGGGAAGATGGACCCCGGGATCGCGGCGATCGCGAGGATCAGCAGCAGGATCAGCGCCGTGCGCATCGAGGTCAGCTGCCGCCAGCCCCAGCGCAGCCACCCGACGACGCCGAGCCGGGGCTGGGTGATCGAGTCGTCGCCGTCGATGTGGTCGGACGGGCGCAGCGGGTCGGTTTCCACGGAGTCCTTCGGGGTCGCAGAGGCGTCAGAGCGGGAGGAAGACACTGTTGATCACCGCCGTCATCCGGTTGACGGCCTCGGTCCACAGGCCCGTGACCATGAGGATGCCGAGCACGATCAGCAGCACGCCGCCGATCACGTTCACGATGCGGATGTGACGGCGCAGGAACCCGATCGCCCTCGTCGCCCACCCGAAGCCGAGGGCGACGAGCAGGAACGGGATGCCGAGACCGAGGGAGTACGCAAGGCCCAGCGTCCCGGCGCGGAGCGGATCGCCGGCATTGAAGGCGAGCGCGAAGATCGCTGCGAGCGTCGGCCCCATGCACGGCGCCCAACCGATGCCGAGCGCGATGCCGAGCAGCGGAGCGCCGATGACGCCGTACTTCGAGTCGACATGGAAGCGGAGCTCGCGCTGCGCGAAGCCGAAAAGGCCGAGGAACACGAGTCCCATGAGGATGATGACGACGCCGAGGATGCGCATGATCGCATCGCCCCAGCGGAGCAGGAAGAGGTTGGCGGCTCCACCGAGCGCGGTGATGGCGACGAAGACGATGCTGAACCCGAGGATGAACAGCAGCACCCCGATGACGAGCCGCCCCCGCCCCGGCGCGCCCTCGGTCGTCGAGCGCCCACTCGCCGCTCCCCCGAGGAAGCCCAGATACCCCGGAACGAGCGGCAGCACGCACGGCGAGAGGAAGGAGATCAGCCCCGCCAGCATCGCCACCGGGATCGCGAGCCAGAGCGCCCCCGATCCGATGATCGCCTCGGGGTTCACGATGTCTCCGCGAGGGCGTCCTTGACGAGCGTCGTGAGGATCGAGGGGCTGTCGATCGGGCCGATGATGCGGGCGGCGACCCGACCCTGCTTGTCGAGCACGAGGGTGGTCGGGGTGGCCTGGATCGGCACGGCCTCGGCGAAGGCGAGCTTGGCCTCGGCGGTGTCGACGTCGATGAGGCTGGGGTAGGTGATGTCGTAGTCCACGGCGAACGCCCTGGCGGTGTCGGCCTGGTCGCGCGTGTTGACGCCGATGAAGGCGACGCCTTCGCCCTCGAACTTCTCCCAGACGGCCTCCAGGTGCTCGGCTTCGACACGACACGGGGCGCAGCCTGCGTACCAGAAGTTCACCACGGTGACCTGACCCGCGATGTCCGCGCTGTCGAAGTCCTCGCCGTCTTCCGTCACGCCGCCGAAGACGACCGGCTCCCCGCGATCTGCGGCGGGGATCTCGTCGATCGCGCGGTCCGCGGCGACGTAGCCGGTGTTGTCGCCGCTGAGGAAGGAGTCGCTCACGGAGTCGGGGCTGCAGCCGGTGAGGCCGACGACGACCACCGCGGCGAGCGCGGCTCTGATCGCCCTGCGGACGAGGCGGATGCGGGAGCGGCGGCCGCTGCGGATCGGGGTGACCACAGGCGCGACAGGCACGACTCGCAGTCTACGCACGGGTTCCTATGCGCAGGCCGGATGCAACGCTTCCCCTCCCTCCTCCTCTGTCAAAGCCGCACCTGGGCGGCGTCACAGGTGGCGGGACGGATCCATGCGCTGATGCAGAATCCTGATCACATCGACGCCGTCGGAGCTCTCGACGAGATAGAGCAGATGGCTGCCGATGCTGTACCGGCGGTATCCCGCGCGGATCTCGTCGCACGCACCACCGCGGCGGGGATCGCCGACGATGCGTTCGACGGCCGCTCGAATCTCGTACACGTAGGTCTCTGCCTGGTGCTGGTCCCAGCGTTCTGCGGTGTAGTCCCAGATCGACGAGAGATCGCGCTGCGCGGCCGGAGTGAGCCGATACACGCTCACGCCGACGCAGCGGCCTTCTTCTCGTTGACGAATGCGTCGAAGTCGAAGGCTTCCGGCTCGCCGCTACGCTCGCCGTCGAGGAGGGCCGCACGGAGAGCCGCGAGCTGTGTCTCCTGGTCCTCCAGCAACCGAAGGCTGGCACGGATGACCTCGCTGGCGGAACGATAGCGCCCTGAGGCGACCTCCCGGGCCAAGAAGTCCGAGAAGTGATCGTCCAGACTGATCGAGGTGTTCTGCGCCATGCCGAAAACGATACCAAGGATTGGTAACGGCAGGGGTGGTCGATTCGGACGGCCGTCACGGATGCTTGTCGGTTCGCGGTCCAGTATCAGGACTGCCGTGCATCGCGTTGGGCCGCACCAACCGCGTGCGGCACCTGCAGATCCGGGCTCGCGCTCAGACGGCGCCGAGGTCGATGCCGGCGGCCGCGGGCTCCGCGTACTCGACCTCGCGCCACACGTCGCCGACGCGCTCGAACGAGGTCACGCTCGACAGCGCGCAGCGCCGCGTGCGCGGATCGTGCCGGAGCGGCAGGCCAGCGACCCGCAGGTGGGTGATCCAGATCGGCGCCTGATGCGACACGATCACGATGTCGCCCTCGGCGCTGCCGTCGCCCCACGCAGAGTTCATCGCCTGCAGCATCCGCTCCGCGATCGACGTGTACGGCTCGCCCCAGCTCGGCACCGAGGGCCGGCGGAGGTGCCACCAGTTGCGCGGATTCATCAGCGAGCGGCGCATCCGCGTGCCCTCGAAGACGTTCGCCGGCTCGATGACCCGCTCATCGAGCACGGGCGCGAGCCCGAAGATCTCGGCGAACGGCTCGGCCGACTCCTGCGTGCGCTGCAGCGGCGAGCAGATGAGCGAGCGCACCGGTCGGTCGAGGGAGCGCACGTACTCGGCCGCCGCCCACGTCATCCGCCGGCCCTCGTCGCTGAGCCGATAGCCGGGGAGCCTCCCGTACAGCACCCGCCCGGGATTGTGGACCTCGCCGTGACGGACCAGATGCAGTCGTGAGGAGGACATGACGGCCTTTCGAAAGGCGGAGGAGCGGATGCTGCGCTGGCGAGTCTACTGAAACGGCCCCCGGTAGACTTGGCCGGTACGCCATTTCCCAGATCAGAAGGAATCCTCCGTGCTTCGCACTCACAACTCCGGTTCCCTGCGCGCAGAGAACATCGGTCAGACCGTCACCCTCACGGGCTGGGTCGACCGTCGTCGTGATCACGGAGGAGTCGCGTTCATCGATCTGCGGGATGCGTCGGGCATCGCCCAGGTCGTCATCCGTGACGAAGAGGTGGCACGCCCCCTGCGCAGCGAGTTCGTGCTCAAGGTGACCGGCGAGGTCTCCCGCCGCCCCGACGGCAACGAGAACCCGAACCTGCCCACGGGCGAGATCGAGCTCATCGCGACCGACGTCGTGGTGCTGAACGAGTCAGCCCCGCTGCCGTTCCAGGTGTCGACGGCGCTCGCCGACACCGAAACCGTCGGCGAAGAGGCCCGCCTCAAGTATCGCTATCTCGACCTGCGGCGCCCGGCGACGGCATCCGCTCTTCGCCTGCGCTCCGACGTATACAAGGCGATCCGCGATGTGCTGCACGCCGACGGCTTCACCGAGGTCGAGACCCCGACCCTGACT
This sequence comes from Microbacterium sp., assembly GCF_047607465.1. Lineage (GTDB taxonomy): Bacteria > Actinomycetota > Actinomycetes > Actinomycetales > Microbacteriaceae > Microbacterium. Next base: position 109,022 of record NZ_JASGCY010000058.1, on the reverse strand, counting down.
CGTTCGACCCCCGAGGGCGCCCGCGACTTCGTCGTGCCCGCTCGCCTTCACCCTGGGAGCTGGTACGCCCTGCCGCAGTCGCCGCAGCTGTTCAAGCAGCTGCTCATGGTGGGAGGGGTGGAGAAGTACTTCCAGATCGCCCGCTGCTACCGCGACGAGGACTTCCGCGCCGACCGCCAGCCGGAGTTCACGCAGCTCGACATCGAGATGAGCTTCGTCGACCAGGAGGACGTGATCGCGCTCATGGAGCGGCTCGTCGTCGCGATGTGGAAGACGATCGGCGTCGAGGTGCAAACCCCGCTGCCGCGTCTGACCTACGCCGATGCGATGGCGAAGTACGGCTCCGACAAGCCCGACCTGCGCTTCGGTCTCGAGCTGGTGGAGGCGACCGAGTACTTCGCGAACACGCCGTTCCGTGTGTTCCAGGCCGAGTACGTCGGAGCGGTGCGGATGCCGGGAGGAGCCTCCCAGCCCCGCAAGACGCTCGACGCGTGGCAGGACTGGGCCAAGCAGCGCGGGGCCAGGGGCCTGGCATACGTGCTGTTCAACGAGGACGGAACTCTCGGCGGCCCCGCTGCGAAGAACCTCTCAGAGTCCGAGCAGGCGGGTCTCGCCGCCCTCGTCGGCGCCGAAGTCGGCGACTGCGTGTTCTTCGCCGCGGGCTCTGCGAAGGAGAGCCGTGCGCTCCTTGGCGCGGCACGCGTCGAGATCGGGCGCCGGCTCGGCTACCTGAACCCGGACGAGTTCGCCTTCACCTGGGTGGTCGACGCCCCGATGTTCGAGCCGGCGGCGGATGCCGTGGCCTCCGGCGACGTCGCGGTTGGCGCCGGCGCCTGGACCGCCGTGCACCACGCGTTCACGGGCCCCAAGCCCGAGTTCGAGGACACCTTCGACACCGACCCCGGTTCGGCTCTCGCCTACGCGTACGACATCGTGTGCAACGGCTCCGAGCTCGGTGGCGGGTCTATCCGCATCCACCGCGAAGACGTGCAGAAGCGCGTGTTCGAGGTCATGGGCATCAGCGACGAGGTCGCCGATGAGCAGTTCGGCTTCCTGCTCGACGCCTTCAAGTTCGGCGCCCCGCCGCACGGCGGCATCGCGCTGGGCATGGACCGCGTGCTGCAGCACCTGTCGAAGACGGAGTCGATCCGCGATGTGATCGCCTTCCCGAAGTCGGGCGGCGGGTTCGATCCGCTCACCTCCGCACCAGCGCCGATCACCGCCGCGCAGCGCAAGGAGGCCGGCGTCGACGTCACCCCCGAGGAGTCCTGACTCCCCCGCCGAGACCCCGCCCTACCGCCGAGACCCCGCGCTGCCGACGTATGCATCACGGGGTGTCGGCGTGAACCCGGGGTCTCGGGAGGGTGGTCGGGAGGGAGGGTGAGGGGGATGCGGCCGTCAGGCGGCGAGAGCGGGGGCGATGTTCTCGTTCCACACGTCGACGCCGAGCTTCGCGATGAGCGCGATCACGACGATGAGGAACACCACGCGGATGAATCCGGCACCCTTCGACACGGCCATCCGGGACCCGAGGTAGCTGCCGGCGACGTTGGCCACCGCGAAGATCCCGCCGAGCAGCCACAGCACCGACCCGTGCGGGATGAACCGCAGCAGCGCCCCCGCGTTCGTCGCGAAGTTGACGATCTTCGCCTTGGCACTGGCCTGCAGGAAGTCGTATCCGAGCAGCGCCACCAGCGTGATCACGAGGAACGTGCCTGTCCCCGGTCCGATCATGCCGTCGTAGAAGCCGATCGCGAGTCCGGCGGCCCCCGCCGTGATGTGGTGCTTGTGACCGCTGAAGCGCAGCTGCGTGGATGCTCCGAGCTGGGGCTTGAACGCGGTGAACAAGGCCACGGCGAGGAGGGCGATGACGATGATCGGCTTGAAGGCGGCCGGTGGCAGCACCGTGGCCACGACGGCCCCGCCGAAGGAGCCGATCAGCGCGATCACCGCCATCGGTATCGCGGTGCGGATGTCGGGCTTCGCGCGCCGGTAGTAGGTGACGCTGCTGGTGGCCGTGCCGAAGACGCTGGCGAGCTTGTTGGTCGCCAGCGCCTGCACCGGCGCGATCCCGGGGATCAGCAGCAGTGCGGGCAGCTGCAGCAGTCCGCCACCGCCGACGACGGCATCGATCCAGCCGGCCCCGAACGCGGCGACCACGATGAGGATCAGCATGCCCCAGGTGAGCTGTTCCAGCCCGAGGAGCGCGCCGATATCCATCCCTCCAGGATGTCAGAACGCCCCGGCCCCGACGCACGAAGCCGACACGAGCCGGATACCCGCCGTTCACCGGAACCCCGGCATCCGGCAAACTCCGCCTCGTAGTTTCCTTTCGCACCCTGATCCGGCACAACCCGAGCCGGACATCCGAGAGGACCCTCATGACGCACTTCTCCCGCCGCGCCCGCTTCGGCGCGGGCCTCGCCCTGGCCGCCACGGCCGCACTGGCCCTGACCGGCTGCGCGTCCGGCGCCGACACCCCCGCCGCGGAGGGCGGCGACAGCGTGGACGCAGCATCCGCCACCTCCGTCTCCGACTTCGGCACCTTCGCCGACCTCGAGGCGGCGGCCAAGGCCGAAGGCGCGCTCAATGTCATCGCGCTCCCGCGCGACTGGGCGAACTACGGCGAGATCATCGACCTGTTCGCCGAGAAGTACCCCGAGATCACGATCAACGAGGCGTCGCCCGACATCTCCAGCGCCGAGGAGATCCAGGCCGCCGAGACCAACAAGGGGCTCGACACCGCCCCCGACGTGTTCGACCTCGGCATCGCCGTCGCGCTGCAGAACACCGACCAGTTCGCGCCGTACCAGGTGCAGACCTGGGACGAGATCCCCGACAACCTGAAGGAGTCCACCGGCCTCTTCGTCGGCGACTACGGCGGGTACATGTCGGTCGGCTACGACTCCTCGAAGTACGACGCCCCGAAGAGCATCGACGACCTGCTGGGAGCCGAGTACAAGGGCGCCGTCGCGCTGAACGGCGACCCGACGCAGGCCGGTGCGGCCTTCGCCGCGGTGGGCCTGGCCACCGTGCAATCGGGCGGCACGCTCGACGACTTCCAGCCCGGCATCGACTTCTTCAGCGAGCTGCAGAAGGCGGGCAACCTGCTCAAGGTCGACGTCACCACCGCGACCGTCGCGAGCGGCGAGACCCCCGTCGTCTTCGACTGGGACTACCTGAACACGGCACACCAGAAGGACAACGAGAACTGGAAGGTCGTCGTGTTCGGCGGCACCGGTTACTCCAGCTACTACAACCAGGCCATCAACGTCGACGCCCCGCACCCGGCGGCCGCACGCCTGTGGCAGGAGTTCCTCTACAGCGACGAGGTGCAGAACCTGTGGCTCAAGGGCGGCGCCCGCCCCGCGCGCGTCGACGCGATGACCGAGGCCGGCACCATCGACGAGGACCTGCTCGCGAAGCTGCCCGAGGCTCCGGAGGAGACGGTCCTGCCGACCGAGGAGCAGTCGGCAGCCGCCGGCACGCTGCTCGGCGAGAAGTGGGCAGCGGCGGTCCAGTGACCGTCGCCGTCATGACGGGGGCGGATGCCACGGCATCCGCCCCCTCCTCCGCCGGGCCCGGGCGCGACGCACGGGCCCGGCGTTCCGCGCCGTCCTTGGCCTGGCTCGGACTCGTGCCGTTCGCCGTGTACGTGGTGCTGTTCCTCGCGCTGCCGACCGTGCTCGCCGTCGGCACCGGGCTCTTCGCCGAGGACGGATCGTTCACCTGGAACAACCTCGCAGCCCTCGGCGACCCGGTCGTGCTGATCACGCTCGCGAACTCGGCCTGGCTCTCGCTGCTCACCGCCGCCGTCGGAGCCGTCGTCGGCGCCCTCGTCTGCTACGCGATGCTGGGGCTGGACCCGCAGGGCTTCGTGCGCCACAGCGTCGATGCCGCCGCTGGCGTGCTCGCCCAGTTCGGCGGGGTGATGCTCGCCTTCGTCTTCATCGCCACGATCGGCATCCAGGGTGTCGTCACCCAGTTCCTCAAGGACTCGGTCGGGATCAACATCTTCGAGCGCAGCAGCTGGATCTACGAGCTGCCAGGGCTCATCCTCCCCTACATCTACTTCCAGATCCCGCTGATGGTGATCACGTTCATGCCCGCCCTCGCCGCGCTCAAGCCGCAGTGGTCCGAAGCGAACCTCGCCCTCGGCGGCACCCGCGCGAGCTTCTGGATCCGCATCGGCATCCCGGTGCTCGCCCCCTCGTTCCTCGCGAACCTGCTGCTGCTGTTCGCGAACGCGTTCTCCTCGTACGCCACCGCGGCAGCCCTCGCCAGCCAGGGCTCCCAGATCGTGCCGCTGCAGATCCGCGCGGCGCTCACGAGCGAGACCGTGCTCGGCCGGGAGAACCTCGCCGGCGCCCTCGCGCTCGGCATGATCGTCGTCGTGGGGGTCGTCATGGCCCTGTACTCGCTCGTCCAGCGACGGGCAGCGAGGTGGCAGGCATGAACGCGCTCGCTCCCTCCCGCGCGACCCGCTGGATCGTCGGCGTCCTCGTCGGCGCCTTCTTCACCATCCCGCTGCTGACGACGTTCCTGTACACGGTGCGGATGCCCGACGGCTCGTACTCGCTGCAGCGCTGGCTCGGCCTGTTCGATCCGGCGATGTCGTCGACGCTGAAGCCGATCTGGACGGGCCTCGGCAACTCCCTGATCCTGGCGGTGGTCACCGTCGCGATCGTGCTGCTCCTGCTCGCCCCGACGATGATCCTCGTGAACCTCCGCTTCGGCACGCTCCGCCCCGCGTTCGAATTCGCCGTGCTGCTGCCCATCTCGATCCCCGCGATCGTGCTCGTCGTCGGTCTCGCCCCGATCTACCTGCAGATCGGCCGCACCCTCGGCACGGGCGCCTGGACCCTCGCCTTCGCTTACGGGATCACCGTGCTGCCGTTCGCGTACCGCGCGATCCAGGCGTCGATCGACGCCGTCGACCTGCGCACCCTCACCGAGGCCGCACGCTCCCTCGGCGCGAGCTGGCCGGTTGTCGTGCTCCGGGTGCTCGCGCCGAACATCCGCCAGGGACTGCTCGCGGCATCCCTCATCTCCGTCGCCGTCGTGCTCGGCGAGTTCACCATCGCCTCGCTGCTGAACCGGCAGGTGTTCCAGACCGCGATGGTCGTCGTGCAGAAGCAGGACGGCTACCTGCCGGCGATCTTCACCCTGTTGGCGCTGCTGTTCTGCTTCGCGCTGCTCCTCGTCATCGGCCGCGTCGCCCGCGGCACCGGAAAGGCCCGCTCATGACCCTCCCTGCCACCGCCGACAACCTCCTGCTCTCCGAGCGCGGGGAGGGCACCCGCGTGCAGCTCGCGGGCATCGTGAAGAGCTATGCGGCGAACACCGTGCTGCACGGTGTCGACCTCGACATCGCCCCCGGCGAGTTCGTGTCGCTGCTGGGCCCATCGGGGTGCGGCAAGACGACACTGCTGCGGGTGCTCGCAGGCCTGGAGAGCGCCGACGAGGGCGTGGTGGGCCTCGGCGGCGACGACGTCTCGCGGGTGCCCACCAACAAGCGCGACATCGGCATGGTCTTCCAGTCGTACTCGCTGTTCCCGCATCTCCGGGTCGTCGACAACACCGCGTTCGGGCTGCGTCGCCGAGGGGCGAGCAAGGCGGATGCCGCCAAGCGCGCGCTCGACGCACTCACGCTCGTCGGTCTCGCGGACTTCGCCGACCGCTTCCCGCATCAGCTCTCCGGCGGCCAGCAGCAGCGCGTGGCCCTCGCCCGCGCACTGGTCACCGAGCCCAAGGTGCTGCTGCTCGACGAACCGCTCTCCGCGCTCGACGCGAAGGTGCGCGTGCAGCTGCGCGACGAGATCCGCCGCCTCCAGCTGCGTCTCGGCATCACGACCGTGTTCGTGACCCACGATCAGGAAGAGGCGCTGGCCGTCTCCGACCGGATCGCGGTCATGAACGCGGGCCGCATCGAGCAGATCGGGTCCCCTGAGCAGCTCTACACGACGCCCGCGACGGCGGGTGTCGCCGCCTTCGTCGGGCTGTCCAGTGTGGTGCCCGGCGTCGCCGACGGCGACCATGTCACGGTGTGGGGGCAGCGCCTGCCGCTGCAGAACCCGACCTTCGGGCCCGTCGACGTGTTCATCCGCCCCGAGAACGTGCGCTTCGCCGCAGAGGCGGATGCCGGCGCCCTCGCCGTCGTCGAGGAGAGCACGTTCCTCGGCAGCATGCGCCGAACCCTCGTGCGCACCGAGGCGGGCGACCTGGTGCGGTTGCAGCACTCGCCCGGCATCCGCCCGGTGTTCGGAGAGCGCGTGCGGATCACCCTGGCTCCGGAGCCCGTCGCCGTGCAGCAGCGCGACTGAGACGTCCCTATCGCGACGGCCCCGCTGAGCATTAGGTTGGTCGTCGAGGGCATCGTCGCCCCGTCACCCGAAGAGAGGTCACCTCATGGCAGGCAAGTGGGAGCTCTACACCGACAAGTCCGGCGAGTACCGGTTCCGTCTCAAGGCGGGCAACGGCGAGGTGATCGCACTGTCCAGCGAGGGCTACTCGTCGAAGTCGAGCGCGCTGAACGGCATCGACTCGATCCGGCGCAACGCGGACGGCGAGGTCGTCGAAGTCGAGAGCTGATCGCCCGGAATGCACTGCGTTTCGTCTCGCTGGCGAAACGCAGCCCCGTTCAGATCTCGAAGTCGACGGCGGCGCGCGAGCCGACGACCGAGCGGACGTACGCGGCGACCTCTTCGTGCGCCGGATGCACCTGGTACTGCTCGAGCTCTTCGATGGAGTCGAAGTCGGCGACGAGGGCGACGTCCCAATTCGCATCGGGGTACGCCGTGTTGACACCGGCGGAGATCGAGCGCAGCTGCGGCACGACCCCGCCGAGGGCGTTGAGACGCCTCGCGACCTCGGCAGCCTGCGCGGCGCGCTCGGACGGATCGGATGCGGCGAGCTTCCAGCTCACGACATGGCGGATGCTCACTTCGTCGCACTCCGTTCGTTCAGCGGTTCGTTCAGCGCGGCCTCTTCCAGAGCCGCGCGCAGGCGCTCGGCGGAGAGGCGCCAGTGCGCGTGCAACTCGCCGTCGATCAGCACGACCGGGATCTTCTCCCACCACCGCTCGTAGAGCGCGGGGTCGTCGTTGATCGACAGCTCATCGACGCGGATGCCGTCGGCGACGGCATCCGGCAGTTCTGCGATGACGGCGTCGACGATCTCGCCGGCCACATCGCACAGGTGGCAGTCGGGCTTGCCGATGACGGTCAGCGTGGTCACGCCGAGGGCACCTCGACCTCGCGCCCCTCGGCGATCCACTCGGCGGTGCCGCCGTCGACGTTCGTGACGTCGTAGCCGCGCGCCTCGAGCGCCTCGACGACCCGGCCGGAGCGCCCGCCCAGCTGGCAGATCACGTCGAACGCCTCAGCGGGCAGCTCTTCGAGGCGATCGCCGATCTCGGACATCGGGATGTTCACGGCACCGGGGACATGTCCCTCGGCGAACTCGTGCGCCTCGCGCACGTCGATGAGCGGAGTGTTCTGCCGAGCGGCGAGCTCGGCAACGGTGATCGACTTCATGGCGTTCTCCTGCGGTCGTCCGGATTCGAGTGCGCAGACACGAAGCGCCCGTCCGGAGACAGGCGCTCAGTGTCTGGCCGCTTACTTCTTGTTGCGGCGCTGGTGGCGAGTCTTGCGAAGCAGCTTGCGGTGCTTCTTCTTCGCCATGCGCTTGCGGCGCTTCTTGATGACAGAACCCACGGAAACCTCACTAAGTCAGGGGCTGGGCGTCGCACGGAGCGGACACCCGGGTACGGGCACGGAAAAATGCCTCGGAACAGTCTAGCAAACCACGGGAGTGCTAGCCGACGTCAGCGATCGGACGACGCAGAGCGTCGGCGACAGCGGATTCGGGAACGCGGAAGCTGCGTCCGAAGCGGATGGCCGGAAGCTCACCCGAGTGCACGAGCCGGTAGACCGTCATCTTCGACACGCGCATGATCTCGGCGACCTCGGCCACCGTCAGGAACTTGACGTCTGGAACGTCGGGCATCCCACGTACCCCTTTCTCGATGTGCACACTCTATGGGTTCGCTGGGACGCGTGTAAACCCATGTGACCGGTGTGATCAGTGAGACACCGTCGCGAAAGCGCGCACCGGGAACGTCCCGAAACCGCGCACCGCGGGCGGAGCGGCGGTGAACCGAGCACCGCGAGCCGGAACCGCGTCGAGATTCGTCAGGTGCTCGACGACGTGCACGCCCGCAGCGAGCAGGATGCTGTGCGCCGGACGCTCCCCTCCGCTCTCGGTGTCGTCGATGTTGAGCGAGTCGATCCCGACGATGCGCACGCCCGACTCGACGAGCAGGCGCGCCCCCGCCTCCGTGAGGAAGGGTGCCCCGACCGCGTACTCGGGAGTCCCGAACCGGTTGCTCCACCCCGTGTCGAGCAGCACGGCGGCGCCGGCGAGATCCCGGTCGGCGAGCGTGACCGCGTCGATCCCGCGCCGCTCGGCGCTCCAGGAGTCGCGCAGATGGAAGACCTCCGCCGGCACCCCGACGAGGGTGGCGAGGTCGAGCGAGGCGAGATCTCCGCCGTCGGCGTAGCGGTGGTACGGGGAGTCGAGGTAGGTGCCGGTGTTGCCGATCATCGTGATGACGTCCATCGCGAACTCGGTGCCCGGCGCGTACTTCGCGCGGGAGTCCTCGCGGGTCAGGTGCGGCGTGATCACCGGAGCGGGCAGCCCCGGATAGGTGATGAGACCGGCCTCGATCGGGTGGCTGAGGTCGATCACCCGGTCAGCGCCGACACCGGCCGGAGCGGCATCCACTCCCCTGCTGCCGCGGTGCGGCTCCTCGACGATGCGCAACCCGCTGAGCTCGACCTCGCTCACGAGGGCCAGGCCGAGATGCCGGACGAGAAGGGCGGCGATCTCGTCGGCGGCCAGATCAGGACGGGGCAGGTCCAGCCTGAAGCCTTCGCCGCTCAGCCCACCGCCGTTGGCGAAGGAGATCGTGAAGTCGAAGTGTGCGCGGTGCTCGATGGTCATGACGACATCATGGCAAGAACCGGCCCTGCGTCAGCCACCGAGGCGCTTGAAGGCGTTCGTCACGACGTGCTTGGCGGAGGCCGCCGCGCGGCCGACGACCTCGGCCGCGTGCGCCGCCCCGTCGGGGATCTCCTGGAACGGGTGGGCGATGTCGGGGGCCTGATCGCCGTACGCGTCGACGAGGAAGGGCACGAGCCAGTCGTCCACGGCGGTCAGCGGCTCGACGGCGAGGCTGTAGAAGCGGCGCTGGCCGTCTTCGCGCACGTTCACCAGCTCGGCCTCGCGCAGCACCTTGAGATGCTTGGAGACCGTGGGCTGGCTGACGCCGAGGTCTGCCACGATCTGACCGACGCTCGTGCCGGTCTCGCTCTCGTCGGCGCGGCGCAGCAGGAGCTGGAGGATGTCGCGCCTCGTACCGTCTGCGATCACGTCGAAGATGTCCGTCATGAGATCAGGCTAGCCGCCCCCGGCGAGGAGTACCATGACGAAGGCTCGCGAATTCGGGCGAGGAATGCGCACCAGGACGGGCACGGAGGGAGCGGGATGTCGGGCATCGCATCGGCGTCTTCTCCGAAACGCGCTCTGATCGGTCTCGCGGCGCGGATCCGGCACGTCATCACCTCATCGCCCTCGCGATTCGCGATCATGATCTTCGCGGCGCTGATCCTCGTCTTCACCGTGCTGCTGGGGCTTCCGATCTCATCGGCATCCGGCGAGTTCACCCCGCTCAGCGACGCCCTGTTCACGGCCGTCTCCACCATCTGCGTGACGGGCCTGTCGACCGTCGACATGGCAACGCACTGGTCGGCGTTCGGGCACGTGCTGATCTTCGTCGGCGTGAACGTCGGCGCACTCGGGGTGCTGACGCTCGCGTCGCTGCTCGGCATGCTCATCTCCCGCCGGCTGGGCCTGCGCGCGAAGCTCCTGGCCGCCGGCGACACGAATCCGCTGCGCGCCCACGGCGGCCCCGTGAACGAGAGTCAGACGGTGCGCCTGGGCGAGGTGGGCCAGCTCCTCACCACGGTCGCGATCTCGGCGCTCGTCATCGAGGGCGTGCTCGCGGTGCTCCTCTACCCGGCGCTCGTCATGGCCGAGGTCGACCCGTTCGCCGCACTCTGGGAGGCGCCGTACTTCGCGGCCATGGCCTTCACCAACACCGGCTTCCCCCCGAACGCGGGCGGCGTCGTCGTGTTCGCCGACGACTACCTCGTGCTCGCACTGCTGATGGCGGGTGTCTTCCTCGGCAGCATCGGCTTCCCGGTCATCTACACGCTCGCCAAGCACGTGTGGCACGTGAAGAAGTGGTCGCTGCACACCAAGCTCACCCTCGTCACCACCGTGCTGCTCTTCATCGCCGGCGCGATCGCGTTCGTGGTCCTCGAATTCGACAACCCGAAGACCTTCGGCTCGATGGATGCGTGGGACACGACGTTCCAGTCGCTGTTCCTGTCGGCGATGACCCGGTCGGGCGGGTTCAACGTCATCGACATGGGTGACCTGAACGGCTCGTCGCTGCTCGCGGCGTCGATGCTCATGTTCGTCGGCGGCGGTTCCGCGTCGACCGCCGGAGGCATCAAGGTCACGACCCTCGCGGTGCTCGCGATCGCCGTGTGGTCCGAGGCGAAGGGACGTCAGTCGGTGCAGGCGTTCGGACGCCGCATCCCCAGCGACGTGCAGCGGGTCGCCCTCAGCGTCGTCGCGTGGGGTGCCACGATCGTCGCGCTGTCGACGATCACGATCGCCCAGATCACCAAGGCCGACATCAGCCACGTGCTCTTCGACGTGATCTCCGCGTTCGCGACGGTGGGCTTGTCGACGGGTCTCACCGAGTCGCTCCCCGACGCCGGATCGTACGTGCTCGCGGCCACCATCTTCATGGGCCGCGTTGGTACAGTGACTCTCGCCGCTGCAGTCGCCGCGACGTCACGGACGCAGTACTACTCGCTGCCCGTCGAAAGGCCGATCGTTGGTTGAAGTCATCCGGGGCGACGCCCCCGTTCTCGTCATCGGCCTCGGGCGCTTCGGCGCTGCCTGCGCCGGCGAGCTCGATCGCCTCGACCGGGAGGTGCTCGCGATCGATGAGAACCTCGAGCTCGTGCAGAAGTGGTCCGACCGGGTCACGCACACCGTGCAGGCCGACGCGAAGAACGTCGACGCGCTGCGGCAGATCGGTGCGCAGGACTTCCCGGTCGCCGTCGTCGCCGTCGGATCGTCGATCGAGGCGTCGGTGCTCATCACCGCCAACCTCGTCGACCTCAAGGTCCCCCAGATCTGGGCGAAGGCCGTCTCGCAGTCGCACGGCAAGATCCTCGCCCGCGTGGGTGCAAACCACGTCATCTACCCCGAGCGCGAGGCCGGAGAGCGCGTCGCGCACCTCGTGTCTGGCCGCATGCTCGACTTCATCCGCTTCGACGACGACTTCGTGCTCGCGAAGATGTACCCGCCCAAGTTCATCCGCGGGATCGGCCTGAACGAGTCGGGCGTTCGCACCAAGTACAACGTGACGGTGGTGGGTGTGAAGAGCCCTGGCAAGCCGTTCCGCTACGCCGAGGCCAACACCGTGGTCACCAACCACGACCTCATCATCGTGTCTGGCACGAACAGCAACATCGAGCGCTTCGCCGCGCTCGACCGCTGACCCCCATCCGCCCTCCCCTCCGGCATCCGTTCTCCGGCACGGCGCGACTCGCGCCGATATCCCCCGCAGGACGGATGCCGCAGCATCCCGCCCGTGCTGGGATGGGAGCATGACCGACCAGACAGCGGCCCCGCCCGTCCTCGCCCTCCGCGGCCTGCGCAAGCAGTTCGGCCAGAAGCTGGCCGTGGCGGACCTCTCGCTCGACGTCCCCGCGGGGACGATGCTGGGCCTGCTCGGCCCGAACGGCGCCGGCAAGACGACGACACTGTCAATGACGACCGGGCTGCTGCGCCCCGACGCCGGCACCGCGTGGATTCTCGGCATCGACGTCTGGCAGGATCCGGCCGCGGCGAAGGCACTGATGGGTGTGCTCCCCGACGGGATCCGCATGCTCGACCGGCTCACCGGCACCGAGCTGCTGCGCTGCAACGGCCTGCTGCGCGGCATGGCCGAGGCCGACGTCGTCTCCCGCTCCGTCGAGCTGCTCGACGCGCTCGGCCTGGCGGATGCCGGAAACACACTCGTCGTCGACTACTCCGCCGGCATGCGCAAGAAGATCGGGCTCGCCTGCGCGCTGATCCACGCGCCGCGGCTGCTCATCCTCGACGAACCGCTGGAGGCCGTCGACCCGGTGTCCGGCGAGACGATCAGGCAGATCCTGCGCGCCTTCGTCGACGGCGGCGGCACGGTGGTGCTGTCCAGCCACGTCATGGAGCTCGTCGAGTCACTGTGCGACCGCGTCGCGATCGTCGCCGAGGGGCGCCTGCTCGCGAACGGCACCCTCGACGAGGTGCGCGCCGGCATGTCGCTGCAGCAGCGATTCCTCTCGCTCGTCGGCGCGCACGAGCTCGGAACGGAGACGCTGGCATGGTTGCGCTCCTCGTAGGGCTGCGCTGGCGCCAGCTCGGCCACCAGCTCACCCGCAACCCGTGGATGATCGTGACGCTCGTCGTCACCGGCCTGATGGCGCTCGGGTTCCTGGCCCTCCTCGCGGTCGGGCTCTTCGCGATGCGCGCGGCCGCACCGGGCACCGCCGTCACCGTGCTGGTGCTCACCGGCGCCGTCATCGTCGCCGGCTGGTGGATCGGCTCGCTGCTCGTGAGCGGCGACGACGCGCTCGCCCCCGAGCGCTTCGCGCTGCTGCCGGTGACGGCCCGTCGCCTGCTGCCGGGACTCGTCGTCGCGGGGGCGACCACGATCGGCGGGATCGGCACGACCCTGGCGCTCCTGCTCATGCTGCTGGGCTGGTCGGTGAACCCGCTGGCGCTCGCGGTCGGTGTGCTGATCGTGCCGCTGGCTCTGGCGACTTGCGTGCTGGGTGCTCGGGTGATCAGCGGTCTGCTGGCCGGCTGGCTCGCTCGGCGGCGCAGCCGCGACCTCGTGATGACGATCGGCGTGCTGCTCGCGGCGTGCTCCGGCCTGCTGATCAACCTTGGTCTCGCCGCCGTGCGGGAGATGGGCGACATCGGTTTTGCTTTCACCGGTGCCGCGGAGATCGTCGCGTGGACCCCCCTGGGCGCGGTCTTCGGCGCACCCGCGTCGATCATCGCGGGCGACATCGGGGCCGCGGGGCTGCGGCTGCTGATCGCGCTCGCGACGATCGTCGCCCTCTGGTTCGCCGCACAGGCGCTGCTCGCCGCCCGGCTGGTCGCGCCGATCCAGTCCGGCGGCGGCCGCGTGCGATCGGGCGGAATCGTCGACCGGATGCTGCCCACCACGCCCGTCGGGGCGATCGCCGCGCGCACCCTGCGCTACTTCCGTCGCGACCCGCGGCAGGTCATCAACGTCGTCATGATGATGCTGCTGCCGGCGATCCTCATCGGCGTGGTGTTCATGAACGGGCTGCAGGACGAGTCGATCGGCTTCGGTCCGCTGATCACGCTCGTGCCCGCGATCGACGCGCTGCTGGCCGGCACGATCATCCAGATGGCGACCGCCTACGACAACGACGCCGTCGCACTGCACGTCCTCACGGGCGTGCGCGGCTCCGCCGACCGCTACGGGCGCCTGCTCGGGTTCGCGATCATCGCGGTGCCCCTGCTGATCGTGCTCTGCGTCGCGAGCTGCGTGCTCGCCGGTCGGCTGGATCTGCTCCCCGGCAGCCTCGGCGCAGCTCTCGGGCTGGGGGCGATCTCCGCAGGAGCCGGGGCGTGGACGGGCAGCTTCCTGCCAGGACGCGCCCCCGCCCCCGAGGCGAACCCGTTCGGGCGGGGGTCGTCCGGCGGGGTGCAGTCGTTCGTCGCGATGGCGATCATGTCGCCGGTCACGCTGATCCTCGGCGCACCGGCGCTCGGCTTCGCGATCGCCGCGATCTGGGTGCCCGCCCTGGGCTGGGTGAGCCTCGCGTGCGGTCTCGTGATCGGCGCCGGCGCCGTGTGGGCCGGCGCCGTGCTCGGCGGTCGGGTGCTCGACGCCCGCTGGCCGAAGGTGCTCGCCGAAGTCTCCAGCGAGGCGTGATCTCCAGGGCTCTCCTCACGCCGGTCGCCCCGCGAGAGCGCCCCGCGGTGTGGCCGATCAGGCCCCGGCGGCAAGCTCTTTGGCGCGCGCGACAGCAGCGGCTGCAGCATCCGCGAACGTGCGATCCAGCTGCGCGTCCTGCAGCACCGCGATCGCCCTCTCGGTCGTGCCCTTGGGGCTGGTCACCCGTCGGCGCAGCTCCGCCGGCTCCTCACCCGAGGCGTCGAGCAGCGCCGCCGCCCCGATGAAGGTCTGCTCGACCATGAGCCTGGCGTCGGCCTCGCTGAAGCCCATGCCGACGGCCGTGCGGGTGAACTCCTCGATGAGCAGGAACACGTAAGCGGGACCAGAACCCGAAATCGCCGAGAGCGCATCGATCTGCGACTCGGGCACCTCGATGACCGCCCCGACCGTCTCGAACAGGCGCCGAACGACGGCGAGGTCGTCGTCGACGACGGATGCTCCCGCGGCGAGCCCGGTCACAGCCTTGCCGACCGTGGCGGGCGTGTTCGGCATCGCGCGGATGACCTTGACGTCGGCGCCGAGGACCTCGGCGAACGTCTGCAGGGTCACCCCGGCCGCGATGCTCACGACGATCGCGCCCGGCTCCAGGTGCGACCCGATCTCGCGCAGGAGGTCGGGCACCATCGAGGGCTTGACCCCGACGACGACGATTCCGGCATCGGAGACGGCGTCGGCATTGCCACCGGGCGCGGTGTCGAGGGCGATGCTCCTCACGCCCGGCACCTCGGCGAGCGCCGCAGCGCTGCCGGCCGAGCGGTTGGTGGCCGTGATCCCGCCTTCGATCTCGATCCCTGAGGCGACGACGCCGCGGAGGATCGCCCCTCCCATGGAACCGGCACCGAGGAAAGCGAGAGCGGGAAGAGAATCAGCCATGTCGTCATCCTACGGCGGGCGCACCGCTCGCCGAGCTCATCGAGGTCGCGAACGCGGGGTGATGGGGTGGAGGCGATCTAGACTCGTTCCATGAATGGTGACGATGTGACTGCACAAGAGCGAGCACAGCAGGATGCCGTCGATCGAATCTCTGCGGCGATCACCCGGGTGCCGTCCGTCGAACGGCTCGTGACGCTGCACGTGGTGCGGTCTGATCCTGGCCAGCTGGTCGCAGCGAGAGTCGCCCTGCCCCAGGGTCTCTCGCTCACCGAGGCCGCACAGGAGATCGCGGCGATCAGGGACAGCGTGCACGGGTCCGTTGCCGACGTCGATGCGCTGTACATCGAGCCCGACGTGTACAGCCCGGCGAGCGACCCCGCCCCACCCACCGACGCCTTCGTGCTGAAGTCCTCAGACTGAGCCGTGCGTCGCGATCTCGACGAGGCGCTCGCGCGCACGGACCTTCCCGCCGACACCATGGCGAAGATCCGCCTCGTGCGCGATGTGCT
Organism: Microbacterium sp.; assembly: GCF_047607465.1. Lineage (GTDB taxonomy): Bacteria > Actinomycetota > Actinomycetes > Actinomycetales > Microbacteriaceae > Microbacterium. The sequence continues at coordinate 93,518 of NZ_JASGCY010000058.1, read as the reverse complement.
CGATCGCGACCCGCAGGCGCGTCTCGAATCGTTCTGGATCGAGGGCGACCGCCCCTACGCGGTGATCGCGTTCGGCGACCCCGACGCCGCCGATCTCGTCGCCTACCTGCTGCACGGCATCGACACCGACCTGGGGCAGCTCCCCGGATGGGCGGATGCCGCCCAGAGGCTGTGCGCCGACGTGATCCGCTCGTGCGTCGTGCGCGGCGAGCCGCGTTCGATCGCGACGATCGCATGGTTCGGGTGGGATTCCGGCACCCACGCGACCGCCCTCGCGACGACGCACGCGACGCTCGGCGCAGCCCGGCTGTCGGTGGACATCGATCGGCTCGTCGCGAGGAATCCGCGCGCGCACATCGCGGTGGTGACCTATTCGTATTCGTCGACGCTGCTGGGCGAGATGTTCGCGCTGAACCTCGCGGGGGCGATCCGCACGGCCGTGTCGATCGCGTCGGCGGGAGTCACCCGCGCCGCTGGGCTCGCAATCGAGGCCGCGATCTCCGACGGCTCAGTGGAGGTCTACGCCACCGAGGGCGCCGGAGACAGCACCGCCCCGCTCGGCCGACTCGGCCGGCATCCGGTGGATCCGCGCGAGCTGCGCGGCGTCACCGTGTACGACTGCGACGGCGGCGAGGCGCCGGGCGTCGACGGCTCCATCGTCGAGGGAGTCGGCGTCGAGGGGCACGCCTCGCAGACCGTCGTGGACGACCGCGGCGAGCGGCATCCGGGATACTTCGACGCGCAGGGGCAGGGGTATCTCACCCTGGTGTCGCTGCTCGCGGACGCCGCGACGCGGTGAGCGGAGCGGATGCCGGCGCCCTCAGCGGCGCGGGGTGAAGAAGTCGCGGAGCAGGGCCGTCGCGGCATCCGCCTGGACTCCCCCGACCACCTCGGCGCGATAGGGCAGCCGTCGATCCCGCAGGACGTCGTACATCGATCCTGCGGCGCCTGCCTTGTCGTCCCACGCGCCGAAGACGACGCGCGAGATGCGGGACTGCAGGATCGCCCCCGCGCACATCACGCACGGCTCGAGGGTGACGGCGAGAGTGCATCCCTCGAGATTCCACGACCCGACGGATGCCGCAGCGGCTCGAAGCGCGTTCACTTCGGCGTGGCCGGTGGGATCGTGCGTCTCCTCGCGGGTGTTGCGTCCCTCGGCGATGACGGCGCCTGTCGCGTCGAGCACGACCGCTCCGACGGGGATCTCCTGCGCTGCGGCGGCCTCGGCGGCCAGCGCCAGGGCACGCTGCATCGCGCGGTCGTCGAAGGGTGCCGTCATCCCTCGAGCATATTCGGATGTCGTGCGCGCACCTGCGGCGCATTAGCCTGTATTCATGCGTGTTCACGTCGCCGATCACCCCCTCGTCACCCACAAGCTCACGGTGCTGCGCGACGAGCGCACCCCGTCGCCGGTGTTCCGCCAGCTGACCGAGGAACTGGTGACCCTGCTCGCCTACGAGGCGACCCGCAACGTCAAGGTCAGCCCGATCGAGATCACGACACCGGTCACGAAGACGACGGGCGTGAAGATCTCCGAGCCGCGGCCGATCGTCGTGCCGATCCTGCGCGCCGGCCTCGGCATGCTCGAGGGGCTCGTGAAGCTCCTGCCGACCGCGGAGGTCGGTTTCCTCGGCATGGTCCGCGACGAGGAGACCTTCGAGCCGACGACGTACGCCGAGCGCCTTCCCGACGACCTCAGCGACCGCCAGTGCTTCGCGATCGACCCGATGCTCGCCACGGGCGGCTCGCTCGCCGCAGCGATCCAGTTCCTGTTCGACCGCGGCGCGAAGGACGTCACCGCGATCTGCCTGCTCGGCACCCCCCAGGGCGTCGCCGCGATCGAGGCGATGGCCGGTGACCGCGACGTGACCCTCGTGCTCGGCGCGCTGGATGAGCGCCTCAACGAGAAGGGCTACATCGTGCCCGGCCTCGGCGACGCCGGCGACCGGCTGTACGGCACCGTCTGAGGGTCTCCGCGGCGGCGCCGCCGGTCTCTGAGGGTCTCCGCGTGTCTCCGCGGCGGTGCTGACGCGGCGCTGGTTCGCGCGCGCGGCTGTTCCCGACGTCGCGCGGCTGTTCCCGGCGTCGCGCTGCTGTTCCCGGCGTCGCGCGGCTGTTCCCGGCGTCGCGCGACTGTTCCCGGCGTCGCGCGGCTGTTCCCGGCGTCGCGCTGCTGTTCTCGTTCGTTCCGGTCGCGATCTGCGCCGCTCTGGCACCCGCCCGTTCGTTCCAGTCGCGATCTGTGCCGCTCTGGCACCCGGATAGCGGCACGAACTGCGACCCGAGCAAGGGGACGGCTGCGGATACCAGCACAGATCGCGACTGGAGCGCACACGACAGCTGGAGTGCACACTACAAACCGTCGGCACGGGTGCGCTGCTGTTCTCATTCGTTCCGGTCGCGATCTGTGCCGTTCTCGATCGTCAGAAGCGGCACGAACTGCGACCGGATCACGGGTACGGGGACGGCTGCGGATACCAACACCGATCGCGACTGGAGCAGACACCGCAGACCGTCGGCACGGGTCGCGCTGCTGTTCTCGTTCGTTCCGGTCGCGATCTGCGCCGCTCTGGCACACGCTCGTCCGTTACGGTCGCGATCTGCGCCGCTCTGGCACCCGCCCGTTCGTTCCAGTCGCGATCTGCGCCGCTCTGACGCCTGGATAGCGGCACGAACTGCGACCGGAGCACAGGGACAGGGACGGCTACCAGCACAGATCGCGACTGGAGTGCACACCGGATGACGGTCGGGCGGGGACACCGGATGGCGGCACGACTTGCGACCGGAACGGCTGGCCGGACCGAATAGCGGCACGACTTGCGACCGGAACGGGTGGCCGGACCGAATAGCGGCACGAACTGCGACCGGAACGAGTGGCCGAACCGGATGGCGGCACGAACCGCAGCCGACCGGCGGCTCCGACGACTCCTCGGGAGCAGCGCCCAGCGAGGCGTCAGACGTGCAGGCGGTAGGCGCGCTCGTCGCCGTAGTGCGTGAACCCCGCCCGCGCGAGGATCGGCGCCGAGGTCGAGTGCCGCCCCTTCACCAGAGCGGTCTCGGCTCCCCGCTCGGCGCTCGCGCGGAGTCGTTCTGCGAGCACCGCGCGGTACGCGCCGCGTCCCCGGGCCCATTCGAGGGTGGCAGCGCCCCAGAGCCGGGTGAAGCCGTCGACGATCGTGCATCCGCCCGTACTCACCGCGATCCCGTCGATCCGGCTCAGCACCTGCAGCCCGCTGCCGGCATCGAGGCCACGGATGACCTCGTCGTGCTCCACGCGGAGTCCGTCATCGTCGAGAGGCTGCTGCTTCCACACCGGCACGTTGATGCGATCGACCTCGCGCACCTGGTCGAGGGTGCGCACGATCTCGGCGGTGACTCCTTCGGGCACCTCGATGCGCAGATCCTCGATGGCGAGGGCGAAGACGGCGACCGTGTCGACGTGCTCAGCGCCGCGCCGACGCAGCTTGTCCTCGAGGTCAGGGACATCGGACGCGCTCGTCCAGACCGTGAGCACGGATTCGCCCCAACGGCGTGTGCGCTCGATGGCGCGGTCGAGCACGGTGCCGGCATCCGCTCCGGACTCCACCTGCGAAGCCCGCACGCCGCCGCCGAAGCGGTGCGGATCGCGCACCAGCTGCAGATCGCCCTTCTCGTGCTCACTGTCGCGAGGAAACCACACCCAGGAGGCCGAGGCGCGGAGGATCTCTGCGGTCGAGTGCGTCATCCGCCCGCTCCGACCAGGTGCGCGAAGGCGCTGAGTCTTGCAACGCCCTCAGGGGTGTGCGGCAGATCATCGAGCAGCGCCGGCGAATGGATGAGGTACGCGGCGACCTGCGCGCGCGAGATCGCAACGTTCAACCGGTTCTGCAGCAGCAGGAACTCCGGGCCCCGCGGGGCGTCGCGCCCGCTGGATGCGGCCAAGGAGGTGATGGAGACGACCGCTTCCTTGCCTTGGAAGTTGTCGACGGTGCCGACCGGCACCTCGCCGAAGCCGGCATCCGCCAGGGCGGCGTGCACGAGCTGGCGCTGTGCGTTGTACGGGGTGACGACGATGATGTCTCGGGCCGATAGAGGGCGCGACGAGCCGTCGTCGTCGGTGAAGGCGCGCCCGATGATCTCCTCCACGATGCGCACGACCTCGGCGGCCTCCTCGGGCGACGCTGTCGCGTTGCCGCGATGGCGCAGCGGTACGACGTGCAGCCCCGGACCGACGCCGGCGAGCGCGCGCTTCGCCGCGGGCGGCGCCGAGGCGAGCTCGCCGGCGTAGGCGAGCTCCGACACGGGAGCGGCGACGAGCGGATGCATGCGCCACGACTGGGCGAGGAAGTACCCGTACTCCGGACGCACGACCTCGGCGCCGTCCATCACCCAGCCCAACGCCGAGGTGTCGACGGGTTCGGGATGCGCGCCCTGGCTCACCTGCGGAAGCTGCTGCGGGTCGCCGAGCAGCAGCAGTCGCTGCGCCGACGCTGCGACCGCGATCGTCGAGGCCAACGAGAACTGCCCGGCCTCGTCGATCACGAGCAGGTCGAGACCCGCGCGATCGACCCGCTGCGTATTGCTGAAATCCCACGCGGTGCCGCCGACGACGACGCCTCCGTCGGCATGCTCGCCGAGGAACGCCGCCATGCCGTTCTTCGGGATCGATGTGTATCCGGCATCGGCGTCCGCATCCTTCGGCGCCTTGCCCACCCGCGACGGGTCGACACCATCAGCGACGACGCGCTCGAGGAGCGTCTCGATGATGGCGTGCGACTGGGCGACGACTCCGATCTTGAACCCGTGCTCGTTCACGAGCCGGGCGATCACGCGCGAGCCGGTGTAGGTCTTGCCGGTGCCGGGCGGGCCCTGCACGGCGAGGTAGCTGCGGTCGAGGTCGAGCACGCCGCGGACGATCGCGTCGATCGTGTCGCCGTCGGCGGCGGGCAGCGGGTCCCCGGAAACGGTGCGCGGCGGGATGCGGCGGAGGATGTCCGTCGCAGGATCGCGGGGGAAGGCGGGGGCGGCGAGGTGCACGGCATCCGCCCACTCGTCGATCGCACCCTGCAGCGCGGCGGCCCTCGGGGGCGCGGCGGGTGTCAGCGCAAGCGGCAGCTCATTCCACGTCTCGCCGTTCACGGCGGTCTCGGTGATCGTGAAGACGTCGTCGGCGACATCGATGACCTTCACCGTGCGGGCCGCATGCACCGCCCGAGACGGCGCCTCGATGTCGAACGGAGCCGGGGTCGCGTAGAGGGCGAACGGCTCCGACCCCGCCCCCAGGGTCGTGCCCGGCGAGATCTCCCCGCGGATCTCGATGTCGCGAGACAGCACCCGGCGGCCCTCGGCGATGCTCCATTCACGTGTCACCGTCGACGAGAACCGGTCGACGCGCACGACATCGCGCGTGGTGTCCCACATTGTGACGGGCTCGCGCAAGCGTTCGAAGTGCGCGTTCCAGAAGCTCTTCGCTTCGCGGGGGAAGAAGTCGATCGCGGCCGCGGCGATGCGGTGCACGACGCCGTCGCCGCCGGCTTCGACGTCGCGCTCGGCGTCGGCGAGCAGCGCCACCGAGCGCGGCGAGGGCTCGTAGCCGGTCGGATCGGGCTGATCCGGCGGCGCCGGTCGCACGCCCTGCGCCCTGGCGATCTCGATGAGCCAGTTGCGCAGGCGTCTCGTCGACACGCAGTCATAGCGGTTGTAGTCGGCGAGGTCGGCGAAGACGGCGTCGGCCTCGGACTGCTCGCCCGCATCGGCGAGAGCGCGCGCCGCGACGTACTTGACGATCGAGTCGTCGCCCTTCTGCACGTCCTGGGTGCGGACCTCGTCGCCCATGTACAGCGGCTCGAGCTTCTTGATCGAGTACGACCGCGACCCCACCCGCACCGTGCGCAGCACGAGAGGGTAGAGATCCACGAACACGCCGTCGCGCAGCAGGCGGTCGACCTCGCCCTCGCGCACGCCGTGCCGCGTGGCCATCGCAGCCAGGTGCGAGGTCTCGTATGGCGCGTAGTGATAGATGTGCATGTCGGGATGCGCCGCGCGACGCGCTGCCACGAAATCGAGGAAATCCTCGAGCGCACGCCTCTCCGCGGCGAAGTCGTGCGCCCAGAGCGCCGTGTACTGATCGGCGTTGTCCACCCAGCCGAAGAGGTAGTCGATCCCCCACTGCGCATGCCCGTCGGATGCGGGCTCGGTGTACAGCGGATCGCCTTCGAAGTCGAAGAAGATGTCGCCGCGGCTCGGCACCGGGAGCGTGTGGATGGCCGATGCGTAGTGCACCTCGAACGTCGTCTCGCCCTCGGCATCGGCGCGCAGCTGCAGCCGCGCCTGCGCACGAAGGCTCTCGAAGGTTTCGGGATTCATGCCGGCGGGGGCATCGGATGCTGCGGCGAGATCGTCGATCGTCTCGATCCCCGCCGCGCGCAGGCGGTCCCGCTGCACGGGGCGCATCCGCGCGACCATGAGCAGGTCACGATGGGCGATGACCTGCTCCTCGCAGGTGACGCAGCGTCCGCAGGCCACCACACCGAGGCCGCCGCGGTCGTCGCCCCAGGCGAGCGGCGGCCCGGCCGCTCCCGCAGCGACGTCGCGATCGGCGATGAGCGCGCGCAGCCGGGCGCGACGGACGCGGAACAGCGGCAGCAGGTCGGAGACCCGATGCGTGCTGCGCGCGCCGTCACCGAGGATGAGGTCGACCTCGTCGGACCGGGGCACTCCGAGACGATCGAGCTGATCGACATATGCCGCGAGCTGCATGAGTGCGGTGACCTTGGCACGGCGAGCGAGTTTGGAGTCCTCCACCCGCCAGCGGCCGTCGTCGTCACGACGGATGAAGTCGGCGAAGCCGACGAACTCCTCGGTCGCGAACGCCGCCTGGAAGATCACCTGCACATCGGAGCCCAAGGCCTCGATCGTCTCATCGACGGCGGCGGCGAGGGCTGCGGCGTCGACGGAGGAGGCCTTGGCCAGCTGGTGCACCTGCCCCTCGCCGAGATCGTCGACGTAGCGCGCGAGAACCTTCTGCTCGTGCGCGTCGCCGAGGAGCGCAGCGCGCTTCAGCGTCGCATCTTCCGGCTCGGCGACGACGGGCACGCGACCGAGCTTGGCGTCGATGGCCCGGCACCAGGCGAACTCGCACTCGGCGGCGAGCTTCAGATCACTGGCGCTCCAGACCACGCGGTTCTCGGCTGCGATGACGCGCACGGTGCCCCTCTCCTTCGGTGTCCTCCGAGACTAGCCGCGGCATCCGACATAGCTCACCCGATCAGACCCGCCACATCCCTCACCAGCGCCGCGCGCTGCATCATCGTGTCGTGTCGCGGGTCGTCGAGCGCGAAGAGGATCACCCGTCCGTCGCCGATGCTCAGCGTCGCGAGCATGTCCCGGTGGCCGGCGACCCGCACTCTCACCGCCGGCGCCCAGACCGGCTCCGCAGCATCCGCCTTCCCCGCCGGCGTCACCAGCAGCGGATCCACCGCCGCACCGATCGGCAGCGACAGCCGGGCGTCGCCGGTGATCGCATCGGCGCGCACCACCTCGCGTCGCGCGGGTGCGCGGCGGGAGCCGCCTGCGGCGCGGAGCACCCAGGTCTCAGCGCGCACCGGCACGCCGTCGACGTCGAACCGCACCCGCCCCCTGGCCCCCACGACCCGCCATCCGCGCGGCAGCGCGAGCGCGATGTCGCGTTGATCGGCCGGCCCGTCCGGCTGCATCGTCGCTCCGGCGCAGCTACGTGCCCACCCGGAACGGGCAGCGGCGACACGGGCGTGGATGCGCTCTGCGCCGAACCCGGCTGTCAGGAGCAGACCGGCCACGATGCCGAGGACGACGACGAGACCGGCGACCGCGAACCGCCACGGTCCGCCGACGACGGCGACCGCGGCGCACACTGCGGCGATCGTGACGACGCCGACCACCGGCACGATTCCCTCCACCCACCACCAGGCGCGTCGGGACAGCCGGAAGGAGGGCTCGGTCAGCGCCACCAGGTGTCGCCCGGCGTCGCCGGCAGGTGGCGCTTGTGCTGCGTGGCGAGGTACTTCGCCTCGATCCGTCCTGCGACGTCGGGATCGACGTCCTTCCCCTCGAGGAAGTCGTCGATCTGCTCGTAGGTGAGGCCGAGCTCGTCCTCATCGGCGCGGCCAGGGGTGCCGTCGAGGAGATCGGCGGTTGGCACCTTGAGGTAGATGCGTTCAGGCGCTCCGAGCGTGCGCAGGAGCGCCCGGCCCTGCCTCTTCGAGAGGCCGGACAACGGCAGCAGGTCGGCCGCGCCGTCGCCGAACTTCGTGTAGAAACCCGTGACCGCCTCGGCGGCGTGGTCGGTGCCGATCACCAGCAGTCCGTCGTGCCCGGCGAGCGCGTACTGGGTCACCATGCGCACCCGCGCTTTGATGTTGCCGCGGTTGAAGTCGCTGATGTCGCTGGTGACGGCGAACTCGATGTCCTCCTCGACGCCGTCGACGCCGTTCTGGATGTTCACCTCGACCGAGGAATCAGCGGCGATGAAGTCGAGCGCCGCCTCGGCATCCGCAGCATCGTGCTGCACCCGGTACGGCAAGCGCACGGCGAGGAATTTCGCCTCACCGCCCTCGGCGCGCACCCGTTCGACCGCGAGCTGGGCGAGCCTGCCGGCGAGCGTGGAGTCCTGCCCGCCCGAGATGCCGAGCACGAATCCGCGCGCGCCGCTGGCGCGCAGATAATCGACGAGGAACTGCACTCGTCGCTCCACCTCGGATGCCGGATCGATCTCGGCCCGCACGCCGAGGTCTTCGGAGATCTGCTTCTGCAGGGACACGGCGGCTCCTCACTCGTTGTGGCTCCAGTATCCCCCGGACGTGTTACAAACCGATAACACGGGCTTCTGCCAGGTGCGCGATGCAAGGATGAGGCGGTGAAGCTTCTCGTCGCCGCGCTCGCCTCCGAGCTCTCCGCCTTTCCCGATGCGCTCCCCGGATTCGACCACCTCGTCACCGGCCCCGGAAAGCTCCAGGCGACGTACGCCCTCACCCGGGCGCTCGATGCGAACGACTACGACGAGATCGTCGTTGTCGGCACCGCCGGCGCGATCGACCCCGCGCTCGGCGACGGCGTGCACGAGGTCGGCAGTGCCTATCAGCACGATGTCACCGACCTCGACGGCGTCGCCGGCCAGCATGTGTCGCTGCCGCCGACCGTCGCGACCGGACGCGAGGGCGTGCTCATCGCGACGGGCGACCATTTCGTCGACGACGGAGAGGTCACCGCGAAGATCCGCCCGACCGGTGCCGCGCTCGTCGACATGGAGACGTACGCGTACATCTGGGTGGCAGGGCAGTTCGGCGTGCCGATCCGGGTCTTCCGCGCTGTGTCGGACAGCGCAGAGGACGGCGCGCTGACCGACTGGCGGGATGCCGTCGCCCGCTGCAGCGCGCAGCTGTGGGAGTCCGTCGCGGACGTGTACGGGGTCTGACCCGTCGATCCCCCTGGAACGTCGTCGCACCCGGCCCGGACTCCGAGGAATCCACGCGGTCGCCGTTCGAGAATCACCGGTCCCCCCGGTCGACGTCAGCAGTGTCGAGTTCAGCGAACTTGGCTGCCATCGTCGGGTTCTGACGGGTCAGCTTCTTGATCGTGACATCCTGCGCCTTGTCGTTGGCGAGACGCAGATTGTTGGCCGACTTGTGGAGGGCTTGCTTGACCTTCTCCAGGTCCTTGATCGCCTCGTCAATCCGCTTCACGGCTTCTTCGAAGCCCTCAGACGCCAACCTCCAGTTGCGTCCGAACGCCAGTTTGAACGCATCCAGCTCGTTCTCGAAGTTGGTGATGTCGATGTTCTGCGCTTTGACCAGATCGAGCTCGGTCTTGTATTCGAGTGCCTTCAGCGACGCGTTGCGCAGCACGGTGATCATCTGGATGAAGAACTGCGGCCGGATGACGTACATCTTCGGGTGACGGTGTGAGACGTCGACGATCCCGGTGTTGTACAGATCGCTGTCCGGCTCCAGCAACGACACGAGTACGGCGTACTCGCACCCCTTCTCGACACGATCCTTGTCGAGCTCTTTGAGGAAGTCTTCGTTCTTGTGCTTGGTCGCGGTCTGGTCGTTCTCGTTCTTCATCTCGAACATGATCGAGACGATCTCTGTGCCTGACTCGTCGACATCGCGGAAGATGTAGTCGCCCTTGCTTCCGCTGCGCGCGTCGTTGTCTTTCTCGAAGTACGCCCGAGGGAAAGCCGTGGAACGGATCTTGTTGAACTCGATCTCACAATGCTGTTCGAGGGTCTCCCCCACCATCTTCGTGGAGAGCTTCGCTTTGAGATCGCGCAGCCGCTCGATCTGCTCCTCACGGTCCTTGAGCTGCGTCTCGTACTTGTCTTTGAGGGATGCCTGCTCGAGCTTCCTTTCGAGCTCGGTCTTCTCCAGGCCGCTCTTCAGCTCGTCGCGCTCCTTCTCGATCGCAGCCAGAGCCTCCGTGAGCTCCAGCTTCTTCGCCACCTCGGAGGCATCGAGCTTCGCCTTCAACTCCTGGATCACGGCATCCTTGGCCGCTGTGTCCTTCTGAAGCTGCGCGACGAGTCTGGCCTCAGCAAGTTCCACCGCCGCAGCCTTGTCAGCGTTCGACTTCTCGAGGTCGTTCGCCAGAGCATCGCGTTCCTTCTCCATCGCGGCGAGCGCCTCGGTGATCGCCAGCTTCTGCTCGATCTCACGCGCGTCGAGCTTCGCCTTCAGGTCTTGGATCTCGGCGTCCCTCGCTGCGGCCGCTTTCTGAAGTTCGCCCAGCGCCTTCGCCTCGGCGAGTTCGAGCGCCTTCTTCTTGTCATGCTCGGCGAGTTCCAGACGTTCATGAAGAAGCTTTTCGAACTCGCTGTCGCGAACCTGGCTGGCGATGTCTGCATAGCCGGCCTCGTCGATGGTGAAGGTCGTCCCGCAGTGCGGGCATTTGATGTCATGCATGGCGCGTCTGCTCCTCCTCTCGCCTCACGCCGACGTGTCGCTTGGCAACGCGTCGGCTCGGCCAGCACGCGTCGCGATTCGAGGCGGGCGGGTCGATGGCCACACACTAGCCGAGGGATCGGACATCGGATGCCGGGCACCCGTGCGCTCGTTCAGAACCCGCTTCCGTAACAGAGTGTCACACAAGCCCGATCATCGTGTACGCAGCAGACCCGCGTGCTCGGGGTGCGCCGCGAACCAGTCGGCGACGTACCAGCACACGGGGTCGACGCGCCGGTCGCCCCGTTCCTCGAGGTCGGCGACAGCGCCTTCCACAACCTTCGCGGCGTACCCTTTTCCGCGGAAAGTCGGGACTGTGAAGGCCCTGACGAGGGCGATCGTGCGGCCGTCGTCGCGGTAGTCGAGCACGCTCACGAGCTGCCCGTCGTGGACCAGCGTGTAGCGCGACGCATCCTTCTCATCGGTGAAGGTGAAGCCCTTTATCGCACTCTCGACAGCCATGGGATCCACGTTACGCCGCAGCCGTGAGGCGGGGGTCGCTTTGACACGCGCCGACTTCTTCAGACATAATCCCCCCATGACCACCAACGCACGCCCTTTGTCCGCCCAGGAGGCGAACGGGACTGCCGGGATGATGATGCCCGGCCGCGTTGGCATGTGTTGCCGAATGTGTCGCTGAACGAACAGCCACCCCGCCAGACCTGACCGCTCGCCATCTGCGAGGGCAGCGTCTCCGAGCATCAACCCTTGCTCGATTCTCCGGCTCCGCCCGGTCATTCATGCAACGCATCAGAGCCGAACCGGCTCACGTCCCCGAGGACTCATCATCATGTCGAACACCTCCCTTCTCGAGCGTCCCGCCGTCGCCGCCGCACCCCTCGCCGCCGACCTTCCCGCCGTCCGTTCGCCCCGTGGCTTCGCGCTGTACGTGGGCCTCGACGAGATCAAGGCCGCCGAAGCCGGCGTAAGCCTCCCGCTGCTCGTCGACGCCCTGCGCCGCACCCTCGCCGAGCTCGCCCCCGGCGCAGAGACCCACGCCACCGTCGCCCTCGCCCCGCACGGCTCTGGTGGCCGCGACCTCGATGTCGTCCGCCTCGCTCTGCAGGAGCCCGGAGCGATCGCCCGCACGAAGGCCGCCGCCGAGGAGGAGGCCACCGACGAGGAGGGCGGCGTCGTCGTCGACATCTCCCGCAAGCGCGTGCTGATCGACGGCGAGAACTCCGCCTTCACGTACAAGGAGTTCGAACTGCTGCAGTACCTCGTGCTGCGCGAGGGACGCACCATCGAGCGCAGCGAGCTCGTCTCCGCGCTCTGGCAGGCCCACGACGACGAGACCCCCGGCGAGCGCACCATCGACGTGCATGTGCGGCGGCTGCGCGCCAAGCTCGGGCGGTACGAGGACATCGTGCGCACCGTGCGCGGCATCGGCTACCGCTTCGACCGCCACGCCGACGTCGTGATCCGCTACGGCCACGGAACCCCCTCGCCCGACCGGTTCTGATCCGGCACGGCGCCGATGTCGGCGCCGCCGCGTAGGGTGAGCGCATGACACTCACGACGGATGCGCGATCGGATGCCGCGGCATCCGCTCATCCGCTCGAGACCGTCTACCGGCCCGCCCGACCGGTCGATCTGCTCGGCACGGTGGGGATCCTCCGTCGAGGGCCCAACGATCCGACGACCGTGCACGACGGCGGCGTGATCTGGCGGGCTGTGCGCACACCGTGCGGCATCGCCACGATGGCCCTGCGTGCGTCGGCCGATGGCGTCAGGGCGAGCGCATGGGGCCCCGGCGCGGCGGCGGCCCTCGACACCGTGCCCGATCTGTGCGGCGCCCGCGACGACGACGAGGGCTTCGATGCGGCACGGCATCCGCTGATCGCCGACGCCGCCCGCCGCAATCCCGGGCTGCGTCTGGCCAGAACGAACCGGGTCTTCGACGCGCTCGCCGGCGCGATCATCGAGCAGAAGGTCACCGGCCTGCAGGCGTTCGGCGCCTGGCGCCACCTGGTCTCGCGATTCGGCGAGCGCGCCCCCGGCCCCACGCCCCGGCCGATGCACGCGGCCCCTGACGCCGCCGTCTGGCGGCGCATCCCGTCCTGGGTCTGGCACCGGGCCGGCGTCGAGCCCTCGCAGTCGAAGACCGTCGCCCGTGCGGCCGAGCGCGGCGAGAGCATCGAGCGCGCGCTGACCGCCGCCGCCCCCGCCGCTCGCGACCGGGTGCTGACGAGCATTCCCGGCATCGGAGCGTGGACCTCGGCCGAGACGCGCATCCGGGCACTCGGCGACCCCGACGCCGTGAGCATCGGGGACTACCACCTCTCCCATGAGGTCGGCTTCGCGCTCACGGGCAGCCGCACCGACGACGACGGGATGCTGGAACTGCTCGAGCCGTGGGCGGGGCAGCGCCAGCGTGTGATCCGGCTCATCTTCGCCAGCGGCGTGCGCGAGCCTCGTCGAGGCCCGCGGCTCGCCCCCGAGGACCACCGTCTCAGGTGAGCCCGTAGGCTGAGGATCATGAACTCCGCTCCGCGTCTCGGCATCCGTCTGGCCGTCTCCGCCGGGCTGCTCGTCCTCGGCGTCATCATCGGGCTGATCTTCGAGAACGTCTGGCTCGGCGTGCTGCTCGCGGCGATCGTGTGGTTCGGGTGGTTCCTCGGCTTCGAGTCCCGCCGCGGGCACCACGAAGGCGTGAACGACGAGGACAACGGCATCGAGGTCTGAGCCGCCCCATAGCCGGCTTAGGCTAACCTCACTCGTGTGAGCTTCTCGATCGAACGTCGCAGCCTCGAGCTGCGCTTGCGCACCGTCGCCCTGACCGCCCGCGAATGGCTCGCCCCCGATTTCGTGCGGACGCGCCTGAGCGGCGAGGATCTGGCACGCTTCGACTCGCTGGGCTCCGACGACCACATCCGCCTGTTCTTCCCGGCCGGCCCCGTGGATTCCGTCGAGGATCTGCGCGCCGCGCCGAGCCGCGAATACACACCGCTCGCCTGGGGAGAGGACTGGCTCGACGTGGAGTTCGCCGTGCACGGCGACGAGGGCGTGGCGGCGCGCTGGGCCGCCGACGCTCCCCTGGGCTCGTCGATCGGCGTCGGGGGCCCTCGTGGCTCGGCCGTGCTCGAAGGGACGCCCGGCTCCTGGCTGCTCGTCGGCGACGAGACGGCCATCCCCGCCATCCGCCGCTTCTCCGCGCTGATCCCCGCAGGTGCGACGGCGCGCATCGTCATCGAGACCGTGAGCGCCGGCCGCGAGGTCGAGATCGACGCTCCCGTCGAGGTGGAATGGCTGCACCGTGGCGACGCCCCCGCCGGTTCCGCGCTGATCGCCTTCGTCGACGCCCTGACGGAAGCGGATGCCGGCGCCGACCCGTTCGTGTTCATCGCCGCGGAGCAGTCGATCGTGAAGCCCGGTCGCGCGCTGCTCGAGCGCTGGGGCATCGACCCCGGCCGAGCGATCGTGAAGGGGTACTGGAAGCGCGGCCAGGCCGAATATCACGCCCCGCACTGAGCACGAGAGCGCCGAAGCGCGTCGGGCTGACGGGCGCGGATTCGAAGGCGGCGCGCGACGCGCCGGTCGGAGGAGCGGATGCCGCGGGAGTCTTGACAGGGCGATCCGCCGTCCCCTATCGTTGCAAGGCTGTGCCGACCGGCGCAGCATCCAGCCGAGGAGACGACGGAATGACCGCCATGCGCGTGCTTCCCCCGGTCCTTGCCTTCGACCAGAAGCGCAATGACCGCTACGAGTCGTACCCTCCGGCGCGCGCCGTGTGACAGCATCCGCTGCCCTCTGCCCCGCACCGTCAGGTCCGGGGCCTTTTTTCATGAGTCCCGACCTGTGGCTGACACCCCACATGAAGGAAAGGAACCATGGAGAGGCTCTCCGCACGGCTGCTGTCGTGGGCTTCCCTGATCGACGAGAAGACCCTCGAGCAGGCGAAGACCACGGCGCGCATGCCGTTCATCCACCCGCACCTGGCGCTCATGCCGGATGCGCATCTCGGCAAGGGGGCGACCGTCGGATCGGTCATCCCCACGCTGGGCGCGATCATCCCGGCCGCCGTCGGGGTCGACATCGGCTGCGGCATGATCGCCGTCCGCACGCAGTTCACGAGGGATGCGCTCGAAGGACGCGATCTCGCACCTCTCCGGGAGGCCATCGAGCGCGCCGTCCCGCTGTCGGCCGGGCACCAGAACCGCAAGGTCGTGGCCACCGCCGAGCCGCGGATCGCCGAGCTCGAGGCTCTCGCAGACAAGGCCGGGTTCGACCCCGCGCAGTACGCCGGGAACTGGCGGCTGCAGTTGGGCTCGCTCGGCTCGGGGAACCACTTCATCGAGGTCTCGACCGACGAGCTCGGGCGGATCTGGCTGTTCCTGCACTCCGGCTCGCGGGGCGTGGGCAACAAGATCGCGATGCACCACATCGCGGTCGCACAGCGGCTCGCGAAGCAGTTCTGGATCGACCTCCCCGACCCCGACCTGGCGTACCTGGTCGAGGGCACGCCGGAGTTCATGCGGTACATCCGGGAACTGCGGTGGGCGCAGCACTTCGCGCTGCTGAACCGGGAGGAGATGATGGACCGCGTCGTGCGGCAGGTGTCGGACTTCCTCGGAAGGCCGGTCGATGAGCAGGAGCGCATCAACTGCCACCACAACTTCACCGAGTCGGAGAAGCACTTCGGCAAGCAGGTCTGGGTGTCGCGAAAGGGCGCGATCCAGGCGGATGCCGGACGGCCTGGGCTCATCCCCGGGTCGATGGGCACGGCGTCATACGTGGTCGAGGGACTCGGCGACCCGCTGTCGCTGAACTCCTCACCCCACGGCGCAGGGCGCGAGTACTCGCGGTCGGCCGCACGGCGGACGTTCACGCATGAGCAGCTGCGGGAGGCGATGGCCGGGATCGAGTTCCGCGACACCGACGCCTTCATCGACGAGATCCCGCAGGCGTACAAGCCGATCGATCAGGTCATGGCGGATGCCAGCGGCCTCGTGTCGATCCGGCACACACTGCGCCAGTTGGTGAACGTGAAGGGGGACTGAGCCCCCTGGCTCGGGAAAACCCGGATCATCGGATGCCGGTGCGGCGTGTCGCAGGCCGACACGCCGCACCGCGGGCGGATGGTCCGGGTTCTCCCCGCGGATGTCAGAGGCATGGGCCACCATGGACACATGGCGACTTTCGATCACATCGGCATCAGCGTGGAATCGGTGCCCGCGGCATCCGCGCAGTTCAATCCCGTCTTCGAGGCGCTCGGCTACGTCCGCGCCCACGACGCCGAAGACCACGCGTACTGGCGCAAGGCCGACGAGCCAGAGGTGCTGCTGTACCCCGCGCGCGAGGAGGGGGCGCACCGGCACGGCCGTGTCGGCTGGCAGCACCTCGCCTATGCGGTCGACTCGCGCGACGAGGTGGACCGGCTGCACGACATCGCGATCGCGGCCGGCTGGACCGAAGTGCGTGCACCGAAGGAGTACCCGCGATTCAGCCAGCACTACTACGCCTCGTTCGTCGAGGACGACAACGGCATCCGTCTCGAGTTCATGCACAACCCGCGCGACTGAATATCCCTGCACGGTCTGCATCTCGTACCGGGTTCTCCACAGTTCGTGGATCCGGCCTCGTCCGGTCATCGCGCTCCTGGCAGACTCGTCCTGTCGGTGCGACACTGGGGAGGTGGGATTCATGAACGACGCGCAGATCTGGACCATGATCGGGGCCTTCACCGCCTTGATGTTCGGGATGCTGACCGTGGTGTCCACGCTCTTCATCCGCGTCGTCCGTGCCGAGGTGGGCGGCCTGAGAAACGAGATGAACGCGCAGTTCAGCGGCTTCCGCGGCGAGGTCAATGGCCAGATCGGCGGGCTCCGCGGAGAAGTCGGCAGCCAGATCGAAGGACTCCGCGGAGAAGTCGGCAGCCAGATCGAAGGACTCCGCGGAGAAGTCGGCAGCCAGATCGAAGGACTCCGCGCTGAGTTGAACGGCCAGATGGGCGGATTGCGCAACGAGATGAACGCCCGGTTCGACGCAGTGAACACACGGATCGATGGTCTCGATCGCGACGTCCAGGCGATCGTCAAACGTACTTTCGGTCTCGACCGCGACTGATCAGACGGTCACGGCCTCGCGGTCCGTGAAGGCCTCCTTCGGCACGAACAGGAGCAGCACGGCCGCCGCGAGCGCGGTGACCCCGCAGACGATCCAGACGGTGACATAGCCGGCGAAGGAGCCGGCGGTGCCCTCGGCCGCGGCCCCGGTGACGCCGTGCAGCAGCGCGATGCCGAAGACGCACGAGGCGATCGCACCGCCGACGGTTTTCACCGAGTTGGTGAGCCCGGTGGCCACGCCGGTCTGGGTGGCCGGGGCCGCGGACGCCGCGGCGGCGGGCAGCGCCGCGACCAGCGCCCCGGATCCGACACCGACGACGACCATGTTGACGACGACCTGCACGTACGAGTCGTGGAACGGCAGGAACAGCAGGAAGCCGGCGCCCACGAGCAGCGAGGCGCACAGCAGCGTGACCCGCGGGGACCAGCGACGAGCGACGACGGGGAACAGGAGAGCTCCCGCGATCATCGCGATCAGGTAGATGCCGATGATGAGCGAGGTGGCAAAGCCCGTCGTGCCGAGGCCATACCCGAACACGGTCGGGTCGGTGCGGGCGAAGGTCGACAGCGGCGCCTGTGCGCCCAGCACGCTGACCCCGAACAGTCCGGCCGTGAGGAAGACCGGCCCGAGAGCCGGCGAGCGGAACATGCGCACGTCGATCACCGGATCGGGATGGCGCAGCTCCCACAGCGCGAACGGGACCACGAGCAGGATGCCGAGCACCACGACGGTCCAGGACCACGGGTTCTCCAGCCCTCCCTCGAGACGCAGCAGCGCCAGGCCACCGGTGAAGCAGAGCAGAGCGATCGAGATCAGCGCGACCCCGACCGTGTCGAACACCCCGCCGGTCGGCTCCGGCGACTCCTGCACGCCGAGCAGCACAACGAAGAAGCAGACCACGACGAGGATCGCCGGCACGAGCAGCACCACCGTGAGCGGCAGCACGTCGACCAGCGCTCCGCCGACGAGGGCTCCGAGGATGGCGCCGCCCTCCAGCGCGGCGACGAGAATGCCCGCGGCCTTCGCGGTGATCGTCGAGCGCCCCTGGATCCGCCGCGAGCGCGACCAGACCAGCGCGATCTCCAGCGGCAGCCACACGACGTAGAAGCCCATCAGCGCCCAGGCGACGAGGAACACCACGAAGGAGTCGGTGAACGGCAGCGCCAGCGCGGCCGCCGCCGTCAGTGCGATCGAGACCAACAGCATCCGCTTGTGGCCGACCATGTCGCCGAGCTTCGCGAACGCCGGCACGACGAGGGCGGACAGCATGAGCTGGGCGCCCTCGAGCCAGTTCACGTCGGCGTCGTGGATGCCGAGGTGCCGTGCGACATCGCTGAGCATGGGCGTGTAGTAGCCCTGCAGCACGCCGCTGGTGAACTCGACGAAGGCGAGGAATCCGACGACGGTCGCGAGCGTGCCGAGGGTGCGGGTGCGCGTCATCGCAGTTCCTGTTCCAGGTAGGTCTTCGCCGCCGGATCCGGCTGCGCAGCGATCAGCGGAGAGACGAGTCGAAGGGCGGCTGAGTTCACCCTAGCCGTTCGAGGAGCGCGCGGTGGAAGCGCTCTCCCCGCTCCAGGGCGGCGATCTCGACGTTCTCGTCGACCCCGTGGATCGATGCGCGCTGCGCGTTCGACATGTCCAGCGGCGCGAACCTGTAGACGGCCGGGGCGAACCGGTGGAAATGACGGGAGTCGGTCGCCGCCATCATCACGTAGGGCACGGGCGCGACGCCAGGGTGCGACACGGCCAGCGCCTCGGCGAGCAGCGCGAACTGCTCGTTGTCGGTCGGCGACTCCGCAGACGGCTCGCTCGCCTCCACCACGGTCACCGTCACGAGCGGATCGGCGATCCGGCGGCGCACGCGCAGCACGGTCTGCTGGGTGGTCTCGCCCAGGGCGATGCGCAGGTTGACGGTCGCTGACGCCGAGGACGGCAGCACGTTCGCCGCGGTCCCGCCCGACTGCATGGTGGGCGCCACCGTCGTCCGCACGAGCGCGGCCGGTTCGCCGCCGAGGGCCGCGAACACCCAGCCGGTGAGCGGGGGCGCGGCTCCCAGCAGGCGCAGCAGGAGACGTGCGGGGCCGGGGGTCTGCGCCGCGAGCTGCGACAGCATCCGTCCGACGGCCTTCGACGGCCGCGGCCGGAACGTCCGAGGCCCGAGCCGGTCGACGGCCCTCGCGATCCGCCGCACCGCCGTCAGCGCGGGCGGTGCGGAGGCATGGCCGCCGTAGCCCCGAGCCGTCAGCCGCAGGGTCATCACGCCCTTCTCCCCCACTCCGATCATCGCCGCTCGCCCCGGAACGAACGGCAGAGGCGCGTCAACCACGGCCCCGCCCTCGTCGACGACCAGCCACGGGACGATGCCGCGTTCGCGGAAGACGCGCGCGATCTCCTGCGCAGCGCCTCCGTAGGTCTCCTCGTTGCCCCCGAAGCTCAGATAGACGTCGCGCGCGGGCACGAAGCCGTCGGCGAGCAGGTTCTCCACCGCCTCGAGCACGACGATGAGCGGGCCCTTGTCGTCGAGCGCGCCGCGACCGTGCACGAGACCGTCGGCGATGACGCCGGCGAACGGCGGGTGCGTCCAGTCGTCGTCCTCGTCGACCGGGACCACGTCGTAGTGCGCCATGAGCACAAGGGGGTCGCCGGACCCCGCCCCAGCCCAGCGGAACAGCAGCCCGAAGTCGGTGTGCCGCTCCAGTGCCAGCGCCTCGTGCACGAGCGGGTACTGCTCGGCGATCAGCGCGACGAACGCCTCGAACGGCCGGGCGCCGCGCTCCTCGAGCTCGGCGGACACCGTCGGCAACTGGATCATCTGCGAGAGCCGCTCAGCGATCCCGGGACGTGGTGCGTTCACGCCCGTCATCGTATCCCCGACCTGCGAGGATGAGGGCGTGAGTCTGTTCTCCTTCGCGCCGTCGCGAGGTCCGCGGTGGCAGGTCGCCCTGCAGGCCGCTCTGGGCATATCGGTCCCGATCGCCGTGATGACGATCGCGGGGCAACCGATGCTCGGTTGTCTCGCCGCATCCGGTTCGTTCACCGTGCTCTACCTCAGCTTCCTTCCCGCCGTCGAACGCGTGCGCGCGCTGCCGATCGTGGCGGTCGCGCTGATCGCGTCGGCGGCGCTCGGCTCGCTCGCGTCGGGCACCGCTGCGCTCGCGATCTCGGGGTTGGTGGCCGTCGCCGTCGCGAGCGCGGCGCTCGCCTTCGGCTTCCGGCTCGGACCGCCCGGTCCGCTGTTCTTCGTCCTCACCTACGGGCTCGCCACCCACATCGTCGGGACGGGCGCCATCGACAGGACCGTCTATCTGTCCGCCTTCGCGGCAGGATGCCTGTTCTCCTACCTGCTCTCCTTCGCACCGCTCGTGTTCCCCCGCGTGCGCAGCAGACGCCCCCGATCGCTCCGCGAGATCCTCCCCGGTCCCTCGCTCACCGCAGACGGGCGGATGCTGTTGCTCCGCGTCGTGCTGGTGTCGCTGTTCGGGGCGCTGCTCGGGCTCATCCTCGACCCCACCCGCACGTACTGGGTCGTCGGGTCCGGCATCGCCGTGATCGGCGTGGCTGCGGCGCGCAGCGCGGCATTGCAGCGCGGACTGCATCGGATGCTGGGCACGATCATCGGCGCGGGAGTGTACGCGCTGCTGGCGCTGATGCATCCGTCCGGCGTGCCGCTCGCCCTGCTGGTTGGCGTACTGCAGTTCGTGGTCGAGATCATCGTGGTGCGCCAGTACGCCATCGCCCTCGTGTTCATCACCCCGCTGGCGCTGCTGCTCGCCGGGGCGGCCACCGGCACGATCGGCTCTCTCGACGTCGCCTTCGAGCGGGTCGTCGACACCCTCGTCGGTGCGGCGCTGGGAACGGCATCCGGAGTTCTGCATCCTCGCGCCGCGAAGGACTGACTCTGGCTGCACAGGGAGCCGCTCCACGGAGTTCTCCCCCGCAACGGGGATCGTCGTCTGCACCTTGGCAGGATGGACCGCACGGATGAGAATAGGAGCGTGATCGCGTTGACCGAACCGCAGACCTGGACCATGATCGGGGCGTTCATCGCGCTTCTGTTCGGCATGCTCACGGTCGTGTCGACGCTGTTCATCCGGGTGCTGCACGCTGAGATCGGCGGGGTGCGCGCCGAGATCGGCGGGCTGCGCGCAGAGATCGGCGGGGTGCACGCCGAGATCGGCGGGGTGCAGTCGGAGATGGGCGGACTGCGGTCGGAGATGAACGCGCGCTTCGAGACCGTGAACGCGCGCATCGACGGGCTCGACCGCGATGTGCAGGCACTGGTCAAGCGCACCTTCGGACTGGACCGGGAATAGGCGGCACGGCCGACGTCGTCGCCTCTCGCTCGCCGCTCGCGTGCGCCACTCGACGCTCGCGTGCGCCGATCGGGAGATCTGCGATCAGCGCAGCGCGTGCTCCTCGATGAAGGCGCGCAGCGCCGCGGCGTCGTCGGCCATCTCGGTGACATGCTGCGGGGCATCGAGCATGGCACGGAGGTCGGAGGAGTAGTCGAGTTCGACGCCGATCGCCTCGCGGATGGTTTCGGCGAACTTCTCGGGTTTTGCGGTCTCGAGCACGAGCATCGGCACCCCTGATTCGACGTACTCGCGGGCGACCTTGACGCCGTCGGCCGTGTGCGGGTCGATCACGTCATCCGCCGTCTCATGCACCGAGCGGATCGTGGCGAGGCGGTCAGCGTGGGTCGAGGTGCCGCTGACGATGCCGAACTCGTCGACGAAGCGAGGGAGCTCTGCGGAGAAGTCGAAGTACCCCTGCTCGTCGAGATCCCGCCAGGCCGCGAGGACGCGAGAGGGGTCGCGTCCGACCAGCTCGAAGATGAAGCGCTCGAGGTTCGACGCCTTGGAGATGTCCATCGATGGGCTCGATGTCGCCAGTGTCTGCGCCGCGCTGCGGGGACGGTAAATGCCGGTGCGGAAGAACTCATCGAGAACGTTGTTTTCGTTGGCGGCCAGAACAAGGCGGCGGATCGGCAGCCCCATCTGCTTGGCGTAGAACCCGGAGAGGATGTTGCCGAAGTTACCCGAAGGCACAGTGAAGCTCAGCTCGGTCCAGCCGCCGGCATCCGTCGCCCGCAGCCACGCCCAGAAGTAGTAGACGACCTGTGCGGTGATGCGGGCGAGGTTGATGGAGTTGACCGCCCCCAGATGCTGAGTGCGCTTGAAGTCGAGGTCGCCGGCAAGCTCCTTGACGAGGTTCTGGCAGTCGTCGAAGACGCCATCGACCGCGATGTTGTGCACGTTCTCGTCGTCGAGGGAGAACATTTGAGCGCGCTGGAAGGCGCTCATGCGGCCCTGCGGCGAGAGCATGAACACCGAGATGCGCTCTTTGCCGCGCAGCGCGTGCTCGGCGGCGGACCCGGTGTCTCCCGAGGTGGCGCCGAGGATGTTGAGCACCGAGCCCTTGCGCTCCAGGGCATACTCGACGACCTGGCCGAGGAACTGCATGGCCATGTCCTTGAACGCGAGCGTCGGCCCTTCGGAGAGCCCGACGAGCGTGAGGCCGCCGTCGATCTCGCGCAAGGGGACGACCGACTCGGGGAAGGATGCATAGGCGGCCTCGGTCATGCGGGCGAGGTCTGCGCGGGGGATGTCGGTGGCGAACAGTCCGAGCACCTCGGTCGCCAGCTGCGGATAGGTGAGAGCCCGCCAGCGCTCCAGCGTCTCGCCGTCGACGGTCGGCATCGTCTCGGGGACCGCGAGCCCGCCGTCGGTCGCGAGGCCTTCGAGCAGGGTCTCGCAGTACGGCAGCGGCTGCATGCCGCCTCGGGTCGAGATGTACTGCACGGGGGCTCCTCAGATCGCAATCGGCGCGGAACTCCATTCTCGCAGGTGGCGGAGAGCGGATGACACGGACGGATGCCGCGACGCGACGCCGCTGCTCAGAACAGGGATGTCGGCAACGCGCCCTCGTACTCGAGCAGCCAGCACTTGGTCTGCAGCCCCCGCCCCTGCTCTCCGCCGGAGTATCCGCCGAGTCCGTCGCTGGCGACCACCCGGTGACAGGGCACGATCAGCGGGACTGGATTCGCGCCCATGATCGCCCCGATGCCGCGCGCGGGTATCGTCGTGCCGCTGCGCGCGGCGAGCTCGCCGTACGTCACGGTCTCGCCGGAGCGGACCGTCTCGTGCAGGGCCGTGAGCACGGCACGCGTCGCATCGGTCTGCACGCCGAGGTCGACGGGCAGGTCGAGCTCGCGTCTGCCGTCGGCGAAGTAGTCGCGCAGCTGCGCGAGAGCCTCGTCAAGTAGCGCGTCGGCGCCGGCATCCGCTCCGACCGGCGGGGACGACCGCCAGGTCACCCGGGTGATCGCCGCGCCGGAACTGGCGACGCCGATCACGCCGACCGGGGTCCGCAGTGTCGCGAAGGAGGCCATGAGGCGAGGCTACGCCCCCGGGCGGACACCCAGGTCGCGCGCGAAGCAGAGCGACAGCTCGCTCCCGGCGTAGTGCCCGAAGAGCGGGATCGCCGCGTAGCCCTCCCGCTCGTAGAAGCGGACCGCCTCGGGCTGCGCCGTGCCGGTCTCGAGGACGAGGCGCCGGATGCCGAGGATCAGCGCCTCCTCCTCCAGTGCGCGCAGCAGAGCGGTCGCCGCGCCGGTGCCGCGTGATCGCGGCGCCGCGTACATCCGCTTGATCTCGGCCGTGCGCGGACCGAGCACGTCGTCGGGCAGCGGGCGCAGCCCTCCGCACACGACGGCCTCGCCCGCGGCATCCGTCCCGATCAGGAACACCGGCACGTCGTCGGCCGATGGTGCGACGCCCGGCTCGTGGTCGTCGCCGCCGTAGCGGGCGTCGAGCTCGGAGCGCTGGGCGGCGCGCAGACGGACGGCATCCGGATGCTCCCACGCCGCCTTCTGGACGATGATGGTCATCCGCCGACGCTAGGCGCGGAAGATTTCTGAGAAGTTTCGGGAACGGCGTCATGATCCACCCGGCACCGCGTCATGCTCATGTAACGACGATCGGTTCCTGGCCTCGGCCATCGAATCGGAGTCTTGGCCGCGCCTCCCCCTCAGTCGCGGCTCGCGGGTGGGGTCCTCCCCCTCCGACCCCACCCGCACCCACCCTCCTTGTAGGTGCACGTCCGCCATCCGGGGTACTCTCACTTCACCGGCACCCGAAGCCGACTGTCCCACCTGTGAGGTCTTATGGACGATGCGAGCGACGTTCAAGGCTCCGACTCTGACACTCGTCTGCTGCAGAAGAGCCGCGCCGGTGATCGGCACGCATTCTCCGAGCTCTGGCGCCGCCACGCTCCGGTGGCCGTCGCGTACGCCCGCAGCCTGGGGGCAGCACCACCCGATCCCGAAGACGTCGTCGCCGACTCCTTCGTCAGCATCCTGAGGCAGCTGCGCGCGGGAAAGGGCCCGCAGCGCAGTTTCCGCCCCTATCTGCTGACGACCGTCAAGAACACGTGGATGACCGACGCCCGCCGCGCGCCCCGGACGACCACGCTCGACGAGACGACGCCGCAGACGTCGACGATCGGCGCGATCGACGTGGACTCGATGGCCGACGCCTCTGCCTTGACCGAGGCGTTCCATTCCCTCCCCGAACGATGGCAGCACGCGCTGTGGCTGAGCGAGGTCGAGCAGCTGCCACCGCGAGAGATCGCCACAGTGCTGCACATCCGGCCCAACTCCGCCGCAGCGCTCACCTATCGAGCCCGCGATGCCCTGCGAAAGGCGTGGATCCGCGCGCACCTTCGCACCGCACCTGAGGGCACAGATCACGCACGGGTCATCGAACTGCTCGGCTCGTACGCGCAGAACGACCTCTCCCCCCGGTCGGAGCGCTTCGTCGCCGCGCACCTGCACGACTGCCCGGAGTGCCGGTCGGCTGCGGGAGAGGCCAGGCAACTGGCGAAGGCGATGTCGTTCGGCCCGCTCCTCGCCGGCGGCGCCGGACTCGTGATCGCGCCGGCGCTGTTCCCCGCCGACCAGGCGGCGGCAGCCGTCGCGAGCGTCACGAACCTGCCGACGTGGGCGGGGCTGACCGCCGCAGCGCAGCCCGTCGCCGAGGCGGCGACGCACGCCTCGCCCCTGCTGTGGCCGACCGCAGCGGCAAGCGCTCTCGCGCTCTCGGTCAGCGGGAGCCTGCTCGCTCTTCCTGTGGACGATCAGGCGTCGGATTCCGTGCAGATCGTTGCCGCAGCGACACTCGTTCCGCCGACGGCCACGAGCGCCGCACCGTCAGAGTCGAGCGCCTCGCCGCCGACGGCCCAAGCCGTCGTGGCATCGGCGACGCATGACACCCCGAGGGCCGATCGCCAGGGCGCCCCGGAACAAGGCATCCGCCGGTGGCATCTCGACCAGGGCGACGCAAGCCGCTCGACGCGGGGCGAGAACGATCAGCGCGGGTGGCAGCGCAGCGCGCCGGAGACGGACCCGCGCTCAGCGCCGGTCGTCACGGCCGTCTCCGTCTCGACAACGCCGAGCTCCGCGGAAGCATCCGGCACCGCAGGGAGCCGGGATGGCGGACACGGCGACGCGCAGAGCGGAGACCGTCGGGGCGGAGGCGGCCAAGGCGGAGACGTTCAGGGCTGGCAGAACGGGAACAGGCAGGGCGTAGGCGAGAGTCGGAGCGGAAGCGACAGCCCGGGCCAGGGCCACGGCGACAGGAGGCCCTAGCCGCCCTGGTATCCCCGCGTACCGTCGCTGAGCTCGATGATCGACGCGTCGGCGGTGAGGCGGCGCAGGAATCCCGCAGCCCACGGGAGCGGAGCCAGGTGTCGTTTCCGTCGCGAGACACCACGCCAGAGGGGGTGTCTCACGACGAAAGTGGTTTCTCGGCGAAAAGCGGGGCGAAAGGTGATGGGGCGAAAGGACGGGGTGCAAGAAACTCCGGCGAGCCGACAGAATCCTAGGGAGGGCCCGCCGGGACCTGGGTGAGGAGCGCCGTGGGGCGACGAGACGCCGACATGACCGCGTGGTTCGCGGCCGAGGTGAGCGTGCACCTCGACGCCGTGCACCGCTACTTCCTGCGCCGCGCGGCCCGGCAGGACGCCGACGACCTGACCGCCGAGGTGTTCGAGACCGCCTGGCGCCGTCGCGACGACGTGCCCCGTGATCACGAGCTGCCCTGGCTGTACCGCACCGCGGGGTTCGTGCTGGCCAACCACCGTCGCCGCGCGAAGGGTCTGCCGCTGCAGCTGGCCGAAGAGCCCGTCGACGGCGACCACGCGCACCGCATCGCGGAGCGCGACCGGATCTCACGGGCGCTCGCTGCGCTCAGCGAACGCGACAGGGAGATCCTGCTGCTGCACGCCTGGGAGGGGCTGAACGGCGAAGAGCTCGCCGAGGCGCTGGGCGTCTCGCGCTCCGGCGCGCACGCCGCGCTCTCCCGAGCCCGGGCGCGACTGCGCGGCATCTGGGGCACGGCAGTGCAAGACGGCACCGACGGCTGACACAGACCATGCGTATGGATGCCGCGACGAGACGGGACGCATCATGAACGACGACATCGGCGACGAGAGCACAGACGCCCTGCGGGCGGCCGACCCCGCGGCGGGTGCCGTGGCATCGCACGAGCTGAGGGAGCGCATCGCCCGGATCCCCGCGGCATCCGACCCCGCCCCGGCGAGGGGGCGCCGACTGTTCCCGATCGCTGCGGCTGCGGCGGTCGTCGTCGCCCTCGGCGGCGGGTACGTGTGGGGAGCGGGCGGAGTCGGGGCGCCTCCGGCATCCGCTCCGATCGCCGTCGAGACGGGTACTCCCGAGCATCCGACCCCGCCGATCGCGCTCGGAGGAGGCAGCGGGATGGTGGCCGAGGCCCAGTCCGAGAGCACCGCCACCGACACCGTCTCACCATGGGGATACTTCGGAGAGCACCACCGCTTCGTCCTGCCGAACCTCAGTACGGATGCCGGATCGGCGCAGGTCTACGCCGTCGACTCGGCGACCCTCTTCACCCCCGAAGAGGCCGAACGGATCGCTGCCGCCCTCGGCGTCGCGGGGACCGCACGCACTGAGGATTTCGGTTCGCTGGCGGTCAGCGGCACCGGCGGCGCGCACGTCTCACTGTCGCCATTGGGCAACGCGTCGTACTGGAGCGGCATCCCCGACCCCTTCACCGTCTGCGAAGAAGAGGCGACCACACTGCACGGACCACGCAACACCCTGAACGACGACGACGCCCTGGCGTTCGAGCAGGAGATTGCCCGCTGCATGGCCGAGACGCCGATGCCGTCGGACGAACTCGTGCAGGACGCGGTCTCGAGCTTCCTCTCGGCGCTCGAGATCGACGAGGACGCCGTCGATATCTCCCTCACGCCCAACGAGTCGAGCAGGACCGTGTACGCCCAGGCCTCGCTTATCGTCGGCGGGAGCACGACGATGATCACGGCGTCGATCACCGTGTACGCCCAGGGCATCGCCTACGCGGACGGACCGTTCGGCGACGTCGTCTCGCTCGGCGACTATCCGATCGTGAGCCCTGCGGAGGCCGCCGCACGCCTGGACGACGCCGCGTACTTCACGGGTCCGATCGCAGTCCCGGAGCCCGACTGGATCAGCACGGAGTCGCAGCTCTCCGCGACCCCGACTCCGGCTCCCGTCCCCCCTGCCGGGTCCCGTGTGCCCTGGGCGATCGCGGAGCATGAGATCGAGTCGGTGCGACTGGGGCTCGCGCTGGTGTGGGACGACGGGGCGCAGTACCTCGCGCCGGCCTACGAGTTCACGGCGACCGACGAGACCGTCTGGAGCGTGATCGCGCTCCCCGAGGGAAGCCTCGACACCGCGGCGGGGTAACCCGGCCGAAATTTTCGTGACCAAACCGTTGCATTCGTTATCGCCCCGTTATATAGTGATCACACGGTGAATGTTTGCTGTGGCATCCACCTCATGTGATTGCAGGACACTCTTGGTGCAAGGGACAAGGGCCAGGTCAGAAGCCTCTCTGACCTGGCCCTTACTGCATCCTCGGCAACCGGGCCCGCCCACCCGCGCAGGCCGCCCCCCGCGCGAGGGAACGCGACGGCGTCGACATCGCGCGGCTCGGGCTACGCTGTGATCCATGGTCGATCGCAAGCTCGCTCTGCACGCGTGGGAGAGCCTCTTCCGCGCGCAGCACGAGCTGTTCGAGGCGATGTCTCAGGACTTCGAAGACGCCCAGCTCGCGCAGGCCGAGTACGACGTCCTGCTCACGGTCACGCGCTCCCCCGGCATGACGGCGCGCCTGCGCGACATCACCAGCAACATGCTGATCAGCCAGCCCAGCGTCTCCCGTCTCATCGATCGCATGGTCGGTCGCGGCCTCATCGCGAAGTGCCCCGATCCCGAAGACGGCAGGGGAGCGCTGATCAGGGCGACGGATGCCGGAGCCCAGGCCTTCCGCAAGCTCGCGACCGTGCACGGCCGCTCCATCGCCGAGCGCATGTCACGACTCGACGACGACGAGCTGCAGGCGCTGCAGGCGCTGACGGAGAAGTTGCGTGGGTCATGATGTTCGATATTCAAATGTAGGTAGTTTCCACATTATCAAAGATTTATTCGATAATGTGGTTGCTTCCGCTCTACGCTGGGAGCATGTCAGCTCATCTCGCTCCCCTGCACGAGGCGTTCGCACGTCTCGATGCGGTGTGGGCGGATGCCGGTGGAGCGGATGCCCTCGCCCGAGCGCGACTGATCGAGGCGAACGATGCTCTCGGCGAGGCGCGGCGACTCCTCGACGCCCTGCACGCCGAGGTCGCGGCCGGCATCGCGCACGAATCGCGCAGAGAGCTCGGGCCCGAGTCGGCGGCGAAGCAGCAGGGGTACCGCACTGCCGCTCAGCTGATCGCGACGACGAGCGGCATGTCCGCCGGTGACGCCACTCGTCTGGTGCGCGTCGGCGAGGCGACCGCGCCGCGCACCGATCTGCTCGGGGCACCTCTCCCGGCGAAGTACGCCGCTGTGGGCGCTGCTGTCGCCAGCGGGGCGCTGTCCGTGGCGGCAGCGGCGCTCATCATCGCGCTCCTCGAACGGGTGCGCTTCACGACCGATCCCGCAGCGCTCGACGAGGTCGAGCGGTTGCTCGCCGAGAAGGCTGCGGGTCTGTCGCTCGACGACGTCAGGCGGCTGACCGCTCGGCCCGAGGCCTGGCTCGACCCCGACGGCGTCGAGCCGCGCGAGGGCGAGGTCCGAGCGCGCCGTTCGCTGACGATGTTCGAACGCAACGGGGCCCTGCACCTCCACGGCGTGTTCGATATCGAGTCCGCAGATCCGATCCGCGCCGCCCTCTCCGGCTATGTCTCCAACGCCTTCGCCGCACGTCAGAACGCCATCGACCCCGATGCACCCGACGCCGACCACCGCACCGTCGCGATGCTGCAGGCCGATGCGCTGAGCTCGTTCTGCGCGCACGTCCTCGGATGCGGCGCCGATGCGCCCCCGCTCGCCGGCGCGACGGTCGTCGTCCGCGTCGACCTCGCCGATCTGATCGCCGGCACGGGATACGCCGCGGTCGACGGCTTCGATCAGCCCGTCACCATCGCCGCGGCGCGACGGATGGCCGCCTCCGGCGGCGTGATCCCGTGCGTGCTCGGCTCCGCCGGGGAGATCCTCGACTGGGGTCGCGAGAAGCGGCTGTTCACCAGGGCGCAGCGCCTGGCACTCGTCGAACGCGACGGCGGATGCGCGATGTGCGCCCTGCCGCCCGACCTGACCCGCGCTCACCACATCGCCTGGTGGCAGCGCGACACGGGCCCCACCGACCTCGACAACGGCGTGCTGCTCTGCGAGAGCTGCCACCATCGCATCCACGACAACGGGTGGGAGATCCGCATCGAAGGCACAGGTGCCACAGCGAAGGTGTGGTTCATCCCGCCGCCCTACGTCGATCCGGCGCGCACGGCGCGGCTCGGAGGACTCGCGCGGTACACGCTGACCGCGTGAGTCGTCGGGCGAGGCTTTGACGATGCGCACACGATGCGGATCTGGCAGTGTGGGAGGGAAGCGTCGGCATATCGTCCGACACCGCAGACCACCCCCGAGGGGGGAAACCAGGGAGGTCATCAATGGAGATCGCCGGAGTCATCGGCATCCTCGTCATCGTCGGCATCGCGATCGTCATCGTCATCGTCGTGCTGCTCGTCCTGCTGCTGTTCGCACGCAGCTGGATCAAGGTCGCCCGCGCCGACGAGGCCCTCGTCATCTCGGGGCGCAAGCAGAAGGTGCAGCGCACCGTCGTCGCCCTCGACGGCACGACCCGCGGCGAGACCGAGGAGTCGCCGGTCACCGTGATCGTGAACGGCAAGTCGCTGGTCAACCCCATCACGCAGCGCCACGAGATCATCTCGCTGCGCTCCCGTCAGGTCTCGCTCAACGCCGAGGCGCAGTCGCTCGACAGCGTGACGCTCAACGTCGACGGCGTCGCGATCGTGAAGATCGGCTCCGACCCGCTGTACGTGCGGCGCGCCGCAGAGCGCTTCGCCTCGCAGGACAAGGCGATCGAGCAGTTCACCACCGAGCAGCTCGAGGGTGCACTGCGCGGAATCGTCGCCACGCTGTCTGTCGTCGAGCTCATGCGCGAGCGCAAGAAGTTCTCCGACCAGATCGCCGCCGACGTCTCGCAGGAGCTCGCCGAGCAGGGCCTCATCCTCGACTCGTTCCAGATCAAGGGCATCACCGACAAGGTCGGCTACATCCAGTCCCTCGGCGCTCCCGAGATCCAGGCCAAGCGCCAGGCCGCAGAGATCTCGCAGACGAACGCCGACCGTGCGATCAACCAGAAGCACATCGCCAACCAGGAGGCGAACCTCATCGAGCAGACCGCGCTCGACACGAACACGGCCAACGCCAACGCCGGCATCGGCCGGGCGCGCGCCGAAGCCGAGCAGGCGGAGCAACTGGCCAGGGCCCAGGCCGAGCAAGCCGTCCTCCAGCAGCAGGCCGAGAACAAGCAGGCCCAGCTCGACGCCGACGTCAAGCGCGTCGCCGACGCGCAGCGGTACGAGGCGGAGACCCGCGCGCAGGCGGAGCTCTACACCCGCGAGCGCGCAGCCGAGGCCGCCGCGATCGAGCAGGTCAAGCAGGCCGAGGCCCGCACGCGCATCGCCGAGCAGCAGGCCCAGGCCGATCAGGCCAAGGCGAACGGTGAAGCCGCCGCCGCCATCGCCCGTGCGACCGGTGAGGCCGACGCGCTGCGTGCGCAGGCCGAGGCCGAAGCCGCAGCCCGGCGCGTGCGCGCCCAGGCCGAAGCCGACGCCATCCGCGCCGAGGGTGAGGCCCGTGCCGCCGCCGTCGAGGCCGAGGCGAAGGCCATCGCCTCCAACCAGGACGCGTTCCTCTCCCAGCGCGTGCTCGACACCCTGCCTGCGATCATGTCCGAGTTCGCCAAGGGCTACGCGACGATCGGCAACGTGTCGATCATCGGCGGCTCCGGCGACGGTGCCAGCGACCTCGTCGGCGCCGACAGCGCGAAGGCGCTGAAGTCGGTCTTCGACAGCGTCAGCTCGGCCACAGGTCTCGACCTCGCCGCGATCATCCAGGGTCAGGCCGTCGGGCGCGGCATCGGCGAGGGCGTCGCCGCCGCGACCACGCCGACCGTCCGCCAACCCCACCCGACCACTCCCCCGCCGGCTGCGGCTCCCACCGCAGAGTGACCGACAGAGGGCCGTCCCGCATCCACGCGGGGCGGCCCCTCTGCGTACCCCCTGAACCCGTTTCGTACACTCGATCCATGACCACGCCCTACCAGTACCCGTCCGCCGTGTTCTCGGGAGCCCTCGGCGACAACACGACCGGAGGCTGGTATCCGGCCAGGGCCGAGGTGAGCAACGGCGTCGTGACGCTCTGGGTCGGCACGCCGACCGGGTGGTCGCAGCACTTCAGCGTGCCGGCGCAGGAGGTCACCGTGAAGTCCGCCGCCCAGCGCATCACACTGATCGTGCGGGGGCAGAGCTACCCGATCCTCGCCAAGCCCGAGGCTGTCGGCCGGGCGATCGGATACGGCGTCGCGGGCACCGCCGCCAGCATCCTCGACAAGCCGGTCTTCGAAGCCGGCGTCGACGTTGGACGCGGACTGAACCAGGCATCGGCCGGTGCGGCGTTCCACGCCGGCGGCGGCTCCGAGTTCATCGCCGCCGCGCGCGCATCCGGCGCGCAGGTCTCGCGACTCGGCTACGGACCGCTCATCGCCATCGGCTGCGGCGGCGGCCTGTTCGCCGTGATCGCCGTCATCGTCATCACCGTCCTCGTCCTCAACCTGGGATGACCGCCGGCGTCTTCGACCTCCCCGCGATCGGCGAAGGCCTCTCGTTCGCGGCCGCCCTCGACGATCTTTCCCTGGCGTTGGGCGCGAGCACATCCGTGGTCGTCAGCGCGCCTCCCGGCACCGGCAAGACCACGCTCGTGCCGCCGCTGCTGGCGACGCTCTCCCCCGGCCGCGTCATCGTCACCCAGCCGCGCCGCATCGCCGCCCGCGCCGCCGCCCGGCGCCTCGCCGATCTCGACGGGTCGCCGCTCGGCACCAGGGTCGGCTTCACCGTCCGCGGCGACCGCGCCGTCTCCGCGGACACGCGCATCGAGTTCGTCACGGCCGGCGTCCTGCTGCGACGGATGCTGGACGACCCCGGCCTCGACGGCGTGGACGCCGTCGTCATCGACGAGGTGCATGAACGCGGTCTCGAGACCGATCTGCTCATCGGGCTGCTCGGGGAGGTCCGCCAGCTGCGCGACGACCTCGCGCTCATCGCCATGTCGGCCACGCTCGACGCCGAACGGCTCTCCGCGGTGCTCGGCGATGCCGCAGCGCCCGCACCGATCGTCGCCCACACCGTCGCCGCGCACCCGCTGACCGAGCGCTGGGCGCCCTGCGCCGCCCCGCGCCTCGACGAGCGCGGCGTCACCCGGGAGTTCCTCGATCATGTCGCCCGCACCGCGGCATCCGCCGGTCGGGAGCTCGTGGCGAAGCTCCCCGGCGCCGACGTGCTCGTGTTCGCCCCCGGCCTCCGCGAGGTCGCCGAGATCGCCCGGCGCACCCGCGAACTCGCACCGCCGTTCGACGTGCGCGAACTCCACGGCCAGCTCCCCGCCGCCGAACAGGATGCCATCATCCGCGGCCGCGCGGCGAGCGCGCCGCCGCGCATCGTCGTGACGACCTCGCTCGCCGAGTCGTCGCTGACTGTGCCGGGTGTGCGCGTCGTCGTCGACACCTGCCTGTCTCGTCAGCCCCGCCGCGACGCCGCCCGCGGAATGAGCGGCCTCGTCACGACCGCCGCCCCGCGCTCCTCGGCCCTCCAGCGCGCGGGCCGCGCCACGCGCGAGGGGCCAGGCTCCGTCATCCGCTGCGTCGACGAGCGCACCTTCGCCGCCGCGCCCGCGCGCCCCGCCCCCGAGATCGCTACCGCCGACCTCAGCGACGCCGCGCTCCTGCTGTCGTGCTGGGGAACGCCGGGCGGATCCGGCCTGCGGATGATCGACCCGCCGCCGGCGGAGAGCCTCGCCGAGGCGCACGCGGTGCTGCGCGGGCTCGGCGCCATCGACGATGACGCCCGCGCCACCCCTGCCGGTCGTGCCCTCGCCCGCATCCCGACGTCGCCGCGCCTGGCCCGCGCGCTCCGCGACGGCTCCGCCCTCGTCGGCGCCCGGCTCGCCGCGGAGACGGTGGCGCTGCTCGGCGGAGACAGCCGCCTCCCCGAGGTCGATGCGGCCGCGGCCGTCGTCGCGATGCGCGGACGCCGTGGCCCCGATGCCCGCGGCTGGACCCGCGAGACCGAGCGCCTGCTGCGCTTCACGTCCACGTCGGGACCGACGGTGTCGCCCTCGGACGGCGTCGGGCTCGTCATCGCCCTCGCCTACCCCGAACGGATCGCGCGCCGTGCGGACCGCTCACCCGACGGCGCGACCTTCCTGCTCGCCTCGGGCACCCGAGCCGCGGTGCGCGGCCCCCTCGCCGATGCCGAATGGCTCGCCGTCGCCGAGGTGACCCGTGCCTCCGGACGCGCCGCCGAGGGATCCGGTGCGGTCATCCGCGCAGCCGCGGCGATCAGCGAGGAGCACATCGAGGTCGCCGCCGCGCACCTGATCACCGACCGGCTCGAAGCGCAGTTCGTGGACGGCCGCGTCGTCGCGCGCCGCGAACGACGCGTCGGCGCCATCGTCCGCTCGTCCGCTCCCGCCCGCGCCTCGGCAGACGAGGGGCGCGACGCGGTGCGCCGGGCGATCCGCGATCAGGGCCTCGGCGTGTTCGTCTGGTCGGATGCCGCCGACGCCCTGCGCCGGCGCCTCGCGCTGCTGCACCGCGAGCTGGGCGCCCCCTGGCCCGATGTGTCGGACGATGCGCTCCTCGGCGCGCTCGATGCCTGGCTCGGCCCCGAGATCGATGCCCTCGCGACGGGGGCCAGGGCGGAACGCGTGGATCTCGCCCCGGCGCTGCGCCGTCTCGTGCCCTGGCCCGCGGCATCCGATCTCGACCGGCTCGCCCCGCCGGCGCTCGATGTCCCCAGCGGGTCGCGCATCCGCATCGACTACCCGCCGCATGACGACGACGCGGCCCCGGTCGTCGCCGTCAAACTGCAGGAGTGCTTCGGCTGGACCGAGACGCCGCGCCTCGTCGACGGCCGCGTCCCGGTGCTCTTCCATCTACTCTCCCCTGCCGGACGCCCCCTCGCCGTGACCGCCGATCTCGCCTCGTTCTGGGCGGGTCCGTACGCGCAGGTGCGCGCCGAGACGCGCGGGCGGTATCCGAAGCATCCGTGGCCGGAAGACCCGACACAGGCGACACCGACCCGGCACACGACGAAGCGCGCCGCCCGGGAGTGACGACGTGCCGGCATCCGCTCCCGCGTCGCCTCGCCGTCAGCGCGTCCGGCGCCGCAGCGTCGACGACGCGAGCGCCAGGGCGCCGATCGCGAAGGCCCCGACGATGAGCAGGGGGCCGCTGACATCCCACCCATCGGAACCCGCGGCGACCGCGTTCACCGCGTCGATCGCGTAGCTCAGCGGCAGCCAGTCTGAGATCGCAGCGAGCACATCGGGCATCTGGTCACGCGGCATGAACAGTCCACCCAGGATGATCTGCGGGAAGACGAGGAGCGGCATGAACTGCACCGCCTGGAACTCGGTCTGCGCGAACGCGCTCGCCAGCAACCCCAGCGCCGTGCCCAGCAGCGCATCGATCACCGCGACCAGTCCCAGTTGCCACAGCGGGCCGTCGACGTCGAGGCCGCACACGCCCACCGCGAACGACACCGTGATCACCGCCTGCAACAGCGCCAGCAGTGCGAAGGCCAGCGCGTAGCCGAGGATGAAATCGGCCTTGCCCAGCGGCGTCGTCATCAGCCGCTCGAGCGTACCCGACCGCCGCTCCCGCAGCGTCGTGATCGAGGTGATGAGGAACATCACGATGAACGGGAACAGCGCGAGGATCGCGCCGCCGAAACGGTCGAACACGCCGTCCTGATCGCTGAACAGCCAGGCGAACAGGCCAACGAGCAGGCTCGGGGCGACGAGCATGAGCGCGATCGAGCGCGGATCGTGGCGCAGCTGCGTCAGCACGCGACCCGCAGTGGCCAGCATCCGTCCCGCATTCATTCCGACACCTCCCGCAGCGAGCGGCGCGTGGCCGCGTGCGTCTCCCGATCGCCCTGGACGAGGCGCAGGAACGCCGACTCGGGGTCGGGCGCGCCGGTGTCCTCCAGGAGCGCGCGCGGGGTCGTGTCGGCGATCACCCGCCCCTCGCGCATGAGCAGCAGACGGTCGCAGCGCAGCGCCTCGTCCATCACGTGGCTCGAGACGATCATCGTGACGCCGCGATCGGCGAGCGCACGGAACAGCGCCCACAGCTCCGCACGCAGCACGGGGTCGAGACCGACCGTCGGCTCGTCGAGCACGATGAGCTCGGGCGAGCCGATGAGGGCGAGCGCGAGCGAGACCCGGGTGGACTGCCCGCCGCTCAGCGACGCGGCCAGCTGCCCCGCCTGCGCGCGCAGACCGACCTCGTCGAGCACCCGATCGACATCGCCCCGCGGCGCACGGAGCAGGGATGCCGCGTACTTCAGGTTCTGCCGCACCGTGAGGTCGCCGTACACGGCCGCACCCTGGGTCCCATAGGCGACGCGGTGACGGAGCCGGCGCGATCCGCCCAGTTCGCCGAGCACTTCGACGCGGCCGCCGGCGACCGTCTGCACGCCGACGATCGAGCGCATGAGCGTGGTCTTGCCGCAGCCCGATGGCCCGAGCAGTCCGGTGATCTCGCCCTGCGGAATCGTCAGATCGAGCCCGTCGAACACCGCCGTGCGCCCGCGCCGCACGCGCAGCCCCGTGATCCGCACCGCCGATTTATTCATCATGTGATGAATTATGTTCTCGTCGCGATCTCTGCGCAATCCCCACGTCGGACGAGCGGATGCCGGTCGCGGCCGCCCTCACTCGAACAAGTAGCGCTGCACCGTCGGGCCGATGCGGGCGACGAGGTCGTCGACGTCGGCCGCGACGAGAGCCGGCAGCTTCACGATGTAACGGCCGACGAGGAGACCGGCGATCTGCGAGGCCACGAGGCTCGCCCGCAGCGGCGCGTCCTCGACGTCGAGAGCCCGCGCCACCCGGCCGATGAGCTCGCGCGAGAGGAAGCCGACCAGCAGCGGGGTGCCGAGCCTGCTGCTGATCGCGGTGCGGATGAGCATGACACCGCGCCGGCGCACCTCTGGCCGCTCGAACGCTTCCAGCACGTAGCGCACCACGCGCGCGCCGACCTCCTCGCGGGGGCCGGTGAGGATGCCGGGCACATCGACGTCGGGGCGCAGCGGAATGCCGATGGCCTCCGCGAAGAGATCGGCCTTCGTGCCGAAGTAGTGGTGCACGAGGGCCGGATCGACCCCGGCCCTGGCGGCGATCGCGCGGATCGTCGCCGCCTCGTACCCGTGCTCGCCGAACTCGTCGACGGCGGCGGCGATGATGCGCTCGCGCGAGTCCGTGCCGCCCCGCGGCCGTCCCCGACGCCGGGGCGCCGCCTGTTCGGTCATGCCCGTCAGCCTACCCAGCGCCAACGGTCAGCCGAGCAGATGGCGCAGGTACCGCGGCGGGGCGTCGAGGAACGAGCGCCAGTGCTGCACGAGTTCGAGATCCTCCCATGCCGACTCCCGCAGCCCCCACGGGCCGACCTCCACGATCCGCGCATCAGGAAGGGCCGCGAGCACCGGCGAGTGCGTGGCGCACAGCACCTGCCCGCCGTCGTCGGCGATGCGCTGGATCACAGCCATGAGCGCGAGCGTCGACTGGAACGACAGCGCCGCCTCCGGCTCATCGAGCACGTAGAACCCGGGCTCGTCGAACCTGCTGCCGAGAACGGCGAGGAAGGACTCGCCGTGGCTCATCTCGTGGAACGGGATGTCGGGGGAACTCATCGACGGGTTCTCCTCGAGGTACGTGTAGAACGAGTGCATCGTCTCGGCTCGCAGGAAGAACCCCCACCGGCTCGCGCCGACTCCGCGCTGGAGCCGGATCCACTCCGACAACGGCGACTCGGTCGGCCGCGTGCTGTGCATCGCCTGCCGGGACCCGCCCTCGGGCGAGAGCCCGTAGGCGACGGCGATGCCCTCGACGACGGTCGACTTGCCGCTGCCGTTCTCGCCGACGAGGAAAGTCACTCCCGGTGCGAGATCGATGCCCTCACGGAGCACCTGTGCGACGGCGGGGATGCTCGTCGGCCAGACGTCGCCCGACGACGGGGCGTCGCCGTTCGGCCGCACCGCGACCACGGGCTGCTCGCGTCGTCGCCGGCTGCCCGGCTTCCAGATCGACTCCACACTCCGACGCTATCCCGAGCCGCCGACGTCAGCACTCGATGACGTTGACCGCGAGGCCGCCCTCGCTGGTCTCCTTGTACTTCGTCGACATGTCGAGCCCCGTCTGCCGCATGGTCTCGACGACCGCGTCCAGCGACACGTAGTGACTGCCGTCACCGCGCAGGGCGAGGCGCGCGGCGGTGACGGCGGTCGACGCCGCGATCGCGTTGCGCTCGATGCACGGGATCTGCACGAGACCGCCGATCGGGTCGCACGTGAGGCCGAGGTGGTGCTCCATCGCGATCTCGGCCGCGTTCTCGATCTGCCGGTTCGTGCCGCCCATCACCGCGGTGAGGCCGCCTGCGGCCATCGCGCACGCCGATCCGACCTCTGCCTGGCATCCGCCCTCGGCACCAGAGATCGAGGCGTTCGCCTTGAACAGCGAGCCCAGCGCGGTCGCGGTGAGCAGGAAACGACGGATGCCGCGGCGGCGGTTCGCCTCGGCGATGGTGTCGTCGCTGCGTTTCGTCTCGCTGCGCTCGCGGGGCGACAGGGAAGGACCGGCGTCGAAGCCCAGCAGCGCGCTGCCGACGAGCTCCCCGTAGGGCGTCACCGCGTTCCCGGCGCCGAGACCGGAATCGGCGAGGAACCGCCACCAGTACATCGCGACGGCGGGAAGGATACCGGCTGCGCCGTTCGTCGGCGCGGTGACCACCCGCCCTCCCGCGGCGTTCTCCTCGTTCACGGCGAGGGCGAAGGCGCCCAGCCACTCCCCGGGGAGCTCACGATGCCCGCCGGCCTCGGCCTCCTCGAGCTGGGCGCGGATCGTCCCAGCCCGCCGCTTGACCTTGAGCATCCCCGGCAGCACGCCCTCGGCCGACAGCCCCGCCTCCACGCAGGCCGCCATCGCGTTCCAGATCGCGTCGAGACCGGCGGCCACCTCGTCCTCCGAGCGCATCGCCGTCTCGTTGAGCCGCGCGAGCTCGGCGATGGTGAGCCCGTGCTCGTCGCACAATTCGAGCAGCGACGCGGCATCGGCATACGTGTACGGGAGGGCGGCGGTGGCGAGCTCCGCGTCTTCGCCGTCACGCCGGATGAACCCGCCGCCGATCGAGTAGTAGGTGTCCACCGCCACGATCGCGCCGACCGCATCCCACGCCGTCAGCGTCATCGCGTTGGGGTGGCCCGGCAGCCGCGTGCGGGGCGCGAACTCGATGTCCGTCTTCGAGAAGCGGATGCCGTGGCCGCCGTTCACGGCCAGCGTCGCGTCATCGGGGAGGTCGGTCCACGCCGAGCGCACGTCGGCGGGATCGCAGGTCTCGGGGGCGAGTCCGCGAAGGCCTGCGACGACGGCATCCGGTGTCCCGTGCCCGATCCCCGTGGCGCCGAGCGATCCGTACAGGGTGCAGCCGACGCGTGCAACGCGGGGCAGCGCACCCGTCGCGTCGAGGCGCTGCGCGAAGTCGAGCGCCGCCCTCATCGGCCCCACGGTGTGAGAGCTCGATGGCCCCACTCCGATGGAGAAGAAGTCGAAGGCCGAGACGTACGCTGTCACCTCTCCAGGGTACGCCCGGCCGCGGGGGCGGATGCCGCGCGACGGCTACTCGACGAGCTTGCCTGCCGTGTCGACCTCGCGCATGAGCTCGGCGATCTCGTCGGGGATCGGCGGGATCGCCTCGCGGGTCACCCCGTCGCGCGGCGACCAGACGAGGTTCACCTGCAGCGTCGGATCGGTGTCGGGGTAGTCGCTGCGGTTGTGGCATCCGCGCGTCTCCCGGCGCTCGAGCGCCGCCTCCATCGTCGCCCTCGCCGCCAGCGCCGATGCCTTGAGGTCGAAGGCGTGCGCGAGGTCTTGGAAACCGGCGATGTCGGGGTGGATGCCGATGTCGGCCATCCGCCCCTCGATGAGGTCGAGCTCGACGAGCCCCGCGCGCAGTCCCTCCTCGGAACGCACCACCCCGGCGTGCGCGGTCATCGTGTCGCGGATCGCGCGCTGCAGCGCCCGCACGTTCTCGGTGCCATCGGCGGCCAGCAGGTCGTCGATCTCGGCGCGGGCCGCGCCGACGGCATCCGCCGACCGCCGCTGCGCGTCGAGACCCGCCGCATGCGCCATCGCGGCCTGTCCGACGATGCGTCCATAGACGAGCAGCTCGATGAGCGAGTTGCCGCCGAGGCGGTTCGCACCGTGCAGCCCGCTCGATGCCTCGCCGATCGCGTAGAGGCCCTCGACGTCGGTCTGATGGTCCTCCGGACGCACCCAGACGCCGCCCATCGAGTAGTGCGCCGTCGGGGCGATCTCGATCGGCGTCGTCGTGATGTCGAGCATCTGCAGCTCCATCATCGTCTGGTAGACGCGGGGCAGGCGGGTCATGATCGTCTCGCGCGGCAGGTGCGAGACGTCGAGCCAGACGCCGCCGTTCTCAGTTCCGCGCCCCTCGGCGATCTCGGTGTAGGCGGCGAGCGCCACCCGGTCGCGGGTCGACAGCTCCATCCGCTCCGGGTCGTACTTCGCCATGAACCGCTCGCCGAGGGCATTGGTGAGGATGCCGCCCTCGCCGCGTGCGGCTTCGGAGATGAGGGTGCCCGCCGCGTTCTCGGGTTCCAGGATGCCGGACGGGTGGAACTGCACGAGCTCGGGGTCGCGCAGGCGCGCTCCGGCGTCGACGGCGAGCCGGAAGGAGTCGCCGGTGTTCTCGTCGCGGCGCGAGGAGGTGCGCCGCCAGATGCGGTTATGGCCCCCTGCGGCGAGGATCACGGCGTCGGCGTGGATGAGATAGCGGGTGCCGTCTGCCTGGTCGAAGCCGTAGGCGCCGAACACGACGCCGTCGCGCACGAGCAGGCGGGTGATGTAGACGCCGTCGAGGATCGGCACGTCGAGCTGCTCGGCGCGCCGCACGAGGGTGCGCTGGATCTCCAGCCCCGTGTAGTCGCCGGCGAAGGCCGTGCGCCGGTAGGTGTGCGCGCCGAAGAACCGCTGCGAGATGCGCCCGTCGTCCTCGCGGGCGAAGTCCATCCCCCATCGCTCGAGGTCGCCGATGCCGCGCTCGGCACCGCGGGTGACGATCTCGACCGTGTGCGGGTTGGCGAGCAGGTAGCTCTCCTTGATGGTGTCGGCCGCATGCTGCTGCCAGCTGTCCTCGGCGTCCATGGTGGCGAGGGCGGCGTTGATGCCGCCCGCGGCGAGGGCGGTGTGCGCGTCGTGGCGGGGGCGCTTGCCGACGGCGACGACGTCGACCCCGTGCTCGGCGACCTCGATCGCTGCACGAAGGCCCGATCCTCCGGTTCCGATGACGAGGACGGTGGTGGAGAACTGACGTTCGCGTGTACTCATGCCTTCGACGCTAGTTAGGGTCACCTTATGTCGCCAATGCATAGTTCGAGTGATCACGATAGACTCCGGGCATGAATCTGGAGCAGCTCCGCAGTTTCGTCGAGGTGGCACGGCTCGGGCATTTCACACGAGCATCCGAGAGTCTGCACCTCACTCAGCCGTCCCTGAGCCGGCAGATCGCCACCCTCGAAAGGGATCTCGGCGCTGAGCTGTTCCACCGGGCGCGCGGCAACATCTCCCTCACCGCCGCCGGCGAGACCCTGCTCCCCCGAGCGCAGCGGATGCTGGCGGAGGCCGACACGATCCGCGAGGAGATGGGGGAGCTGGCTGGCCTGCGCCGGGGTCGCGTGCGCTTCGGCGCACCGCCCACCCTCATCGGCCTGGTGGCGGAGGCTGTGAGCTCCTTCCACCGCGCCCACCCCGAGGTCGAGCTGCATCTCACCGAGAGCGGCTCCCGCCTGCTCGTCGAGCAGCTCGCCGTCGGCGGCGTCGACATCGCCCTCATCACCGAGTCGGCCTCGCAGCCCAGGCCCGGCATCAGCCTGACCCGCACGGCGCTGCTCTCCGAGGAGCTCGTGGTCGTGTCATCCACCTCCCAGGCGCCCCTGACCGCCGCCGAGGTGATCTCCCTCGAGGAGCTCGCCGCCCTTCCTCTCATCGCCTTCGACGAGAGCTACTCGCTGCGCGCGACCACGGACGCCGCCTTGCGCTCGGCGAACCTGACCCCGAGCACGGTGCTGGAAGGAGCCGAGATGGATGCCGTGCTGCGCTTCGCCGAGCGCGGCATCGGCGTCGCCGTCGTACCCGCCATGGTGCTGCTGGACCGCCCGGCCCTGCGCTCGGTGCGCCTCGAGCACCCGTGGATGACCCGCACGATCAGCCTCGCACACCGCTCGGACGTCACCCCGGCCATCGCGGTCGCGGCCATGCGGCGCGCCATCATCACGACGGCCGCCGAGGTCGCGCGGCGCGACCCGGCGATCACGAGCCTGCTCTGAACCGACGGCGGGTGAGAATGAGAAAACCCCCGGCTCCGAGGAACCGGGGGCACTGTCTCAACACAGTGTGCGCCTACTGGGACGCTACTTGAATTCGTCCCCAGAGGTAGCAAGGCTGCGCGACCTCTGCAGGCGTGCAGCTGAGGAACGAGTCGAGCGAGCCTACTCGCCGCCAAACCGTGCTGTTCCGCGCCTTAATATGAGCCAAAACGAGCAGATCGTCAAGCTCTACAAGGGCGGTATGAAGCCTGTGGATATCGCCCGTGAAGTCGGCACCACCGAATGGACGATCCATCACCGCCTGAACCGTCTCGGTGTGGAGAGGCGACCGCGCGGCCTTTCCCCGGCGCAGATCGAGGAGGCGGCACGGCTCTACGAGGCCGGAGAGTCGCTACGTCAGCTCTCACTGAGGCTCGGGTTCAACGACAAGACGATCAAGAAGGCGCTCATCGAGGCCGGAGTCGGGATGAGGAACTCCGGCCGGAGAGACTGACCCCAAT
Source organism: Microbacterium sp. (assembly GCF_047607465.1). Taxonomy (GTDB): domain Bacteria; phylum Actinomycetota; class Actinomycetes; order Actinomycetales; family Microbacteriaceae; genus Microbacterium. Next base: position 50,947 of record NZ_JASGCY010000058.1, on the reverse strand, counting down.
CGCCGGCTCACCCACTGGGACGACGATGCGCCCCTACTGAGACTGGCTGATGGCTCCAAGCCCGTCACGGTAGCTGGTGACAGCGAACTCGGGGAACCGAGAGGCGAACTTGGTGGAGTCGAAGATGTTGTCGTGCCGGTATCGGGGTAGGAGTTCTCTCATCTCGCGCACCAGCGGTGAGACAAGCGCCGTTGCGCTCAAGAGCCACTTCGGCAGCACGGTATAGCCGGGCTCGCGCCCGAACGCAGCGGCCGCCTCGGTGACGAATTCGCGGTAGGTCGGATGCTCCGTCGCGACGGGAAGGTGCCAAGTCTGACCGAAAGCGTCCGGAGTGTTGCCGAGGAGGGCCAGCCCGCGGCTCGCGTCGGGCGTCCAGATGAGAGTGCGGCGCTTGTCATCGCGGACTGGCACGAGCGGCCTCTTGCCGTCTTTGAGTCGTTCGAGAACGAGGGCGTTCGTGAAGCTCTGGGTCCTGCCGGGGCCGTAGAACTCGGGTGCACGGGCGATGAGCATCGGGATGTCCCCACGAGACATCTCCTCCAACACCATTGCCGCCATGGCCGCGCGGACTCTGCCCTTCGGCCCGACGGGCGCGAAGGGCGTGTCCTCGGTCTGCACGCGGTTGTCCTGCGGGTACATATACGTGTTGTCGAAGTAGGCGAACGCCGCACCCGCAGCGCGTGCGGCATCCAGAGCGTTGCGGAGCATCGTCGGGAACTGCGCCTCCCACAGCGCCGTGTTCGCGGGCAGACCCGCGGTGAAGTAGACCACATCGCTGCCCGCGACCGCAGCGGCCGTCTGCGAAGCATCGAGCAGGTCAGCTCGCGCCACCGTGTCAGTCTCGTTCACCTTTCGCGGGTTACGACTTACCAGACGCAGCTCCGTGCTGTGCGCGCCTGTCAGTTCACGCGCGAGTTCCATCGCGATCTGTCCGCCCGCGCCCAAGATCGTCTGCATGGTGCGTTCCTCTCGTTCATGCGCTATGTTAGCACTGCATACATTGCGGCGGTGCTGACAGTGAAAGGGAGGTCTGATGTCGACGACCGAGAAGACGTACCACCACGGTGACCTCCGCGCGGCGCTGCTCGCCGCGGCCATCGAGAGCCTGGAGTCGGGCGAAACGCCTTCGATGCGTGCCGTAGCCCGCCGGGCGGGCGTCTCTCCCGCTGCGCCGTACCGTCATTTCGCCGACCGGGATGCTCTTGACTCAGCGCTCGCGGTGCGGGGCTTCGACGAACTGCACGAAGTTCTGACTGCCGCACTCGCTCACGCTTCCGCCACCGCGTCAGCGCAGGAGACGCTGAGCGCTCTCGCTGTCGCGTACGTACGCTTCGCCTTGCGCCGTCCTGCGCTGTTCCACCTGATGTTTGGCAACGAGTGCGACGATCTGGACAGCGAAAGAGTCCGAGCCTCCGGGCAGCTCCACGACCTATTGGGCGGTGTCGTCGTGCGCCTGTTCCCAACCGCGAACGGAGCCGGTCTGCCGCTGGCGTTGTGGAGTGTGGCGCATGGCCTGGCGTTCCTGCACCTGGACGGCAAGCTCCGCCCCGAACCCACCGACGAGGTCGAAGCGCGCGTCCGCGCCGCCATCGCCGCGATCCTCGCCCTGAACCAAGGAGAAGTGTCATGACCCGCCGCATCCTGCACGTCGTCACCAACGTCGGCCACTACGACGACCCGACCCACCCGACCGGCCTGTGGCTGTCGGAACTCACTCACGCCTGGGAGGTGTTCGCCGAGCACGGGTTTGAGCAGGTCATCGCCAGCCCCGCCGGCGGCCACGTTCCCCTTGAACCGCGTGCGCTGAAGTTCCCCAACTACGACAAGACCGCGAAGGCATGGCACGCTGACCCGGCCAAGATGGCGCTGCTGGAGAACACCAAGCGTCCCGACGAGATCGACTCCGACGAGTTCGACGCGATCTACTTCACCGGCGGCCACGCCGTCATGTACGACTTCCCCGGCAGCGAGGGGCTGCAGCGAATCACCCGCGAGATCTGGGAGCGCGGTGGCATCGTCTCCTCGGTCTGCCACGGCTACTGCGGGCTGCTCAACACGCGCCTCTCCGACGGGACCCTGCTCGTCGAGGGCAAGAAGGTCACCGGGTTCGCCTGGCAGGAGGAAGTGCTCGCGCGTGTGGACAAGCTCGTCCCCTACAACGCCGAAGAAGAGATGAAGAAACGCGGCGCGCTCTACGAGAAGGCGAAGCTGCCGTTCGTCTCCTACGCCGTCGTCGACGGCAACCTCGTCACGGGGCAGAACCCAGGATCCGCGAAGGAGACCGCCGAGAAGGTCGCCGCCCTACTCTGAGCCCTCACTAGAGGCTGACGGAGCCTGGTTGGCGGGGGCCGAAGGCCCTATGCAGGCCTCGCGGGGTCGCTACGAAACGCTCGGCGCGCAGAGCCGATCAGCCGGGCCCACCACGAACGCTTCGCGACACCATCCGGCACGGTCACTTCTCGCGTGTCGTCTGCGAGCGCCTGCCGCGCGTCGCCGTGAGCCGTCGCGTTCTCGTATGGGCAGTACGCGCCGCTCTTGACCGGAAGGTGCTCGAGCTGGTGGAGGGCGAGCATGTACCGTAGCGGCGCCGAAACTCCTTGACCTGCGGGAGCGGCAACGAGGCTGACGAACTGCGCGAGCAGCGCGGCGCTGACGGAGGCGGCGAGCGCGGCAACGTTCGGGCTCCCGAGTCCAGGGTCGATCCCGGACTGGCGGATGTATTCGGGGTCATCCAGCAGGCCCGCCCGATCGAGGCTGAGTTCGTTGACCGAGAGCTGTCCGTTGCAGACCATGCAGGGGCGTCCCGGAACGAGTGCATGCGCCCGCCAGGTTCCGCCCCGCATCTCACCGTTCGGGAGCGCGTCGAGTGCGATGCCACCGTCTATGACCGGAATGAGATCCGCGTAGGCGAGGACGTTCAGTACCCCTCGGGGCCAGGGGCGGTCGACGCAGGAGAAGATGATGTCGTAGTCGAGAGCGGCTGCGAGTCCCTGCGGTGTCGTGGCACTGACGTCGTGGACGGCGACCGTGAAGTTGGCAGCGGTCGCAGCCTGCCGAGCGATGCGCGCTGCGACCTCGGTCTTGCGTCGGCCAACGCGAGCGTCCTCGCGGGTGGCGCCGATCATGCGGTCGAGGTTGAGGTCTTCGACGATATCGATGTCCATTACGCCAAGGTGCTCAATGCCCGTAGCGGCAAGGCGCGCCACTACGTCGAGCCCGACGCTGCCGACGCCAATGACGAGCACCCTGAGCCGCGCGATGTTCGCCTGGCGGCGTTCGCCCCAAGCAGCGATCGTGCGGCGCTGGAACGCGGTCCCAACCGGGCGGCGGCGAGCCGCATCGTTCCATGTAACGTTCAGTCGCTCACCGACGACGCGCACGGACTCAGCGAAGGTCGGCGCGGTGCGGTCGTGCCAGATCCGACCCGACCACTCCTGCTCGGCCGTGGCCAGCGTCATTCCCACGAGGGGCATGCCGGTGATCGCCCGCGCAACGCGTTCGTACTCGGACTCGGTGTTGTGATCCGGGCCGCTGAGCCCTTGCCAGCCGTGCGCGCCGGGATGCGAGTGAAGGAGGACAATCCCCTCTCCTCTTGCGCGCGCCTCAGTAGCCGCCCGGACGACGTAGCCTCCAGTGAACTCGGCGTTGCCGTGGACAAACCGCTCCCCCTCTCGGGGCAACACCACGCTACGAAGCAGCGCCGTCCGGCGTTCGGCACCGGTAGACCAGACGTACGTCGCGATGCAGACGTCTTCCTGACCGTCATCTCGGGCGAGGTGGTGGTCGAGCTCCGTGGCCACCTCGGCGGTCATGGCGATGGAGAGGTTCATGCGATCGCGTCCTTGATCACGCCGCGCACGTGAGCGAACCAGTTCACGATGGGCGGGCGGTCGGTGCTCCATGCGCCGATGTCGCGGGAGTGGCGAAGCCAGCCGTCGAGGCACTCGTTGGCGTCGGTGTTCGTCGTCGCGAACCGCACCGTGTTCTCGAAATGGAGCCAGTGCGGCGGGACGGCGGGCCATCCGGCGAGCTCGCTCGTGCTGACGGCGGTGGGAACTTCCGTCCCCGCGAGCGCTCCAGCCACGGCGTACACCGAGTAGACGACGGCCGGGCCCTGAACTTCGGCGTGCATGCCATGCTCGGCGAGGTCTGCGATGAAGGCGGCGACCGGAGCGCTCTGTTCGGCAGCCATCAGGCGACGGGGCTGCTCTGCTTGACGGAGATGAAGGTGTCCCCCTCGCGAAGGTCGAGGACCTTCTCGTCCTTATAGACCTTCGGGTCCTGTCCGGGGCGGACGCGGGCGAGGTCATACTCCGCGGGGTTGAGGCCGGTGAGACGGAGCAGTGCGGCGGCTTCCTGGTCGTCGTCCTTCGTGGTGTAGCTCACGCCGTCGATCGTGAAGGTGATCTTGGTGCGCTGCTTCACCGAGATGAACGCATCGCCCTCGTGAAGGTCGAGCACCTTGCCGTCCCTATACACCTTCGGCTCACCGCCCGGGATGAGGCGGGCGAGGTCGTACATCTTGGGGTCGCGCCCGGCGAGACGGAGCAGACTCGCGGCCTCCTGGTCGTCGTCTCGGGTCGTGTACTCCTTGCCGTCGATCGAGATCTGGAACTTCTTGTGGACGTCGGTGGCGCTCATGGCCGCCTCCAATCTGCCCGCAGTGCGAGCGGTTGCTGTGTCCTCTCATTGTATCAGCAAAGCGGCAGTGTCCATCAAGCGCTACGCGTGTCTGATTCACCGAAGATTCATCCAGCGCTATGCTGAGTACATGCCCTTGACCGATCGAGCACGACGGAAATGAGCAACGAGGCCCTTCCCCAAGCGGCCGCCGGAGAGATCGAACGCCTCGACCTGGCGCGTCTGGGTGCCATGCTGCGCGAGCGCCGAGGATCGCTGTCTCTCCGTCAAGCGGCCGCGGACGCTAACGTGAGCTTCAGCACCTTCTCCCGCGTCGAGAGCGGGTCGCAGCCCGATCTCACGTCGTTCATGTTGCTCTGCGCGTGGCTTGGTGTGCCGCCGAGCGAGTTCTTCGCGCCGATCGCGCCGCGCGAGCAAAGCGGCGTCGATGCTGCGATTTCCCACCTTTCGTCCGACCCTCGGCTGGCGCCAGAAGCCGCGGGGAAGATCGCGGATGTGCTTCGGACGATGTACGACGCGCTCGCTCAGAACGTCGCCGGCCAACCCGTCGTCGCATGTCACCTCCGCGCCGCCAGCGTGCTGCGGCCGGGGGTACCCGAGCGCCTGAACAAGCTGCTGGGCACCATGAACTCGGAGCTCGAGCGGCTGGTGGACTCGGGAAGACTTTGACTCTGAAACACGGGTTCAAGGCGAACGCGGAACGAACGGCCAAGCGCTACCGCCAGGAACTCTCCCTCTCGTCGGCCGATCCGCTCGACCCGCGGGCGCTTGCGGGGCATCTCAACGTGGCGATCGTCGACGCCGCAACACTCGTGCCGATGGCTGAACTCGAGGAGCTGGAGCGCATTCAGGCATACGCCTTCTCCGCCGCGACGTTCGAGGTGCGCGACCGCAAGATCATCGTCGTCAACCCCATCCGGGGACGCGGACGCCAGAACAGTGACATCGCCCACGAGCTGTCGCACATCATCCTCGAACACGACCTGTCTGAGGTCCGAGAGCTTGCCGGCATGCCCTTTCGAACTTGCAAGCCGGACGAGGAGGAGGAGGCGACCGCGCTCGGCGGAACACTCCTGCTTCCGCGCGATCTGCTCGTCTCGGCCGCCCGTCGCGGAGCCAGCGTCGACGCCATTGCCGACCAGTACTCGGTAACCGTGGAGATGGCCCGATTCCGCTACAACACGACAGGCGTGGCCAAACAGGTCGCGTCCGGTCGCTCTCGGTGAGGTCACGCGCGACCGCACCCGGGCACGTTACTTGAGCTGCAGCGTCAGCCCAAGCGCCTGCGCGATCTTGGCGATGGTCGCGGTTGTCACGTCGTTGTTCGCCTCGACCCGCGCGATCGTAGGACGAGAGACCCCGGACTGCTCACCAAGCTCCGCCTGTGACCACCCGCGCTTCTTTCGAGCCTCACGGATCACATCACCGAAGCCGCCACCGTCTTGCCCGGGCTCGCTCACGGCTCGTCGCCTTCAGCATCCGAGCCTGCATCCGGACGGTGCTGGGCGTGCAGGGCATCTGCCGCGATGTCGGAGATCTCGCCGAGGAAGGCGGGATCCGTCATGTAGGTCTGGATCTCCTTCGACTCGTTGACGGTCTTCAGCACAGCGAGCCCCACTGCACCGCTGAAACCTTCTGAGGCCTTCAACTGGGCGACCGTGTTGTTCTTCGCCATGGCAACCGCCTCTTCGTTCGCATCGAGGAAGCCCCAGAACGTCGTGATGAACCCCGACACGCTCTCCGGGCTGACATCGACGCCCTTGGCCTTGAACATCTCGTTGACCTTCTCGATGGCCTCCGTCAGTGGTCCCTTCTGCGGAGCGGCACCGCCCTTGTGCTCGCCGTCGAAGTCCGGCAGACGGATGCCCTTCTCGCTGCCCTCGCTCAGGGAGTGATCTTCGTTGATGGCGGACGGCACGAGCTTGACGCCCGAAAGCTGCACACCTTCGAGGAAGCTGTCGTCGTAGTCGTTGCCGTCGGTGTGGAGGTTGCGGCCGAGGAGGGTGGCGAGAATCGCCCGACGGTGCAACTCCGGATCCTGGTAATCGACGATCTGGCTAAGGAACTGCCAGGCGTTGCGGTAGCCAAGTACGTCGGAACGGAAGGACTCCAGCGAATCCTTCTTGGCCTTGTCCTTGCCGAGCACGGCCTGCCGCCACTGTCCGCTCCAGCGGTGCTTGATCGGTGAGAGTGCCTTGGCAATCGCCTCGCCGCCGGCGTCGGTGAGGAACGCGTCGGCAACAGCATCCATCTCGTCGTGGGTGTAGAACGCGGACGTGTCGAGCCGCTCGCCGAGCGTGATGAGAGCGTTCGGATCGACGTCACCGTCGACGTGGGCGTCCGAATAGTAGAGCTTGAAGTCTTCCTGCACGCTGGCCGGAGTGTTTCGGAAGTCCACCACCATCGGCGCGGTCTTGCCGGGATAGATCCGGTTGAGTCTCGACAGGGTCTGCACGGTCGCCACCCCCGTGAGCTTCTTGTCCACGTACATCGCAACGAGCCGCGGCTCATCGAAGCCGGTCTGGAACTTGTTAGCGACGATGAGCACCCGGTAGATGCCCTCCTCGCGGAACGCCTTCGCGACGTCACTGCGACCGTTCATTGAGATCTCGGTCACGCTCTCGCCGTCGTCGTCGGTCAGGGAGCCCGAGAACGCCACGAGCGTGCGCAGGTCGTCGTATCCCTTCTCAGCGATGTACGCGTCCATCTTCTTCGACCAACTTAGGGCCTCGAATCGCGAACTCGTGACCACCATGGCGCGGGCCTCACCGCCGAGCATGTGCATGACGTTACGTCGGAAGTGCTCGATGACCACGCGTACCTTCTGAGCGATGGCGGTCGGGTGCAGCCTGGCGTACCGGACGATGCTGGAAACAGCCTCTCCGGTGTTGACCTGGATCTCGCTCTCGCTCTCCTGGCCGTCGAGTGTGTCCTTGACGCGCAGGAACATGTCGTAGGTCGAGTAGTTGGTCAGGACGTCGAGGATGAAGCCCTCCTCGATCGCCTGCGCCATCGTGTACGTGTCGAACGCCTCCCAACGCCCTTCACGCTCGGTTCCGAACAAGCGCAGGGTCTTCGCCTTGGGAGTCGCGGTGAGGGCGATAAAGGTGATGTTGCTTGAGGCAGCGATTGCCGAGTCCTTGGCCATCAGCAGGTCGTCCGCGCCGATGTCGTCCTCGTCAGCGTCAAACTCCACGTCGGCGAGCAGCTCCTTAAGCTGACGCGCGGTGGAACCCGACTGCGACGAATGCGCCTCGTCCGCGACCACCGCCCAATGCCTGCCGCGCAGCTCCTGGGTGTCCTCGATGAGCTTCATCACCTCGGGGAAGGTCTGCAGCGTACACGTGATGATGTGGTCGCCCTCAAGGAGCGCCTTCTTCAGTTGCGGCGACTTCGCGCCGGACTTCTCACCGACCGCAACGACGAGCCCCTTGCTTGACTGAACCAGGTTCATGTCGTCTCGGATGTTCTCGTCAAGGACTGTGCGGTCGGTGACGACAATGACCGAGTCGAACGTTGACTTCGAATCGGCGCTCATGTGCCGGATGAGACGGTGACTCAGCCACGCGATCGTCTTCGTCTTGCCCGAGCCCGCGGAGTGCCAGACCAGGTAGCGCTTGCCCGTTCCGTTCGCCTCGATGTCGGCGACTACCCGCTCCACCGCGCGAAGTTGGTGGAAGCGCGGGAACACGAGACGCCCATCCTTGCCACCCGACTTGCTCGGCTCAAAAAGGGCGAAGTCCTTGAGGATGCGCATGAAGGTCGGACGGGCAAGAATCTCGCGCCAGAGGTAGTTGGTCGACGATCCCGTGCTTGACGGCGGGTTGCCCTCGTGGCCGTTGTCGCCCTGGTTGAAGGGCAGGAAGATCGTGTCGCCGCCCTGCAGCTTAGTTGTCATGTAGACGAGGTCGTTCGAGACGGCGAAGTGCACGAGTGCACGGCCCGGTGCGAGCAGTGGACGGTTCTTCCCGGGCTTGCGATCCTCCTTGTACTGGCGGATCGCGTGGTTCACCGTCTGGGTGTTGTCCGTCTTGAGTTCCAGCGTCACGACCGGCAACCCGTTAGCGAGGAGCACAACGTCGATGCTCTCGTTGCTCGTCGTGTCGAATCGCACCTGACGCAGGATCCGGAGCCGCACAGATGCAGCCGCCTCAACGACCTCAGTGAGGTTTGGGTTCGCGGGCGGGAACGCCATCAGCGGGCCGAACTTGGCAGCCGGTCGACCGATCTGCGCGTACGAGAAGCCCTTGCGCAGCACGCCGAGCAGGCCGCCCACCGGGTGCCCGGTCGTCGGATCCATCCGCGTGGCTTTGGCCAGCTCTTTAGTGACGTGGTCGAGAAGCTTGCGCTCGGCATCGGCCTTCTGCCCGTCGACCAGATCACTCGGGACGGCCTTCTCGTACTCGTCCGGATACTGAGTCCCGAGCCAGTGCAAGACATCGGCGGGCACCATCGCAAGACCAACGTCCCAGCCGGTGGGCTTGCCCTCGTCTTCGTACAGCCAGCCGCGCTCGGACAGCTCCGTGCAAAGGTTGCTCTCGAACTCGAGTTCCATCAGCTGAGCGTGGCTCATCAGGCAACTTCCTTCTTGCCGGTCACGACGTCGGTGATGAGCGCAGCGCGACGCTCCAGGAGCAAAGCTTTCAGGTCTGCGACCTTTGTCAGCATGGCGTCCACGCGAGCGGTCGCCTCATCAAGCTCGTCCGCGATCCTCACCTGTTCATCACGAGGCGGCAACGGTACCGGAGTCGCATCGAGGACAGTCTTGGTCACGCGCTGTGCATTGGGACGAACGCCTGTGGCGATAGCAGCGAAGTAATCGATGTACCGCGAGCTACGGAACAGGTGGTGAACGTAACGAGGCTCGAAGCGATCTGATATCCAGAAGGCCTTGTAGTCAGGGCTGATGTAACCCGTGAGCGAGGACACACCGAGGCCCCCGTGGTTCAGCCACATCATGTTTGCCGCGAGCTGGCCCGGGCGCACGACGCGGTACTTCGAGACATCGAGCGACGCCTGCTGGCCCTCGGTTCGCGTGTTCAACTCCACGCCGCGGTACTCGGAAATCGAGAGAAGCGGTCCTGGCGGGTGGTCACCGTTACGCTCGGTGCTCTCGGTGAAGTCGTAGCCGAACTTCGTGCGTCCCCAGTGTTCTGGAATACCAGCCAGCGGAGAATGAACACTGCGTTGGGCACCGTCATGACTCTCGAAGAGCCCGCATACTTGGCGCGTACTTACTATCGCTGCGCGGTAACGGAGGACTTCCGCCAGACCATCGAGCCTGTCGATGATCGCATCGATCTCACCCGTCTCTCGATCAAGGTAGTCGCAAAGGACAGCCTGAACTTCCGCCGATGCGTCAAGAACTCGATAGTCCTGCACGAAGCGTGGGGTGATCCGTCGAAGATTTCCAACTCCTTGCAGGGAGTTCGCACCTTCATCCAGGAACGGCTGGCTCTGGAAGGTGTATCGCAGGAATCTTGGGTCAGCGCCTTCGTTCGCCCTGACAACGTGCACCTCAGTGGAAGCGAGCCCAACACGAGAAGGGATATCCGCGACGATTGTTCGCCCGGCCTCGAACGTCGGCGTGATCTTCGGCACGAGAACGTCTCCGCGCCGAAATTGGACGTAGCTCAGATTAGGTGACCAAGGTAGCGTGCGGCTGTAATCGCATTTGGAGCCGGGCCAGATCGCCTCCAGCGGCATGAAGGCGACACTGTCGCCTTCATCTAGTTGGCTGAATTCAGTGGTTGCTGGATTGACCACTGCGAACTTCCACACTGGTGCGACGGGCCTCACTCTGATCTCACCTGTCGGAACAAGTCGCCCAGTTCGCTCATGAGCTCGTCTACCTCGGAGTCGATCTCCACAAGCGGGCGCGGCTCTTCAGGAACGTAGAAGAGCCTAGTGAACGGGATGTCGGTGCCATACTTGGCCTTGGTTTCGTCCCATTGAGCGCCCGGCGCGTAGGGGAGCACCTCGCGCGCCATGTGCTCGTTCAGGTCTTCACTCAGCGGTACGCGTTCGGTGATCTTCCACCCCGGAACGATCACGGGCTTTCCCTTGCGGTCAACCGCAAACGGCGCGGATTCGTCCTGGACACCCATCGCATTCATAACAGCATCGACCAGACCAACCGGAGCCTTCAGCTCAGCAGACTTCGCAGCCGCAGGGAATGCCTTGGGAAGGTCATTCCAGGCCGTTCCGTCAAGAGCCCGGAGCACGGCGACGTGTGCCTCGACGAAATCTCGCCGTCCGCGCAGTGCCTCAACTATGTCCTCACTAAACCGAGTCGCCAATCGCGCCTGCTTGTAGACCGGGACGTCGCGGAACATGAAGTCCTCCCGCGCCATGACACGAGAGACTGTCGGATCGGCGAGTTCGAACTCCTTGTACGCCTCGAGCAGTCGCGCTCGATGACGCTTGCCCACCTCGCGTCGCTTCTCACCCATGGGCTTGCGGAGCGAGTCCCACTGACCAGACCCGTCAATGAGTTGGATCTTGCCCTCGCGCTCTGTGTCCTTATTTGCGTCGAGGATCCAGATGTACGTCGCGATGCCCGTGCCGTAAAACATGCTCGTTGGTAGCGCGATGATCGCGTCGATGAGGTCTTCCTCGAGGAGCCACTGGCGAATCGCGTTTGGCCCGTTGTCACTGTTGAAGAGGGGCGACTGGTTCGACACGACCGCGGCGCGCCCGCCTTGACCGCCCTTGCTTGCAGGACTCAGCTTCGAAGCGCAGTGAGCCAAAAAGAGCATCTGTCCATCGGAGGTTCCTGGAAGACCGTGGCTAAAGCGCGAGCCATGCACCTTGGCCTGCTCACGTACGGACTGCTCCTCGACCTCCCCGTCGATACCGAACGGAGGATTTGAGAGGACATAGTCGAAGGTCTGCCCCTCGTAGAGGTCCTCGACGAGGGTGTTTCCCTTCTTGATCGCGTCCGGGCGACCGCCCTGAATGAGCAAATCCGCCTTGCCGAGGGCGAACGCGGAGGGCATCAGTTCCTGGCCGTAAAGGGTGACATCGACCTTCTCGTTGGTGCGCTTTAGCGCCTCCTGCGCGATGAGCAGCATGCCGCCAGAGCCTGCGGTCGGGTCGTACACCGAACGCGCAGCATGGTCGGAAGCGATGGTGTCATCGTCGTTGCTGATCAGCACGTCCACCATGAGGCGGATCGCATCACGGGGTGTGTAGAAGTTGCCGGCCGCTTTGCCCTTCTTGTTGAAGGCCCGGTACATGACGTCCTCAAAGACGTCGCCCATACTCGTGTTGCTGAGGCTGCCTGGGCTGAGGTCGAGCGTCGAGAAGTGCTTCACCACGGCATGCAGACGGTTGGCGTCGGCGAGTACCTTCGCGCGCCGGTTGAAGTCGAAGGACACCCAGATGTCAGCGATGTTGTTCGAGAAGCCGTCGATGTAGCTCTTCAGCGATTTGTCGACGTTATCGTCGACCGATGCGATCGTGGCGAGGTCGAGCGGAGAGACGTTGTAGAAGCCCAAGCCGAAACGGTCCTTGACCGCGATGTCGATGAGGTGTTGCGGTAGCGAGCCGAGCGACTGGACGAACTGCGCGACTTCATCCTTGGTGTCGGCGAGCATGCACTCGAGCCGACGAAGCACCGTGAACGGCAGGATGTAGTCGCCGTAGTCCTCCTCGTCGACGATGTTGCGCAGGTACTTGTCTGCCGTATCCCAGACGATCCGCGCCGTCGTGCCCTTGGACGACCCCAGTGCTTCCGCCATACGTGTCCGTCCCTCCTCCGTCGCCATCGTGCTTGTATCAAGAACTTTACAAGGCACGTCGCCCCGGATCGTGAGCCCCGCCGAGGCAGGACAACCAGGGGCATCGAACACTCACCCCGATCCAGTGATGATTGCGCAGGTCACCGACACCGAACGATCGGAGGCCGAGTGGGTCATCCTCGGCGATGAGGGTGCCCCGCAATGAGGCACTGTCAGCACCCTCCGCTACTTTTGCTGAAGGGGCTTCTTCACCCCGGAAGGGGCGAGACGTGAGCGACGAGATCGAACTCATCAGCGACGGCGATGGCCTCGCTGTCATTGGCGAGCCGTCGGCTGTCGAGCGGTATCTCTCGTCCGCGGGCGTTGCCTCGAAGGATCTCCAGCTCCACCGGAAGCTTGGTTCGGCTCTGAACGCAGGCTCCGGTGTCGCGCAGGCCGGGTCGCAGATCGCAGCGAACTCTGGCCGCTGGGTGAAGCTCACGGAGGAGTCCGCGAAGGCGCTCAAGCTCGGCAAGGCGATGAAGGGGTCGTCGGACGGCGTCAGCCGCGCGATCGCGACCACGAGCAAGGGCAAGGTCACGAAGATCTTGGAGTTCATGAAGCCCGGTTCGGTCGGCTCGATGCTCACCAACCCGGCGATGCTCGCGGGCGCAGCGGGGATCATGGCGCAGCTGGCGATGCAGCAGACCATGGAGGAGATCACCGAGTACCTCAAGGTGATCGACGAGAAGGTCGACGACATCCTGCTCGCGCAGAAGAACGCGGAGCTCGCGAAGATGATCGGCGTCGGCATGGTGATCGACGACGCCATGTTCAAACGCGAGCACGTCGGCCGCGTCTCCGAGGTGACCTGGTCGAACCTGCACGGCGCCGCGCAGACCATCGCCACCACGCAGGCCTACGCCCTGCTCCAGCTCGACGCGCTTGCGAAGAAGATGGAGAAGAAGTCCAAGGTCAGGGATCTCTCCAAGCTCTCCGGCACCGCCGAGGAGACCGTCGAAGAGTGGCTGGCAGTGCTGGCGCGGTGTTTCCAGCTCCAAGACGGCTTGGACATTCTCGAGCTCGACCGGGTGCTGGATTCCAGTCCCGATGACGTCGACCGCCACCGCACCGCGCTCAAAGCGGCGCGCGCCAAGCGCCGCGACGACATCTCGAAGAGCACCGCTCGGCTCCTTTCACGCATGGACGCCGCTGCGGTAGGCGCGAACCAGCAGGTGCTCCTTCACCCGCTCAGGGCCGGCCGCGTCGTGCGCTCCGGCAACGAGGTGGCGGATGACGTGCTGGTCTTTCACGAGAAGTTGGGGATCGACGGCAACCGCAGCGCCATCGAGGCGAAGCCCTGGCGTGAGGCAGTCGGCGATGCCCGAGATGACGCCCTGGAGATCACGGAGCGCAGCGCCAAGGCGGTGAGCAGCTTCAGCGTGAAGACGTTCGAGGGCGCGAAAGCAGGCACGGAGAAGCTGGTCGGAGGAGCGTCCGAGCGGTTGCCATGGCGTCGGGGGCACGGCAACTCATCCGCTGCGGCCGAGCCAAACGCGGCCGAAGACCCGAGAGAGGACGTGGCCGGGTGATCTGCACATGACCCTGACTCTCGCCCCGCTTCTGCTCGACGCCGGTATCGACCCGGCGCAGACCCTCGTCATTCGTCACGCCTTCGTGACCGAGCCGGAGGAGAGCGGCCTGACGGGTCTGCATGCGGACTCGACGCACGCCGAGATCCTGGCGTACACGGCGACGCAGTCATCGGACAGCAGGCGGTTCCCCGCCGTGCCACCTCGCCTCTGGGTGGTCTTCATTAAGGAGGGCGGCGACCAGGCGCGGCTGTGGTCCGTGGTGGAGAACCGCGGCGAGACCGCACGCGACGACATCCGCCGGACGTTCGACGTCTCCGAGACGGAGCACATGGCCGACCTTCGCGGGCGGCTGGTCATTGGGTGGAAGTCTCCGCGCACCTGGCGCATGAGCGCCGCCGCAGCGGGAAAGTATCCGGTCGTGGGGATCGCGGACGCGGAACCCATCCCGTTCCCGGGCTTTGACCGCCTCATCCTGAGCCACGCCCAGCTGCAGGCCGTCATGCGCGAGCACCGCTACGCCTCGTGGCGCACGGCGCTCTCTTCCGTGTTCGGGATCTACCTCATCACCGACACGAGAGATGGCCGGCACTACGTTGGCAAGGCGGATGGCGAAGAGAGCATCCGGCAGCGCTGGCACGCCTACGCGACCAACGGGCACGGCGGCAACGTCGAACTGAAGACGCTCGATCCTTCGAGCTTCCGCTTCTCGCTGCTACGGGTTTTTGACCCTGCGACGCCGACCAGGGATATCAACGCGGCAGAGAGCCACTTCAAGGTTGCGCTGGACTCCGTGCGACACGGCCTGAACCGCAACTAAGACGCCGACCCTCGGGAGGTCGGCGTGGCTGTGGAGCACAGGTTAGCCCAGATCCGGGCGATGGATGTCGCGGGCGACGACCAGCACAAGCTCGTCGCCTTCGAGGTGATACTCGCTGCGCCCTACGTCGAGACGGGCCGTGAAGCGGAGCTCGTCCGCGGCTGGGCTGAGGGGGTCGAGGAGGCTGAACTCGTAGCGGTCCCGCAGGCGAGGGGTTACTTCGAGGAGATGAAAGAAGCCGTAGCGGTCGTCCGGGACACGCTTGTGGAGCTTCGCCCGGTAGCCGATCGGTTCGGTAGGCCACTCGGCCCGAGCCTGAATCAGCAGCCCTTCGAGGGCTTCGGCGATTTCAGTGTTTACAGATTGGCGTTGTGAGGGCTCTTTCATACGTTTGTATACATTTTACAATCCGAAGCGGATTGAGTAAAGCGAATTGACTGATGGCAAGAGCCGCGCGTACTCAGGTAGGAGTGGCACGCGGCGGCTTGATCACCAGCATGTCCCGTGTGGCACATGTCAGTAGGTCTGGTGATCAGAAAGGTGCGGAAGTGCGAGGAGAGCGTCAAGCACTCGCGCGTGCGCACAGAGGCGGCTACCGAACCGACGTGAAGAAGGCGGCGACTGCACCGAACCGAGAACTCGTGGTTCTCAAGGTCCGGGCAGTCGCCGCCGTGGTTGTTGGTGCCTGATGCCGTCAGGCGGCGGGTTCGATAGGAGCTGCTCCCCCGACGGGGTCTGCGCCGCGCTCGGGATGGACGGGGACGACGCGGACGTCGTCGACCTCTTCCCAACGCTCCAGCAGGGTCATCGCGTAGATGAGGGCTTCGAAGTAGTCGTCGTGGGTCTCCTGACTCTCGTACCACTGCTCGATGCCCGGCACGTGCGCGTGCACGCGCCAGATTCCGGCTTGGGTGAACATGTCGGCGACGGGCGCCGGGACGTCCGTGCTGTCGCCGTTTCGATCCGGCAGGCCGACGACGAGCGCCGGCCCGACCAACATCGCTTTCTGGCGAGCTTCCGGGACGAAGAGCCACCAGAGGAACATGGCGCGGGCGTTGAGCGGTAAGCCCATCACCAGGCCTTCCTCGTGGACGTAGATCGTCACCCCGAGCTGCGGGATGTCGACCGGTTCGATCCACCCGCCGACCGCGGCCTGGTAGTCCTCCAGCTGGAAGACCTCCAGCTCCGTGATCGGCTCGGACTCGTCGACGGGGATGCGGAGCGCCTTCACCATGCGCGATCACCGCCGTGAAGTGAGCCGCTGTGATGCTCCGGTTCCTCTACGTTGCTGCGGAGGCGGAAGTGGGCACCGGGGCGCAGGCAGTAGGTGAACAGCATGCACCAGGTGGCTGCGTCGAAGACGTTGCCGAATCGGGCGTAGGTGTCGCGCCAGGGACCGGCCCCGAAGGGCTTGGCCTGGAGGACGAACTCCTGCGTCCCGAAGATGTCGCGGATGATCCGCTCCGGCACGTCGCCGGTGTCCTCGTCGCTGCCGTTGCCGGTGAGCACGACGTCGCCGAGGATCATCGGGTACTGCGTCGGGTCGGCCGTGTAGAGCCACCACACCGCCATAGCACGGCGGTTGATCGGCGCGAGGTCGCGTCGGGCTGCCTCGTTGGCGTAGAGCGTGACGCCGAGGGCCGGCATCTCGAGCGGTTCGATCCAGCCGTCCACTGCGGCCTGGAAGTCGCCGACGTCGGCCAGCTCCCGCAGGCGCGGGGGATGCACGGGATCGTGCGGGATGACGATGCTTCGCACCACCATTCCCACCTCCTTACTGTTGTCGCGACCGAGAACCCCTGGTGGGTTCTCTGACAAGTCGCGGGGCAGCAACGAGGAATCAGAGGTACGAATTGACAAGCACGACGGCATAGCTCACAGTGAGCGAGAATGACCGACACATCACGCGAACATCGCCCTCAGCCATCAACACGACGCTTTCCGTCGGCGCTCACGCTGATGCTTGCTTGGGCCGGATGGGTGGCAGGGTGGGCGCTGACGCCCGGGTTACTTGCCGGTGGTGTGGGCGGCTGGTTCTCCGACGATTACGCAACGGTGATCCTCATAGAGTCACTCGTCGCCGTTGTTCTTGCGGTACCTCTCGTGCTGTTGCACAAGCGGTTCAACCGCGTCCTCTTCGCCGGAGACCGCTTGCGCTGGCTCTACGCGCTTCCCGTCGTTGCGGGCATCGCGCTGCCATTTCACTACGGCCTGATTCTGCCGGTCGCGCTGTACATGTTCTGGATGGCTGTGTCCGTGTTCTGGCAGGACTATCTGACGTTCGGGCTGCTCCAGAGTTATGTACGCGAGCGCTTTTCAAGCTGGGCGGCCGTACCGATGGTCGCGGTCACATTCTGGCTGGGACATGTGCTGTTTCTGCCAGAGCGCTTCGGGCTGGCGCACCTCGTGCCGAGCATTGCGATCCTAGTGCTCGGAGTCGTGATGGCGTTGCTTCGTACTCGACCACGATCGATCCACCTGATCCTGTCGCTCCACCTGACGTTCTACTACCTGTTCGCCTGAACAGGCGACAAGCCTCGGCTCGTAGCCGAAGGTGTTCTTGGGCGACTGCCCGGAGGGAGCGCGCGTGGCGCTCGACCTCCGGGACAGCCGCCCCGCTCCCTGTCCCCCAGCAACGAGGGAGGGAGGATTGCGCGCGCCCGAGCTCGACCGACCATGACGCACAGGGCGCCTTAGTCGGGAGCTCAGGCAGACTTGCCGCGCGGCGAGGGAGTCTTCGCTCCCGGCCCGGCGGCGCCGAAGATGGCCTCGATCGCGCTCTGCTTGGTCTGTGCCTCGCGCTCGATCTCGGCCCGTACCGTCTCGGCGCGCTGCAGCACCTTGGGATCGGACTTGGAAGCCTCGATCCAGGACTCCAGGGCCAGACGGATCTCTTCGGTGACGGAGCGGTTGTTCAACTGAGCGATCACGTCCAGCTGAGCACGCAACCCGTCGGTGATGCGAACGGCAAGCGTCCGCAGGGGGCCGAGGGCCGTGGACGGCACCTCGGGCAGTTCATTCTCAGCCATGCTGAGCCTCCTCATCGGAAGCGATGGACGAGGCCTGGGTGGCCTCCTCTACATCGCAGTCCGACGAGGAGTGGACAATTGAGTATGAACGAATGGTTTGAAATGTCAATACCCGTTGTCTATTCCACAACGGTTAGTCTCGTTCAGCGGGGTTCCGTGGTCACGAGTCCTTCAGCACGGCCGCTACTTGCGTGACAATTTTCCCGATCATGGCGTCGACCTGTTTGAGCGCCCGGCGCCACAGGCTGATCTCGCTCTTGCTGGCACCGAAAGCGGTCGCCATGCGCACGGTGACCGTGCGCATCATCTCGATCAGGACATGCCGCACCACGCGGCGCACGAGTCCTCTCATCGACGAGGCCCGCAACCGGCCAAGAGGCGCGCCCAAGCACCTCGATGCAGCCGTGCGTTGCGGGACGGGCACGCCGCATTGGTGGAGTCGTAATTTTCTCGCTGAGTGGCGTCCTCCTGTCGGATGACGTAGCGTTCCCTGCGGGTTTCGCGCTGGGGATGTCCACGCTGTACGTTGTGGTTTCGTCAACACCTACCCCAGTTGCCTGCGCTGAAGCGCGTACGCTGCTGTTGACTGCTTTGCGCTTGTGGTTCATAGTCAGGCGCAGCTATGGCACGAAAGCATCACGTACCACTCCGAACTACCGCTGTCGGCCGCTCCGCGACGTAGGCCTCGAGCGTTCTCGTTCTTCAACGGTTCCTATCGATGACGCTCGAATCCTGCGCCGCGGTTTCACCGTCGTCGAGCTTCTGATCGTCATCGTGGTAATCGCGATACTTGCGACAATCACGGCCGTGTCCTACAGGGGCATCACGGCCCGCGCGACCGAGACCGCGATCAAGAGTGATCTGCAGACTCTCGCAACACAGCTCGAACTCGACGCCGCAGAGAACGGCGAGTATCCAGCGTCGGCTTCGGTCGCGAACGGAGGCAAGGGGCTCGTCGTCGGCGGTGGTCGAACCTTCACGTATTCACTCGTCGGCGAGGGGTACTGCCTTAGCGTGACCGCAGGATCGGTTACCTACTACTACAGTTCCAGCGTCCGGCAGATCACGTCCACCAGCTGCGGGGGAACGGACCCAGCACCGATTGCTGAGTGGAAGTTCAACGAAGGATCCGGCACAACAGCCGGCGACTCGTCCGGGAACGGCTACACGCTCACTGCCTCGGGCAGCGGGCTCTGGACCGCCTCTGGGCACAGCGGTGCAGGGATGTCAAATGCGTGCACGGGGTATTTCTACCGCAATGGGTTAGGCGCTGAGAACCTAAGCACCTGGACGGTGGCGTTCTGGTACAAAAGAACCGGAACATCGACCAGCTACGCAAATATCATCTGGGACACCAACCAGTATTGGATCGAAGTCAACAGCAGCGGCAATCTCGGTTTCGGGTCCGGAGAGTACAGCTATCCCATCGCGATGCCGTTGAACGCATGGCACTTCATTGCCCTCGTCGCCGATTCTGCGTCGAGCAAACTCACCTACTACTACGACGGCAACGTTGTAAAGACCGACACGATCACGATCAATGCTGCGCTCAAACGCTCGAACACCTGGTGGTTCGGCAAAGGGGAGGACGATTGCATGCGAGGTTATCTCGATGACGTCAGGATCTACAGTAGCGCCCTGACCCAAGAGCAGGTTCAATCCGTCATGAGTAAGTAACCCAGACTAGCGTTGCCAGAAACGTATTAAAATGGGATGCGCTCACGTCGGCTCGTTTCGCCTCTCAACGCCCCAATTCGCGAACTCTCGGCTTTGTCATCACGACGCTCGCACTTCATGAAGAAGAGCCGGCGGTGCATTCGGTGGGCAACGGGTTCTGTGTATACGGGCGGACGGCAAGCAGCACATGCGGCGCCGACCTCGGTTGAGCATGGTTTTCTTGAAGAAGAGCCCGCCGAGCGACGAGTGCCGGTGGGCTCTTCTAGTCGCTCGAGGCGGGCTCGAGTGGGTGAAGGTCAGTTGACCGTCATACCGCCGGAGAGGACTCCGCGGCTGATGTGGGCGAAGTGCTGCAGGAACACTCCGCCGTTGACACGGGCATCACCGTCTACGCGCGCGTGGTGAGCGAGCGTGACCTGTCCTCTGACGATGGCTTCACCACCGACTGCTGCATTGTCGCGGAGCGTACCCATGTCAGCGACGATCGCCGTGCCCTCGATCACCGAGCGGTCGAAGAGTCGGACGGATCCGACCACGATCGCACGATCTTTGATCATGGCCCCTGGTGCAACATAGACGGTCGGCGCGACCACGGCGAGCAAGCTCACTAGCCCGCCGCCGTGCCTATGCACGTGGAAGCGCTGATCACCGATGAGGATGTCTTCGCTCCCGTATCGCTCGCGCCAGGGCAGCAGGAGTGGTCCTTCGAGTTCGGGATCGTCAACCTCCGAACCGATGTTGGTGTTCTTCTTGATGGTGGTTGCGTCACATGTGTGAGGCACGAGCGCCCTCCTTGGCGTGTTGATTCCTAGCCCTGCGGTTGCAGGAGTGACGACACCATTCCTCCGCGCCGACGAGCGGCGCGATGGCGTCATCGCTCCCACACCCGAGAGATGGCTGGAGAGAGCTATTCTGAGCACGGCATGAGGCAGAAGCGTGCTGATGTCGAAGCATCCGTGCATCAGGCACGGGCTTCAATCATGACGAATTATCGCACATTTGTTCTATATTGTCAATAGCCCGTAGTGCCCACCCCACTTACGCGACCACCACATCTGGGGTCGGAGCCTTCTTGCAGCGTGCGTTGCCAAGATCGCCGATGAGACCAATTTTTATCGGTGTTCACCAACTCTTGTTGGTCAGAGCCTGGGGTGATGGCTATTGCACCCGAGGCGCGCGAGGAGTGGGCCGCGTTCGCTCGCGAGCTTGGGCATCGGCTGCGACGCGCTCGGGACGAGGCGGGGCTGACGCAAGAACAGTTGGTGGAACTCGCGGGAATCTCGCTCTACGCGTATCAGCAGTATGAGCGGGGTGCGGCGACACGACGGGGTGCGCCGACAAACCCGCGGTTGGCGACGATTCTCGCGATTGCTCAGGTGCTCGATGTCCGGCTCGAGGAGTTGTTGCCGGCAGCACCGAAGCTGACCACCCGGTAGCACGCAACCTACGGCTTCTCGCGTTCATCACTCACGTCGCGCAGAAGGCTGCCGAGCGCGGCATGGAGTCTGCACGCGCTTTCATGAGTGAGTTCGAGCTTCTGCTGGTCGTTCGCGATCGCGATCCACGTCTCACGAGCACCGACGCTTCGGAACGTGAGCACGTTGAGCTCACCGGCTTCGACGTCGTCGCCTGGACGAAGAGCAGGGCGCGGCCACCGACGTTGCTGCTGAATGATCGGGACGACACGATAGTCGCTGTGGTGGCACCGGTCGTCTTCAAGGTGCTGGCCGGCGTGCTCGCCGTCGCACCATGCCGGGCAGGGTTCGGTAAGCCAGTCGGGGCGTTCGAACGTCATCGTAGTGCTCCTTCCGCCCGGCCATGAACGCGGCCAGGCGAGGAACCACACAGCCCGAGAATGCTCCGGAAAGCGAGCGAAATCGCCGATGGAGAACACGCCGCAGTTACGCAGCGCACGCCCACCTCTCGGAGTCAGTTCTGCGGGAAGAACCAGAGGATCCAACCGTCGCCGAAGCTACCGTTGAGCTCGATCATGGCGGACTGGCCGGACGCGCTGACGTAGCCACAGTTCCCGGTCCTGGCTTCTGCGCGGGCGTTGACGATGTCGTAGAGCGGGTCGCAGCTCTTGGCATAGCCCGCGTTCGTGAGGGCGGTCTCCCAGGCAAGCGCCGCTGCCTCTCCCGCCTGTTCGTCCTCGAACCACACCCAGTACCGGTCGACCTGTGAGGTATCCGGTGTGTTCTGGTGGCAGACCGCGTGGCCATCTGTCGCCGGGAGCGGGGCATTCGCCTTCCAGACGTCGGGGAAGTCCGTGAGGATCTCGACGGTGTAAGTCGGCTCCATGCTGCCGAAGCTGCATTCCTCGGCGACAGCGTCCTTGCCGGCGCTGCCCGACGAGGTATCGGTGTCGTCCGAAGGAGCAGCGGCCATCTGCCCTCCCGTCAGGTCGATCATGACGTCGTTGAGAGTGCGGGACATGTCCATGCTGCAGGCGTTCTGCGCCCCGGCGAGGAGGCTGTGGTCATTCGCCTCCGTGTAGGTGCTGCCGGTTACGCTGCCCATCGCGGCATAGGCCGCATCCAGCGTGGCGCTCGCATTGAACTCCTCGCAGGTCACCGTGACCGTCGCCGCTGCGGCCGAGGCCGCGCCAGCCGTCGCGGTCGACGACCCAGCCACGGGAGTCGATGCGCAAGCGGAGAGCGCGAGCAACACCCCGATCCCTGCCGCGACCGATCCTGCACGAGAGGTGAGACACGCCACGAGAAGCCCCCAGAGTTCCTTTGCCAGCGCCCCGGAGAAGCGGGTGTTTCCCGGGGCTGCTGGCCGCTGGGTTCGAACATACCCAGAAACCAATGAAAATTGGTAATGTGCGGTGTGGTCGGCCGCTTGGAGCGGGTGGCGACCACCTCACGTCACGAGTTGGAAGGCAGCCGCCCGATGAACGCCGCACCCACCACCCGTCCCGTCGGGACACCGGCGCCAGGAACGAGCCTCGGGATCGTGGCGCTCATCTGCGCCTTCCTGATAGCTCCCGTCGGGCTGATCCTCGGCCTCGTCTCACGATCCGAGTCCAAGCGTGCCGGAGCGGCACCGACCACTCTCGCAAAGCTCGCGATCATCCTCAGCTCGGCCTTCACCGGACTCGCCATAATCGGAACTGTTGCCGTGATCGTGTTCGTCAGCGTCATCGCGGGCTCCACTGTATCCAGCGCCGACAAGGCCACCCGTTGCACCACGTTAACCGGCTACCTCTCGACACTCGACAGCTTCGCCGCTACCAGCGGCAGCTCCTACGACGAGGACTCGACCCGAACAGTCGAAGAGATCGGCAACAGCGTGATGGCGGACCCGCCGACATCACAGATGAAGTCCACCGCCGAGTACCTCTCCTCAAGCGCCGCGAACCTGATCGCCAACGACGGCGAGTTCTACCTCCCCGACGACCCGACTGGTGGCGCCGCCAGCTTGCTCGCTACCAACATCCGCGACTACTGCGCCGCAGAGTAGACCCCCGTCTCCGCGGCACACGTGAGCGCCCGAACGAGGCAAATGGCGTCGGTTCGTTGTCAAAAGCACAACCGCCTTCTGACCTCTGTCGGCAGATGCCGCGGCATCACCCGGGCTCTTTACAAGACGGAGCTGATGTGTCATAACAAGGGCTGTCCTACGAGATCTGAGGGCCGCGCCCTGCCGTCCGAAATGAACGACGCGACGGCAGCGCGCCGCTCTCAATCACTTCTGTGTTTGAGCGTCAGGCATCCACCGACACAGATCAAAAGGACACCTCGATGCCTCACGTCTACAACCCGCCGCTGCCGTCCGTTCCAAGAAGCGGCAGCCACGTGCAACGGTTCACCTTCATCGTCACCCACAGCCCTGAAGAGTTTGTCGCGCTACTGTCCGAGCTCGAACAGGGGCCCGCGCGCAAGTACATCCCCGACCTCCTCGAAACGTTGAGGGAAATCGCGTTCTTCGGCTACCAGGATCACTCGATGGCGATCCTCGAACTGATGCTGAAACACGAGAACAATCACGTGCGCGCACACGTCGCAGACTTCATTGAGGTCGTTGCGGGAGCCGGCATCGAGCGCTTCGAACAGATCATCTGGGAGGAGCTGCTCTTCGACTCCGACGATCTCGTATTCAGGACGACATACGAGAGCCTGGTTGACGCATGGGAGATCAACGCGGAGCGGAAGTTCCCGTACAGCTACCCCGAACTGCTGCTGGCAGGCATCAAGCTCGGTCGCGCGCGTCCGCGCTATCTCGCGATCTGCGCCGCCGCTCGGTCCTGACGAGAGTCACGCAGACCTCGCATCATCCAACCCCGCCGCTCCGGCGCGACGATGCTCCCGCGGAACCTCACGGTTCCCGGTCGAAGCGCCGTCACTACGAGTGAGCGGGGCATCGTCATATCCCGGCACCCAGCCCCTGCAGCAATGCAGGGGCTTCTTCATGCCCGACCGTCCTACGACGGCTCCGTGGCGGAGATCCGCTCCAGCGCAGCCCGCAGGTCGGAGATGGTGCGCTGGCCGAGACGGCTGTCGCCCTGCAATCCGATCACACGATCGATCTCTTCGAGTTGCGCACCCGCCGCTGACCAGGCGAGGCGTAGATCGTCGAGGCCGAGCGGAACAACGGTCGGCACCGCCTGGCTTGCCAGCTCCTGCCACTCCCGTCTGGCACGGATCACGAGCGCGACCGTGTTACTCAACTGCACCGGACTCAGCTTCACCCACGGGCGTACGTAGCGCTCCGTGAGCAGCCGTGTGTGCTTCGCATGGGAATCGATGAGGGCATCCCCACCGATCGGTGTGGTCATCGACATCAGGGTGGGGAGGGACGCCTCGAAGACCGCGGGTGTCAGCCGTTCCAGGGTGTCGCGAATGTTCGTGAGGAGCGTGAGGCGACGCCCGAACTCGGACCACGAGGTCGGCGCCGACATCTCAAGCTCGCCCGCGACCTGGTCAGCTTCCTTCAGGAGACGCGGAATAATCCGCGCTTCGAGCGTTCGGACGCGCTCGTAAAAGGCACGCACCGCGGAAGTGACGGGCTGTGCTGGGTCGGGCGCGGATGGCACGGCGGGCTTCGTCTGCTCCTGCTCAGCCGTCGGGAGCGGCTCTCGAAGCAGGCGATTGCTGCGCGGATCCCAGAACTCGATGCCGTCCCCGCCATCGACGAGCGCAAGCAGGAGAGCGACGAATGCGTCCTGGATCTGCGTCTTGAACGGCTCGCGGTGCCCATCGTGGTGGTGCGTGCTGGTCAGTGGGAACGGGTCCGTGATCTGCTCACGTTTGGCCTGATACTCGTGCGCAGCCCACGCGTGCCGGAAGGAACGACGCTCCCGCTCCATCGCCCCTTTCCGTGATTCCGCGAGGTCTGCGAATACGCAGAACGCTTGCCAGTCCTCGCGTGTCGGCCAGGCTTCGGAGATGCCCCACCAGGCGCACGCGGCATAGAGCAACCTGCGGTACTCATCCCATAGCGGCGAAGTCGCGAGGTCGCGGTCGAGCGCATCGACGCTGTTCACGACCCGCTGCTCGAGCGATTGCCCGGCGGTGACGTGCAGTGCGGCCGCGAGCCTCGGGAAGTGCTCCGCCGTGAAGACATGACCGATGTGCTGTCTGCCCATCGAGTCTTCCCGGAGTTCGCGCTCCCAGGCGGGGACCTCGTCGTGGTCTTGCCGCGTCGAGGTTCCCATTCCCACAGGGTATCGAGCAACCCACTCTGCCCCGGAACGAGCGCCCGGTCACGATGGCGCGATTTGGCTACTCATCTGGTGGTTCCAGGTTTCGCACCACGTTCCACGCCACGTCCTCCGCCCCGTCTCCAGGTTCCGCACCACGTTCGAGGTGCTTCCGCTGGACGGCGATTTCGGCCGCATCTACCGTCGGCTGAACGCAGCACTCCGCCGTAGCCAATCCATCTGAAGGGCGTCTCATGGTTACCCCCATCCTGAGTTCGACGCTTGGCGTCACCACCGGCTTCACCGCGGAGGACGAGGTCATCGCGACCGCGCCGCTTTGGGAGGTCGTCACGTATCAGGGGCTGTTCCACCCCGGCACCACGTATTACGTCCACGCCGAGTCGAAGTACCACGCGGAGTGCCTGGCCTCCGAGCAGATGACGCATGGCGAGTGGTTCCCGACGTTCTCTGCCTG
Organism: Microbacterium sp.; assembly: GCF_047607465.1. GTDB lineage: Bacteria > Actinomycetota > Actinomycetes > Actinomycetales > Microbacteriaceae > Microbacterium. The sequence goes on along the minus strand of NZ_JASGCY010000058.1, from coordinate 25,348 downwards.
CCGCGTCGCACCCGACACAGCGTCCGAACTCCTCATCCCGACGACCATCCATCAGTGAAAGGACAGTCCATGCCCACCATGATCCCGAGCGCGCAGCTCGAGGCGATCACCCGCCTCGAGCTTGCCGCCGAGGCCCTCGCCAAGGCGCTGCGCGCCGTGCAGCATCCCGACCTGAACCTCGCCGGGGGCGCGATCATCGCACCGTCCGGTCTAAAGCACTTGGCTGAGATCACCAGCACCGCGCACGACCTCACGCAGGCTATCCGTCCCGTTAGCCCCGCTGAGGTCGAGTCCGAACCCCCGCCGACCCTGCAGGAGCTGCTCCTCTCGGACGACGAAAGCGCGCTCGTCGACCGGGTGACCGTCGGTCTGGCCGCGGCGCTGCGCACCTCGATGCAGCAGGCCCGCGCTCAGCTCGCCCAGCACCCGTCCTTCCAGGCAGATCTCGAGTTCACGGGCATCGTCTTGCAGGCGGCGCTGGCGGGCGGCAGCCGCTTGGGCTACCGCATCTTCCAGTTCCTCGACGCCGCAGGCACGGAGGAACCGTCCGCCACGTAGCCGAAGCCAAGAGCGGGGTGGCTCAGCGCCAACTGAGCCACCCCTGTCACTGAAGCTCCACCCCATCACCTGCGAAAGATCAAGGAAAGGAAACGTCGATGACGTTCTCAGTATCCCGCCGTGCGCTCGCGCTCGGCATCACCACCGCTGTTTCGGTCGGCCTGCTGGCCGGCTGCTCCACCGGAGCCAACGCTCCCGGCGAGCTCGGACGCCTCCAGGGAATCCTGGCGGATTGCCCGGACGCCACACTCAACACCTTCATCCAGCTCGATGAGTCCGGCTCTGCCCGCGACGCCGCCCTCGCGAAGGAGCGGCTGCTGCTGGTGCAGTCGGTCGCGGAGCGCACGCTGGTCTGCGGCGGGCACCTGAAGGTGTCCGTGTTCAGCAGTAGCTCGGGCGCCATCAGCGCGCTCTACGACGGCGATGTCACCATCCAGACCCCGACGGAGAACGCCCGCCTCAAGCGGGTGCCGAATGCGCTGAACCAGGTCATGCGTGAGATCGCGACGGCGTTCGATCCGGCGGTCGAGGCATTGCCCCAGGACGGCAGCGATGTGCTGGCCGCGTACCGGCTGTTCACGGAGCAGGCTGCCCAGTTCCCGGAGTCCCGTCTCGATGCGTACCTGCTCACCGATGGCCTGACCAACGTCGGGCCGGTACAGATCACCGGAGCGCTCACCGAAGGTGAGGCGACGGCGCTGGCCGAGCAGGTCGACGTGCCGAGCCTGCCTGCAGACTCCTCACTCACGGTCGCGGGCCTGGGGCGCGTGGCCGGCGACCCGGTGCCCTCGGACGTCATCTCCGGTGAGGTCACCTTCTACACCGCCCTCTGCGAAGAGACCGGTGCAGGTACGTGCTTGGCCGTCACGGACTTGGCGGTGACCCAGTGAAGATGCTCGGCGTGTTCGACGCCGCCCTCCAGTCGGAAGCGGAGGCCGCGGAGGTCGCGCTGCAGCGGATCGACGAAGCGGCGGCCGTCCCGCGCCCGAGCTCCATCGGCAGCACATACTTGGAGCTGGAGCGCGAGGAACTCGAGCTGGAACAACCGGAGCAGTTCACGGCGCTCGGGATCGAGACCGCCCGCCCGCTCCGGGCCGAGGCCGCCGGGCTCGCCCTGGCCGCCGAGGCCGGGAGGCGCCTACTCGATGGGCACCTTCCTATCCTGACCGCTGCCGAAGAGCGGCTGGTCGCGACAACGGTGGTGCTCTCGCCGCACCGGCGCCGCGCCCCGAAGGCCAAGCGCTGGCACTACCTGGCGAAGACCGCGTTTCTCTGTGGCGACCTCGCCGGGGTCGCCAGTGCGGCCATCTGGCTCGGCGAGTACCCGGAGATCGCAGTAGTCATGGCCATCGCTGCGGCAGCTGCCACTGTCACGGCGGGGTTGTCCGGTGCCGAGGTGCGCGACCTCCGCGCCCGAGAGCGTCGGGCTCGCCCGCTCGACACCCTCACCGAGCAAGAGCGTCCGTTCGCGCCGCTGTTCACCGCCCCCGACACCGGGTGGCCCTTCGTGAAGGCGCTGCTGTGGGTATCGGGGGCGGTGGCCTCCATGATCGCGGTCTCAGTGTTCGCGCTGCGGGCAAGCATCGAGGATCCGCTCGCCGGGGCCGTGTTTGGCGGGATCGCGATGGCGGTCGCGGCAGCCAGCTGGATCGAGAGCTACATGTACGCCGACGAAGCGGCAGACCTCATCGAAACCGCCGAAGCGGACTACGCCCGCGCGCTTGCCCGTCATCAGCAGCTGGCCGGAGCATCCGCTTGGCGTCACCGCGAGACGGTGCTCGCCGAGGCCGAATCGGTCACGGCGGAACACGACCATCGCGGGGAGGCAGCCCGCCGACACCTGCGGGCGCTGCGGTTCGGGGTGTTGCGCCGGAACCCGCAGGTCGTCGGGCACGGCCCGGCCGCCGAGCACACCGCGATCGGGCAGACGACGCGCCGAGGCGGTGGTGCCCAGTGATCCCGCCTATCATCCACCCGCAGCTGCTCCCTGGTGGGGTTCTGCCGCTTCGCCCCGAGCGGTTCACGCCCGAACCGTGGGTGGAGCTCGGATGGCCGGGCCTGGACGCCACCCGTCCCAGCCTCGACCTGATCCTGTTCGACGACTCCGGCTCCGTGACTGCACCTGTCGGGACTGATCCGGTCGGCGGGCGGTTCCGAGAGGCGTGGCAGGCGATCCGGGTGGTGGGCAGCTGGTCGGTGACGAACCGAGCGAAGGTCGCGGTGCTTCACTTCGACCATCCGGTCGGGGCCAGCCCGGTCGTCACACTCTCGGATCGCCATCTCAGCACCGTTCTCGAGCCGTCGTTGCAGACACCACGCGCGGGGGCAGGGACAAGCGATCTGCTGCCAAGCCTGGAAGCCGCCGAGATCCTCGCGTTCGAGCATCCGGGTCACGACGTGCGTCTGACGGTGTTCTCGGACTTCGAGCTCACCGACGCCGACCCGGACGCGGCGCTGTCGAGCCTGCTGGCGTTCCCCGGGACGGTGCACGCGGTCGTACTCGGAGGCCAGCCACCGCTCGACCTCATCGATGCCGCGGGCGTCACGGTGACGCCGCTGCGCGCCAGCGACCCTCCGGGCAGCTTCGCTGCTGCGGTGCACCGCAGCCTCACCGCGACTCGTCGCGGGCGCCGGTACTCCGTGCTGCGCCGGGGAGCCAGTAAGGGGGCGCGCTCATGAGTGAACCCACGCTGCATACGTCCGAGCTGGGTGTCGTCAATTCCACAACACCCGCGAATACATCCCCGTCACCTACCGCAGCTCCTGAGCGAGCCGCTGTCCGCTCGACCGTCTCGCCGCGTGGCGGCGGGAGCGATCGGACGGTTGACGACTTACCCGCCTTGCCTCATACCAATCCTCCGGTGCCTGGCCACGAGCCGGGCTCCGGGAAAGGAGACATCACCATGTCCACACCAGCAGCAACACCGAGCGCACTGGGAGCATCGACTCTCCCCGTCCAGAAGACGGCGGTAGCGCCCGAGCGCTTTGCGGTCATCGCGGCAGATCCGCCGTGGGACGTCCTGCAGCGCGGCCCGCTCGGCGCAAACCAGCACTACGACGTCATGACCCTGGATCAGATCAAAGGCATGGGCGAGGCGGTCAAAGCGCTCGCGGAAGACAACGCCCATCTGTACCTGTGGGTGACGAACGCCACGCTCCGCGTCGGCTACGACGTCATGGAAACCTGGGGCTTCACCCCGCGCTCCCCCCTGACCTGGGTGAAGTCGCGCTTCACGCTCGGCCAGTACCTCCGTAATGCCACCGAGCATGTCCTGTTCGGCACCCGCGGCAAGGCACCGGTGCAGTTCCGCAGTCAGCCCACATGGGTGTTCGCCCCGCTCCAGGAACACTCCGTCAAGCCAGATGAGATGTACGCGATCATCGACCGCGTTTCGGGACGCGACACCAAGAAGCTCGAGCTGTTCGCTCGCCGCCAGCCACCGGCCCCCAACTGGAGCGTCTGGGGCAACGAAATCGAAAGCGACGTCAGCCTGGCCCCCTGGGGCTACCCGGTGCCGAGCGACTACGCCCGCCAGGACGACGATGCACCCGCCTCCGATCACGAAGGCGAGGGATAAGCCGTGTTCTGGGACGAGAAGAAGCCCGACGACAAGAAGCCGGAGACGCTCATGGACAAGTTCTTCCGCGCCTGCCTGCTGGCGCTCGGCGGCGTGATCGTGCTGTGGCTCGCGCTGCAGCTGCTGGCCCAGTTCTGGGGATGGCTGCTACTGGCAGCCGCCCTCTGCGGGCTCGCCTGGGCGACCGTCTGGTTCGTCCGCTGGCGTCGCAACGGGCGGTGGTGACCATGAGCACATTCACCTCTGGCCGGGCGTTGTGGAATACACAACGGGTATTGACAAATCCCTGGCTATGCCTCATAAACGACCGTCCCCTCCGCGATCACAAGCGCTTTGACGGCGCTGCGGGAGGAGCACATCAACAACTGAACAGAGAGGAGGTACTGCCTTGAGCACTCCAACCAACCGAGCAGGCCGACGCCGCTATCGCAAGAGTCGCGATCGCCGCGTCTGGGTCTTCTCCGAACTCAATCACGACCTCCGTCCCGAGCAAATCGCGAAGATCCTCGTCAGCGGCGGTCTGGAGCAGGCCCGACGAGAGGCCGAGGCCCGCGCCGAAAAGGAGGCTCGCCTGCTGGCGGATGCCGAGCCGAAAACTGAAGGCGAGGAGGCCAGCGATGCCTGAGCCCTTCGTCTTCACTCGGCTCTACCTGCCACGCCCGATCCTGGCCGAGACGGTCACGAACCTGCTCCGCCGCCTGACCGGCTCCGACGCACCCCGCCCGCTCTCGCTTGAGGTACGGGCGGTGGACGACGGCATCCACTACATCCTGGGGTGCACACCGACCAGCGTGCACAAGGTGCGTCACCTCCTGCGAGGGCTCTCCCCGGACGTCGTGTTCGCCACAACGACCCGCGATCCGCTGACCGCAGCGCGACGCGTCGAAGCCCGACAGAACGGCCTGCCCGTTGCCGCGCTCGATCCGGAGCACCTCACGGCGGCCATCTATCGCGCCTTGGATGCCAGAAAGCCCGGCGAGAAGGTCGCGCTGCAAGTCGTCCTCGGCCGCACGTTGGCACCGTACTTCGTCCGTCCGGATGCGCCGGATCCACTGCAGCCGGTCGGCTCACGGCTCTGGCACGGCGTAGAGAAGGCAGCACCCGAGACGCGTCGCAAGCTCCAAGACCACGCCGCCGAACCCCGGCTGCACATCACGCTGCGGATCGGGGTCGACAGTCCGGACCCGAAGCGCCGCGAGGCCCTGACCCACTGCGTGTTCGGCAGCCTGCAAGGGCTAGAGGCGATCGGCGTCCGGCTGCGGCTGGTGCCGGAATCGCCCCGCGAGCTCCATCACGGTTCGGCTAAGCACGCACGCCTCCAGCTAACACCGTCCGAACTCGCACCCCTGCTCGGGTGGCCGCTGGGCGAGAGCACGCTTCCGGGCGTCGATCCGCTTCACCCGAAGCGACTGCCCGTACCGAAGGGCGTGTCATCGACGCAGGGCGTCTTCGCAGTCGGCACGGCACCCGGACCGCAGCGCCCCATCGGGTTCGATCCAATCGACCGCCTCCAGCATGCGGTGGCCATCGGGCCAACCGGCTCTGGGAAGTCGGTGCTCCTGGAGCACCTCATCCTGAGCGACATCGTTGCCGGACGGGCCTGTGTGGTGGTCGAGCCGAAGAAGCAACTGGTGGACTCAATCCTCGATCGCGTACCTGCGTCCGCCGCAGGGCAGATCGTCGTCCTCGACGCCTCGGAGCGCCAGCCGGTCGGGTTCAATCCGCTGGAACTCAGCCCCGACGACGACCCCTATGTCGTCGCCGACAACCTGCTGGCTGCCTTCGCCGCCCTGTTCGCCGACGGCTGGGGGCCACGTACGGAGTACCTGATCCAGGGTGCGCTCGTGACGCTCCTGGTCGCGGGACAGAAGCGCGCCGCGCCGTACACGATCATCGACCTCCCGTCGTTGCTCACCGACGCACCACTGCGCCTGGAAGCGACCAAGTACGTCGTGGACGATCCGGCGCTTGCCACCTTCTGGCGCGAGTTCGAGGAGATGCCCGTACGCCAGCGCGTCAGTCAGATCGCGGCTCCGCTCAACAAGCTCCGCAAGATCGTGATGCGCCGCAACCTTGTCGCCGTGCTCGGTCAGCCCTCGCCGCGTTTCCGGCTCCGCGACGTCTTCCGCGAGAACAAGACAGTGCTGGTGCCGCTCAACGAAGCACTCCTGGGTAAGGGCGCGGCCAACTTCCTCGGCAGCCTCGTGCTGGCCGAGCTCTGGACAGCGACTCTGCGCCGCGCCAGCGAGAAGGATCCGTGGAAGCGGCCCGGCATGGTCTTCGTCGACGAGGCGCAGAACTATCTGCACCTGCCCACCGACATCGGTGACGCCATGGCCACCAGCCGCTCCTACGGCATCGCCTGGCACGTCGCCCACCAGTTCCGCACCCAGTTGCCGCCTGGCATGCGGGAAGGGTTCGACACCAACGCTCGGGCGAAGTTCGCCTTCGTGCTGGGGCCGAAAGACGCCAGCGACCTCGCCAAACACGCACCCGACCTCACCGCAGACGACTTCCAGCGCCTGGGCAAGTACGACATCTACTGCCGCCTGGTTGCAGGCGGCGCCCCAACGGACTGGTTCTCCGCCCACACACTGCCTCCGGCACCAGTCGTGGGCGCAGCCGACCGCATCCGCGAAGCCAGCCGCAGCCTCTACGGAGCGCACGTTCAGACCGCCCTCGACAGCTCGATGGAGCACGTAGAAGCCGCTCTCGCCGCGAGTGCTCCGGAGCCGAAGCTCCCACGTGGGCAGCAAGCGAGGCGCCGATGACGCTCACACCACTTGCGCGCCACCTCGAGGGGCGGATGTCCGTTCTCCCGTCCGCTCGGCCGTCCGCTCGCCTCCAGCACAGCACCCCGCACCCCGCCCGTTTCCGGCCCTTTCAGCCCCTTACGGGCGGGGACTCCCCCTGCTTTGCAGGGGTGATTCCAAAGGCCGCATCGGGCGCTACCCCTGACAGGAGGCCCCTATGAGTGACACTGCCGCCTGGAAGCCCCGCCGTATCCGTGAGCTCGAGCAGCACCTCACCGAACGCGACCAAGCCATCCTTCACGACCTCGAACGCTTCCGATTGCTGCGCAGCGACCACCTCCAGCGGCTGCACTTCGGCGTTGCTCCGTTCGGTGATCACGTGTCGCTCCTGGCAGGCATCCGCGCCACCAACCGCGTCCTGACGCGCATCGAGAAGCTCGGCGTCATCGCCAGAGTGTCGCGGCGTATCGGCGGACCCAGCCACGGATCGGGCGCCACCATCTGGCAGCTCGCTCCAGCTGGCGAACGGTTCCTACGAGCACTTCGCGGTGACCCCGACCGACGCAAGTTCGAGGCACCGGGAGCTGCCTTCATCTCCCACACCCTCGCCATCGCTGACGTAGCGGTGGAAGCCATCGAGCAAGCACAACTCGGCCACTACGAGGTTCTCGACATCGAGACCGAACCCTGGAGCTGGCGCACCTTCCAAACCGGCGCCGGTACGACCACTCTCCGCCCCGACCTGCTGCTCGTCACCGCAGACGCCACAACCGAGACCCACTCCTTCGCCGAGGTCGACCGCGGCACCGAGCACCTGCCCGCCATCCGCCGCAAGTGCGACCTCTACCAGCGGTACTACCGCGACGGCTCCGAGGAACGCACCCGAGGCGTGTTCCCCGCCGTCGTCTGGGTCGTGCCCGACGAACCTCGCGCCACCGCCATTCGCACCGCGATCGAGGCAGACACCACGCTCGACACCGACCTCTTCACCGTCGTCACGACGGGCGCGGCTCTCGCCGCACTGGCCCCCTACGAGCCATCCACCACACCAACTTCACCTCAGTAAAGGAGGACCACCCCACCATGACTTCATCAACGCAACTCGCCCTGGACATCGACCGCATCGTCCCGGCCAGCCTCGACCAAGCGGAGACCGCGCTACGGATCCTCGACGACTGGGCCGACGGCGGCAGCCCCGACATCGACGAGGGCATCGCCCGCCTCATCGCCGCCACCCTGCACGACGGCCCCGACACCGCCCTACATCGCTTCGCCGCTACCGGCGTCCTCATCGCCGACGACGCGCTCCGGGAGCTCGGCGACGCCGAAGTGCCGCTTGAGCGCGAGGCCTGGGTCGACGCCCTCGGCCGATTCATCATCAACGGCGGGCACCGCTCATGAGCGAATACGAACCACGTCCCCGACCAGCCCGAGAGGGCGACGGTCCTGACCTCCGCCGCCTCGAGGTCGCCCGCGGCCGCTTCCATCAGTACCTCGACAACGGCATCGCCCGCGCGCTCGAAACACAGAGCGAGATCGACAAGCCGACCGCCCGCTGCATCGCGCACGTCCTGGGACGCGCCCTCGGACCCGAATCGTTGCTCGCCGAGTACGGGCGCACCGGCGAAGGCCAATACCTCGACCTCCGCGAGGAGTATCTCGACCTCTACACCGACGAGCACATCACGGCCGAAAGCAAGCAACTGATCGACTGGTTCGGCACGTTCCTCATCCAGCGCGAGAAACTCGGCTCAGGGCGGCAATTCATGAACGAGCACCTCCCGCCGAAGCTCGAGCAGGTGCTCGTCCGCACCGGCATCACCGTGCACGGCCAGTACATCACCGTCCACATCCCCGGCTGCTACGGCGACGAAGCCATCGAAGACCTCCGCGCCACGCTGACCGACCTCCAGCTCCCCGAGGACGAGGCGCTCCAAGCCTTCCTGGCGCTCCCGGACGTCAGTGCCATGAGTGGCGACATCATGGAGAGCTTTCACGAGAGCTTCGCCGGGAGCTTCCACACCGAAGAAGACGCCCTCCGTGCACTCAGTCCGCTTGTCGAGTGGGAAGGCAGCCTCGCGGACTGGCAGATCGACAACGCCGTCGACCCCGAGTCCCTCGAATGGAACTACGCGCCGCTCCTCGAACGTCTCGCCGAGGTCTACGACCTCGTCCCCTGGAAAGGAGCACTCCATGCCTTCATCAAGTAGCGGCCCACCGCCTCAGATTCGCGGACCGGCCCCGTTCGCCCACGGCAGACGGCCGCCGTTGCCAATTTCACAACGGAAACTCCCCGATAAGACGGTAAAATTAGAGGGTAAACGGAGCCCACCCCGCATGTCGCGATTCAAGACTACGGGCCCGCGCCCCGGCCCGAGATACTCGGGGGCGCACACTCCACCACATCTCTCTCGAAAGCTCGCCGCGATAGCGGTCGCAGCCCTCACTCACACGGAAGGAGGGCAGCGATGAGCATGCCCGGAACCGACACCCCATCCGCATTTCAGGGAGCACCGCCACCACTGCGGAGCGCGAAGATCGAGATGACCGAAGACGAAGCGGTCGCAAGCGTCGCCAGCGACAACCCGCTGGCGCCATCGAACCTCCCCAAAGGCACACGCGCGGTGCTCTACCTTCGCGTCTCGAGCAAGGGCCAGGTCGACACCGACTATGACCCCGAGGGCATCTCCATCCCCGCGCAGCGCACATCCTGCACTCGCAAGGCTGAACAGCTCGGCCTCACCGTCATCGGCGAGTACATCGAGCCTGGACGCTCGGGCACCGAGATGACCAAGCGCATCGCGTTCCAACAGATGCTCGAACGCATCTCACGCCAACACGACGTCGACGCGGTCATCGTTCACGACCTCAGCCGCTTCGCCCGCAACCGCATCGATGACGCCATCGTCATGGCGGACCTTCGAAAGCGCGGCGTCACCCTCATCTCGGCGACTGAGTCCATCGACGCCACACCGGTCGGGCAGCTCATGCACGGGTTGCTCGCGGCGTTCAACGAATACCGAAGCGCCAAAGACGGCGCGGAGGTGTCCTACAAGATGGGCCAGAAAGCCAAGAGCGGCGGCACCTTGGGGCGCGCGCCGCTCGGCTACCTCAACGTCACCGAGAACATCGACGGGCGCAAGATCAACACCGTCGCGATCGACCCCGAACGAGCACCGTTCGTGAAACTCGCGTTCGAGCTCTACGCCCGCGGCCAGATGACCTTCCAGGACATCGCCGACGAACTCACCGACCGCGGCCTGCTCACGCGAGCCACGACCCGCTGGCCGGCCGGACCGGTGTCAGACTCGAAAATCCACCAGATGCTCCGCGACCGGTACTACCTCGGAGAGGTGCGCTACAAAGGCGAGTACTACGAGGGACGCCACGAAGCCCTCATCGACGTGAAGCTCTTCGACCGCGTCCAAGAGCTCCTCGACACCCGCGGCTACGCCAGCGAGCGCCGACGCAAGCACGACCACTACCTGAAGGGGTCGATCTGGTGCGGCCGCTGCCGCCTCGAAGCAGACACCAACCGGCGCATGATCCTCATGCACGTCAACAGCAAGACGAAGGCGACGTACTCGTACTTCTTCTGCCGCGGCGTACAAGACCACACCTGCGACGCTCCGTACTCCAACATCGACCGCATCGAAGAGGCCGTCGAGAAGCACTACAAGACACTCTCGCTTCGACCCGAGTTCACTGCTGCTGTCCGGACCCTCATGGAAGCCGCGGTCAATGACCAGATCGGCGCCCAGAAGATGCTCCAGGAGCAGACCAAAGCCCAGCTCACCCGCCTCGCCACCCAGGAAGACAACCTCATCGACCTCGCAGCCGACGGCGGCATCGACACCTCGCGCGTACGCAGCAAGCTCCGCGACATCGCCCGCCAGCGGAAAGAACTCGAAGCCGAGCTGGAGTCGATCACGGACGACATCCGACCCGGCATGGCTTACATCGACGCCCACCTCGACCTGCTCCACGATCCATACGAGCTATACCGCTACGCCAGCGACCAGACCCGACGCATGCTGAACCAGGCCATCTTCAAGCACATCTACGTCGTCAACGAAGAAGTCGTCGGCGACGAACTCAACACACCGATGCGCGAACTCCTCGCCTCCCAGCGAGGCTGGACAGCCTTCGCAGCCACCGAAGACATCGTCTACGCTCGCGATCTCGCGATCGCGGAAGCCCAGCGCCACGAAGCCGTCGCAACAGAAAAGCAGGCCACCGTCTCCGATGGCCTGCTTGATGATTTCTTGTCGGCGCTGCTCTCCCAGGGTGCGGAAACCGTTGGAATTTGCAGTACGCCATCTATGGTGCGCCTCGAGGGACTCGAACCCCCAACCTTCTGATCCGTAGTCAGATGCTCTATCCATTGAGCTAGAGGCGCTCCGCCCGCTCAGCGGGCCGTGGAACAGCCTACAACAGACTCCAACGGAAAGCGAAACGAGCCATCAGTGCTGTTCGGGCTCCGCCGTCGCCGCCTCTTCCTGCATGAGCTTCTGCTGCTTCTTGCGACCCCTCTCGCGCGCCCGCTGCTCGCTCGACAGCGCCTGCAGATCGACCAGCCGCAGCGCCTGCATGCGCGCCTCGCGCATCTGCGTGTAATCGGGATCCTGGTCGGGGCGCATGCCCTCGACGCGCAGCCGGCGGTCGAGGTTGTGCCGCACATCCGCCCATGCGGCGCTGCGCGCCTCCTCGACGATGACGCGGAGCGTCTCGCGGTCGTCCATCATCTGGCGCAGCCGATGCGCCACACCGCGCGACTGCTTCGCGCGGCGTTTGAGGTTGCGCACGTCGCGGTCTCGGTAGTCGTGGGTGCCGACCGGATCGGAGTGGCGTCCGCGGGCGCGCTTGCGCAACTTGTCGAGCGTCTTCTCGGCCGCCTCGGACTCCTCGGCCATCGCGCGCAACGCCTCGCGCGTGTCGTCGATGTACTTGTCGACGTCGAACGCGCCGCCCTCGGCGATCGTGCCGACGAGGATGTGATTCTTCACGAGGAGGCGCGCGGCAGAGGTCGCGATCGCGACGCCCTCGGCGATGGCATCCGCAGTTCGTCCCACCGCTACCTCCTCTGCAAACGAGGGTACCCGTTCGCCACCGACATCACGCAGGTCCCGATGCGTGAGAATAGACCTGCATACCCGCAGGAGCACACCTCCGAACCGCGTCAGAAAGAGGATGCGATGAAGCATCTCGACCTCAGCGACGGCACGACCGTGATCACCGGCGCCGCCAGCGGCATGGGAGCGGAGATCGCCCGCATCCTCGCCGGCCGCGGCGTCGGCCTCGCCCTCGTCGACCGCGATGCCGAGGCCCTGGCGGAGGTCGCGGGCGCGCTCACCGGCTCGACCGTCACGACGCACACCGTCGATGTCCGCGATGATGAGGCCGTCTTCGCCGCAGCCGAGGCGATCCGCGCCGCCCATCCGCGCATCAACGCGCTCATCACCTGCGCCGGCTCGTCGATGCTGGGCGACATCGAGCAGCTCACCATGGAGGAGATGCGCTGGCTCGTCGACGTGAACCTGTGGGGAACGGTGTCGATCACGAAGGCCCTGCTGCCCGCGCTGAAGCAGCAGCCAGCGGCCCACATCACCCACCTCGCCAGCGTGTACGCCCTCGCCGCCCCGGCCGGGCGCATCCCGTACGCGATCAGCAAGTTCGCCGTGCGGGGCTTCTCCGAGGCGCTGCGGCACGAGCTCGAGCGCACCTCGGTCACCGTCGGCGCGGTGTACCCGGCAGGCGTGCGCACCGGGATCATCCTGCACGGCAGATACGCCGCGGCGATCGACCCGGCCGTAGCGGCGCGCGCGGCATCCGCCCAGGCCGCGATGTACCGCACCGACCCCGCGGATGCCGCGGCGATGATCGTGCGCGCGACCGTGCGCCGACGCGCGCGCACCATGGTCGGCCGGCAGGCCAGGCTCGTCGACCTGCTCACGCGCCTGTCACCTGTGAACTACTGGAAGGCGATGCGCCGACCGTTGCGCGAAGCGATCGATACGACGACGCCCGCGCGCTGAGTCAACGCACCGCGCCGACCCAGATGCCCGACGCCCACTCCTGCTGATCGCCGTCGCAGCCCACGGACCCCGGGAAGCCGCGCACGACGGCCATGCAGTTCGCGAGGTACTCGGGGTCGTGGCCGAACATCGAGTCGTACGCCGCCGACGAGTTCAGCGCTCCCCACACCTGGAACTGGTAGATGTGCGCGAGCTCATGCGCCATCGCCCAGTTCAGCCGCCCCTCGCCCCACTCGGCGATGTCGGCGCGGTACTTGATGTAGCCGTCGCTGCTGGCGCACGCCGGGGTGTTGCCGCCGGCGCACGACCCCGACTCGTACAGCCCGATCCCCGCGCCGCCGACGCGATCCAGCGCCGCCCGCACGCGCGCATACCCGTCCGGCCCGCTCGAGGCCCAGGCCTGCCCGCCAGGGCGCACCCGCTGGGCGGCGGCCCAACTGGCCACGTCGCCGTCGATCTTGGCGGCAAGCGCATGCACGGTGGCCGTGGCGTTGGCGACCACCGCCGGGTCGGCGCGCTCGGCGAGCACGGCCTCCTGCGCCGAGAGCGCGGCCGCACGGTCGGCGGAGGTGTCGACGTGCCCCTGCGCACGATCGAGGGCGACACGGAGGGCGGCGATCTCGGCGGCGAACCCCGGGCGCACCTCGAGCACGTCGTCCCTGGCCTGCACCTCCTTCTCGGCGACCTCGATCGCGCCGGTCAGATAGTCGCCACGGCGCGCGGCCTCGTCGATCGAGGCGTGCATCGTCCGCAGCTCGGCGACGACATCGGCGCGCTCGGCGTCCAGGGCCCCCGACCGCGCCGCGGCTCCCGCGCCCGTCACGGCGGCCAGCGCCACGGCGATCACGAGCAGACGCCTCACGGCAGCAGCCCCGTGACGTCGGCGAGCTGGTTCTCCTGCTCGGCGATCTCCGCCCGGAGCCCGGTGAGCCGATCGGCGAGGTCGAGGTTCGCCGCGCGGGTCGCCGCGAGCCGTTCGCGCGCGTCGTCGACGGCGTCCTTCGCGCTCTGCACGGCCGCCACCCGCTGCTGGTCTGCGACCACCACGAGCGCGCCGCCGCCGAGCAGCAGGACACCGCCGAGCACCATCGCAGCGACCCGCATCATGCCCCTCCGACCCCGCCACCTGCAGCAGCGGCGCTGCGAGCAGGATATCAGCGCGGAGCCGACCCCTCGTCCGCGGCGGGAGCCGCACTGCGCAAGCGCCGCAGCCGCAGGCTGTTGAGCACGACGAACACGCTCGAGAACGCCATCGCCGCGCCAGCGAGCATCGGGTTCAGCAGTCCCAGCGCGGCCAGCGGGAGGGCGGCGACGTTGTAGGCGAGGGCCCAGAACAGGTTGCCTTTGATGGTGCCGAGCGTGCGGCGCGCGAGGCGGATCGCATCGACTGCGCCCCAGAGGTCGCCGCGCACGAGCGTCAGGTCGGAGGCGGCGATCGCGGCATCCGTTCCCGTCCCCATCGCTACCCCGAGGTCCGACTGCGCGAGCGCGGCGGCGTCGTTGACGCCGTCGCCGACCATCGCGACCACCCGGCCGCGCCCCTGCAGCGCGGCGATCTCCGCCACCTTGCCCTCCGGGAGCACGCCGGCGCGCACCTCATCGATGCCGACCTCCGCCGCCACCTGCCGCGCCGCCTGCGCGTTGTCTCCGGTGAGCAGCACCGGGGTGAGGCCAAGGCCCCGCAGCGCCGCGATGGCGCCGGCGCTGGTCGGCTTGACGCGGTCGGCGACGACGAGCACACCGCGCACGGCGCCGTCCCAGGCGACGGCGACGGCGGTGCGCCCTTCGGACTCGGCGCGGTCGAAGGCGGCGGCGAGGGCCTGCGGCATCTGCAGCGCCCAGTCGGCGAGCAGGCTCGGCCGTCCGGCGACGACCGCGTGCGATTCGACGACGCCGGTGACCCCGCGGCCCTGCACGCTCTGGAAGTCGCTCACCTCGGCCACGACGCCGAAGCGCTCGGTGGCGGCGCGCACGACGGCCTGGGCGATCGGATGCTCGGAGGACTCCTCCACGGCGGCAGCCAGGCGCAGCACCTCGTCCCCGTCCTCGCCATCAGCGGGGATGGTCTCGAGCAGCGTCATGCGTCCGCTCGTGACGGTGCCGGTCTTGTCGAGCACGATCGTGTCGACGCGCCGGGTCGACTCGAGCACCTCGGGGCCCTTGATGAGCACGCCGAGCTGCGCTGCGCGCCCGGTGCCCACCAGTAGCGCCATGGGGGTCGCGAGCCCCAGCGCGCACGGGCACGCGATGATGAGCACGGCGACGGCGGCGGTCAGCGCTGCGGCGGCTCCCCCTCCGGCGAGCAGCCAGCCGACCGCGGTCGCCGCGGCGATGGCGAACACGATCGGCACGAACACCGCAGACAACCGGTCGGCGAGGCGCTGCGCCTCGGCCTTGCCCGACTGCGCCTCCTCGACGAGCTGGGCCATGCGGGCGAGTTGGGTGTCGGCGCCCACGCGGGTCGCGCGCACGAGCAGACGCCCGCCGACGTTCACGGTGGCGCCGGTGACGGCATCGCCGGCGGTGACCTCGACGGGCACCGACTCGCCGGTGAGCATCGAGGCGTCGACCGCGGAGCGTCCATCCACGACGACGCCGTCGGTGGCGATCTTCTCGCCGGGGCGCACGGCGAACAGGTCTCCGACGACGAGACGATCCAGCGGCATCCGCCGTTCCTCGCCGCCCCGCACGATGGCGACGTCCTTCGCCCCCAGTTCGCCGAGCGCCCGCAGGGCGGCGCCCGCGCGCCGCTTCGAGCGGTGCTCGAGGAACCGTCCGAACAGCAGGAACATCGTCACCCCGGAGGCGACCTCGAGGTAGATGCTGCCGAGGCCGTCGCCGCGTTCGATCGTGAGACGGAACGGATGCGTCATGCCCCACATGCCGGCGGTGCCGAAGAAGAGCGCGTACAGCGACCAGAGGAAGGCGGCCGTGACGCCGACCGAGATGAGGGTGTCCATCGTGACCGTGCGGTGGCGGGCGTTGAGCCATGCCGCACGGTGGAACGGCCAGGCCGCCCAGGTGACGACGGGCGTGGCGAGCGCGAGCGATGCCCACTGCCAGCCGGGGAACTGCAGGGGCTCCGCCATGGCGAGCGCGATCACTGGCACCGCGAGGGCGACGGCGACGAGGAGCCGCAGCCGCAGCATCCGGTGCTCGCGGTCGGTCTCGGGCGCCTCGATGGCGCGGGGAAGCGCCGCGGTGTAACCGGTGCGGACGACCTCGGAGATGACGTCTTCGACGCCGACGCCCTGCGCCGCCTCGACGTGCGCTTTCTCGGTCGCGTAGTTGACGGATGCCGTGACGCCGTCGATCCGGTTGAGCCGCTTCTCGATGCGCGCCGCGCACGAGGCGCAGGTCATCCCCCCGATCTCGAGATCGTAGGTCGTGCTCGCCATGCCGGCCGACCCTCAGGCGCGGACGGCGCTGTATCCCGCCTCGTCGACGGCGGCGAGCACGGCCGCGTCATCGAGAGGGGCGGCGCTGGTGACGACGAGGCTGCCGGAGGCGGCGCTCACCTCGACGCCGGTGACGCCGCCGAGCTTGGCGACCTCGGTGCGCACCGAGCCTTCGCAGTGCCCGCAGGTCATCCCGGTGACGGCGTACGTGGTGGTGGTCATGGCGCGGGTCCTCTCGATAGTGCGATCAGATACCCCCCTGGGGTACCTCTCTGTCGACAACGATACGCTCGCCGACGCTATTCCCGCAAAGCTCAGACCGCGTATTCGGAACCCAGTCGACGCTCGGCCTCGTCCTGGCCCTTGGCCAGATGCTCGGGGATGAGGCGGCGGATCTCCTCGACGTCGCGGGCGCGCAGCGCCTCCAGGATGCGGCGGTGGTCCTCGGCCATCGCGACGAGGTCGTCGTGCTGGCCGAACAGCCAGCGCAGCCGGGTGGCGAACACGGAGATGAGCTCGGTGAGCATGGCGTTGTCGGCGAGGTGTCCCGCGATCTCGTGGAACCGTCCGGCGGCGAGACGCGCGCGCTCAGGGTCTCCGGCGCGAGCAGCGTCGATCTCCTCGTCGAGCACGGCCTGCAGACGCGCGAGCCCGGTCTCGTCATGCCGCTGCGCCGCGAACTCGAAGATCTGCGTCTCGATCGCCTGGCGCACCTCGCCGAGCTCGCGCACGTCCCGCGGGGTGAACTGGCGCACGACAGCCCAGCTGCGAGGCCGCGCCACGACAACGCCCTCGGAGACGAGAGTCTTGATGGCCTCGCGCACCGGAAGCCGGGAGACGTTCAGCTCGGTGGCGATGTCGCGCTCGATGAGACGCGAACCCGGAAGACGCCGCCCGCGAACGATGTCATCGCGCAGAATGCCTGCAACGCGCACCGATTCGAGCTCCGTCTCCAGCACCCCCGCCATGGAGGAATCCTCTCATCCCGGCATCGCCCGAGGCAATCCGGTATTCCAACGGCGTGAATGCAAATCGGCGCACGGGCGCCGAGGCAGCGGCAGCTCAGACCCTGGTCAGCGCGTCCTCTGCGGCGACCCAGGCGAGCATGGCGCACTTGACCCTGGCGACGTATTTCGACACCCCGCCGAGCGCTGCGGCGTCGCCGAGCAGCTCCTCGTCGGGCTGGATCGTGCCGCGCGAGCGCATCGCCTCGCGGAACGAGGCGATGCGCGCCTCGAGCTGGGCCACGGTGAGCCCTTCGGCGAGCACGGCCAGCATAGATGCGGACGCCTGCGAGATCGCGCATCCGTGCCCCTCCCAGGCGATCGCCTCGACCGTGCCGTCCGCAGCGCGGTGCACCTGGAGGGTCACCTCGTCGCCGCAGGTCGGGTTCAGCTGGTGGGACTGCGCGCGGATCTCGCCGCGGAGCCCGTACCCGTGCGGCGTGCGGGAATGGTCGAGGACGAGCTCCTGATACAGATTCTGCAGGTCGCTCATGCGCCCCTCCGGAAGAAGTCGATGGCGTCCGAGACACCTGCGATCACCGCGTCGATCTCGGCGTCGGTCGTGTAGAGGTAGGTGCTCGCCCGCGTGGACGAGGTGATGCCGAGTCGGCGGTGCAGCGGCTGGGCGCAGTGGTGGCCCACCCGCACGGCGATGCCGAGATCGTCGAGGAACTGGCCGAGATCGTGGGAGTGGATGTCTGCGACGTCGAAACTCGCCAGGCCCACGCGCGCAAGGTCGATGCCGGCGCCGAGCACGCGGACGCCCTCGATCGCGCGGAGACCATCGACGAGGCGGGCCCCGAAGGCTGCCTCATGTGCGGCGATGCGCGCCATCCCGACCTCCGACAGGTAGCCGACGGCTGCGGCGAGCGCGATCGCCTGCGACACCCGCTGGGTGCCGGCCTCGAAGCGCTGCGGCGGCGGGAGGTACTCGGCCTCGGTCGTCGTGACGGTGGTGATCATCGACCCGCCGGTGAGGAACGGTGGCATGGCCTCGAGGAGCTCCCGGCGGCCGTAGAGAGCCCCGATGCCGGTCGGGCCGAGCATCTTGTGGCCGGAGAGCACCGCGAAGTCGACGTCGAGGGCCTTGACGTCCAGCGGCAGATGCGGTGCCGACTGGCAGGCGTCGAGGAGCACGAGGGCGCCGACCCCGCGGGCCATCGCGACCAGTTCCGCCACGGGGTTGATCACGCCGAGCACGTTCGAGACGTGCGTGAAGGCGACGAGCCGGGTGCGCTCGGTGATGAGCTCGTCCGCCGCGTCGAGTCGCAGCGCCCCGCTGTCCTCCAGCGGGATCACCTTGAGGGTCGCGCCGGTGCGGGCGGCGAGCTCCTGCCACGGGATGAGGTTGGCGTGGTGCTCCATCTCGGTGGTGACGATCTCGTCACCCGGACGCAGCCGCACGCGCTCCGCCGCGACTCCCCCGCGTCCGAGGGACGCGTTCGAGATCGAGTACGCAACGAGGTTGATGGCCTCGGTGGCGTTCGAGGTCCAGACGATCTCGTCGTCCCCCGCGCCCACGAAGCGGGCGACCGTCGCGCGTGCATCCTCGAACAGCTCCGTGGCCTCGGCGGCGAGGGCGTGCGCGCCGCGGTGCACGGCGGAGTTCATGGTCGAGGCGAACGCGCGCTCCGCGTCCAGCACGGCGAAGGGACGCTGCGAGGTCGCCCCGGAGTCGAGGTAGGCGAGCGGATGCCCGTTCACCTCGGTCTCGAGGATCGGGAAGTCCTCGCGGATGCGGCGGACCTCGGCATCCGTCAGCGCGGCGATCGATTCGGTCATCCTCCTAGCTTCTCATCCGACGGGACGGTGCGGCTCGCCCCTGTGGCAAGCTGAACCGATGGTGACGGATCGTGTCCGCGTCGACGGGCGCGCGTTGTGGGTCCGCGTCGACGGCACCGGTCCGTCTGTGGTGTTCCTTCCCGGCGCCGGTGCGTTCGGCCTCGACCTGTTCCGCTGCGCCGAGCGGCTCTCGGCCACGACGACCACCGTGCTCTACGACCGCGCGGGGACGGGTTTCAGCGACGATGCACCACTGCCCCGTCCGCTCTCCACGGTCACCGCGGAGCTCCGTGCGCTCCTGCCGGCGCTCGGCATGGCTCCGCCCTTCGTGCTCGTGGGGCATTCCCTCGGTGGAGCGTATGCGCAGCACTTCGCCAGCGCGCACCCGGATGAGACCGCTGGACTCGTCCTGCTCGACCCGGTGGTTCGCAACTGGAACCGGGAGATGCCAGAGCAGTTGCGGATCGGTCGCGGCGCCTCGCGGGGGTACACGCTCGAGGACATCGACGTCGAGGCGGAACGGGAATGGCTCGAGCGAGAGCTCGCCGAGCTTCCTTCCGGCATCCGCAACACTCTCATCGAGCGGCATCTGGCACCCGATCGCCTGCTGACCGGCCCGCGGGAGGGCGGCGACTTCATCGACCTCATCGATGCCCTCCCTGACCGGCCCGTCGTGCCGACGGTGGTGCTCCACGCGACCGCGATCGATCCGCTTCAGGCCGCGTACCGGGCGCCCGAACTCCTGGAGCAGCAGATCGCGGCGATGCGACGCCTCTATCTCGCACTCGTCGAGAGCCCCGGGGACTGCCGCTCGTTGCCGACGGCGACGCACAGCACGATTGCGACGGCGTTCCCCGCCGAGGTCGCGGATGCCGTCGGCGACGTCCTCGCGCGCAGCCGAGGTTCGCGATCAGCACCGGTCGAGGGTTCATAGCGATCGCATATCCGGATGAGAGGCCTCGCATCGGTCCTGGTGGTGATATCGGACCAAGACGATGAGAGGAGCTCCCGATGCAGGAGTCGACCCGGGGCGCCGCGCCCACGCAGACGAATCCGACGGTGACCCGGACACCGTGGTACCGCCGCCGCACGCCGGTGGCCTGCCTCGCCGGGGCGATGCTCGCCGTCGGCGCATTCGGGATCGGCGTCCCCGTGGGCGCCGCGGCGAGCGCCGCCGAGGCGACGAGCTCGGCCCAGACCACGGCATCCGGTCTTCCCGACACGGCATCCGGTCTTCCCGACACGGCATCCGGTCTTCCCGACACCGCCCCGCGATGGGGCGGCAGCGCGGGGGGACAGCGCACGACGAATCCCGGTCAGGCCGGCGGCACGAGCACGAGCACCAACTCGGCCGCCGTCGAGGCCGACGCCGACGAGTCCGTCGGCGTTGTCATCATCGAGACCGTGCTGGGCTACGAAGACGCAGAGGCTGCGGGCACCGGGCTGGTGCTGACCTCCGACGGCCTGATCCTCACGAACAACCACGTGATCGAGGGGTCCACAGAGATCGCGGTCACCATCGCCTCCACCGGCGAGACGTACTCCGCGAGGGTCGTCGGCACGGATGCCGAGGACGATGTCGCCGTGCTCCAGCTCGACGGCGCCTCAGACCTGCAGACCGTCACGATCGACGACGACGACGAGACGGTCGGCGACGCGATCACCGCCGTCGGCAACGCCGAGGGCGGAGGGGTGCTGATGGCCGCAGACGGCGAGATCACGGCGCTGGAGGCCTCTGTCACGACCTCGTCCAGCGGCACGACGGCCGGCGAGACCCTCGACGGCATGATCGAGATCGCAGCCGACGTGGTCTCCGGAGACTCCGGCGGCGCGGTGCTCGACGCCGAGGGCGAGGTGATCGGCGTCACCACCGCCGCATCCAGCGGCACGGCGACGACCATCGCCTACGCGATCCCGATCGAGGATGCTCTCGCGATCGTCGACGAGATCCTCGCGGGCGACGAATCAGGCGGGGCCACGATCGGCTATCCGGCGTTCCTGGGGGTGCAGATCGCCTCCGCACAGCTGAGCGGGCCCGGCTCCGAGGCGGCCACCGCAGTGAGCGGCGCGACGATCGCCGGCGTGATCGAGGGCACTCCGGCCGCCGCCGCGGGACTCGCCGCAGGCGATGTCATCACCGCGGTCGACGGCACCGCCGTCGCCGACGCCGCCGCCCTGTCGGCGCTGCTGGCGACCTACGACGCGGGAGACACGGTCTCCATCGCGTGGACCGACTCCGCGGGCACGGCGCACTCCGCGACGATCACCCTCATCGAGGGTCCAGCCGCCTGATCGCGGCATCCCACCCCGTGCCGTGCGTCCGCTCCCCCGCACGGCACGGAGATCTCTTGTGTGCTCGGGTCGGCCGGATCCGGTCAGCTGTGCCCGGCCGGATCCGGTCAGCCGTGCTCCCCCGGATTCGCGACGAGATCGGCGAACGCGAGCTCGGCGGCGCCGATGAGCAGCCGGTCGGCGCCCAGCGCGGCGGAGCGGATGCTGAGCCCGTCGACGCTCTCGCGCATCGCGAGCACGCCGACGGCATCCGCGATCTCCTCGCCGCGCAGCTCGCCCAGCGTGGCGAGGAAGCCGCCGAGCACGATCACCGCGGGGTTGAGTACGTTCACGATGTTCGCGAGGGCACTCGCGAGCACCCGGCCCTGCCGGGACACCTCGCCGGCGACCTCCGGTGCCTGGGAGGAGGCGACCTCCGCGGCCAGCGCCTCGTCATCGGCGGCCTCGATGCCGACCGCATCCAGCAGCAGCCGCCTGCTCACCTCGGCCTCGAGGACACCGTCGGCCGTGCGGCGATCGGCGTCGTCGGTGATCCGCGGGCGGTTCTGCCCGAACTCCCCCGCGTAGCCGCCGGCCCCCGCGACGGGCGAGCCGCCGATGATCAGCCCGCCGCCGATGCCCGATGCGCCGCCGTTGAGGTAGACGACGTCGTCGATGCCTGCACCCGCCCCGTAGCGGTGCTCGGCGATCACGCCGAGGCTCGCGTCGTTGCCCACGGCGGTCGGGAGCCCCGTGCTCGAGGAGACGAGGTCGGCGAGAGGCACGTCGCGCCATTCCAGATGCGGGGCGTTGCGCACTACGCCGTCGGAGGCTCTGACGAGACCGGGCACCGCGATGCCGACCGCGACGATCGTGGCGTCGGCGAGCGGGCCGCCGGTCCAGCGGGAGAGCGTTGCGGCGATCAGCTCGGCGACTCCCCGCGGGTCGGGCAGCTCGTCGCAGACGATGCGCTCGCGCACGCGGATGCTGCGGTCGAGCCCGATGGCCGCGATCTCGACCGCATCGACCTCCGGGTTCACGGCGATCGCGACGACCTCGGCGGAGGCGGTCACCACGGGAGATGGGCGCCCCACGCGTCCCGGCGTCTCGGGGATCTCCTCGGTGACGAGACCTCGGCGGATCAGTTCGCCGACGAGATCGGCGATGGTCGAGCGGTTGAGACCCGTCGTCTCGGTGAGGGCGGCCCGCGACTGGGATCCCTCCTCGTGCACAAGTCGCAGGACGCGCGCGAGGTTGTGCGGGCGGGTGCCCGGGGCCGGGCTCGAGGGTGACGGCATCCCTTCACTGTAAGGGCTGGACAGCGGCTTTGCCTTGATATATGTTGTCGATCACAACTTATCTTCTACTGCGCAGGAGCAGCCATGACCACCCCCACCCGTGCTGACAAGTTCTCCTTCGGCCTCTGGACCGTCGGCTACAACGGAGCCGACCCCTTCGGCGGCCCGACCCGCCCGGCCCTCGACGTCGTCCACGTCGTCGAGAAGCTCGCCGAGCTCGGCGCCTACGGCCTCACCTTCCACGACGACGACCTGTTCGCCTTCGGATCGAGCGAGGCCGAGCGCCAGACGCAGATCGACCGCCTCAAGGGCGCGCTGGCCGACACCGGCCTGATCGTGCCGATGGTCACCACCAACCTCTTCAGCGCCCCGGTCTTCAAGGACGGCGGCTTCACCTCGAACGACCGCGACGTGCGCCGCTACGCGCTGCGCAAGGTGTTCCGCCAGCTCGACCTCGGCGCCGAGCTGGGCGCGAAAACCTTCGTGATGTGGGGCGGCCGCGAGGGCGCCGAGTACGACTCTGCCAAGGACATCCGGGCGGCGCTCGAGCGCTACCGCGAAGCCGTGAACCTGCTCGGCGACTACGTCACCGACAAGGGCTACGACATCCGCTTCGCGATCGAGCCCAAGCCGAACGAGCCCCGCGGCGACATCCTGCTGCCGACCCTCGGCCACGCCCTCGCGTTCATCGACTCCCTCGAGCGCCCCGAGCTCGTCGGCCTCAACCCCGAGGTCGGCCACGAGCAGATGGCCGGCCTCAACTTCGCCGCGGGCATCGCGCAGGCGCTGTTCCACGGCAAGCTCTTCCACATCGATCTCAACGGCCAGCGCGGCATCAAGTACGACCAGGACCTCGTGTTCGGGCACGGCGACCTGCACAACGCCTTCGCCCTCGTCGACCTGCTCGAGAACGGCGGCCCGAACGGCGTCCCCGCCTACGACGGCCCCCGCCACTTCGACTACAAGCCCAGCCGCACCGAGGACGAGAAGGGCGTGTGGGAATCCGCGAGCGCGAACATGCGCACCTACCTGCTGCTCAAGGAGCGCGCCGCGGCGTTCCGCGCCGACCCCGAGGTGCAGGAGGCGCTGGCCGCCGCCCGCGTCGACGAGCTGTCGGTGCCGACTCTCGCCGAAGGCGAGACCTACGACGACTTCCTCGCCGACCGCTCGGCCTACGAGGACTTCGACCCGAACACCTACTTCGGCGGCAAGGGCTTCGGCTTCGTACGCCTGCAGCAGCTCGCCACCGAGCACCTGCTCGGCGCCCGCTGACCGATCCGGCGCAAATCCGGTCGCGCACAAGCAGCAGCAACGGAGAGGATGCCGCAATGGCACATGTGCTCGGCGTCGACAGCTCGACGCAGTCGTGCAAGGTCGTGGTCGTCGACACCGCGACCGGGGCGGTCGTGCGCACCGGTCGGGCCTCGCATCCCGACGGGACGAGCGTCAACCCAGAGGCCTGGTGGCAGGCGCTGCGGGCCGCGATCGCGGACGCCGGAGGTCTCGACGACGTCGACGCCTGGTCGATCGGCGGTCAGCAGCACGGCCTGGTCGCACTCGACGCCGAAGGGCGTGTCGTCCGCGATGCGCTGCTGTGGAACGACACCCGCTCCGCCCAGGCGGCATACGACCTGATCGACGAGTTCGGAGCATCCGTCCTCGCCGAGCGCACCGGGCTCGTGCCGGTCGCCTCGTTCACGATCACGAAGCTGCGCTGGCTGCGCGACGCCGAGCCGGCGAACGCCCGCAGGGTGGCCGCCGTCGCCCTGCCGCACGACTGGCTGACCTGGCGGCTGCGCGGCTTCGGTCCAGACGACCCGCATCTCGACGAGCTCGTCACCGACCGCTCCGATGCCTCGGGCACCGGCTACTGGAGCCCCGCGACCGGCGAGTATGACCGTGGGCTCCTGACAGCGGCGCTCGGGCACGATGCCGTGCTGCCGCGCGTGCTCGGTCCGTCGGCGTGGGTGACGGATGCCGCCGGCCGACGGGTCGCGCCCGGTGCCGGAGACAATGCGGCCGCAGCCTTCGGGCTCGGCGCGGTCGTCGGGGACGTCGTCGTCTCGATCGGCACCTCCGGCACGGTGTGCGCGATCAGCGAGACACCGGTGTCCGATGCGACCGGCACCGTGGCGGGGTTCGCCGATGCCTCAGGCAACTTCCTCCCGCTGGTCGCAACTCTCAACGCGGCACGCGTGCTCGATGCGACGGCCGGCCTGCTCGGCGTCACGCACGCCGAGTTCAGCGATCTCGCCCTGCAGGCCGCCCCGGGGGCCGGCGGGCTCACGCTGCTCCCCTACTTCGAGGGCGAGCGCACGCCGAACCTGCCGGATGCGACGGCCTCCCTCACCGGCATGACCCTCGCCTCCACCACCCGGCCCAACCTCGCCCGCGCGGCGGTCGAGGGCATGCTGCGGGGTCTCGCAGCAGGGCTGGACGCCCTGCGCGATCTCGGCATCCCGCTCGAGCGCGCCCTGCTCATAGGCGGCGGCGCGCAGTCCGAGGCCGTCCGCGCGATCGCACCGGAGATCCTCGGACTGCCGGTCGAGGTGCCGCCCCCCGGGGAGTACGTCGCCCTTGGTGCCGCCCGCCAGGCCGCGCTGACGCTCTGACCACCCCCACCCGTTCCGGTCGCGGAACAGGGTAGTATACGCCGGGAAAAAGAGCCAGG
>NZ_JASGCY010000057.1:0-12614 GCF_047607465.1 Microbacterium sp. | reverse complement strand
ATCGTGGTTTGTGTCCTTCGTGAGTAGCTTTGATCGGTTCTCACTGACCATCCCACGATGGCTCCTCACATCGACAATCCGACGCTCAGAACCCGGGAAACCACACCACCACCCGGGACGCCACCCCCAGACGGTCGGCTGATCTCTCCCGGACGCAAATGCCACAGCATCCGGGTGCGTTGCTTTTCGAGGATGACCGCCCCGCGCGTCGAGACTCTCAGCCCCTCGGCGTCCATTCGCGCCCGCAGCCACTTGCCGTAGGTCGAGAGCGCGTCGTCCTTCGTGAAGAGCCAGACGACCTCTGCCTCGGGTAGCCATGTCGCGACTTGCTGATGCAGCGCGACCGCAGCGCCCATCACATCCTCGGGTTCGACGAGCGGGCTCAGGAACGTGCCGCACTCGATGATGACCCGCTCCGCGACCTTCCGCCGGGTCACAGGTCGCCCTTCGACCGGGCGAAGCTCGCGAAGACCTCTTCGAGATCGTCGGCTGACAGTGGGGTCACGACATCGCTTCGCACTGGCAGGACGCGGATCGAAGCCCAGAGCCGCATTTTCTCGATCGAATCCTGCGTGGCGACAGGAAGTCGCCCCGCGAGTGAGGTCGTGAGTAGCCACGCGTGACGCACACGGTGCGGTCGCAGATCGAGCGCGACTGCGCCGACGAAACTCGTGTGCTGTGCACGCGCTCCCCCGAAGATGGCGCGGTCGGCGTCGAGTTCATGGACAGCCGCGTGCAGCGCAGGATCGAGACGATCGCGACCGACAAGCACGACATCGAGGTCGAACCACGCTCGTGCTCGATCGAGCGACGATGCGATCTCTGAGCGCCACTCGACCGTCGCGGTTCCAGGGAACGCGAGCACTGAATGCTCGATGTACAGCGTCGCACGCATGATGCTCCAGGAGAGGGTGGCGGGCTACTGCGGGTGCCCACCAACGCAGCCGTCCGCCTGGTCGGAATCGGACGATCTGCATCATGGTCGGGCAGTGCTGAGATGCCGCTCGATTCCGTTTGCGTCCGTCCCGACCATGATGCAGTCGTGAAAGCAAAGAACGGCATCAGCACATACGCAACTGCGAAGGGCACCCGCTTCAAGGTGCGCTACCGGAAGCCCGATGGCAGCGCGGGAGCGAAAGCGGGGTTCATGACGCGCGGAGCCGCCAAGGCGTTCCAGCTTCAGCTTGAGGTTGGACGCGCGGAGGGCAACTTTGTTGACCCCGCTCGCGGAAAGATCACCATCGAGGCTCTGGCTCTCGAATGGCTCGCCGCCCGTGAGGAGGACAAGAAGAAGACGAAGCCGTCAACGCTCTCTCGCGTGCGCGGGATCATCCACAACCGCATCATCCCCGATCTGGGCTCATTCCGCGTTGGCGACCTGAACAAGGGCGATGTGAACGCCTGGGTGCGCAAGCTCGACGGTGAGCCCGAGACGATTCGCAAGACGGTGAGTGTTCTGCGCGGCATCCTCACGTTCGCTGAGGACGACCAACGCATCCATCGCAGCCCCGCGCGCAATCTCGTCCTCCCCACGATCCCGACGAAGCAGAAGCGCTCCTTGACCGATCGGCAGGTCATTGACCTCATGAAGGCGGTCGATGACACAAATGACGGCGCTGCTCACGGCTACGGAACTCTCGTCGGTGTGCTCGGTTTCACAGGTCTGCGGTGGAGCGAACTCGCCGGACTCAGGATCGGCGACCTCGACCTCCGCAACCGAAAGATGCTGATCTCTCACACCGTCGTTCAGGTGGACGGAAAGCTCGTCGAGGGCGTACCGAAGAACTACGCCGAGCGCACCATCCCGATCCCAGAGGTAATCATCCACGACCTTGCAGCGCACGTTGCGCGCCGTGAGACAGAACTCGCGGCGGATGCCCGACAGCTTCGCTCCCAGTTGAGGGCACTCGGAGAGAAGGAGACCGAACTCGCGCTGGTGCGGAAGAACGGCGCGGCTCGACGACAGCGTCTCGAAGAGGTGCAGGCGCGTCACGCGATGCTGACCGAGAGGCGTAGCGGTCTTGTTCGAGATCGCGATCAGCGAGTCGAGGACGGTCTCCCGACCGAGCCCGTTGACTCGCGGATCGAGCGCGTCGATGTCTCCCTCCGCAATCTCCCCAGCATCGACCGTCTGCAACTGATGGTCGACAAGGTGCCTGGCAGGATCGCGGAACTGGAGCGTCAGATCAGCAAGAAGGCACGGCAGACGGAGATCATCCGCGAACACCTCGCGGTCATCAACCAGAAGCCCGTCTTCGTCGGAGTCCGCACACGCTCATGGCTACGGAACCCGGTGTTCCGTGCGGGGTGGTTAACTCCCGCAGTCAAGCTCATGGACGAGCGCGCCCGCGCGGCGGCGGAAGAAGCAGACGAGAGGCTGCCCAAGCCCGTCGGTGACATCGAACCTCACGAACTACGACACTCCTTCGCGAGCATCGCCGTGAGCCGAGGAGCCAAGATCAAAGCGCTCCAGCGCACGCTTGGACACCAGAAGGCATCCGTGACCCTCGACGTGTACGCGGAACTATTTGACTCCGATCTGGACGATGTGGCGCGCCTCATCGACGCCGGTCTCCGCCCGCTCTTCGAGGACACCGACATCAGAGCGAGCGTGATCCCTGTGTCCGAAATGTGTCCGATCGAAGTGGACGACCTGTTCGCGGACGTGCCGTAGCGGAAACGAAGAAGCCCCCGATCCCTGTGTTTTCAAGGGATTCGGGGGCTTTTCGTGTTGGTGACCCCAGCGGGATTCGAACCCGCGTTACCGCCGTGAGAGGGCGGCGTACTAGGCCGCTATACGATGGGGCCAGGTCTTGCGGAGCTTGTCCGTTCCGCGACAACTCATAAAGTATGGCATGCGCGTTCTCGCCTGACCAAATCGAGGCGCACCCGGCCAGGATCCCGGGCGTGGCGCACGCGAACCGGATCGGGTTTGCTCAAGTACGGAATCAGGAGTTGACTCGTCTCATGCGCGTCACGAAGTTCGAACACGCCGCCCTCCGCCTCGATGAGAGCGGCGATACCCTGCTGATCGATCCCGGATCCTTCACGTCCCCGATCGACGATCTGGACCAGCTCGTCGCCGTGGTCATCACCCACGAGCATCCGGATCACTGGACTCCCGATCACCTCGACCGCATCCTGCGCGCGGTGCCGGGGACGCCGTTCTTCGCCCCCGCGGGCGTCGCCCGCGCGGCAGAGGGTTACGAGATCACCGTCGTCGCCCCCGGCGACACCGTCACCGCGGGTGCGTTCGCGCTCCGCTTCTTCGGCGGCGTGCACGCGGTGATCCACTCCTCGATCCCCGTGATCGAGAACGTGGGCGTCCTCGTCAACGACGAGTTCTACTACCCCGGCGATTCCTACGCCGTGCCCGAGGGCGTCGAGGTGGGAACCCTCGCCGCTCCCCTCGGCGCGCCCTGGCTGAAGATCGGCGATGCCATGGACTACGTGCTCGCGGTGAAGCCGCGCCGTTCCTTCGGCACGCACGACATGACCCTGTCGGTCGCCGGCAAGACCATGCACCGTCAGCGTCTGCAGTGGGCGACGGAGCAGAACGGCGGCGAGTTCTTCGCGCTCGAGCCCGGCGATTCGCTCGACCTCTGACCCGGCGGACTCCCCCGCCGCTCGTCCCGCACGACGAGATCACGCAGCAGCGGCCGTCGCCGTCCCCGGATAGGAGCGCGCCTGCCTGACGCTCAGCGAGCGCGCAAGATGATCTCGCTGCTCGACGACGATCCGCCGGAGAGCCGCCGGCGCGTCCCGGTGCGCGTCGAGCCATGCATCCACCAGGTCGAGCGAGTCGGTCGCCGGGAACAGCCCGACGACGAGACGCTGTGCGAGTTCGATGCTGCGCGTGCGCCATACGTCGGCGATGCGGTCGAAGTACTCCTCGTCGAATCCGCCGATGAGATCGCGGCGCCCGCCCGCCCGGAAGCCGGCGATCGAGGCGTCCAGCTGGTCGTTGCTGAGCGCGAGGTCGTTCCACGCGTCATCCCACGCCTCTGCGCGCACCGACACGAGCGGCCGCGACGCCGCCGCCCGCCGTGCGGCCGTGCGGCCGTTCGCGGTGTCGTCCCTGCGCGCCTCTGCCGAGATCTCCTCGGTCGAGGCGTGGCCCGTCGTCACGAGCGCGGTGAGCAGTTGCCAGCGCAGATCGGGGTCGACCGTGAGGCCGGCCGGCGCAGCCCCGTCGAGGAGGCCGCGGATCTCGACGTGACGCGCATCGTCAAAAGCGGATGCCGTCGCCACAGCCCGCGCCCAGGACAGCTGCGCGTCGCTTCCAGCATCCGCCGACTGCAA
The DNA here is from genome assembly GCF_047607465.1 of Microbacterium sp. Lineage (GTDB taxonomy): Bacteria > Actinomycetota > Actinomycetes > Actinomycetales > Microbacteriaceae > Microbacterium. Next base: position 8,312 of record NZ_JASGCY010000057.1, on the reverse strand, counting down.
GGCGTCCCATGCCGCGTCGAGCCAGGCCCGCTGCTCGTACCCCCGCAAGCCCTCGACGACATAGTGCTGCACCGCGAACGCGGCATTCGCGATGACGTCGACGAGCAGCCCGATGTTCGATTCCGCCGGAGCGTGGCGGCGAGCGATCTCCAGATAGCGGGTTGCGGCGAGCTCGCCGTCGCGCGTGGCGTTCCACAGCGACGACCAGACCAGGGCCCGGGCGAGCGGATCCTCGATCGCCGACAGCGATGAGGTCACGGTCTCCAGAGATCGGGTGTCGAGGCGCACCTTGGCGTAAGTCAGGTCGTCATCGTTCAGCAGCACGAGATCGGCGTCTGGAAGCTCGACCGCGGTGCGCTCCTGGGAGATGTCGAGCGCGACCTGCGACTGACGAATGAGACGGCCGTCGCTCCAGCCGTACAGGCCGATGCGCAGACGGTGAGGGCGCGGATCGCTCTGCACGAGCATGCGCCCGTCCTCGAGATGCAGAGTCGACATCCCGCTGGTCTGAAGCCAGGCATCCGACCATCCGCGCATGTCGCGCCCCGACACTTCGCTCAGCTGCACGAGGAAGTCATCGAGAGTGGTGTTGCCGAACGCATTCGCCGCGAAGTATCGGCGTGCGCCCTCGAAGAACGCGTCGTCGCCGACGAAGGCGACGAGCTGCTTCAGCACGGCGGCACCCTTGGCGTAGGTGATGCCGTCGAAGTTGAGCTTCGCCGCCTCGAGATCGACGATGTCGGCCACGATCGGGTGCGTGGTGGGCAACTGGTCCTGCTTGTACGCCCAGGCCTTGCGGGAGCTTGCGAACTTCACCCACGCGTCATGGAACCGGGTCACCGCTGCGGAGGCGTGCGCTCCCATGTAGTCCGCGAAGGACTCCTTGAGCCACAGGTCGTCCCACCACTTCATCGTGACGAGGTCACCGAACCACATGTGCGCCATCTCGTGCAGCACCGTGTTCGCGCGCGCGGCGCGCTGAGCATCCGTCGCCGCCCCTCGCGACAGGTACGACTCGGTGAAGGTGACCAGCCCCGGGTTCTCCATGGCGCCGAGGTTGTACTCGGGGACGAAGATCTGGTCGTACTTGCCCCACGGATACGGGTAGGCGAAGGCATCGGTGAAGAAGTCCAGGCCCTGCCGGGTGAGCTCGAAGATCTCGTCGGCCTCGAGGTGCTGGGCGAGCGACCGCCGGGCGAAGACGCCGAGGTCGATGTGCTGCTCGCCTCGATCCCAGGCGCCGTTCACGCGCGCGTAGGGGCCGGCAGCGATCGCGGTGATGTAGCTCGAGATCGGCAGCGTGGGGGCGAACTCGACCCGCTGCACGCCGACGCCGGTGTCGATCTTCACTGCGAGCTGATTGGACAGCACCTCCCAGTCGGCGGGGGCATCGACGACGAAGGTGTACGACGCCTTCATGTCTGGTTGCTCGAAGCAGGCCATGACCCGGCGGGAGTCGGCCGGCTCGTACTGCGTGTACAGGTAGGTCTCGTCGTCGGCGGGGTCGTGGAAGCGATGGAGGCCTTCACCGGAGCGGCTGTAGGTGCCGGTCGCCGACACCGCGACGATGTTCACGGGGGCGAGGCCGGGCAGCCTGATGCGGGCGCCGTCGTAGTCGACGGCGACGTCGACGCCGTTGATCGTGACGCTCTCGACCGATTCGCCGATGAAGTCGAGCCAGGTGGCATCCGTCGTCGCCTCGAACTCGAGGGTCGTGACGGTGGGAAAACCGGTGCGCGCCCGTTCGGGCGCGCCAGTGAGGTCAAGCTCGACACGGATGCTGCGCACGGTGACGGCGGCGGATCGCGCTGCCGTCTCCTCGCGCGTGAGGTTAGCGGTTTGCATCTGTCCATCCTGTCATCTGGCGCGACGCATCGAGATCCTCCGGGTCGACCGGCGTCTCGCCGTAGCCCGGGACCCGGTTCGTCAGGCAGTTTGCTTGCGGGCGGCGAGCGGACGCTCCCCCCCGCACAGTACGCACATAGCCGACCGGCACAGATCGGTTCTCGATCGCCACGGATGCTGCGGCGGCGCGCACGGAGGATCGACGAATCGCCTCGCGCGCGATGTCTTCGCGCTTCATCGTGGTCACCGTGCGTCGAGAACCAGAAGGCTGACTGAACGACCATCACGCATCCCGTCACAACACTACCGTTTTCGGTATAGTTGTGACATGGTAGCCGAGGCGAAGTACCGGGAAGTGGTGCGTGCGATCGCGCTCGACCACTATGGCTACGTCACCACGCGGGAAGCAGCGAAGGCCGGGGTCCCGCCGGTCGAGCTTCCCAAACTCGCGGCACGGGGCGGGATCGAGAATGTCGCCTATGGCCTGTACCGGGTGACAGCCATCCCTCCGACGCCCTACGACCAGTACGCAGAAGCGCTGCTCCGGGTCGGAGAGGATGCGTATCTGCATGGCGAATCCGTCCTGGCACTGTTCGGTCTTGCCGACGTGAATCCGCGGCAGGTGATGGTCGCCGTCCCCCGCCGCGCCAGGCCGCGGCTTCCTGCCTACATCGAGTTGACTCAGGTCGCCCCCAGCGCACGCACCACCTTCTATGAGGGTCTTCGGGCACAGCCGGTTGCCGACGCTCTCACCGAGTGCCGTGGTCGCATCCAAGACGAACGGCTCCTGACGGCAGCCAAGCAGGCGAGAGCCGAGGGTCTCCTGACGACGGCCGAGTGGCACCGCGTGCGAAAGGAACTCCAGCGCTGAGCTATGACACGCCGCCGCCGAATCTCCGGTCTCTGGAGCAGCGGATCCGCAATCTCGAAGGAGACGAAGGACTCGCATCTCGCCGTCGCGTGGGGATGGCGCTGGTCGTCGTCGGGCAGATGCTTCCCGACGGCGCTGTCAAAGGCGGAAGCGCGATGGCATTACGTTTCGGTCGAGGCACTCGATTCACGAGGGATCTCGATGCGGCCAGACGTGGGCCTCTGAATCAGTTCCGCAGCGACTTCGAGGAGTCGCTCGCCGCGGGATGGGCGGGATTCACCGGTCGGCTCATCGAGAAGCAAGCCCCGCGCCCCGCGGGAGTGCCGACCGCGTACGTCATGCGGCCGTTCGAGGTGAAGCTCGACTATCGGGGTCGCCCATGGTGCACGGTCGCCTTCGAGTCGGGCCACAACGAGATCGGTGACGCAGAAGAGCCCGAGTACCGGCTTGCGCACGACCTCGTAGAGCCTTTTACCGAGGTCGGCCTCGAAGCACCCCAGCCGGTTCCTGTTCTGCGGGCAGATCACCAGATCGCGCAGAAGCTTCATGCGCTCTCGGCAACAGGAAGTGAGCGGGCACACGACCTCGTCGATCTTCAGCTTCTCGAGGCTGGCGAACCGGTGGATCTGTCGTTGACCAAGGCGACGTGTACGAGGCTCTTCGAATATCGACGTCAGCAGACATGGCCGCCACGCATAGCCGCCGGAGATCGTTGGAATACCCTCTACGAGGAAGCAGCCGACGGCCTCGACGTCCTCGCGACTGTCGATGACGCGATCATCTGGGTCAACGAATTCATCGCACGCATCACGCAGAGCTGAACTCTCAACTCCTCAGCAGTCCATCGAACTCCACTGCTTTTCACCGTAGTCGGGCTCGACACCCATCAGACACGCTGCTTGCGCACGGCGAGGAAGCTCTCAACCTGCTCAGAGCGAGTGACGCCGACCGGCACCGACCTATTCTCCAACGCCCTGGCGGATGAAGTGCCCACAGCGAAGATGCCTCCCGCCGCACCAGTTGGGCGGATATGCACATGCTCCACGAGGATTGTTCCCGATGGTGCGTCCCGGAGTGATGCGCCCGGCATCGGAAGAAGGAAAATGGCATCCAAAGGGTTCGAGGCACCGGATCTTCAGAAGTTCATCGCCGCGCTGCGAGCCAACGCCGATGACCTGGACGATCTCTGGCGCCGGCCCGAGCCGCAGCTCCTCCCCGTCCCGGCGATGGTGCGCGGTTTCCGCATCCGTATCGATCTGCAGCGCACCAAGCCGCCGGTGTGGCGACGCATCGAGGTTCCTGGTGACATCCTCCTCCCCCGGTTGCACGAGGTCATCCAGGCGGCGATGGGATGGACAGACAGTCACCTGCATCGCTTCCGCACGAGCAACGACCGGAACGCTCCCGAGTTCCTCACACAGTTCGACGTCGACGAGGGCGACGAGGGGATGCTCGAAGACGACGTGCGTCTCGATCAGATCATCGCCGCCGAGGGCGACCGGCTCTGGTACGACTACGACTTCGGCGATGGGTGGGGGCACCTCCTGCGCGTCGAGAAGGTGCTCGACGTGCCTCCTCCGGCTCCGGTGTGCGTCAGTGGGAAGCTCGCCTGCCCGCCGGAGGACTGCGGAGGTATCTGGGGCTACACCGAACTCGCCGACTGGGTGCGCGGCGGCTACGACGACGCGCTCCGCCCCGAGGTGTTCGAGAGCACGGCGGAAGGACGCGAGTGGTTGCCCGACAGCTGGCATCCTGACGTGTTCGACATCGACGAGACGAACGAGCTCATCGCCACAGTCACCGCGGAGCCGATCCCGGTCGTCGAGGAACTCGCATCGCTGCTCGAGCTGGCACGGAACCGCGGCACACGCGGCCTGCGCAATGCGCTTGCGCATCCGTCCACTTCCGGCACGACGGACGTCAGCGTCGATGAGGCTGCGGACCTCACTGAGCCGTTCCGCGTGCTCCTCGATGTCGTCGGGGACGGTATGGCGCTCACCGGCGCCGGGTATCTGAAGCCCACCGCTGTCGAGCAGATCGCCCACCGCACGGGCATCACCGAATGGTGGATCGGCAAGGCCAACCGCGAAGACCTCACCTGGCCCGTCTGGGAGCTGCGCGTCACGGCGCGGACACTGGGACTCGTGTCGGTGCGCAAGGGCCGCATCGCTCCCACGCAGGCCATCGCGAAACGCCGCGAGGACCCGCAAGCGATCCTCCGGCACATCACCGGGCGACTCCCTCTCGGAACGACCCCCGCAGAGCGGCACGCCGGATGGATGGCGCTCACCGTCGTCGCGAACGAGACACCCGCCGAACTCTGGGAAGCAAGCATCAGCGAGCTCCTGTACGACCTCGGATGGCGCGACCGCGCGGACCCCTACCGCCCGCCCTCGCCCGAGAGCCCCACGCTCGACGCGCTCCACCTGCTTGCGGGGACAATGCGCAAGAGCCGGAGCCTCGCGGGGGTGAACACGGCTGTCGCGGCTCTCGCCCGGGCCGTCATCCGGACCTGACTGCAAGGTGGCAGCTCGGGAGAGGGTTTCTGGTCACCGGATCGTCGTCGTGCGCGGCGCGGAATGGCTCATGCTGGCGACCGAGGGAACGCAGTCGGGCTGCTGGTGCGCGTGCAGGGGGTTTAGCGACCTCGTGCGCGGCGCGACGGCGAGCTTCTACAGCGACTTCGACGACATCCAGCCGCTCGACCCGGCCGAAGCGCGCATCAAGGCCGACGACTCGCCCGGCTACCGCCGCAGCAGGCTGTGGTTCGAAGCGACGATCCGCAAGACGCCGCTCCCGCTTGGCGGTCCCGAGTTGAGCGTGACGGCACACATGCTCACCGATACCCGCAATCTAGCCTCGTTGCGCAGCGGATGAGAAAAGAGAAACTCCCCGCAAGCCTGCGAGGCGTTCTGAGAATCTAGAGAAGCCGGTGCACTTGGCCCTTGGTTTGAACAAGAGCATCTTGGCTGGGGTACCTGGACTCGAACCAAGAACAACTGAGGGGCTCTGGCTCTCCGGGTTGCTCCGTGCAAAGCTGCTCGATCCGCGTATTCATGCGGTTCTTACGCCACCAGTCTACGGGTTATAGCGGGTTGATACGAGCTCATTCGGACCCCGCGGAGGGGTTTATGACCCCGTTTCGGACCCCGCGGGAAGGATCGTCATGAGCGTCAGGGCAGTCGGCGAGGCAGCAGGCACATCGGTCGAAACCGTGCTCGGCAAGATCGGCGATGCCGTCACAATGGCAGCCCTCGACTCGGCACTCGCAGACGGGCTCGCGCGTCATCGCGGTGGTACTTCTGTGAAGAGCGCTTCGTGCACGAGAACTCGGGCAGCATGGCTCATCATCCGATCCGAACGATGGCTCCCCTCGCTTTCGCCGATGTTGCCGAGCACGTCCCAGAGCTTGTTCCAGACTTCGTAGACTTCACCCTGGCTGACCGGACTGCCGTTCCGGTGCGACCAGCCGAGCGCCGTCAGCGTCTGCGCGACCGCCCCCACGTCGATTCTGCCTTCCGTGGTCGCCATGTGCACGAGGACGACGACGGTCGCGTCGGCGTGGAAGGATCGTTCGTCGGGAGCAAGCGTGTCGGCAAGATGCGCCCAAAGCGCATTCGGGTCATTCGCAGCAACTCGCCCGAGTCGTGTGAGTCGCAGCGATCCCTTGTACTTGCGCAGCAGCCCGATCGATTTCACGTACTCCCGGAAGTGGAGCACGGGGTGCACGTCGATCTCGCGGGCCATTTTGTGGATCCAGCCGCGCATCGTCGGCATCACCGCCGCGAGCGCCTGCACGTCGGCGGGCCTCAAATAGCCCGCGGCAGTCAGAGGCAGCCCGTCACCGTCGGCCCGTTCGAGCAGGTAGCGGTACGCGGCCAGTGCTTCGGCGCGGTCGACCCGGTCGCCGAGCACCTTCAGCATCGAAACGTCGACGGCTCGGTCTTTGAAGGCCTGGCCAAGTGGAGTCTTCTCGCCGAAGGTGTTCAGCACGTCGGTGAGCACCGGGTGCAGACTCCAGGCCACACGGCGGTGGCGCAGCGGCCCGACGCCGGGAGGTGGGTCTGTGGGGCGGTGAAATGCTGAAGTCATAAGTGCCTACACATCGAGGGGCTGCGTGCCAAGGAACTCGGCAAGCTCTCTGGGATCGCGGTGGCGATCGTACTGACGAAGCAGATCGATGTAACGCTGCTTGTTGAGGTGCCAGTCGTATATATCAGGGGTATCGGAGTCCTGCGCGGCGACGAACACGAGGTCGGCGAGCAGACGGCTGGAGCGTCCGTTGCCATCAGCGAAGGGGTGAATCCGCCCGACCTCCGCGTGGACGACAGCGCCGAGGTGGCGTGGTATCCAGTCGGTCGTATGCTCCCACCTGTAGCGGATTGTCTCGAAAGAGCCGCGCAGCTCAACCGCGACGTGTTCGGGTGGAACACCGATGTTCAGCTCTCGCTTCCGGTACATGCCGGCCCAGACCCAGATCTCGCCGTAGAGCTGCGAGTGCAGATCGCGGAGAAAGGAGTCCGAGAGGAGATCGGCCACGGTCAGCGCCCCGCCGAGTACCGATGTCAGGGCGCGTTCTGCGACCTCGTTTTGCAGGGCCTGTTCGAGGTCGTAGATCGCACTCTTGGTGACCGGCTCCCCCACCAGTTCACGCACATCAGGGAGCAGGGCATCCAGCTCATCATCGGGAACCGGCGTTTCACCGTATCCCGGCGTAAGTGGCATCAGCTCCGCTTGCGATGCTCTGCCAGGAACCGCTCCACCCGCTCCGAGCGGACGAACCCCGCAGGCACAGTGCGCCGTTCGAGCTGGGCCGATGCTTTCGTGGAACGTGCGACGGCGCGCTGTAGTGCGTCGTTGTTCACAGTACGGACGGCCATGACTCCCACCTCCTCGGCATTGCTTGGGCTTCTTGTCATGCCATTCTACCGGCACCACCGGAGATGCCCCAGGTATCGGGTCTCCGCGTTGACTCATCCTCCGATCCGAGCAGTGGCCCCAGCGTTGTCTGCTGCACCGTCACGGATACAATCCGCTCACACGCGCCTGGGCAGTGCGAGGCTTTTATCCTGGCCTGGTCGGCCTGGAGATCATCTTCTCCGATAGCGACAGCCACCGCGACGTGGATCGGGCAGGGACCGTTCGACAGAGACCATAACAGGTATGCTATATCTGTAACAGATTCTGCTGGTTGGGGTAATGATGGATATCGCAACGCTGCCCGATCTGCTGAGCTACGACGATCTGGGCCCACAGAGTCTCACTCGGTATGGCCTCGACCGACTGATCGAGTCCGGTGAGTTCGAGCGCATCGCCCCAGGCCTCTTCCTCAGATCGGGGCTCACGGATGACACGACGGCAGCGTGGATCGCCATCGCCGCCAAGAAGCCCGACGCCACGCTGTGTCTGCTGACAGCACTGTCGCTGCACGAGCTGACCGACGAGATTCCCACTCGGAGCGACATCGCCAGGGCCTTGACCCTGGATCGTGGACACGGTGTCGGTTGTGTTATGCCGCTTGTGTGAGCGTAGCGGAGTGCGCGGCTTCGTAGGCGTTCGGGGTGATGTTACCGATCGCTGAGTGGCGTCTTCGGGT
>NZ_JASGCY010000056.1:0-53838 GCF_047607465.1 Microbacterium sp. | reverse complement strand
TCGACGATGGTTACCTTGTATCTCTCCTAATCCACACAAGCGGGGCGGGCCCACCCCCCCCCCGATTCTGATGTTCAGTGTCGCGCTGAGATCACTCAGCAGCGGCGACGATGTTGACGACCTTGCGGCCGCCCTTCGCGCCGAACTCGACCGCACCGGCGGCCAGAGCGAACAGCGTGTCGTCGCCGCCACGGCCGACGTTCACGCCGGGGTGGAAGTGCGTGCCGCGCTGGCGGACGATGATCTCGCCGGCGAGGACCTGCTGGCCGCCGAAGCGCTTGACGCCGAGTCGCTGTGCGTTGGAGTCACGACCGTTGCGGGTCGAGCTCGCGCCCTTTTTGTGTGCCATGTCTGGTCTCCTCGGGTCTTACTTGATGCCGGTGATCTTGACGCGCGTGAGCTCCTGACGGTGGCCCTGACGCTTCTTGTAGCCGGTCTTGTTCTTGTACTTCTGGATGACGATCTTCGGGCCGCGGAGGTTTCCGAGCACCTCAGCCGTGACCTTGACCTTCGCGAGCTTGTCGGCGTCGGTGGTCACCGTAGCGCCGTCGACGAGCAGCACGGCGGCCAGCTCGATCTTCTCGCCCTGGGCAGCCTGAACACGGTCGAGCTGAACGATCGTGCCGACCTCGACCTTCTCCTGCCGGCCACCGGCGCGCACTACTGCGTAAACCACTTCATACCTGTTTCGTTGGGGAGCACGAGGCTCCGAGAATCTCACGGGAAGACTGTTGCTTGCGTGCACCGCGGGGCGGTGGATGCGAATGCAAGGCTCTCCGCACCGTCCGTCAGGGACGACGCGGCTCACGCACCAAGGGACAACTTTACCGGATGCCGGGGCATCTCGCAAAACGTCCGCAGGAGTATTCCCCGTCATAGGCTGACACGGTGACCGTATTCGTCGACGCTCCGATGTGGCCCGCCCACGGACGTCTCTGGGCGCACCTCGTCAGCGACCGCAGCCTCGATGAGCTGCACGCCTTCGCGCGCACCATGGAGCTGCCGGAGCGCGCGTTCGACCGCGACCACTACGACGTGCCGGAGGAGCTGATCCCCCGGCTCGTCGCGGCGGGCGCGCACCAGGTCTCCGGTAAGGAGCTGGTGCGGCGCCTCATCGCCTCAGGACTGCGTGTCCCCGCCCGCGACCGGCGCTGACGTGTCGCCGGCGACAGCCACCGGCGTGCCGGTGAGCGCGGCCGTCGTCACCCGACGGCGCCCGCGGCCCTGACCGGGAGCCTTCGGCTCGGGCAGCGCATCGAGCACCGAGTCGAGCAACTGTTCGGCCGGCGTCTTCGGTCCCTTGCGTTCGGTGCTGCGCTTCTTGCGCGCCTTCTTCGGACGCTCGGGCGCCGGTGCGTCGTCGACGGCGACGGAGGCGCCTGCGGAGGCGGCGGCGGCATCCGTCGTCTCCTCGACGAGCGACGCACGCGTGGACGCGGCGATCTGCGCGAGCGCGGTCTTCGCCCCCTCGGGAATGCTGTGCGTCGGGTTCTGCGCCGGTGGCACGGGCTGGCTCTGGTTCTGGTTCTGCCCGTTGCCCCCGCGCTGGCGGCGGTTCTGCTGCCCGTTGCCGTTCGACGGCGCCCGGTGCTTGACCACAGGATCGTGGTGCACGATCACGCCGCGACCTGCGCAGACGTCGCACGCCTCGCTGAAGGTCTCCAGCAGCCCGAGGCCCAGCTTCTTGCGGGTCATCTGCACGAGGCCGAGCGAGGTGACCTCGGCGACCTGATGCTTGGTGCGGTCACGGCTCAGGCACTCGATGAGACGGCGCAGCACGAGGTCGCGGTTCGACTCGAGCACCATGTCGATGAAGTCGACGACGATGATGCCGCCGATGTCGCGCAGGCGCAGCTGACGGACGATCTCCTCTGCGGCCTCGAGGTTGTTCTTGGTGACGGTCTCCTCGAGGTTGCCGCCGGAGCCGACGAACTTGCCGGTGTTGACGTCGACGACCGTCATCGCCTCGGTGCGGTCGATGACGAGCGATCCGCCCGAGGGCAGCCACACCTTGCGGTCGAGAGCCTTCTCGATCTGCTCGGTGATGCGGAACGCGTCGAAGGGGTCGGTCTCGTCCTCGTACGATTCGACGCGCTCGAGCAGGTCGGGCGCGACGCTCTCGAGGTAGGCGCGGATGGTGCGCTGCGCGTCGTCGCCCTGGATGAGCATCTTCGTGAAGTCCTCGTTGAAGACGTCGCGGACGATCTTGACCAGGAGGTCGGGCTCGGCGTGCAGGAGGGCAGGCGCCTGCTGGCTCTCGACCTGCTTCTGGATGTGCTCCCACTGGGTCGTCAGACGCTGCACGTCGCGGGTCAGCTGCTCCTCGGTGGCGCCCTCGGCCGCCGTGCGGACGATCACGCCGGAGGACTCCGGGAGCACCTCCTTGAGGATGCGCTTGAGGCGCGCGCGCTCGTTGTCGGGGAGCTTGCGGCTGATGCCGTTCATCGACCCGCCTGGCACGTACACGAGGTAGCGGCCGGGGAGGGAGACCTGGCTGGTCAGGCGAGCGCCCTTGTGCCCTACCGGGTCCTTGGTGACCTGCACGAGCACACGGTCGCCCGGCTTGAGGGCGAGCTCGATGCGGCGGGGCTGGTTACCGGTCTCGACGCCGTCCCAGTCGACCTCGCCGGAGTACAGCACAGCGTTGCGGCCGCGTCCGATGTCGACGAAGGCGGCCTCCATGCTCGGCAGCACGTTCTGCACACGGCCGAGATAGACGTTGCCGATGAGCGAGGCGTCCTGGTTGCGGGCGACGTAGTGCTCGACGAGCACGCCGTCCTCGAGCACGCCGATCTGGGTGCGGCCGTTCTTGGAGCGCACGACCATCTTGCGATCGACCGACTCGCGGCGGGCGAGGAACTCGGCCTCGGTCACCACCGGGCGACGGCGTCCGGCGTCACGTCCGTCGCGACGGCGCTGCTTCTTCGCCTCGAGGCGGGTGGAGCCCTTGATGGCCTTCGGCTCGGTGATGTACTCGACGACGCGCTGGCGGGGCTGGCGCGGTTCGGCGTCGTCGCCATCGGATCCGCCGCGACGACGGCGACGCCCGCGAACGGATGCCGGTTCGTCCTGCTCACGGTCGGCGTCGCGCTCGAACGCCCGGCCGGGGTGCGCGGGCAGCGGAACGATCTCCGGCGCGTAGAAGTGCAGCTGCGTCGACACCTGCGACACGAACACCTCGGGGAGCAGGCCGAGCGAGACGGCGGTCACCGGGGCGGGCGCGGCCGGCTCCTCGATGACGACGGCCGCCTCGACGACCGGTGGCACGGTCTCGGATGCTGCGTCGGCAGGCACCGCGGTGGCAGGTGTCTCCTCAGCCGGTGCCTCGTCGGCGGTGGTCTCGGATTCGGCCGGCGCCTCGTCAGCGGGGGCCTCGGATTCGACCGGAGTCTCGACAGCGGGAGCCTCGGATTCGGCCGGAGCCTCGGATTCGGCCTGCGTCTCGCCGACCGGAGCCTCGACGGCGGGCACCTCCTCGACGACGGGGGCCTCGCCGGCTACGGGCGCGTCGGCATCCGCAGCGAAGTCGAGGGTCGGGGTTTCGTAGTCATTGGTCTCATCGGCCATCTCTGGCTTGCTCCTCGCGCGAGGCGGTGATGCCTCGCGAAATCTCATGCGGCACCCGCGGGTGCCGCGAACTCACTCGGTGTGCGACCGGCTCATGGCTCTGGTCGCGTGGGGCATCCGGCCCCGAAGTCTGCGTCGATGCCTGCCACGGCATGTGCCGAGGAGAGCATCACCGAACATTATCGCACCAAGTGCCGCGGTTCGCGGCATCCGCACCCCCGCACGTCCTCACGAGTGCGGCATAGCCATCGCTGCAATAATCCATATATGAGCGAGCAGCGCACCCGCCCCGTCGTCTATGCCGTCTGGTTGATCATCGCCAGCGTCCTCGGATGGTGGGCAGCCTTCCAGCTGACCCTTGAGAAGTTCGCCGTGCTCGAGGATCCCGACACGACGCTGAGCTGCGACGTCAACGTCTTCGTGCAGTGCGGCACCAACCTGGAGTCGTGGCAGGGCTCGGTGTTCGGCTTCCCGAACCCGATCATCGGGCTCACCGGATGGATGGCGCCGCTGGTCGTCGGCGTCGCGATCCTCGCCGGCGCTCGGTTCCCGCGCTGGTTCTGGGCGCTGTACGGCCTCGGGATCACGGGCGCGTTCGTCTTCATCTGCTGGCTGATCGGTCAGAGCTTCTTCGTCCTGCACACCCTGTGCCCCTGGTGCGCACTGACGTATTTCGCCGTGATCCCCACCTTCGTCGCCACCGTCCTGCAGCTGTTCCACAACGGCACGATCCCCGTCTCCGAATCCGCTCGCGACCGAGCGCGGAACCTCGGCGTGTGGGTGCCGCTCGCATCCGTCCTCGCCTTCGCCCTCATCATCCTGCTGGCGCAGATCGCCGGCGTCGACGTCATCGGCTCGCTCGTGGGCATGATCTCCTGACGCCCCGTGCATGCGAAGAGCGCACTCCCGGCCGGGAGGGCGCTCTTCGCATGCACGGGATCAGCCGAACCAGATCCCGAGCTCGCGCGCAGCGGACTCCGGGCTGTCGGAGCCGTGCACGAGGTTCTGCTGCACCTTGAGTCCCCAATCGCGGCCGAAGTCGCCGCGGATCGTGCCGGGGGCGGCGGTGGTCGGGTCGGTGGTGCCGGCGAGCGAGCGGAATCCCTCGATCACGCGGTTGCCGGCGAGGCGGATCGCCACCGACGGGCCGGAGAGCATGAACTCGAGCAGCGGCTCGTAGAACGGCTTGCCCTCGTGCTCGGCGTAGTGCGCGGCGAGCAGGTCGCGGTCGGGCTCGACGAGGCGGATGTCGACGAGCGCGTAGCCCTTCGCCTCGATGCGGGCGAGGATCGCGCCGGTCAGGCCGCGGGCGACGCCGTCGGGCTTGACGAGGACGAGGGTTTCTTCGGTGGCCATGTCATTCACTCTCTGTCTGAGACTCGGTCGCGGAGGCGGCGGATCGGGCATCGATCTTCGCCCCCATGATCGTCGCATACCCCCACATGCCGCCGAAAACCAGCACCACGAAGAGGATCGCCGGCACGAGGACCGCACTGAGCGCGATGATGACCTGGATGACCCATCCGGCCGTGATCGCCCACGGCTTCGTGATCATGCCGGCGACGGCGATGCAGGCGAGTCCGACGATGACGCCGCCCGCGATCCCCCACCACTGCGGGACCGGCTCGGGGAGCGTCTTCAGCCCGAACACCACGAGGCCGGCGAGGAAGACCACGATCGACTCGAAGCCGAGAACGATCGGTGCGAGCTTCTGCACGAGGGTACGCTGCGGTCTCACGCGCGCCACCCCGACTTCCAATCCTCCTCCTCGGCGAGGGCGATCGCGGAGCCGGCGAGGACGACGGAGCCCGCGATCACGACGGCGCGGCGCTCGGAGGACGCCGCCCACTCCCGCGCCGCGTCCGCGGCCTCGGCGAGGGTCGGATGCACCGTCGCCCGGTGACCCGTCGCCTCGACGAGATCAGCGAGCACATCGGCATCGCCCGCCCGCTCGCTGTCGGGGGCGGTGGCGAAGACATGAGCGGATGCCGGTGCGAGGCGCGCGACGATGCCTGCGGCATCCTTGTCGGCGAGCACTCCGAGCACCACTCCCCACTCGTCGAAGTCGAAGCTGTCGCCCATCGCCTGCACGAGCGCCTGCGCGCCGTGCGGGTTGTGCGCGGCGTCGACGATCACCGTCGGGGCGATGCCGAGCAGCTGGAGCCGCCCCGGCGAGGTCGCCGACTGCAGGCCGTCGGTGACGACCTCGCCGGCGATCGGCTGCGTCGCCCCGCCGATGAGGGACTCCACCGCGGCGACGGCGAGGGCGGCGTTGTGGCCCTGGTGGGCGCCGTACAGCGGAAGGTACTGCTCGGCGTAGGTGCCGGCGAGCCCGCGGACCGTGATGAGCTGACCGCCGACGGCGAGCGTCTGCGCTTCGAGCCCGAAGTCCTCCCCCTCGAACGCGATCGTCGCGTTCTTCTCGGCGGCGACGCGGCGCAGCACCGCGGCGGCATCGGCACTCTGCCGGGCCGAGACCACGGCGGCGCCCTCCTTGATGATGCCGGCCTTGACCTCAGCGATCTGGGCGATCGTGCCGCCGAGCCGGTCGGCGTGGTCGATGTCGATCGGCGCGAACACCGCGACGTCGCCGTCGGCCGTGTTCGTGGAGTCCCACGCGCCGCCCATCCCGACCTCGAGCACGAGGACGTCGACGGGGGCGTCGGCCACGGCGACGAAGGCGAGGACGGTGAGCAGCTCGAAGAAGGTCAGCGGCGCGTCTCCCGCCGCCTCCAGCTCGGCGTCGACGATGCCCACGAAGGGCTCGATCTCGTCCCACGCATCGGCGACGGCCGCGTCCGAGATCGGCTCGCCGTCGATCATGATGCGCTCGGTGAAGCGCTCCAGGTGCGGGCTCGTGAACAGGCCGGTGCGCAGGTCGTGCGCGCGCAGCAGGCTCTCGATCATCCGCGCGGTCGACGTCTTGCCGTTCGTGCCGGTGATGTGCACGACCCTGTACGTCTTCTGCGGGTCGTCGAGGAAGGCGAGGATGCGCGCGACGCGCTCCTTGCGCGGCTGCACCCAGCGCTCCCCCGCGCGGCTCAGCAGCGCCTCGTAGACGGCGTCCGCCCTGTCGCGATCGCTCACGAGGCTGCTCCGATCCGGCTGACGGCGACGGTGAAGTCACCGGTGTTGGCGTAGGTGCCCTTGCTGATCACGGCGCTGAACTCGGAGTCGCCGAGGTCGGCACCGAGGCGATGCACGCCGTGTTCGACGGCCAGTGTCTCCCCGGCGACATCGGCGATCTCGAAAGCGGCTGCCACGGCATCCGCATCCGCATCGCTGTCGAACCGCAGGTCGAGGCGGATGCGGTCGCTCACGTCGAAGCCGGCGTTCTTGCGGGTCTCCTGCACGGCGCGGATGACGTCGCGCGCGAGGCCCTCGGCCTCGAGCTCCGGTGTCGTCTGCGTGTCGAGGAGCATGAAGCCGCCGCTCGGAACCAGCGCAAGGGCCTCGCCCTCGGGGCGTCCTGTGGTTTCGAGCACCAGTTCGTACTCGGCGGGCTCCAGCGCGATGCCGCCGGCCGTGACGACGCCGTCGACCTCGCTCCAGTCGCCGCTGCGGGCCGCCTGGATGGCCTTCTGCACATCCTTGCCGAGACGCGGGCCGGCGGCGCGCGCGTTGACGCTGAGCCGGTGGCCGATGCCGTACTCGGCCGCGGTCGTGTCGGTCTGCGGTACGAGCTCGACGCTCTTGACGTTGAGCTCTTCGCGGAGGATGTCCTCGAACTGACCGAGGCTGCCGGCCAGCGGGGAGACCACGGTGAGCCGGGCGAGCGGGAGGCGCACGCGGAGCTTCTGCTTCTTGCGCAGTGCGTTGCCGACGCTGGAGAGCTCGCGCACGGCATCCATCGCGTCGCGGATATCGTCGGCCGCGGGGAAGGCTGCGGCATCCGGCCAGTCCTGCAGGTGCACGCTGCGCCCACCGGTGAGGCCCTGCCATACCCGCTCGCTCACGAGCGGCACGAGGGGCGCGGCCACGCGGCACAGGGTCTCCAGCACCGTGTACAGCGTGTCGAATGCCTCCGTCGCCGTACCCTCCCAGAACCGGTCGCGGGAGCGGCGGATGTACCAGTTCGTCAGCACCTCGGCGAAGTCACGCAGGCGCGCGGACGCGGTCGTCGAGTCGAGTCCCTCGAGGTCCGCGCGCACCTCGCGCACGAGGTCGCCCAGGCGCGCGAGGATGTAGCGGTCGAGGACGTCGGTGGAGTCGGTGCGCCACGACGCCTCATACCCGGTTCCTGAGCCCGACGAAGAATCGGCCGCATTGGCGTAGGTGGCAAAGAAGTACCACGAGTTCCACAGCGGCAGCAGGAACTCGCGTACGCCGGCGCGGATGCCCTCCTCCGTCACGGCGAGGTTGCCGCCGCGCAGCACCGAGCTCGACATGAGGAACCAGCGCATCGCATCCGAGCCGTCGCGGTCGAGCACCTCCGAGACGTCGGGGTAGTTGCGCAGCGACTTCGACATCTTGTAGCCGTCGCTGCCGAGCACGATGCCGTGACAGCTCACGCCCGTGAACGCCGGGCGGTCGAACAGGGCTGTCGAGAGCACGTGCATGACGTAGAACCAGCCGCGGGTCTGCCCGATGTACTCGACGATGAAGTCGGCCGGAGCGTGGGTGTCGAACCACTCCTGGTTCTCGAACGGGTAGTGCACCTGCGCGTAGGGCATCGAACCCGAGTCGAACCACACGTCGAAGACGTCTTCGATGCGGCGCATCGTGCTCTTGCCCGTCGGGTCGTCGGGGTTCGGGCGCGTGAGGCCGTCGATGTACGGACGGTGCAGGTCCACCTCCCCTGCCTCGTTGCGCGGAAGCGCGCCGAAGTCGCGCTCGAGCTCCTCCAGCGAGCCGTAGGCGTCGACGCGCGGGTATTCGGGGTCGTCGCTCTTCCAGATCGGGATGGGCGAGCCCCAGTAGCGGTTGCGGCTGATCGACCAGTCGCGTGCACCCTCGAGCCACTTGCCGAACTGGCCGTGCTTGACGTTCTCCGGCACCCAGGTGATCTGCTCGTTGTTCGCGAGCAGACGGTCCTTGATGTCGGTGACGCGGATGAACCAACTCGAGACGGCCTTGTAGATCAGCGGGTTCCGGCAGCGCCAGCAGTGCGGATAGGAGTGCACGTAGCTCTGCTCGCGCACGAGGCGTCCCTTGGCTCGCAGCAAGCGGATCAGCGGCGTGTTCGCCTCCATCCAGAGGACACCAGCGACATCGGTGACGTTCGACAGGAACCTGCCGCCGTCGTCGAGGGAGAGGATCGTCGGGATGCCGGCGGCCTCGGCCACGCGCTGGTCGTCCTCACCGTAGGCGGGCGCCTGGTGCACGACACCGGTGCCGTCGGTCGTGGTGACGTAGTCGTCGACGAGGATCTGCCAGGCGTTCTGGGTGCCGTAGGTCTCGACGTCCGTGTAGTAGTCGAAGAGCGGCTCGTACGTCAGCCCGCCCAGCTCCGCTCCGGTGATGGTGCGCTCGACGGCATCCGTCACCTGCGCCGCGTCGTCGTAGCCGAGGTCCTTCGCATATCCGGCCAGCAGGTCGCGGGCGAGCAGATACTTCACCGCGCCGCCGGCCTGGCTCTCCGAGCCCGTCAACGCATCTCCGTGCGGTCCTGCCGGAATCACGACGTACTCGATGTCCGGCCCCACGGCGAGCCCCATGTTCGTCGGCAGGGTCCACGGCGTGGTCGTCCACGCGAGCACCCGCACTCCGGCGAGGCCCTTGGCCTCGGCATCCGCTCCCGTCAGCGGGAACGACACCGTGACCGACGGGTCCTGGCGGTCTTTGTAGACGTCGTCGTCCATGCGCAGCTCGTGGGCGCTGAGCGGCGTCTCGTCGCGCCAGCAGTACGGCAGCACCCGATAGCCCTCGTAGGCGAGGCCTTTGTCGTAGAGCGTCTTGAAGGCCCAGAGCACGCTCTCCATGTAGCCGAGGTCGAAGGTCTTGTAGCCGCGCTCGAAGTCGACCCAGCGGGCCTGGCGGGTGACGTATTCCTCCCACTCCCGCGTGTAGGTGAGCACCGACTCGCGCGCCTTCGCGTTGAAGACGTCGATGCCCATGTCCTCGATCTCGCTCTTCTCGGTGATGCCGAGCTGCTTCATCGCCTCGAGCTCGGCGGGAAGACCGTGGGTGTCCCAGCCGAACACGCGGTCGACCTTCTTGCCGAGCATGGTCTGGAAACGGGGGAACACGTCCTTGGCGTAGCCCGTGAGCAGGTGTCCGTAGTGCGGCAGGCCGTTGGCGAACGGCGGACCGTCGTAGAAGACCCACTCGTCCGCGCCCTCGCGCTGCCCGATCGAGGCGCGGAAGGTGTCGTCGGCCTTCCAGAAGTCCAGAACCTCGCGCTCGATCTCGGGGAAGCGCGGGCTCGGTGCGACGGAGGCGGCCTGGTCGGCGGCAGGGCCGAAAGCGGAGGTGCGGGGGTAGGTCATGTCGTCTCGCAGGAGTCGTGGCGGATGCTGCCGCGAGGACGATGCCGCCCGGATTGCTGACCAGGCGTATCGCGGTACCACCCCGCTTGCCGCGCCTCACGGCGGGGCCACTCTCACTGCGGCTGTGACGGGCCTGCCCCGCTCGGTTCTACTGACCTCGACCGGCTGCGTGCGCTGAGCCTGACGAAGCGTTCTTCCGAGAGCTCCCCGGTGATGGCCGGATCGATGCTCGTGCTGTCCATTGTACGGCGTGCCGGCACCCCGGCACGCCGTTCTTCGGCATCCTGCATCCGGCATCCGCAACCTGCAGTGGATCCGCCCTCCTGCAGCACGGATCGAGCCGGACTCCACTGCATTCGCCGCGATCCCCTGCAGGATGCAGACGAGCGGGCTCAGGCGGAGCGGGCCAGATGCAGCCCCTGAGCCACCGCGCGCATGATGAGATCCTGCACGACGTGCCACTGCTTCATGACCTGGTGATAGCTGACGCGGATGACGTGGTACCCGAGCAGCTTTAGCTCGGCGTCGTGGCGGATGTCCTCGGCGCGCTGCTCTCCGACATGGGTTCCTCCGTCGATCTGCACCACCAGCCGGTCGCCAATCAGCACGTCGACACGGTGTCCGCTGATCCAGCTCTGGAAATACATCGGCAGCCGCAGCCATCGCAGCCTCGGTCGGAAGTAGGTCTCCAGTCCCGCGTCGGCGAAGGGCCAGCACTCGGCGAGAATGCGTCTGGCGACGGGTCTGAGGTCGAGTCGTTCGAGGGATTGCCTGGTCACGAGCCCTTTGTTCAACGCGGAGTCCCACGAGGCGAGCGCCTGCTCGAAAGGCTCGCAGGCCGCGATCATCACGAGCGCGTTCTCGATCGGATCCTCCAGGGCGTCCGGATGCCGTGGCACGACGGGCGTCCCCCAGTGCACAACGCTCTCGTGCGGTTTCGTGTATCTCCGCTCGCGCACGGCGCCGAGGTGCGGAATCGGATCCTCGTCGTGCACCCAGACGCCGAGGCGCCTCGCTCGGGTGACGCAGGTGAGCACGACGCCGCATCGGGCTGCGGCCACGAGCATCCGATCGGCGTCTGGCAGCGCCACCCATCCCTGGCGCACGCGAACGACGAGCCGCTCCTTCAGTGCGGTGTCGATGTCATATCGGCTGACTCCTTCGTCGAGAAGCCGCTCGACACGCGCAACGCCGCTCGTCCGGTTCATCGCGCGCAGGAGCCGAGTCCATCGCCGTGCTTGCATCTCCCGAGAATGCCTCATCCGCACAGGCTCGAGAGTCCTGTCCACAGGATTCCGTGGAGATCCGGGGGTTTCATGATTGTGCAGGAAGAGTCGCCACCGGCATCCTGCAGTGAAACCGGCCTCCTGCACGGGGAATCCGCCCGGAACTCACTGCATTCGAGCAGAACCCCTGCGGGATGCGGATGCGGAACTGCCGGCCGCGAGCAGCTCGACCGTGAACGGATGCTGAGGAGCTGCGAACACCTCGGCGGTCGCCCCCTGCTCGACGATCCGCCCGTCCTGCATCACCAGCACCTCGTCGGCGACGGCGCCGACGACGTCGAGGTCGTGCGAGACGAACACCATGGTGAGCCGCCGCTCCCGCCGCAGACGCCGCAGCAGCTCCAGCACCCGCTCGCGCACCGTGGGATCCAGGGCCGACACCGGCTCGTCGAGAACGAGGACATCGGGCTCGGCGGCCAGGGCCCTGGCGATCGCCGCGCGCTGCCGCTGACCCCCTGACAGCGCCGCAGGCCGCCGGCCGGCGAGTCGCACATCGAGACCGACCTCGGCCAATAGCTGCGCCACCCGGCCGGGCCGATCGGCCCGCGCGACGCCGCCCGCGGCGAGCGCCTCGCGCAGGGAACGGCCGATGCTCCAGCGCGGGTCGAACGCGCCGAGCGGGTTCTGGTGCACCAGCTGCACTCGGTGCTCTCCGTTCCAGTGGAGGCTCCCTGCACCTGGCCGTTCGACGCCCACGATCATCCGCGCGAGCGTCGTCTTGCCAGAGCCCGACTCGCCGACGATGCCGAGAGTGCGCCCATCGGCCACCGTGAAACCCGCATCGATCACGGCCTGCGCCGCACCGAACGCCTTCGACAGCCCCGTCGCGACGAGCACCGGGGTCAACGGCTCCGCCGCGACGGCTCTCGGCTCATGGCGCGTCGCCGCGATGAGCTGTCGGGTGTACTCGTGCTGCGGGTCGTCGAGCACCTCCCCGACCCGCCCCTGCTCGACGATCTCGCCGTCGCGCATCACGAGGATCCGGTCGGCGATCCGGCGCACCGCCGCGAAGTCGTGGCTGATGAGCAGCAGTGCCGTGCCGGCATCCGCGATCTCCCCGAGCAGACCGAGGATCCGCGCCTGCACGGTGGCGTCCAGGGCGGTTGTGGGCTCGTCGGCGATGAGCACGGCCGGCTCTGCGGCGAGCGCCGAGGCGATCAGGGCGCGCTGGCGCTGCCCGCCAGACAGCTCGAAGGCGCGCTGCCGGGCACGCCGCTCGGGTTCCGGCATCCACACGCTCCGCAGCAGTTCCTGCACGCGCCCCGCCGATGCGTCGAGCCCGTGCAGCTCCAGCGGCTCGGCGATCTCGGCGCCGATGCGCCGCAGCGGATCGAGCGAGACGAGCGCGTCCTGCGAAACGAGGCCGACACGGGCGCCGCGCAGCGCCCGCCATCCGCGCTCGCCGAGGCCCCTGGCATCCGTGCCGTCGACCTCGAGCCGTGTCGCCGTCATCCGCGCCCTGGGTGGCAGGAGTCCCAGCAGCGCACGGGCGGTCAGCGACTTGCCCGCACCCGACTCGCCGACGATGGCGACGCACTCGCCGGCGGCCACCGTGAACGCGACATCGCGCACGACGGCGCCGCCGCCGAATCCGATCCGGAGCCCCTCGACGCGCAGCACCTCGCTCATGACGCCCTCCCTGCGCGCAGCACACGCCCCACCACAGAGGCTGCGACCACGGTGAGGGTGATCGCAGCGCCGGGGAAGACGGCGATCCACCACGCCTGCCCGAGGACGTTGCGCCCTCCGGCGAGCATGAGACCCCATTCTGGCGTGGGCTCAGATGGTCCGAGCCCGAGGAAGCTGAGGCCAGCGGCGGCGAGGATGCTGGAGCCAATGCCAATCGTTGCGAGCACGCTCAGCGCGCCGAGCACGCCGGGCATGACGTGCCGCACGAACGCGGTGAATGCCCCGACCCCGAGGATCCGGGCAGCTTCAACATGCTCCGCAGTACGCAGCACCCTCGTTTGCACGCGCGCGAGGCGCACATAGACAGGGATCGCCGCGAGCGTGACGGCAATGGCGATGTTTACAGGCCCAGGACCAAGCACCGCAACCACCACGAGAGCGACGAGGAACTCAGGGAACGCCATCATCACATCGTTGACGCGCATCATGATGGCGTCAACGAAACGGGGGGCGACGCCGGCGAGAGCCCCGATCGCGAGCCCGACGACCAGGGCGATCGCCGTCGCGAGCAGGCCGATCCCCACCGACCGGCCAGCGCCGTGGACGACCCGCGCGAAGACGTCGCGTCCGCTCTGATCTGTGCCGAAGAGGTGCTCAGCGCTCGGCGGCAGCAGCGCAGCGCGCACATCGGTCGCCAGCGGATCGTGCGTCGCGATAATGCCAGGGAAGAGCGCGGCGAACGCGATGACGGCGAGCACGATGATCGCGGCCCCCAGCAGCCAGCGCCTCATCGCCGCGCCCGGCGCACCCGTGGGTCGATGAGCGGATGCAGCAGCTCGACGGCGATGTTCACGACGACGAAGACGACGGCGCTGAGCAGGATGATCCCGGTGATCACCGGGAGGTCGCGGTTGCCGATCGCCGCGAGCGTCACTCGGCCGAGTCCCGGCCGGGCGAACACGGTCTCCACCAGCACCGCGCCCCCGAGCACCGAACCGGTCAGGTAGGCGGCGAGGGTGACGGCGCCGGCGGCGCTGTGACGCAGACCATGCCGCAGCGTGAACCGCACCGGACCCGCCCCGCGGGCACGGACGGTCTCGGCGAACGGCATCCGCTCTGCCTGTTCGAGGCCGTCGCGCAGCACCTGCGAGAGGAGCGCTGCGACCGGCAGGGCGAGGGCGACAGCTGGCAGCACGAGGGTGGCGGGGTTGCGGGCGCCCGACACCGGGAACCAGCCGAGACCGAACGCGAACACGGTCAGCATCACGAGGCCGATCCAGAACACCGGCGACGACAGCACGACGAGCTCCACGGCCACGGCGATTCCGCGGCCGATGCGTCCTCGTACGAAGAGGGTCACGGCGAGGGCGAGCACCGCGGCGAGCGCGAGCGCCAGCAGCGACAGCTGCACCGTGGCGCCCAGCTGGCGCCCGATCACCTCGACCACCGGCATCCGCAGCTGGTACGACTCGCCGAGGTCTCCCCTGGCGAGATCGCCGATGAAGGTCAGGTACTGCTCCAGCGGCGGGCGATCGAGGCCGAGCTGACGACGGATGCCGTCCTTCACTTCTTCGCTCACCTGCGCCTGCGGGCCGAGCATGACCGACACAGGGTCGCCGGGGATCACCCGGAACGCGAGGAAGGCGAGCGTCGCCGCGCCCCAGAGCACGGCGACGGCGGATGCGGCGAACCCCGCGATCCTGAGCAGAGCCCCCTTCACCCGCATCCTGGTTCCTGAGCGCCCTTCCCCGGTCCCTGAGCGAGGAGCGAAGCGACGAGACGAAGGGCGCCCTTCGTCTCGCTCCGCTCGCTCAGGGACCGGAAGGCGCTCCGCTCGCTCAGGAACCGGAGGGCGCTGTCAGTCGACGCGCACATCGTAGAAGAGCGGACGTCCGTAGAGGTCGTAGGCGAGGCCGTCGACGCGCTCGCCCACCGCTGTGATCGCCGAGGGGCTGTACAGCGGCACGATCGCGACGTGCTGCGCGTTCCACTGCTGCACCTCGGCGTAGAGCGCATTGCGTGTTTCCTGATCGCTCGTGCCGACCGCCTCTTCGAGCAGTGCGTCCAGGGCGGGGTCTGCGACCTGGGAGGCGTTCTGGAATCCGTCGGTGTGCAGGTGGTTGCGCAGGAAGTCGGGGTCGACGCCCGAGAAGCCCCAGTCCGTGAGGTCGAAGGTCTTCGGCCCGTACTGCTCGTTGTACGCGCCGGGTTCGAGCACCTCGCGCACGACCTCGATGCCGATCTTCTTGAGGTCCGACTGGATGGCGTTGCCGAGGGCCGCGCGGTCGTCGGGAACGGGCGTCCACGCGATCCAGCGCACCGAGAGGCGCTGGCCGTCCTTCATGCGGATGCCGTCGACATCGCGCGTGGTCCAGCCTGCCTCGTCGAGGAGGCGCTCCGCCTCGGCGGCGTCGTACGGCCAGGTGCCTTCGAGCGAGGCGTCGTAGCCCGGCGTCGTCGATCCGAGCACGCTCCATGCCCGCGGGAACTGACCGAAGAAGATCTCCTCGACCGCGGCGTCGATGTCGATGCCCCTGGCGAACGCCTGGCGCACCTTCTCGTCGGCGAAGACGCCGTACTTCTCGTTGAGGTAGAGCGAGTAGGGCAGGCCGGGGTACTCGACGGAATCGACCGTGATACCGTCGCCGAGGTCGCTCGCCAGGTTCGGCGGGATGTTGCTGGCGAGGTCGGCCTCGCCGCTGGAGATCACACCGGTGCGCACCGATGCTTCGGGCTGGATCTCCACGCGCAGGGTCTCGAACGCGGGCGCCTTCGCGTCGTGCGGGCCCCAGGCGTAGTCGTCGTTGCGGGTGTACACGATCTCCTGATCGGGCGTGTACTCGGTGAGCACGAACGGGCCGGTGCCGACGGTGATGCCAGGGCCGCCCGCCTTGAGCTCGTCGCCGGACTCCTCCAGCACCTTCGGCGAGTAGAAGCCGAGCTGCGGCGTGCTCGCGGCCTGCAGGAACGGGGCGTACGGCTGGGTGAAGGTCACCTTCACGGTGTAGTCGCCTGTGACCTCTGTGCCCTTGTAGAAGTCCGCGCCGAGCATGCTGGCCGCCTGGGCCGACTCCGTCTCGGGGTCGACGATGCGGTCGAAGTTCGCCTTGACGGCGGCGGCGTCGAACTTCTCCCCGTCGGTGAAGGTGACGTCGTCGCGGAGCTCGAAGGTGTACTCGGTGCTGTCCGGCGACACGTCCCAGTCCGTGGCGAGCCACGGCGAGAACGATCCGTCGGCCTCCTGGAACACCAGGGAGTCGAGGACGGCACGTTGCACCATGCCCGACACGTCGAGCTGGCTGATCTGCGGGTCCATGTGCCCGGCCGAGAGGTTCGCACCCTCGATCGACCAGACGAGTTCGCCCCCGTCGCCGGCGGGGTCGTTCACCGTCGTCGCGCAGGCGCTGAGGAGGAGGGCGGATGCCGCGGCGACGGCGGCGAAGGGAAGAAGGCGACGCGCGGGGCGTGCAGGCATGGCGATTCCTCGGGAAGATCGGATCGGGATGCTCCGATTCTACGGTCCGGTTCTTGGACTCGGTCGATGTACGTCGATGTCGTTACCCGGTCGGTACACTGAGTGCACATCCACGCTCAGGCACGCTCACACAGTGCCGCATACATCGCTCAAGGAGACCTTCCATGTCCGCCATCCCCGACAAACCAGCACTCGAAGGTCTCGAAGCGAAGTGGGACGACGCGTGGGCCGCGCACGGCACATACCTGTTCGACCGCTCCCGCGCCGCCGAGACGGGTCGTGAGGGCGTCTATTCGATCGACACCCCGCCGCCCACGGCATCCGGCTCGCTCCACATCGGTCACGTGTTCTCGTACACCCACACCGACATCAAGGCCCGGTTCGAGCGGATGCGCGGCAAGAACGTGTTCTACCCGATGGGGTGGGACGACAACGGTCTGCCCACCGAGCGCCGCGTGCAGAACTACTACGGCGTGCGCTGCGACCCCTCGCTCCCCTACGACCCCGACTTCACCCCGCCCTTCGAGGGCGGCGACAACAAGTCGTCCCGCGCGGCCGACCAGAAGCCGATCAGCCGGCGCAACTTCATCGAGCTCTGCGAGAAGCTGACGGTCGAGGACGAGAAGCAGTTCGAGGCCCTGTTCCGTCAGCTCGGCCTCAGCGTCGACTGGACGCAGACGTACCGCACGATCTCGGATGACACGATCCGGCAGAGCCAGCTCGCGTTCCTGCGCAACATCGAGCGCGGCGAGGCGTACCAGGCGCTCGCCCCGACGCTGTGGGACATCGACTTCCGCTCGGCCATCGCCCAGGCCGAGCTCGAGGACCGCGACCAGCAGGCCTCGTACCACACCATCGACTTCCCGTTCGCGGACGGCACCGGCGCGATCACGATCGAGACCACCCGGCCCGAGCTGCTCCCCGCGTGCATCGCGATCGTGACGCACCCCGATGGCCCGCACAAGCACCTCATCGGCACGAAGGTGAAGACCCCCTTCTTCGGCGCCGAGATCGAGATCCACGGCCACCACCTCGCCCTGGCCGACAAAGGAACGGGCGCCGCGATGGTGTGCACCTTTGGCGACGTGACTGACATCGTCTGGTGGCGCGAGCTGCGCACGGCCGATGGCCGGGATCTGCCGAACATGACGACCATCGGCCTCGACGGACGCTTCCTCCCCGAGGCGCCAGCCCTGGTGGCGTCCGCCGAAGCCCGCGGCTGGTACGAGGAGCATCTCGCCGGCAAGACCGTGTTCTCGGCCCGCAAGGAGATCGCCGAGAAGCTGACGGAGACCGGCGACATGACCGCCGTCGGGAAGCCCTTCAACCACGCCGTGAAGTTCTTCGAGAAGGGCGACCGCCCGCTCGAGATCGTCTCGACCCGGCAGTGGTACATCCGCAACGGCGCCCGTGACGCCGAGCTGCGCGACCAGCTCCTCGCCAATGGCTCGGAGCTCACCTGGCACCCCGATTTCATGCGCGTGCGCTACGAGAACTGGGTGGGCGGCCTCACGGGCGACTGGCTGGTGTCGCGTCAGCGCTTCTTCGGTGTGCCGATCCCGCTCTGGTACGCGCTCGACGAGAACGGCGAGCGCGACTACGACCGCGTGCTCACCCCTGACTACGCGAGCCTGCCGATCGACCCGACGACCGACGTCCCGGCCGGGTACACGGAGGATCAGCGCGGCAAAGCAGGCGGGTTCGACGCCGAGGCCGACATCCTCGACACCTGGGCGACGTCGTCTCTGACCCCGCAGCTCGCCGGCGGCTGGCAGCGCGACGAGGAGCTGTGGCAGCTCACCGCGCCCTTCGACCTGCGCCCGCAGGGCCAGGACATCATCCGCACCTGGCTGTTCTCGACCATGCTGCGCTCGACGCTCGAGGATGCCCGCACGCCGTGGCGCAATGCCGCCATCAGCGGGTTCATCGTCGACCCCGACCGCAAGAAGATGTCGAAGTCGAAGGGCAATGTGGTCACGCCCGCCGACATCCTCGACACGCACGGATCGGATGCCGTGCGCTACTGGTCCGCATCGAGCCGCCTCGGCATGGACGCCGCCTTCGACCCGCAGAACCCCACGCAGGTGAAGATCGGTCGTCGCCTGGCGATCAAGGTGCTGAACGCGGCGAAGTTCGTGCTGTCCTTCCCCGTGCCCGAGGGTGCGCAGGTCACGCGCGCCCTGGACGCGTCGATGCTCACCGCCCTCGACGCGGTGATCGTCGAGGCCACGAAGGCCTTCGAGAACTACGACCAGGCGAAGGCGCTCGAGGTCACCGAGGCCTTCTTCTGGACGTTCTGCGACGACTACCTCGAGCTCGTCAAGGAGCGCGCCTACAACCGGAACGACGTGGGGCAGGCCTCCGCCGCCCTCGCGCTGCGCCTGGCTCTGTCGTCGCTGCTGCGCCTGCTCGCGCCGATCCTGTCGTTCGCGACGGAGGAGGCGTGGTCGTGGTTCGAGGAGGGCTCGATCCACACCGCCGCGTGGCCGACCGCTCGCGGCATCGAGGGCGACGCCGCCGTACTGTCGGCCGCGAGCGAGGCCCTGATCGGCATCCGCCGTGCGAAGACCGAGGCCAAGGCCTCGCAGAAGACGCCGGTGTCGCGGGCCGTGATCGCCGCACCCGCTGCGAAGCTCGAGGCGCTGCGCGCTGCCGCCGACGACCTCCGCGCGGTCGGGCGCATCGCCGAGCTCGAGTTCACCGAGGCCGAGGAGTTCGCGGTGACCGCGATCGAACTGGCCCCGGTCGAGGACCTCTGATGCAGCTCGGCACGCGCTGGGCCGCGGGGTCGGAGCCACCGGCATCCGTTCCCGCGGCCCTGCGCCCGGCGATCGCCGAGGTCGAGGCGAAAGGCCTCACCGGGCATTGGACGCTCACCTGGCTCGAGGGCCGCGCGATCGCGGAGCTCGACGCCGGCTGGGAGGTCCTGCAGACCGCTGCGGGCGAGGTCATCGCGAGAGCGTTCGAGGACTGAGAGCGCTCCTCGCTCGGGCGAGCGCGCCACCGTCAGTGCGGCGGCGCTGCGCGCGCGTCGTGGTCGAGGCCATGCGGCGTGTGATGGCTAGGCTCGAGGAATGACCGCCGACGCCAACCCGCTGCTCTCCCCGCCCTCGCTCCCCTACGGCCTCCCCGATTACCGCGAGATCAGGGCCGAGCACTACCTTCCCGCGTTCGAGGCGGCGTTCGAGGCGCATCTCGGCGAGATCGCTCGCATCACCGGCGACCCATCGGCGCCCACCTTCGAGAACACGATCGAGGCGCTCGAGCGCGCGGGCGAGCTGCTCGACCGCGTCGCCTGCGCCTTCTACACCGTGAGCTCCTCCGATGCGACCGACGCGATCCAGGCCGTCGACGAGCAGCTCTCGCCGCTGCTGGCCGCACACGACGACGCGATCACCCTGGACGGCGCGCTGTACGCGCGGGTCCGCGCCGCGCACGAGCGCCTGGACGACCTCGATCTCACGGCCGAGCAGCGCTATCTCGTCGAACGCCGGTTCCGCGAGATGACGCACGCCGGAGCGGCGCTCGACGACGAGGCGAAGGCGCAGCTCACCGCGCTCAACCAGCGGCTGTCGACGCTGAGCACGACCTTCGAGCGCAACCTGCTGAACGACACGAACGAGCTGGCCGTCGTGTTCGACGACGCGGCGGCGCTGGACGGGTTGAGCAGCGGGGAGCTCTCCGCTGCGGCGCGCGCGGCCGCCGATCGCGACCTCGACGGACGCTATCTCGTCACCCTGCCGCTGTTCACCGGGCACCCGTACCTCGCCCAGCTCCGCGACCGGGAGTCGCGACGCCGCATCATGGCCGCATCCCTCGCCCGCGGCTCCCGCGACGATGCGAACGACAACCGGCCGGTGCTGCGCGAGATCGTCCGCCTGCGCGCCGAGCGCGCGGCTCTGCTCGGCTACGACTCGCACGCCGCGTACGTCACCGCCGACGAGACAGCGGGCAGTCCAGAGGCGGTGGAGCGGATGCTGCGCGCACTCGCCGCCCCCGCGGCCCGCAACATCCGCGCCGAGCGCGAGGCGCTGCAGGCCATCGTCGACGAGACCGCGCCGGAGCCGTTCACGATCGAGGCGCACGACTGGACGTTCTACACCGAGAAGGTCCGCCAGGCGCAGTTCGACATCGATACCGCGGCGCTGCGCCCCTGGTTCGAGGCCGAACGAGTGCTGCAGGACGGCGTCTTCTTCGCCGCGACCCGGCTGTACGGCATCACGTTCGAGGAGCGGCCGGATCTTCCCGCCTACCACCCCGGGGCCCGCGTGTTCGAGGTTTTCGAGGAGGACGGCACCGCTCTCGGCCTCTTCATCCTCGACCTCTACACACGCGACACGAAGCGCGGAGGCGCCTGGATGAACCCGATCGTGAGCCAGTCCCGGCTACGAGGAACGAAACCCGTCGTGGTGAACAACCTCAACGTCCCGCGACCAGGCGACGGCGAGCCGACGCTGCTGACCCTCGACGAGGTCACCACGCTCTTCCACGAGTTCGGGCATGCACTGCACGGCCTGTTCGCGACCGTCACCTATCCGCACTTCGCCGGCACCAACGTGTTCCGCGACTTCGTCGAGTTTCCCAGCCAGGTGAACGAGATGTGGATCCTGTGGAGCGAGGTGCTCGACAACTACGCCCGCCATCACGAGACGGGCGAGCCGCTGGATCCGAGCATCGTCGAGCGGTTACGGGCGACCGAGACGTTCGACCAGGGCCACGCCACCGGCGAGTACCTGGCGGCGGCGTGGCTCGACCAGGCCTGGCATCGCATCCCCGCCGACACATCGGTCTACGACGTCGCCGCGTTCGAGGCCGCAGCCCTCGCCGACATCGGCCTGAGCGATCCGGTCGTCCCGACGCGGTACTCATCCGCTTACTTCGCGCACGTGTTCTCCGGCGGCTACAGCGCCGGCTACTACTCGTACATCTGGAGCGAGGTCCTCGACGCCGACACCGTCGAGTGGTTCCGGGAGAACGGCGGCCTCACCCGGGAGAACGGCGACCGCTTCCGCGCGCGGCTGCTGGGCGTTGGCGGATCGAAGGACCCGCTGGAGGCGTATCGCGACTTCCGCGAACGCGACGCCGAGATCGGCCCTCTGCTGCAGCGGCGCGGACTGGAACGATGACGGCATGAGTGCATCCCCCGAGCATCCGTTCGGCCCCTACGAGGGGCTGGGCGCCGACTGGCGAGGGCTCGTCGAGCGCGCGCCGGCCTGATGAGGATCAGCGGCTCAGCTCTCCGGCTCAGGCGACGTCGCCGTCATCGGATGCCGCGCTCGGCGATCCGCGCGAGCGTCTGCGCCGCTGCTTCGGAGAACAGGCCGTCCGAGAGGGCCTGGGCTGCGACATCACGAGCATCGCGTCCGTCGACGGCGGCGCGCACCTTCACCCACCCCTGCACGGCCGCGGAGATCACGGGCGTGAGCTGAGCGAGCCGGTGCAGACGCTCGAGGTCCTCAGGCAGAGCGCGATGCAGGAGGAAGTATGCCGCCCCGCCTCGGAAGACCGAGGACTTGCGTCGTTCGCATTCGTCGAGAACTTCGTCCAGACGCGGGTCCTCCCGCGCCGCCAGCGCGTCGAGGAAGGTCCACACGAGCACATCCCTGGGGGCGTGGGAGTAGATGCGCTTCCAATCGGACATCAGCGCTTCGAACGCCTCGTCGTCGAGATCCGGGATCTGCACGGCCCAGCGCACCGCGTACGCCTGTGCGGCGAGGTCACCGTGCGCCAGCACCGCTGCCAGCCAGTCGCGCTCGGCGGAGCTCCAGCCCTCTGGTCTCCTCTTCTCGAGCGGCGCCGTGAGTCGGCGGATCCGATCCTTCACCGCGGCGGTATCGGACGGGTCGGGGAAGGGCTTCTCGTTGCGCGCCGCGAGGGCATCGCTGACGATCTCGAAGGCACCGCCCGGTCCGTGATCGACGATCCGGAACGGCGCGGGGATGCCGCTCAGGGTCGCACGCACGCGGGCATGATCACCGCCCCAATGGATGAGCAGCCCGGCCGTGAGATCGCCGTCGCCGTCGAACACCCAGTCGGTCTGGCGGTGCCAGAAGACCCAGTGCGGATGCCCGATGCGACGGCGCTTCGCGACCGCTCGCGCCTCCGCGTGCCCTTCACCCTGGTCGTACCGCTGCGGATCCGGGGGCAGCGCCACGAAGTCGCCGCGATCGATGCGGCGGAAGAACGCGGCGATGGCACCGCGTTCGCCCTGCATCCGACGAACCCTCACGCGCTCTTGCGTTTGCGCACCATGACCACGGTGGGCGGTGCGCCATCATCGACGGACGCACGGGTCACGACGACCTTGGCCACGTCGTCGACCGAGGGGATCTCGAACATGATCGGCCCGAGCACGTCTTCGAGGATCGCACGGAGCCCGCGGGCCCCTGTCTTGCGCTCGACGGCGAGGTCGGCGATGGAGCGCAGTGCGTCCTCCTCGAACTCCAGTTGGACGCCGTCGAGCTCGAACATGCGCTGATACTGCTTGACCAGGGCGTTGCGGGGACCGGTGAGGATGTCGATCAGTGCCTCCTGGTCGAGCGGCGAGACCGATGCCACCACGGGCAGACGGCCGATGAACTCGGGGATGAGACCGAACTTGTGCAGGTCTTCGGGGAGCACCTCGCTGAACAGGTCGAGATCCTTGCCCTTGTCGTGCAGCGGCGCACCGAAGCCGACGCCGTGCTTGCCGACGCGCGCGGAGACGATGTCCTCGAGTCCGGCGAAGGCGCCCGCCACGATGAACAGGACGTTGGTCGTGTCGATCTGCAGGAACTCCTGGTGGGGATGCTTGCGCCCGCCCTGGGGCGGCACCGAGGCCACAGTGCCCTCGAGGATCTTCAGCAGCGCCTGCTGCACACCCTCACCGGAGACGTCGCGGGTGATCGAGGGGTTCTCGGCCTTGCGCGCGATCTTGTCGATCTCGTCGATGTAGATGATGCCCGTCTCGGCGCGCTTGGTGTCGTAGTCGGCCGCCTGCAGCAGCTTGAGCAGGATGTTCTCGACGTCTTCACCGACGTAGCCGGCCTCGGTGAGGGCCGTGGCGTCGGCGACGGCGAACGGCACGTTGAGGCGCTTCGCCAGGGTCTGCGCGAGGTAGGTCTTGCCGCACCCGGTCGGCCCGAGCAACAGGATGTTGCTCTTGGCGACCTCGATCTCCTCGGCCTTCTGCTCTGCGGGCTGGAGCGTGCCACGGGCGCGCACCCGCTTGTAGTGGTTGTACACCGCCACGCAGAGCGCCTTCTTGGCGGCCTCCTGCCCGACGACGTACTCCTCGAGGAAGGAGAAGATCTCCCGCGGCTTGGGCAGTTCGAGCTCCGCCGTGCCGGTCGCTGCGGACTCGGCCATGCGCTCTTCGATGATCTCGTTGCACAGCTCGACGCACTCGTCGCAGATGTACACGCCGGGGCCAGCGATCAGCTGCTGTACCTGCTTCTGGCTCTTTCCGCAGAAAGAGCATTTGAACAGGTCAGCGCTCTCACCGATACGGGCCATGCGCGTCCTCCTCTGGATGCCGAGATCGTCATCCGAGCCTAACCGGTGCGTCGGACACCGGGACGCATTGGCGCCGACTCGGTCCGTCGAGTCCGCGCCGCCGCCCCCATCCGCCGACGCCCCACCTGAGCGCCGACGCCCCACCTGAGCGACGTCCGCCCGGTGGGGCGTGGACGAGCAGGTGGGGCGTCGGCGGAGAAAAGGATCAGACCAGGCTCTTCGTATGCCAGACCGTCTTCACCTCGGTGAAGGCGGCGATCCGCTCGGGGGAGGCGACGACCGCTCCCGGCGTGAGCACCCGCTTGAGGGTCTCGGCCGCCGCGATCTGCAGGTCGACCCACTCGAGGTCGCCGGCTCCGGCGAGATCGAGCGCGTTGACATCCTGATGCGAGGCGAGCCACGGCGCGATCTCGGCCGGCGACCCGGTGAGGACGTTCACCACTCCCCCCGGTACGTCGCTCGTAGCGAGCACTTCGGCGAGGGTGATGGCGGAGAGCGGATGCCGCTCGCCGGCGATCACGACGACGGTGTTGCCGGCGACCAGCGCCGGCGCGACGACCGAGACGAGACCGAGCAGGGCTGAATCCTGCGGCGCGACGATCGCGACGACACCGGTCGGCTCGGGAACCGAGATGTTGAAGTAGGGGCCCGACACGGGGTTCGCATTGCCGGCGACCTGCACGTACTTGTCGCACCAGCCCGCGTACCAGACCCAGAGGTCGATCGCGTCGTCGACCTGGGCGCCGGCGACCGCCGCGGTGACGCCCTCCTGGGCGACGATCTCCTCGACGAACTGGGCGCGGCGGCCCTCGAGCACCTCGGCGACGCGGTAGAGCACCTGGCCGCGGTTGTACGCTGTCGCCCCTGACCAGCCCTTCACCGCCGCGCGCGCGGCGACGACGGCATCCCTGGCGTCCTTGCGCGACGCCTTCGCCGCGTTCGCGAGGAAGGCGCCCTGCGCCGAGAGGACCTCGTAGGTGCGCCCGGACTCGCTGCGGGGGAAGGCCCCTCCGATGGCGAGCTTGTACGTCTTGGGAACGGTGAGTCGCTTGCTCATGATGCTGCTCCCTTGAGGTAAGCGGTGAGACCGTGCCGGCCGCCCTCGCGGCCATATCCGGATTCCTTGTAGCCGCCGAACGGGCTCGCCGGGTCGAAACGATTGAACGTGTTCGCCCAGATGACACCGGCGCGCAGCTTGTCGGCGACGGCGAGGATGCGCGAGCCCTTGTCGCTCCAGATGCCCGCGGAGAGGCCGTAGGGTGTGTTGTTCGCCTTGGCGATGGCCTCGGCCGGCGTGCGGAAGGTGAGCACCGACAGCACAGGCCCGAACACCTCGTCGCGGGCGATGCGGTGCGAGGCCTCGACGCCCGTGAAGATCGTCGGGGCGAACCAGAACCCCTTCTCGGGGATCGCGCACTCGGCGCTCCAGCGCTCGGCGCCCTCGGCCTCGCCGATGTCGCTGAGCTCGCGGATGCGGGCGAGCTGGGCTGCGGAGTTGATGGCGCCGATGTCGGTGTTCTTATCGAGCGGATCGCCGAGGCGCAGCGTGGACAGGCGGCTCTTCAACCGGTCGACGACCTCGTCGTGGATCGACTCCTGCGCGAGCAGACGGCTGCCGGCGCAGCACACGTGCCCCTGGTTGAAGAAGATGCCGTTGACGATGCCCTCGATCGCCTGGTCGATGGGCGCGTCGTCGAACACGATGTTGGCGGCCTTCCCGCCGAGCTCCAGCGTGAGCTTCTTGCCGGTGCCCGCGACGGCGCGCGCGATGTCGCGCCCGACGCCGGTGGAGCCGGTGAAAGCGACCTTGTCGACGTCGGGATGCCGGACGAGTGCGGCGCCCGTCGCACCGGCGCCGGTGATGATGTTCGCCACGCCTGCCGGAAGATCGGCCTGCTGCAGGATCTCGGCGAAGATGAGCGCCGTCAGCGGCGTGGTCTCGGCGGGCTTGAGCACGACGGTGTTGCCGGCGGCGAGGGCCGGGGCGAGCTTCCACGCGAGCATGAGCAGCGGGAAGTTCCACGGGATCACCTGACCGGCGACGCCGAGCGCACGGGGGTTCGCGCCGAGGCCCGCGTAGTCGAGCTTGTCGGCCCAGCCCGCGTAGTAGAAGAACCACGAGGCGACCAGTGGCACATCGACGTCGCGGCTCTCCTTGATCGGCTTGCCGTTGTCGAGGCTCTCGGCGACCGCGAGCTCTCGCGCGCGCTCCTGCACGAGACGGGCGATGCGGAAGAGGTACTTGCCGCGGTCGCGCCCGCTCATCTTCGACCAGGTCTTCTCGTACGCGCGGCGCGCGGCGGCCACGGCCCGGTCGACGTCGTCATCGGAAGCTGCGGCGATCTCAGCGATGGGGGACTCGTCCGACGGTGAGACGGTCACGAAGCTCTTGCCGGACCCGTCCACGAACTCGCCGTCGATGAACAGGCCGTAGCTGTCCCGAAGATTCAGGATCGCCGTCGACTCCGGCGCTGGTGCATATTCCAGGAATGACATATTTACCTCAGTCGATCGTGACGTAGTCGGGGCCGGAGTAGTGGCCGGTGGTGAGCTTCTGGCGCTGCAGCAGCACGTCGTTGAGCAGGCTCGAGGCGCCGAAACGGAACAGGTGCGGCTGCAGCCACTCCTCGCCCACGGTCTCGGCGACCGTGACGAGGTACTTCACGGCATCCTTCGACGAGCGGATGCCGCCTGCCGGCTTCACGCCGATCTTCTCCCCGGTGCCGCGATACCAGTCGCGGACGGTCTCCAGCATGAGCAGCGTGGTCGGCAGCGTGGCCGCGGGCTGCACCTTCCCTGTGGAGGTCTTGATGAAGTCGCCCCCGGCGAGGATACCCAGCCACGACGCCCGCTTGATGTTGTCGTAGGTGTTCAGCTCTCCGGTCTCCAGGATCACCTTGAGCGAGGCGTACGACCCGTCCGAACGGCGGCACGCCTCCTTGACGGCGGCGATCTGGTCGAAGACCAGCCCGTACCGGCCGGAGAGGAAGGCACCGCGGTCGATCACCATGTCGATCTCGTCGGCACCGGCAGCGACCGCCTCTGCCGTGTCGGCGAGCTTGACGGCCAGGGATGAGCGTCCGCTCGGGAAGGCGGTGGCGACGGCGGCGACGGAGATCTGGCCGTCATCGGGGTCTCCGTGGCGTACGCCGAGCGCCTCGACGGCATGAGCGACCATGTCGCCGTACACGCAGACGGCAGCGACGAGAGGCGTCGTCGGATCCGCAGCATCGGGCGTCTTCGCCTTCGCGACCAGCGAGCGCACTTTGCCGGGGGTGTCGGCGCCCTCGAGCGTCGTCAGGTCGATGAGCCTGATGATGGTGTCGAGCGCCCACGCCTTCGAGGTGGTCTTGATGGACCGTGTCCCCAGGCCCGCGGCGCGCTGCTCGAGGCCGACGGCGTCGACCCCCGGCAATCCGTGCAGGAATCGGCGCAGCGTCGCGTCATCGGGCTCACCGCCCAGCACGTCGACCGCCGGACGGCGGCTGAGTTCTGTGGTCGTCATCGTTCCTCCAACAGTGCTCTGGCTGTGTTCTCGTCTGTCACGATCACGCTGCACAGGCCGCTGGTCACGACTGTGCGCGCGATGTCATGCTTGGCTTCGCCGGTGGCCACGAAAATCGCTCTGTCGGCGGCGCGCAGCCGCGCGAGCTGCACGCCGACGGTGCGGGCGTCGAGCTGCGGATCGACGATGTTGCCGTCGGCGTCGATGTACCGGCCGAGGACGTCGCCGACCGCGCCGCGGCGCGCGAGTTCCTCGACGTCGGATGCCGTCAGATAGCCGTTCTCGACATGGGCCGAGCTCGCGTCGCAGGGCCCGGCCGTAAACAGGAAGGCCTGCGCCTGCGCGGCCTCCTCGAGCACGGCGGCGACGGTGCGATCGGATTCGATGGCCTGCTTCGTCTCCACCCGCTCGAGGATGGCGGGGCTCGGCAGCAGGGAGACGTGCCCCGATGCGCGCTGTGCGATCGTGACGGCGAGGCCAGCCGCACCGCCGGAGCGCCGGTTCAGGCTCACTCCCCCGTTGAGCTGCACGACGGTCACACCGGTCGCCCAGCCGTCGGGCAGCGCCTCGGCGACAGCCCGCAGGGTGCGGCCCCAGCTCACACCGAGCGTGCGCGGCACTGGGCGCATGCTGCCCAGATAGTCGGCCGCCGCCTGCGCGACGCGCTCGAGCGTGCCCTCGTCGCCGTCCGGCGCCGGCACGACGATGGCCGCGGAGAGACCGTGACGCTCGACGAGCTGACGCTCGAGTCCGAGCCGGCGGGCACGCGGGTGCACGATCTCGATGCGCACGATGCCGCGCTCACGCGCCTGGGTGAGCAGGCGGCCGACCTTCCAGCGGGAGATCTTGAGGAGGGCGCCGATCTCGTCCTGCGTCTTGTCCTCGTCGTAGTAGAGCTCTGCGACGCGAACCATGACCAGCTCTTCTTCCACGGCATCCTCCTTCCTCGACCAGGATAGGGCGATTCCCGCGTCCGCGCATCACAATGCTCATATGAGCAGACGAGGCGCAGGCGGATGCGCAAAAGGACGCCGCCCCGAGGGCGACGTCCTTTCAGCGGGAGGTCTCAGGCGCGCTTGCGCGACGTGAGGACCTGATCGACGATGCCGTACTCCAGCGCCTCCGGTGCAGAGAGGATCTTGTCGCGGTCGATGTCGCGGTTGACCTGCTCGGCGGTCTTGCCCGTGTGCTTGGCCATGGTCTCCTCGAGCCAGGTGCGCATGCGCAGGATCTCGGCCGCCTGGATCTCGATGTCGGATGCCTGGCCGTGGCCGGCCTCGCCCATCGCCGGCTGGTGCATGAGCACGCGGGCGTTCGGCAGCGCGAGACGCTTGCCCGGTGCGCCGGCTGCGAGCAGCACGGATGCCGCGGACGCCGCCTGACCGAGGACGACCGTCTGGATCTGCGGCGCCACGTACTGCATGGTGTCGTAGATCGCCGTCATCGCGGTGAACGAGCCGCCAGGGGAGTTGATGTACATCGTGATGTCGCGCTCGGAGTCCTGGCTCTCCAGGACCAGCAGCTGCGCCATGACGTCATCGGCCGAGGCGTCATCGACCTGCACGCCGAGGAAGATCACGCGGTCTTCGAACAGCTTGTTGTACGGGTCCTGACGCTTGAAGCCGTACGCGGTGCGCTCCTCGAACTGCGGGAGCACGTAACGGCTAGAGGGAAGGGTACCGGCAGAGCGGAAGGTGGGGGTGTACATGTGATTCCTTCTCTTTCCGCCTACTTGGAGACCTTGTCGGTGCCGCCGCCGCCGATGACGTCGGTGGCCGATTCGCGGATGTGGTCGACGAAGCCGTACTCGAGCGCCTCGTCGGCGGTGAACCAGCGGTCGCGGTCGCCGTCGGCGTTGATCTGCTCGACGGTCTTGCCGGTCTGCGCGGCGGTGATCTCGGCGAGGCGGTTCTTCATCGACGTGATGAGCTGAGCCTGTGTCTGGATGTCGCTCGATGTGCCGCCGAAGCCGCCGTGCGGCTGGTGCAGCAGCACACGTGCGTTCGGGGTGATGTAGCGCTTGCCCTTCGTTCCCGCTGTCAGCAGCAGCTGGCCCATCGAAGCGGCCATGCCGATGCCGACGGTGACGATGTCGTTCGGCACGAACTGCATGGTGTCGTAGATCGCCATGCCCGCCGTGATCGATCCGCCGGGCGAGTTGATGTAGAGGTAGATGTCCTTGTCCGAGTCCTCTGCTGCGAGCAGAAGGATCTTCGCGCAGATCTCATTGGCGTTCTCGTCGCGCACCTCCGACCCCAGCCAGATGATGCGATCCTTCAGCAGACGGTCGAAGACGCTCGTCGCGAGGAGTGGTTCTGCAGCCATGTCAGCTCCTGATTCCGTGTTTCAGTGATTCGAATCTACCGGCGGCGACGCGACGCTCCGGTCGTGTTCGCCGTGGGCATATCAGGTGTCGGAGGCAGCGCGGGATGCGCCGATGCGGACATCGACCCCGCAGCCGGTTCCTGACAGGAAAGAGGGACGGATGCCGCAGCATCCGTCCCTCTCATCTGGATCCGTCGATCACTCGGCCGCGTCGGCGGCCTTCTCGGCCGGAGCCTTCTTGGCCGGGGCCTTCTTGGCAGCGGGCTTCTTCGCCGCCGGCTTCTCGGCGTCGTCGGCCTCCGCGGCCGCCTTGTTGGCCGGAGCCTTCTTCGCGGGAGCCTTCTTAGCAGGCTTCTTCTCCTCGGCGGGTGCTTCCTCGGCCTCCGCCTCGTCGTCGACCACGATGAAGTCGCTCAGGTCGACCGCCTTGCCGTTGGTGTCGACGACCTTGACCTTGCCGAGCGCGATCGCAAGGGCCTTGTTGCGCGCGACCTCGCCGACGAGGGCGGGAAGCTGGTTCGACGACTGCAGCGCCTCGACGAACTCCTGCGGAGCCATGCCGTACTGCGCGGCGGACTGGATGAGGTACTGAGAGAGCTCCTCCTGCGACACCTTCACATCCGCCTGCTCGGCGATCGTGTCGAGCAGCACCTGCGTGCGGAACTGCTTCTCGCTGGCCTCGGTCACCTCGGCGCGGTGCTCGTCGTCCTCCAGGCGGCCCTCGCCCTCGAGGTGGTTGTGCACCTCGTCCTCGATGAGCTGCGGTGGCACGGGGATGTCGACCTGCTCGAGCAGGGTCTCGACGAGCTTGTCACGGGCCGCGGAGCCCTGTGTGAAGACGCCCTGCTGAGCGACGCGCTCTGCCAGGCTCGCGCGGAGCTCGGCGATCGTGTCGAACTCGCTGGCGATCTGCGCGAAGTCGTCATCGGCCTCGGGGAGCTCGCGCTCCTTGACGGCCTTGACGGTCACGGAGACCTCGGCTTCGGAGCCGGCGTGGTCGCCGCCGACCAGGGTCGAGCGGAACGTGGTGTCCTCACCTGCGGTGAGCGACTCGATCGCGTCGTCGATGCCCTCGAGCAGCTCGCCGGAGCCGACCTCGTACGAGACGCCATCGGCACGGTCGATCTCGGCGCCATCGATGGTAGCGACGAGGTCGAGCTCGACGAAGTC
Source organism: Microbacterium sp. (assembly GCF_047607465.1). GTDB lineage: Bacteria > Actinomycetota > Actinomycetes > Actinomycetales > Microbacteriaceae > Microbacterium. The sequence goes on along the minus strand of NZ_JASGCY010000056.1, from coordinate 22,959 downwards.
GCCCTTGGCGGCCGGGCGGTCGACGGGGACCAGGGTGCCGAAGCGGGCGCGCAGGCGCTCGAGCTCGGCGTCGAGCGCCTCGTCGTCGGCCTCGACGGCGTCGACGGTCAGCGTGATGCCGTCATACGCGGGAAGCTCGATCTCCGGGCGGACATCGACCTCGATGTCGACGAGCAGATCGCCGGAGAAGTCCTTCTCACTCGGCCACTGGGTGATCTCCGCCGATGGGCGCCCGACGATGCGCACCTTGTGCTCGACGGCGGCCTCGCGGAAGAACTGGTCGAGGCCCTCGTTCACAGCGTGCTCGATGACGGCACCGCGGCCGATGCGCTGGTCGATGATGGGAGCGGGGACCTTGCCCTTGCGGAAGCCGGGGATCTGCACGTCCCGAGCGATGTGCTCGTACGCGTGAGCGATGCTGGGCTTGAGGTCTTCCGGGGTGACCGTGATGCTGAGCTTGACCCGAGTCGGGGTCAGCTTCTCGACGGTGCTGTTCGCCATGCTGGTGTGTCTCCTTGTGATTTCCGCGCTGAATCGCGGCTGTCAGGCCGATGAAGCCGTGTCGGGGCGACAGGATTTGAACCTGCGACCTCCCGCTCCCAAAGCGGGCGCTCTACCAAACTGAGCTACGCCCCGGGGAATCCGCACGCAGATTCAGCCTCCCAGAGTCTAACGGACATGAGCACGTCGCTTCGTCCGCTATAGTCGTGTGAGTCCGGTTCCGCCGTTCCGGGGGTGTAGCTCAATGGTAGAGTCTCAGTCTTCCAAACTGATTGCGCGGGTTCGATTCCCGTCACCCCCTCGTACAGATCAGGTCCTCGCCACGCGGCGGGGACCTTTTCACTAGGAGCAGCCGTGGTCGATCCGCACCCCGCGAGGATGGGCGGTCACGATCTGCCTGCGCGCTTCTCGGAGATGCCGGAGCCTCCCGCCCGCCGTCGACCCCACCGCGGCGCCGCTCTCTGGTTCGCCGGCTTCCTCGCCGCCGCCGCGGTGCTGGGCGGCCTTCAGCTGTGCGCGAACCTCGGCTACGACGGCGCCGCCGCCGACTACGAGGCGCAGGCGCGCACGACATCCGAGACGCTCGCCGAGACGGCGTCCGCGGTCGATGCGCTCGACGCGGCGCACGACGCCGCGTCCCAGATCATCGGCGTCGATGACGGCGCCCTCGCGGATCCGGCCACTCATGCGGGGCTCGAGACGGCCGTAGCCGACACCGAGGCCGTTCTGCTCGCCTCGGCAGATCTCATCGCATCCGACATCCCCGACGCCGGGACGAAGCCGGGCTGGTTCTGGGAGCTGTTCGCGGAGTCGTCCCGCCTGGGCGCGCAGCGCGCCGAGATCGGCGAGCTCGAGGATGACCTGTCCGCACTGCAGGTCGACGTCGGCGACGCCGGCGCCGAGGTGGAGGAGAAGGGGCTCGCCCTTCTCGACTCGGCGACCGCCGCGACCGACGCCTCCGAGGCAGCCCACATCTCGACGAAGAACGACGCCGTCGTCGCGCTCCGAGCCACCGCAGCGCAGGTCTCCGAGGTCGACACCATCGACCAGGTGGCCGCCGACGCATTCCTGGGGCTGACCAGGGCGGCCGAGCAGATCGTCGCCACCGAGCGGATCGAGCTCGCCGAGAAGGCGGGCCCCCTGCTGTCGGCACGCCTGGAGGTCGAGGCCTTCGCCCGCTCGCTGGCGCCCGATGTGCTCCTGGAGTTCGACTGGAGCCCCGTTGTCAACGGGGCCGGCGAGCGCGGGAGCATGGGCGGCTACACCAGCTGGTGGTGGTCGCCGCCCGGTCGCGCGGTGATCGAGCTGTCGGACTCGGTCGCAGCCCAGTGGCCGACGGACGCGAGCAAGGCCCTCATCGCCCACGAGGTCGGCCACGCGATCAGCGTGAAGTGCCAGGGCATGTACGACCCGTCGACGCAGGAGAGCATCGAGGACTGGGCGACGGCCTGGGCCATCAGCATGGGCTTCCACGACGACGCCAACGGCGTGTGGGCATACGGGTACCCGCCGCAGTCGTACATCGACGCGGCCGCGGGGTGCCGCTGAGACGAGGATGCCGCGTGCTACTGGCCGCGGCGCTCGCGCAGCTGGTTGAGCGCGTCTTCGAGAAGCTGCACGGCCTCTTCGTCTGTGCGACGCTCCTTCACGTAGGCGAGGTGCGTCTTGTACGGCTCGGTCTTCGCCAGAGCCGGCGGGTTGTCCTTGTCGCGGCCGGCCGGAAGACCCGACTGCGGGTGATCGATGATCTCGGGGATCTCCTCGTCGGGGAGCCCCGCCGCGAAGTAACGGACCGTCTCGTTGCCGAGACCGTCCCAGTACGAGACCGCGATGCGGTCTGCGTGATAGCCGTGGTCCTGCTCCCCCATCGGGCCAGAGCCCACGCGGGTGCCGCGGATCGCGTTGCCGCCGGTCGCCATCAGATCACTCCGAGCTTCGTGATGAGGCCCAGCCCGACGATCGAGACGAACCAGATCAGGGCGAGGATCACCGTGAAGCGGTTGAGGTTGCGCTCGGCGAGCCCGGACGACCCGACCGCGGTGGACATGCCGCCGCCGAACATGTCGGACAGGCCGCCGCCGCGGCCCTTGTGGAGCAGGATGAGGAGGGTCAGCAGGACGCTGGTGATGCCCAGCAGCACCTGCAGGACGAACTCGAGAATATCCACGAGGAAGAAGCCTTTCGCCGGGGCGGGAATGCCCCGTAACGGGTCAAGTATACGGTGCGACGGGGCCGGAGCCCCGTCGCACGCTCACACGCCTACGTGCTTCTCGAAGCGGACGATCGCGGCGAACTCGGAGACCACGAGGCTCGCACCGCCCACCAGAGCGCCGTCGACGTCGGGCTCGCGCATGAAGCTGGCGATGTTCGCCGACTTCACCGAACCGCCGTAGAGGATGCGCGTGCGCGCCGCCGCCTCGTCGCCGAGGACCTTCGCGATGACCCCCCGGAGAGCTGCGCAGACGTCCTGCGCCTGCTGCGGCGTCGCCGCCTGACCCGACCCGATCGCCCAGACGGGCTCGTACGCCACGACGATGTCGGCATCCTTCGAGACGCCAGCGAGGGCGGCCTCCAGCTGACCCGCCGGCACGGCGCTCGCGCCGAACTTCTCGAGATCCTCCGCCGTCTCGCCGACGCAGATCACGGGTACGAGCCCGTGCCGCAACGCCGCCTTGACCTTCGCCGCCACGACCTCGTCGGACTCGGCGTGGTATTCGCGGCGTTCGGAGTGCCCGATGATGACGTACTTCGCATCGAGCTTCGCCAGGAATTCCCCGGACACCTCGCCGGTGTAGGCGCCGGAGTCGTGCGCTGAGAGGTCCTGCGCGCCGAGGGCGAACGGGATCTTGTCGGCGTCGATCAGCGTCTGGACGCTGCGGATGTCGGTGAACGGCGGGAACACCGCGACCTCCACCGAGCCGTCCTCGTGCTTCGCATCCTTCAACGTCCAGTGCAGCTTCTGCACCGTCGCGACCGCCTGCAGGTGGTCGAGGTTCATCTTCCAGTTACCCGCGATCAGCGGGATGCGCTTGTTCGTCGCCACGATGTCACTCCCATCCCAGGACGGTGAGCCCGGGTAGCTTCTTTCCTTCGAGGAATTCCAGGCTCGCTCCGCCGCCGGTGGAGATGTGACCGAACCGGTCGTCGGCGAAGCCGAGCTGGCGCACGGCCGCGGCCGAGTCGCCGCCGCCGACGACGCTGAGGCCGTCGACCTCGGTGAGCGCCTGTGCGACGGCCTTGGTGCCGGCGGCGAACGCGGGGAACTCGAACACGCCCATCGGGCCGTTCCAGAACACCGTCGTCGACGTGCGCACGGCCTCGGCGAAGCGCGCTGCCGTCTCGGGGCCGATGTCCAGGCCGATGCCAGAGGAACCGAACGCGGTGTCCTCGATGGCGTCGGCTGCGGCGACCTCGTGCGCCGCATCCGCGGCGAACTTCTCGGCGACGACGACATCCGTCGGAAGCACGAGCTCGACGCCGCGCGCTGCCGCATCGGCGATGTACCCGCGTACCGTGTCGAGCTGGTCCTCCTCGAGCAGGCTCGACGCCACGTCGTGGCCCTGCGCCTTGAGGAACGTGAACAGCATGCCCCCGCCCACGAGGATGCGGTCGACCCGGGGAAGCAGGTGGGAGATGACGCCGAGCTTGTCGCTGACCTTGGAACCGCCCAGCACCACCGTGTAGGGACGCTGCGGGTTCTCGGTGAGCCGATCGAGCACGTCGAGCTCGGCGGCGATGAGCAGACCCGCCGCCGACGGCACGAGCTCGGCGAGGTCGTAGACGCTCGCCTGCTTGCGGTGCACGACGCCGAATCCGTCGGAGACCAGCACGTCGCCGAGCTCGGCGAGCTCGGCGGCGAAGGCGCCGCGGACTGCGTCGTCCTTCGAGGTCTCCCCCGGGTTGAAGCGCAGGTTCTCGATGACGACGACGCCGCCGTCCTCGAGGGCGGCGACAGCATCCTTCGCCGACTCGCCGACGGTGTCGCGAGCGAACGCGACCGGCTTGCCGAGGAGCTCCGACAGCCGCTGGGCGACGGGCGCGAGGCTGTACTGCGGGTCGGGCGCCCCGTCGGGGCGACCGAGATGCGAGCACACGATGACGCGTGCGCCTGCATTGATGAGGGCGTTGAGGGTCGGCAGAGAGGCGCGAACACGACCATCGTCCGTGATGACCCCGTCCCGCAGGGGGACGTTGAGGTCACAACGGACGATGACGCGCTTGCCCTCGAGGGGACCCAGGGAGTCCAGGGTGCGCAGTGTCATGTGTACGAGCTTAGAGGCGCTCTGCGACGTACTCGGTCAGGTCAACGAGACGGTTGGAGTAGCCCCACTCGTTGTCGTACCAGCTGGAGACCTTGACGAGGTTGCCGCTCACGTTGGTCAGCGTCGCGTCGAAGATCGACGAGTGCGGGTTGTGCACGATGTCGCTGGAGACGATCTGGTCCTCGTTGTACTGCAGGTAGCCGGCGAGACGTCCCTCGGCCGCTGCCTTCTTGTACGCCTCGTTGACCTCGTCGGCGGTGAGGTTCTCACGGCCAGTGATGAGGGTGAGGTCGACGATCGATCCGGTCGGGACCGGGACGCGGTAGGACGAGCCCGAGAGCTTGCCGTTGAGTTCAGGCAGCACCTCGCCGATCGCCTTGGCAGCACCGGTGGAGGCCGGGGTGATGTTGATCGCGGCGGCGCGGGCGCGGCGCAGATCGCCGTGCGGGCCGTCCTGCAGGTTCTGGTCGGCCGTGTAGGCGTGCGCGGTCATCATGAAACCGCGGTCGATGCCGAACGCGTCGTTGAACACCTGCGCGAGCGGGGCGAGGCAGTTCGTGGTGCACGAGGCGTTGGAGATGATGTGCTGCGTGGCGGGGTCGTAGGTGTCCTCGTTCACGCCCATGACGAAGGTGCCGTCGACACCGGCGCCCGGAGCAGAGATGAGGACCTTCTTCGCACCCGCATCGATGTGCTTCTTGGCGAGCTCGGCCTTGGTGAAGAAGCCGGTCGACTCGATGACGATATCGACGCCCAGCTCACCCCAGGGCAGGTTCGCGGGATCGCGGTCGGCGAAGGCCTTGATCTCCTTGCCGGCCACCGTGATGCTGTCGTCGTCGTAGCTGATCTCGACGTCGAGGACGCCACCGACCGAGTCGTACTTCAGCAGGTGCGCCAGGGTCTTGTTGTCGGTGAGGTCGTTGACGGCGACGATCTCGAGATCCGCATTCTGTGCGAGGGCCGCACGAAGGAAGTTGCGTCCGATACGGCCGAAGCCGTTGATTCCGATCTTAACAGACACGAAAGTCTCCTGGTTCTTAAGGGTGCGATTGCGTGAGTCTTACGAAATTCGCGGACAACGGCGTCCTGACGGGCTTTTCGCCCATCAGGACGCCCGATGTTTACGACAGTACCAGGAGTCCGGCGGTCTTCTCACGCGCGACCTCGAACCGCTGGGCGACGTTCTCCCAGTTCGCGATGTTCCACGCGGCCTTCACGTAGTCGGCCTTGACGTTGAGGTAGTCGAGGTAGAACGCGTGCTCCCACATGTCGAGCTGGAACAGCGGCACGGTGCCCTGGGCGGTGTTGGCCTGCTGGTCGAACAGCTGCTGGATGATCAGCCGTGCGCCGATGGGGTCCCAGCTGAGCACCGCCCAGCCGGAGCCCTGGATGCCGGTGGCGGCGGCGGTGAAGTGCGCCTGGAACTTCTCGAACGAGCCGAAGAACTCGTCGATCGCGGCCTTGAGCTCGCCCTCGGGCTGTCCGCCGCCGTTCGGCGAGAGGTTGGTCCAGAAGATCGAGTGGTTGACGTGGCCGCCGAGGTTGAACGCGAGGTCCTTCTCGAGCTTGTTCACGTTCGCGAGGTTGCCGCTCTCACGGGCTTCGGCGAGACCGTCGAGTGCGGCGTTGGCGCCCGCCACGTACGCGGCATGGTGCTTGTCGTGGTGGAGCTCCATGATCTTGCCGCTGATGTGCGGCTCGAGAGCTGCGAAGTCGTACGGGAGGTCGGGGAGCGTGTAGGTTGCCATTTCGCTTTCATCCAATCCGCGCCGCGCGCACGCGGCGCTTGCCGATCCTCCGCGCCACCGAATGCGGAGCGGAGCAGACGTTTCTCATCCTAGTGACGACAACGCACGCGGTGGCTGGTTCCTTCCGCCTATGACGGAGGCGGGCCGGCTCCCTGGGGAACCGACCCGCCTGAGACGACGACCTCAGACGTCCAACCCGGCGGGGACGGCCGCCTCGGTGCCGGGGATGCCCTCCTGCTGGGCGCGCTTGTCGGCCATCGCCAGGAGCCTGCGGATGCGGCCGGCGACGGCATCCTTCGTCATGGGCGGGTCGGCGTGGTGGCCGAGCTCGTCGAGGCTCGCGTCGCGATGCGCGAGCCGGAGCTCTCCTGCCACCCTCAGGTGGTCTGGCACGTCGTCGGCGAGGATCTCCAGCGCCCGCTCGACGCGCGCGCACGCCGCGACGGCGGCTTGGGCCGAACGGCGCAGATTCGCGTCGTCGAAGTTCACCAGGCGGTTCACGCCTGCGCGGACCTCGCGGCGCTGGCGCATCTCCTCCCACGCGGCCGCGGTGCGGTGGGCGCCCATCTCGCTGAGGATGCTGCGGATCGCCTCGCCCTCGCGGACGACGACCCGGGGAAGCCCCCGGACCTCGCGCGCCTTGGCGGCGACGCCGAGCCGGTGGGCCGCGCCGACGAGGGCCATCGCCGCCTCGGAGCTCGGGCACGAGACCTCGAGCATCGCCGAGCGGCCGGGGTCGCTCAGCGTGCCGGCGGCGAGGAATGCACCGCGCCAGAGCCCTGCGACCTCGGCGCGGGAGCCGGTGGTGAGCCGATTCGGCAGGCCCCGCACGGCACGGCGGCGCTGATCGAGCAGACCGGTCTGGCGGGCGAGCGTCTCCCCAGCGGCGATCACGCGCACGGCCCACCGGGCGCCGTCGTTCGCGGTGCTCGACTGCACCTGCGCGATCTCCGGGCGCACGCCGTAGATCTCGGCGAGGTCCCTGGCCACGCGCTGCGCGAGCACCTCGGCATCGACCTCGGCTTCGACCGCAACGCGGCCGGCGATCGAGTGGAGCCCTCCGGCGAAGCGGAGCACCGCGGTGACCTCGGCGACACGCACCGTAGGAGGCGCATTGCGGATGCTGACGAGCTCAGCCTTGACGTCGGTGGTTAGTGCCACGGGACTCCTTCACGATCACGCGCCGGGTCGCGACGCAAACCTCCAGCCTACCTGGCTTCGACGCCCGGCTACTCGCGGCCGAGGTCTCTGTGACGCACGTTCACGGCGACGCCTGGCACGCCAGCCAACCGCCGCGCGAGCTCCTCGCTCATCGCCACCGAGCGGTGCTTGCCGCCGGTGCAGCCGATGGCGACGGTGGAATGGCTCTTGTTCTCGCGCTGGTACCCCTCGAGCACAGGGGTGAGCGCGGCGGCGTAGGCGTCGAGGAACTGCGTCGCACCCTCGCGCGAGAGCACGTAGTCGCGCACCTCCTCGTCCTGCCCCGTCTGGCCGCGCAGCTGCTCGTTCCAGAACGGATTCGGCAGGAACCGCATGTCGGCGACGAGGTCGACGTCGGTGGGGAGGCCGTACTTGAAGCCGAAGCTCAGCAGCGTGAGGCGGTGCCGCGCCTCCCCCTCGTCGGAGAAGAGGTCGAAGACCTGGGTCGCCAGCTGATGGATGTTCAGCGAAGAGGTGTCGATGACGAGATCGGCGGCCTCGCGGATCGGGGCGAGCCGTTCGCGCTCGGTGCGGATGCCGTCGATGAGCGTGCCGTCGGCCTGCAGCGGGTGGGGCCTGCGCACCGACTCGAACCGGCGCACCAGCACGTCATCGGAGGCGTCGAGGAAGAGCACGCGCACCGTGCCGCGCGAGCGCAGCGCCCGCGCCACCCCGGGGAAGTCGTCGAAGAGGTTGCGTCCGCGCACATCGACGACGGCCGCGATCTTCGGGAGCGCGTCGCCGCCCATGTCGGTCAGATCCAGCAGCGGGCGCAGGATCTGCGGAGGCAGGTTGTCGACCACGTACCACCCGAGGTCCTCGAGCGCGTTGGCGACCGTGGTGCGCCCCGCACCGGACATTCCCGTGACGATGAGGAACTCGCCCTTGTCCCCGCTTGCCATCGCTGCTCCTTCTCCCCCGCTGGGATCAAGCCTAGCGAGTGGCGAGGTGGGCGTGGATGCTCTCGGCGAGCACCGGCCCGATGCCCTGCACCTCCTGGATCTGCTCGGCGGTGGCGCCGCGCAGCGCCGCGACCGAGCCGAAGTGCTTGAGCAGGACCTTGATGCGCGCAGCCCCGAGACCTGGCACATCCGACAGGATCGTGGCGATGTCGCCCCGGCGGCGTTTGCGCTGATGCGTGATCGCGAAGCGGTGGGCCTCGTCGCGGAGCCGCTGCAGCAGGTACAGCGCCTCGCTCGTGCGGGGCAGGATCACCGGGAAGTCGTCGTCGGGCAGCCAGATCTCCTCGAGCCGCTTCGCGATCCCGCACACGGCGATCTCGGTGTGCCCGGCGTCCCGCAGGGCCCTGGCCGCCGCCGCCACCTGCGGCTGCCCGCCGTCGACGAGGAGCAGCTGCGGCGGGTAGGCGAAGCGCGGCTTCCGCCGCCCAGGGGCCGACGCCTCCTCGGCATCCAACTCCTGGCCCCCTGCACCTGACGACGGCCCCTGATCCGCACCGTCCAGATGCGCGAGCCGCCGGGTGAGCACCTGGTACATCGAGTCGGTGTCGTCGGTCGTCTCGGCGATGTTGAACGAGCGGTACTGGTCTTTGCGCGGCAGCCCGTCCTCGAAGACGACCATCGAGGCCACGACGTTGGTGCCGCCGAGGTGGGAGATGTCGAAGCACTCGATGCGCAGCGGCGCCTCGGCCATGCCCAGCGCCTCCTGCAGATCGGTCAGAGCCTGCGTGCGTGCCACGTAGTCGCTCGTGCGCCGGGTCTTGTGCCGAATCAGCGCCTGTTGGGCGTTGAGCGTGGCCGTGCGCATGAGATCGGCGCGCTGGCCGCGCTGGGCGACGGCGATCTCGACCTTCTTGCCCCGGCGCTCGCGCAGCCACAGTTCGAGCTCCGCCGTGTCGTCGGGCAGCGTCGGCACGAGAATCCGCCGCGGCACGTCGTTCGCATCGCCGTACGCGCGCTGGAGCACCTGATCGACGAGTTCGGGGCCCGCGATGTCGAGTTCCTTGTCGATGGTGAGGGCGCGCACGCCGCGCACGCGGCCCCCGCGGATCACGAAGTGCTGCACCGCGGCGGAGAGCTCGTCCTCGGCGATGCCGAACAGGTCGGCGTCCTCGTCGGCGGGCAGCACCAGGGCGCTCCGGCCGAGCACCGCCTCGATCGCGGAGAGCTTGTCGCGATACTTCGCGGCGGCCTCGTAGTCCATATCGGCCGATGCCGCCAGCATCCGCTTCGTGAGCTCGCGGGTGAAGCGCTCGTCGCCGCCGGCCATGAACGCGACGAAATCGTTGACCATCGCCCGGTGCTCGTCGATCGTCACGGTCATCGAGCAGGGCCCGCCGCACTTGCCGATCTGCCCGGGGAAGCACGGCCTGCCGGTCTGCATCGCCCGCTTGTAACTGGCGTCGCTGCAGGTGCGGATCGGGAACGCCCTGATCATGAGGTCGATGGTCTCGTGCACGGCCCACACCTTCGGGTAGGGCCCGAAGTAGCGCGCGCCCGGGATCCTGCGATTGCGCGTGACGATCACCCGGGGCGCCTCGTCGCCGAGCGTCACCGCCATGAAGGGGTAGGACTTGTCGTCCCTGTAGCGGACGTTGAACGGCGGATCGAACTCCTTGATCCACATGTACTCGAGCTGCAACGAGTCGACGTCGGTCGCGACGACGGTCCATTCGACGGACGCAGCGGTGGTGACCATCCGCCGCGTGCGCTCGTGCAGCGTGCGCAGCGGAGCGAAGTAGTTCGACAGCCGCTGGCGCAGGTTCTTCGCCTTGCCGACGTAGAGCACGCGCCCCTGCGCGTCGCGGAACCGGTACACGCCCGGGTCGGTCGGGATCTCCCCCGGCCTGGGCTTGTACGGGAGGACGTCGGCCATCAGCCGGCCTTCCTGGCCGATCGTCCGTCGCCGAGAACCTCCGCGAGAAAGCGCCCTGTGTGGCTGGCCTCGACGCGCGCGATCTGCTCAGGGGTGCCGGTCGCGAGGATCTCGCCGCCGCCGGAGCCGCCCTCCGGGCCGAGATCGATGACCCAGTCCGCCGACTTGATGACGTCGAGGTTGTGCTCGATGACGATGACCGTGTTGCCCTTGTCGACGAGCCCGTTCAGCACCTCGAGGAGCTTGCGGACGTCTTCGAAGTGCAGTCCGGTGGTGGGCTCGTCGAGCACGTAGATGCTGCGGCCGTTGCTGCGGCGCTGCAGCTCGGTGGCGAGCTTGACGCGCTGCGCCTCGCCGCCCGAGAGCGTCGTCGCCGACTGGCCGAGGCGCACGTAGCCGAGCCCCACGTCGACGAGGGTCTTCATGTAGCGATGGATGGCCTGGATCGGCTCGAAGAACTCCGCAGCCTCCGCGATCGGCATCTCGAGCACCTCGGCGATGTTCTTGCCCTTGTAGTGCACCGCGAGAGTGTCGCGGTTGTAGCGCTTGCCGTGGCAGACCTCGCAGTCGACGTACACGTCGGGGAGGAAGTTCATCTCGATCTTGATCGTGCCGTCGCCCGAGCACGCATCGCAGCGGCCGCCCTTGACGTTGAAGCTGAAGCGTCCTGGCTGGTAACCGCGCACCTTCGCCTCCGGCGTCTCGCTGAAGAGGGTGCGGATGCGGTCGAAGACACCGGTGTACGTCGCCGGGTTCGACCGCGGGGTGCGGCCGATCGGCGCCTGGTCGACGTGCACGACCTTGTCGAGGTTGTCGAGGCCCGACACCCTGGTGTGCTTGCCCGGCACCGTGCGCGCGCCGTTGAGGCGGGAGGCGAGCACCTGGTACAGGATGTCGTTCACGAGCGAGGACTTGCCCGACCCGCTCACACCGGTCACCGCCGTGAGCACGCCCAGCGGGAAGTCGGCGTTGACGTTCTTGAGGTTGTTCTCGCGCGCGCCGACGACGCTCAGCATCCGCTTCTTGTCGATCTTGCGACGCGTCTTCGGTGTGGGGATCTCGCGGCGACCCGACAGGTACTCGCCGGTCATGGATTCGGTTTCATCGAGGAGGGCAGCGTAGGGGCCCGAGTGCACGACGGCGCCGCCGTTGACGCCGGCGCCAGGGCCGATGTCGACGACCCAGTCGGCGGCCTCGATCGTCTCCTCGTCGTGCTCGACGACGATGAGCGTGTTGCCGAGGTCGCGGAGCTTGAGCAGCGTGTTGATGAGACGGCGGTTGTCGCGCTGATGCAGGCCGATTGACGGCTCGTCGAGCACGTAGAGCACGCCGGTGAGACCGGAGCCGATCTGCGTCGCCAGGCGGATGCGCTGCGCCTCGCCGCCGGAGAGGGACCCGGCCGAGCGGCTGAGGTTGAGGTACGACAGGCCGACCTGCAGCAGGAAATCGAGCCGCAGGCGGATCTCGCGCAGCACTTGGGCTGCGATCTTCGCCTCGCGGTCGGTGAGGACGAGCGTCTCCATGAAGTCGCGCGCGTCGGCGAGGCTGAGGTGCGAGACCTCGGCGATGGAGTGCCCGTGCACCCGCACCGCCAGCACCTCGGGCTTCAGGCGGTCGCCATCGCACACGGGGCACGGCACCTCGCGCAGGTACTCCCCCCAACGGGCGCGCTGGGTGTCGGACTCGGCCTGCGCGTACTGCCGCTCGATGTAGGGCACGACGCCCTCGAACCCGGAGGCGTAGCGCATCTCGCGCCCGTACCGGTTCTTCCACTTGACGGTGACCTTGTAGTTGTCGCCGCGCAGGATCGCGTCCTGCACGTCGACCCTCAGGTCCTGCCACGGCGTGTCGAGCGAGAAGTTCAGATCGGCGGCGAGCCCCTCGAGCAGCCGCTCGTAGTACTGGAACAGGCCCTTGCCCTGCGTCGTCCACGGGATGATCGCACCCTCACGGATGGAGAGCTCCTCATCGCCGAGCATGAGATCGACGTCGACCGACATCCGCGTGCCGAGGCCGGAGCACGCAGGGCAGGCGCCGAACGGCGCGTTGAACGAGAACGTGCGCGGCTCGATCTCGGTGAGGGCGATCGGATGCCCGTTCGGGCAGGCGAGCTTCTCGGAGAAGGACTGCCAGGCCCCATCGCCCTCCTCGTCGACGAAGTTGATCTGCACGACCCCGCCGGCCAGTCCCAGTGCGGTCTCGACCGAGTCGGTCACCCGGCCGAGGATGTCGCCGGAGGCGACGAGCCGGTCGACGACGACGGCGATGTCGTGCTTGTAGCTCTTCTTGAGCGTCGGCGGCTCGGCGAGCTGGATGAGATCGCCGTCGACGATCGCCCGCGAGTAGCCCTTGGCGCCGAGCTCGCGGAACAGGTCGACGAACTCGCCCTTCTTCTGCGTGACGACCGGCGCGACGATCTGGTAACGGGTGCGCTCTGGCAGCTCCATGAGCTGATCGGCGATCTGCTGCACGGTCTGGCGCTGGATCCGCTCGCCGCACTCGGGGCAGTGCGGCACGCCGATGCGCGCCCAGAGCAGACGCATGTAGTCGTAGATCTCGGTGATGGTGCCGACGGTCGAGCGCGGATTGCGGTTCGTCGACTTCTGATCGATCGAGACGGCGGGGCTGAGCCCCTCGATGAAGTCGACGTCCGGTCGATCGACCTGGCCGAGGAACTGGCGCGCGTACGCGCTCAGCGATTCGACGTAGCGGCGCTGCCCCTCGGCGAAGATCGTGTCGAACGCGAGCGAGGACTTCCCCGACCCGGACAGGCCGGTGAACACGACGAGGGCGTCGCGCGGGATGTCGATGTCGACGTTCTGGAGATTGTGCACGCGGGCGCCGCGAACACTGAGTTTTCCTGGGGTTGCAACCGGGACGATAGGCACCAGGCAAGTCTAAGAGGGGCCACCGACACCGGGCTCCGGCCGGCCAACCTCCCAGCATCCCCACGCCATGACCGCTCCCGTCGCAGTTCCTGTCGCTTCGCGGTGCTCGGAACGACAGGAACTGCGAGGGGAGCTCTCCTCAATCGGCGGCGAGCTGGGCGACGACCTGGCGGGCCGGCTTCTGCAGCGAGCGCAGCACCGGCAGCGTCGTGGCGGCCACGATGACCACCAGTGCCACCGCGAAGATCACGCCGAGATCGGCCCACGGCATGATGATCCGTCCCGAGACGCCCTTGTCGAGCGCGATGATGCCCGCCGAGAACAGCGACATGCCGGCGCCCATCATCACCAAGCCGAGCAGCGTCGCCGTGACTGTGATGATCACCCCCTCCAGCACGGGCACGAGCACCTGCTGCTTCGCTGTGGCACCGACCACCCCGGCCAGTGCGAGCTCGGCCTCGCGCTGACGGGACATCATCAGCACGGCGCTGACCCCGCCGGACATCGAAATGAGCAGGATGAGTCCGATCATGAACAGCAGCGACAGCAGGCTCGCGTGCTCCAGGCCCCCCTTGCCCAGTTCCTGGAGTATGCCGGAGACCGTGGCCGACAGCGACCCGAGTCCGACGAGCAGACCGACGGCCATCATGATCGGCGTCACGGTGCGGGCCAGCCGCTCGCCGCGGGCGATCACCGCTGCACGCGCCAGCACCCAGGACGCCGTACGCACAGGCACCAGCGCCGTCCAGGCGCGGGTGAGCAGGCCCACGGTCAGCGGCGCCCACAGCGACAGCACGATGCTCGTGAAGAGCATGACGAACAGGCTGCCCTGCATGACGATGTCGGCGCCGTCCACACCGAAGCTCGGGACGGCCGCCACCACGACGACGGACAGGCCGATGACACCCAGCAGGATCACGCCGCCGCCGATCCAGCGGCCGATCCCGAGGCCCCTCCGGACGGCTGCCCCCGGTGCCGTGCGCAGCGCCTCGACGGGCGGCACGCCCGCGGCCACCCAGGACTGGCGCATGCCCCCGATCAGGGCGACGAGGAGGAAGAACCCGACGCCGAGGAGGATCAGGAGCGGGTCCACCTTGATCACGGCGATGGCCGGATCCACGCCCCGGTCCGCGATCGTCTGCCGCACGGCGCCCGGCTGGAACACGATCGCGAGGACGACGCCGATGACGGAGCCGAGGAGCGCCACGATCGCGAGCTGGCCGAGCAGGATGCGGGAGACCTGGCCGGGCGTCGCCCCCGCCAGGGCGAGTCGGGCGAGCGCGCCGCGCCGCGACTGGACGACCAGGCCCGTCACCGCGCCGATCACCGCGAGGGTGCCGATGAGCGCGAGAGCGAGGTTCACACCGGGGGTGATCATGATCGCCGGGGCCTCCTGCTCGGGGACGTCCCCCGTGCCGATCGTCGCGAGGAGGCTGTCCAGCGCGAGGATCGCGAGCACGATCGAAAAGCTGGTCGCGATGAAGGCGATGAGGACCGCCAGCCAGGACGACCAGGCTGCCCGGAGCTCGGCGATGATCAGGGCGCGCATCAGGCCGCCTCCTCCGAGACGGCTTCGGAACGCGCCTCCAGCGCGGCGAGCAGGGACGCCACCGACTCGGTGGTCGGACTCGAGATCTGATCGACGAGCCGTCCGTCCCGCATGAACACCACGCGATCGCAGGATGCCGCCACCGCGGGATCGTGCGTCACGATCAGCACGCACTGCCCCGGCGCTCCGCCGATCCGGCGCAGCTCGGACAGCACCAGCCGGCCCGCGCGCGAGTCGAGGGCGCCGGTGGGCTCGTCGGCGAAGACGATCCGCGGACGCTGGGCGAGCACCCGGGCGATCGCCACGCGCTGCTGCTCGCCGCCGGACATCGACGAGGGCTGCGAGGAGCCGCGACCGGCGAGCCCGACCGACGACAGCGCCTCCTCGATACGCGCCCGGTCGACCCGTTCACCGCGAAGGCGGAAGGGCAGGGCGACGTTCTCGAACACCGGCAGCGTCGGCATCAGGTTGTAGGACTGGAACACGAAGCCCAGCTCGGAGCGGCGCAGCTCGGCGAGCTGCTTGCGAGTGCTCCGGGTCAGGCTCCGCCCCAGCAGGGCGACCTCGCCCGAGGTCGGCTTCTCCAGACCGGCCAGGCAGTAGAGCATGGTCGACTTCCCTGATCCGGAGGGTCCCATGATGGCGCAGACCTCGCCCTCGCTCACGGTGAGGGAGACGTCCTTCAGGATGTCGACGGTGGAGGAGCCCACCGGATAGGACTTGAACACGTGCTCGGCGACGATGAGCGCGCCGACGGGCTGGGTTGAGCTGTTCGTCATGGCTCCAGCCTGTCCGCGGCGGCGGCCTCGGGCATCCATCCCGGGTTCACGAACGCGTACGACCAGGGTCGTACGGGCGCGCAGACGTCCGGGGCCTCCCCGCGTGCGGGCGGTGCGGGTAGTGTCGGTCGCATGCCGGACAGCGCTGCACCCAGGGACGAGGCTATGCCGGAGGCCAGCACGGGAGGGCGGGGCCGGACCGGCGTGCGCTGGGAGTCCCTGCTGCTCTACCTGGTCGCGATCGGCCTGATCTACTACTCCACGGTGAACAACCAGACCGTCGGCGGGCGCTGGCCGCTGCACGCGGCGCTGCTGCCCTTCGTGATCGCGGCGCTCGTCCTACGCAGTCGTCTGCCCTACGCACTCCCCCTGGTCGGGATCGTCGTCGTCGCGGCGGGGAGCCCCGCGGTGTTCCCCGTCGGCCTGCTGAGCCTCGCCATGCGGAGAGAGGGACTGCGCGTCTGGCTCGTCGGGGTGCTGGGGTGGGGCGTCGCTCTGGCGACCCTCTATCGCAGCGTCTTCGAGGACTCGCTGGAGTTCATCGTCCAGGTCGTGCCGCTCGGCTTCCTCCTCATCGCGGCGGTGCCGATCCTCGCCGGCCGGTACATCCGCAGAAGCCGGCAGCGCGAATCGGCCGCGACCGCGCGCGCGGTGCGGGCGGAGATCGAGCAGGAGCTCGCTGCCGACCGTGCCGTCGGCGCCGAGCGCGAGCGCATCGCCCGCGAGATGCACGACTCGCTCGGGCACGTACTGACGCTGGTGACCACGCAGGCCGGAGCGCTCGAGGTGAGCACGAAGGACCCGGCGGTGCGCGCCGCCGCCGAGTCCATCCGGAGCACCGCCCGCCGGGGGCTGGCCGATCTGCGCGCGGTCGTCCGGGTCCTCGGTGACGAGGAAGCCAGCCGCGGGCCGGCACGCGGCCTGACCGCGATCCCCGACCTGATCGAGGAGAGCCGCGGCGCCGGCGCCGTCGTGACCCTCACCGGCGCGGCTGGTCTGCCGGAGGCTGAGCTCCCCGACTCGACCGGACGTCTGCTCTACCGGATCGTGCAGGAGGCGCTGACGAACGCCCACCGGCACGCGCCGGGCTCCCCCGTCGACATCGCGCTGTCCGGCGCTCCCGGCTCGGGGATCGAGATCACGGTCGGCAATCCGCTCGCACCAGGAGGAGAGCGCGGGGCGGGCAGCGGACTGGACGCCCTGCGCAGCCGCATCGATCTGCTCGGCGGGGAGCTGGACGCCCGCGCGGCACGCGGCCGGTTCGAGCTGCACGCCCGTCTGCCCTGGGAGGCCGCATGATCCGCGTCGCCCTCGTCGATGACGACGCGCTGGTGCGCGCCGGCCTCGGCACGATCCTGTCCTCGGCGGAGGACATCGAGGTGGTCGGCGAGGGAGCCGACGGCGCCGAGGCCGCCGATCTGGTGCGGCGCACTCGTCCGGACGTCGTGGTGATGGACATCCGGATGCCGCGGATGGACGGCATCGAGGCGACCCGGCTGATCGCCGGAGACGACGCGCCCCGGGTGCTCGTGCTGACGACGTTCCAGCTCGACGAGCACGTCTTCGCGGCCATCGAGGCCGGGGCCAGCGGCTTCCTGCTCAAGGACACGCCGCCGACGGAGCTCATCGACGCGGTGCGCATCGTCGCGGCGGGCGACGCCATGCTCAGCCCCGCGCACACCCGCGCGCTCATCGAACGATTCGCGGACAGCGGACGGGAGCACCGCCGCGATGCCGCGCAGAGCCTCCTCGACGAGCTGAGCCCGCGCGAACGGGAGGTGGCCTCCGCGGTCGCGGAAGGACTGTCGAACGCCGACATCGGCGCGCTGCTGTTCTGCTCCGAGGCGACCGTGAAGACGTACCTCACCCGGATCTTCGCCAAGCTCGGCGACACCAACCGGGTACGCCTGGCCCTGCTCGTCCGCGACGCTGAGACCTGATCAGCCGCCCGACCCAGCGCCCCATCCGTTCCCGTCGCAGTTTCTGCCGCTAACGGCCGCCGGAAGCGACAGAAACTGCGACGGGAACGATCTCTGGTCTGGCGCGGCGTCCTGCGAAGGGGACCAGCCCCTCGCGCAGCGCGGTGATCTGGCCGAGGGTCAGGCCGGTGGCGGCCATCACTTGGCGCGGCACCTCCAGCGCCCGTGTGCGCAGCGCCCGGCCGTCGTCGGTGAGCACGATGTCGAGCCGGCGCTCGTCTGCGGCGCTGCGCTCACGCCGGGTCTCAGCAGCAGCGCCGTGCCGCGCTCGGCCTCGACCCGGACCAGCAGCGTGCCACCATTACGGGCGCCGACGAGGATCCTGCCGCCGAGCAGAAACGCGCGGGTGCCCAACATCCGCTTCTCCTCCAGCATCGGCTCGCCCGACAGCATCGCCCGCACCCGGTCGGCCAGCTCTTCACCCGCAGCATCCACGTCGCTCCCCCGTCGACCCGCGCTCAGGCGTGACCGGCGCGCTCCATCGCCCGCAGCTCCTTCTTGAGATCCTGCACCTCGTCACGCAGGCGCGCAGCCAACTCGAACTTGAGCTCGCCGGCTGCGGCGAGCATCTGATCGGACAGATCCTGGATCGTCGCCTCGAGCTGCTGGGCGCCCTCGGCGGCGATGCCGGTGCGGCGCAGGTTCGGCGTGGGCGACTTGCCCTTGCCTGTGGCGCGACCGCGACCCGACAGCATGTCGGCCGTGTCCGCACCCTCGCGCGCGAGGACCTCGGTGATGTCGGCGATCCTCTTGCGCAGCGGCTGCGGATCGATGCCGTGCTCCTTGTTGTACGCGATCTGCTTCTCGCGGCGCCGGTCGGTCTCCTCGATCGCCTTCGCCATGGAGTCGGTCATGTTGTCGGCGTACATGTGCACCTCGCCCGACACGTTGCGTGCCGCGCGGCCGATCGTCTGGATCAGCGACGTACCAGAGCGCAGGAACCCCTCCTTGTCGGCGTCGAGGATCGCCACCAGCGACACTTCGGGGAGGTCGAGCCCCTCGCGGAGCAGGTTGATGCCGACGAGCACGTCGTAGACGCCTGCGCGCAACTCGCTGAGCAGCTCGACTCGCCGCAGGGTGTCGACGTCGGAGTGCAGGTAGCGCACCCGCACTCCGTGCTCCCCGAGGAAGTCGGTGAGCTCCTCGGCCATCTTCTTCGTGAGCGTCGTGACGAGCACGCGCTCGTCCTTCTCGACGCGGATGCGGATCTCTTCGAGCAGATCATCGATCTGCCCCTTCGAGGGTTTCACGATGATATGCGGGTCGACGAGACCGGTCGGGCGGATGATCTGCTCGACGATCCCATCGGCGATGCCCATCTCGTACTTGCCCGGGGTCGCGGAGAGGTACACGGTCTGCCCGATGCGGTTCTTGAACTCGTCCCAGCGCAGCGGCCTGTTGTCCATCGCACTCGGCAGCCGGAAGCCGTGGTCGACGAGCGTGCGCTTGCGAGAGGCGTCTCCCTCGTACATCGCGCCGATCTGCGGCACCGTCACGTGCGACTCGTCGATCACGAGCAGGAAGTCATCGGGGAAGAAGTCCAGCAGCGTGTGCGGCGGCTCGCCGGGTTCTCGGCCGTCCATGTGTCGGGAATAGTTCTCGATGCCCGAGCAGAAGCCCAGCTGCTGCAACATCTCGAGATCGAACGTCGTGCGCATGCGCAGCCGCTGCGCCTCGAGCAGCTTGCCCTGCCGCTCGAGCTCCGCGAGCCGCTCCTCGAGCTCGGCCTCGATCGTGCCGATCGAGCGCTGGATCACGTCGGTGCCCGCCACGTAGTGCGATGCGGGGAAGATCGGCACCGCGTCGAGCTTCTCGATGACATCGCCGGTGAGCGGATGCAGCGAGTACAGCGCCTCGATCTCGTCGCCGAACAGCTCGATGCGGATCGCGTGCTCCTCGTAGACCGGGATGATCTCGATCGTGTCGCCGCGCACCCGGAAATTGCCCCGAGAGAAGTCGACGTCGTTGCGGTTGTACTGCATCGCGATGAACTGGCGGATCAGCGCGTCGCGGTCGTAGCGCTCCCCCACCTGCAGCGCCACCATCGCGCGCAGGTACTCCTCCGGGGCGCCGAGTCCGTAGATGCACGACACCGTGGAGACCACCACGACGTCGCGCCGGCTCAGCAGCGAGTTCGTGGTCGAATGCCGCAGCCTCTCGACCTCGGAGTTGATCGACGAGTCCTTCTCGATGAAGGTGTCGGTCTGCGGGACGTACGCCTCGGGCTGGTAGTAGTCGTAGTACGACACGAAGTACTCGACGGCATTGTGCGGCATGAGCTCGCGGAACTCGTTCGCCAGCTGCGCAGCCAGCGTCTTGTTGTGCGCGAGCACGAGGGTCGGACGCTGCACCTGCTCGATGAGCCACGCGGTCGTCGCCGACTTGCCGGTGCCGGTGGCGCCGAGCAGCACGATGTCGGTCTCGCCGGCGTTGATGCGCGCGGCGAGATCGGCGATCGCCTGCGGCTGGTCGCCGGCGGGGGCGTATTCGCTGACGACTTCGAACGGCCGGACGCTGCGGGTGGGTTGCATGACTCCAGCGTAGGCGGGGCCTCGGGCGTTCGGCTCGCTGCGCTCGCTCAGCGCATCGCATCGATGGCGGATGCCGCCTAGTCTGAGGACGTGATCGAGTTCATCATCGGCACCAGTCTCGCCGCATCCGCCGGTCTCAACGCCTGGATGCCGCTGTTCCTGCTCGGTCTCGCCGATCGCCTCCTCCCCGCAGTCCAGCTGCCATCGGGATGGTCGTGGATCTCCAGCGACCTCGCCCTGTGGATCCTCGGCGTGCTGCTCGTGCTCGAGATCGTCGCCGACAAGATCCCGGCGCTGGACTCGGTGAACGACGTCATCCAGAGCTTCCTGCGTCCGGCATCCGGCGGCATCGTCTTCGGTGCCGGAACGAGCGCGCAGACCGTGGCCGTCGACGATCCGTCCGCGTTCTTCACGACGAGCACCTGGGTGCCGATCGTCGCCGGCATCGCGATCGCCCTGGTCGTGCACATCGTGAAGGCGACGGCGCGCGTCGCCGCGAACGCGACGACCGCTGGGCTCGCCGCTCCCGTCCTCAGCACCGCAGAGGACGGCGCGTCGTTCCTGCTCGCGGTCGCCGCGATCGTCGTGCCGGTGCTGGCGCTCGTGCTGCTGGTCGCGCTCGTCATCGCCGTGATCGTGCTCTTGCGACGACGCGTGCGCCGCCGGGCCGCCGCCGCAGGATGACGCCGCTTCAGCGCGCCGCGCGCAGCCGCTCCCAGAGCGCATCGACCTGCTCGATCGTGCGCTTGATCGACCCGCTCGTATCGATCACGACGTCGGCGATCGCGAGCCTGCGCTCGTCGGGCACCTGCGCGTCGATGCGCGCCTGCGCATCCTGAGGGGTCATCCCTCGCAGCTCGATCAGACGCCGCAGGCGCTCGGATGCCGGGGCATGGGCGACCACGATGAGATCCCACGGATCGTCCACGCGCGCCTCGACGAGCAGCGGCACGTCGTAGACGACGACCGCCGCAGGATCAGCGGCGAGGGCCTCGCGGAACCGCCGCTCCGACTCTGCGCGCACGGCAGGGTGCACGATCGCGTTGAGCGCGGCGAGGCGCTCCGCATCGCCGAACACCTTCGCCCCCAGCACCGGCCGATCGAGCTCGCCGCCTTCGCCGATGACGTCGGCACCGAACTCCGCGGCGATCCGCTGCAGCACCGGCGACCCGGCAGCCTGCACCTCCCGCACGATGCGGTCGGCGTCGACGAGCACGGCGCCGTGCTCGTCGAGGCGCGCGGAGATGGTCGACTTCCCCGAGGCGATGCCGCCGGTGAGAGCGATGAGTGGCATGCCCCCATCCTGGCACGGGCAGGCCCCGCACCCGCCGGCCCGGCATCCGCCTCTCACGGACACGCGGAACGGGCCGCCATCCGGGAGGATGACGGCCCGTTCAGAGCGTGATACTTACGCGTTGCCGCCCGAGAGCTTCTCGCGCAGAGCCGCGAGAGCCTCGTCGTCGGCGAGCGTGCCGGCGCCGGCCGACTCGCTGGAGAAGGACTGGCCGCCGAAGTCGGTGCCGGTCTCCGCCTCGGCCTCGGCCGCCTTGGTGACCTGAGCCTTGTGCGCCTCCCAGCGGGCCTGGGCAGCCGCGTACTCGGCCTCCCATGCCTCGCGCTGAGCGTCGAAGCCTTCCTTCCACGCACCGGTCTCGGCGTCGAAGCCCTCCGGGTACTTGTACTCGCCGTTCTCGTCGTACTCGGCGAGCATGCCGTACAGCGCCGGGTCGAACTCGGTGCCGTTGGGGTCGACGGACTCGTTGGCCTGCTTCAGCGACAGCGAGATGCGGCGGCGCTCGAGGTCGATGTCGATGACCTTAACGAAGACCTCTTCGCCGACCGACACGACCTGCTCAGCCAGCTCGACGTGCTTGCTGGAGAGCTCGGAGATGTGCACGAGGCCCTCGATGCCGTCCGCGACGCGCACGAACGCGCCGAACGGGACGAGCTTGGTGACCTTGCCCGGGGTGACCTGGCCGATGGCGTGGGTGCGGGCGAAGACCTGCCACGGGTCCTCCTGCGTCGCCTTCAGCGACAGCGAGACGCGCTCGCGGTCGAGGTCGACCTCGAGGATCTCGACGGTGACCTCCTGGCCCACCTCGACGACCTCGGAGGCGTGCTCGATGTGCTTCCAGCTCAGCTCGGAGACGTGCACGAGGCCGTCCACGCCGCCGAGGTCGACGAACGCACCGAAGTTGACGATCGACGAGACGACGCCCTTGCGGACCTGGCCCTTGTGCAGGTTGTTGAGGAACGTGGTGCGCGACTCGGACTGCGTCTGCTCGAGCAGGGCGCGGCGCGAGAGCACGACGTTGTTGCGGTTCTTGTCGAGCTCGAGGATCTTCGCCTCGATCTCCTGGCCGAGGTACGGCGTGAGGTCGCGGACGCGACGCAGCTCGATGAGCGAGGCGGGGAGGAAGCCGCGCAGGCCGATGTCGACGATGAGGCCGCCCTTGACGACCTCGATGACGGTACCGGTGACGACGCCGTCGTTCTCCTTGATCTTCTCGACGTCTCCCCAGGCGCGCTCGTACTGGGCGCGCTTCTTGGAGAGGATGAGGCGGCCTTCCTTGTCCTCCTTCTGGAGGACGAGGGCCTCGACCTCGTCGCCGACCTTGACGACCTCGTTGGGGTCGACGTCGTGCTTGATGGAGAGCTCGCGCGAGGGGATGACGCCCTCGGTCTTG
>NZ_JASGCY010000055.1:0-17277 GCF_047607465.1 Microbacterium sp. | reverse complement strand
TCGCCCCGCGCTGAGCGGGGCCCCCCGAGCGGCGCCCCCGCTGACCGCCCCGCGCTGAGCGTCGCCCCGCGAACATTGCCCCGCCAGGCGTCGCCGGGCATTCGGGTCGCAGTTCCTGCCGCTCCGCCGGCCGGATACCGGCGTCGGCTGCGACCCGAACGGATGCCCGCCGATCAGGGAAGCATCCACCACCCGGACCGAGTGGCGACCCAGGTAAGGCGGGGCTAAATTGGATGGGTTCCCGTCCGGCTATCCGAGGTTCCCGTGCCCTCATCCGCGCCCCTGCTCCGTGTGCGTGACCTCACCCTCTCCCACGCCGGCGCCGAGCACCCCTCCCCGCATGGCGTCTCCTTCGACGTGGACGCCGGGGAGGTCGTGCTGCTGCTCGGTCCGAGCGGGTCGGGCAAGTCGACGCTGACCCTCGCCCTGAACGGTCTGATCCCGCAGTCGGTGCCGGCGACGATGACGGGAACCGTCGAGGTCGCCGGGCACGGCACGGCCGACACCGCGGTAGCCCGGCTGTCCTGCGACATCGCGATGGTGTTCCAGGATCCGGATGCGCAGCTCGTCACCGGCACGGTGCTCGACGAGGTCGCCTTCGCCCTGGAGAACCTCCTGCTGCCGGTGGCGGAGATCCTGGAGCGCAGCGAGCAGGCCCTGCGCACGGTCGGGCTGTGGGAGAGGCGCACCGAGAACCCCGACCGGCTGTCCGGAGGCGGACGGCAGCGGCTCGCCATCGCGTGCGCGCTGGCCATGCAGCCGCGGATGATCGTGCTCGACGAGCCGACCGCGAACCTCGACCCGCAGGGCATCGATGACGTCTACGACGCCCTGCGCGCGCTGGTGTCGGATGCCGGACGAGCCATCGTGCTGGTCGAGCACAACCTGGATGCCGCCATGCGCTTCGCCACGCGCGTGCTGGTGCTCGACCGCGACGGCCGGCTCGCCTTCGACGGCCCGGTCGCCGAGGTGCTGCGCACGCACGCCGACGAGCTGATCGAGATGGGCGTGTGGCTGCCGTCGAGCCTGCTCGCCGCCCGGCGGATGCGGGATTCCGGTGTCATGCTCGACCCGCTGCCGCTCACACCGGAGGAGCTGGTGGATGCGCTGGCGGGCGTTTCGTCTCGCTCCGCTCGCGGGGCGACCGGGGAGGAGCCATCCGCCCGCGGGAGCGCCGGAGAGGAACCAGCGGTCGCCCCGCGAGCCGAAGGCGAGACGGAACGCGCTGCGGAAGCCCCCGCGGTCAGCATCCGGAGCCTGACCGTCACGAAGCAGCGAGCCGAGATCCTGCACGGGATCGACCTGGACATCGAGGCGGAGTCCTTCACGGCGATCGTCGGAGCGAACGGCGCCGGCAAGACGACGCTCGTCCAGGCGCTCGCCGGCGTCGTCGCACCGCCGAAGAGGACCGTGCGGATCGAGGACCTGGATGCCGGCACGGCGTCCCCCCGCCGACTCTCCGCGCACATCGGCTTCGTGTTCCAGAATCCCGAGCACCAGTTCATCGCGCACACCGTCCGCGACGAGCTGTCCCACGGCCTGCGCCTGCAGCGCCTCGACCCGCACGAGATCGACGCGCGGGTCGACGACGTGCTCGGCCGCTTCGGGCTGACGCACAAGGCCGACACGCATCCGTTCCTGCTCTCCGGCGGCGAGAAGCGCCGCCTGTCGGTCGGCACGGCGATCGTCACGCGGCCGCGGGTACTGGCCCTCGACGAGCCCACTTTCGGGCAGGACCGGGCCCGCGCGGCCGAACTGCTTGACCTGCTCAGCGGCCTGCGGAACGAGGGGACCACCGTCGTGATCGTCACGCACGACCTCCAGCTGGTCGCCGACTACGCCACCCACACCGTGATCCTGCGCGACGGGCGGGTGCACGCCGCGGGGCCCACCGCCGGGCTGCTGGCCGATCCGTCGGTGTTCGAGTCGGCCGGACTGCGACTCCCGCCGCTGCTGCGGATGCTGCCCGCCGGACCGAGCGGAGCGACTCCGTGACCGCGATCGCCGACCCTTACGCCGCGGTCCGCGTCCCGGACCGGCACTGGCTGCACCATCTGAACCCGCTGGCGAAGGTGTTCCCGGTGCTGCCGGCGATGCTGACGCTGGTCTTCGCCCGCGACCTCGTCACCCCCGCCGCCTTCCTGGTGCTCTCGTACCTGCTGCTGTTCACCGGTGCCCGGCTGACCCGCGGCATCCTGGCGCTGCTGCTGGTCGGGATGCCGATCGGCATCCTGCTGCTCGCCGCCAGCTTCTCGCTGTGGGTCGACCCGGCCCTCACCGAGGGCACCGCCGTCGTGCTGCGGATCGGCGATTGGCAGCTGCGCACGGGGGCGCTGACGATCGGGCTCGCGACCGGGCTGCGGTTGGGCGCGATCCTCGCCCTCGCGCTGATCGGCGGCATCACGACCACCGGGCCCGACCTGGTGCGCGCCGGCATCCAGCAGCTGCGCGTGCCCTACCGGATCGGCTACACCGCTCTGGCCGCCTACCGGTTCGTGCCGCGCTTCGGTCACGAACTGGCGGTGATCCGCGCCGCGCATCGGGTACGAGGGCACCACGGCGGCAGCTTGCCGTTCGCGCGGATCGCCCGCGGTTGGGGCTACATCGTGCCGCTGCTGGCCGGGGCGATCCGGCATGCCGAGCGCGTCGCGCTGTCGATGGACTCGCGCGCCTTCGGCGCCTTCCCGACCCGCACCGAGCGGCATCCGGTGCCATTCCGCATCCGCGACACCGGCTTCATCGTGCTGTTCCTCGCGGTCTCCGCCGCGATCCTCGCTCTCACCTTCCCCTGGCAGCTCTCCTGAGAGGAGACATCGTGGCATCCGGAAAGATCGTCAAGCCGGCATCCGCCGAGCTCATCCAGCTCACCGTGCAGCGCACCGAGCGGCTCTCGCCGCACTGGGTGCGCGTGACCCTCGGCGGCGGCGACGTCGAGAGGTTCACGCCGATGGGCTTCGACCAGTGGTTCCGTCTATTCCTGCCGCTCGGCGGCGAGGAGGCCCTCGAGCGCGTGCCGCCGAAGGCGAACAAGGCCCTCGGGTATCTGAAGTTCCTGCGCATCCCGGACGGCGAGCGGCCGGTGATGCGCAACTACTCGGTGCGCGCGCACCGACCGGCCGATGGCGAGCGCGGCGCCGAGATCGACGTCGACTTCGTGCTGCACGGATCGGCCGCCGATGGCACGTCAGGGCCGGCCTCGCGCTGGGCCGAGCTGTGCGCGCCGGGCGAGAACGTGCTGATCATCGACGAGGGGTTGAACTTCAACCCAGAGCGCGGCACCGACCGGGTCGTGCTGGTCGGCGACGAGACGGCGCTGCCGGCGATCGCGTCGATCTGCGCGTCACTGCCGGGCACGGCCACGGGGGTCGCGATCGTCGAGGTGCCATCGGATGCCGACGCCCTGGCCTTCCCGCATCCGCCCGGCATCGCGGCGCGGTGGGTGGTCCGCTCGCACACCGACATTCCCGGCGTCCCTGCTCTGGATGCCTTGCGCGCCCTCGAGCTGCCGGCGCAGCCCTTCCACGCCTACATCGCCGGCGAGCAGGGGCTCGCATCCGGCGGGCGCCGGCTGCTGGTCGGCGAGCGCGGGGTGGACAAGAACCTGGTGAGCTTCACCGGCTATTGGAAGATCGGCGCGGCGTCCCCGGCCTCGAAGGCGGCCCGCGAGGCGGCGTCGGAGCCGCTGGCATGAACGGGTCGGGTGGGTCGGGCGAGCCGAGCGGGTCGGGTGCGCCGGGCGAGCCGGACGGATCGAGCGCGCCGGCCGGATCGAGCGCGCCGGTGAAGCGCCGCTTCCCGACCACGATGCTGCTCACCTGCGCCGCGATCGGGGTGGCCGGCGGGATCGTGCTGGCGCCGGCCGGATGGCTGTCGAACTTCCTGTTCGCGACCGTCCCGTTCATCTCCGTCGCGCCGGCGGGGCTCTGGCTGGTCCCGGGTGTGATCGCGGCGCGGCTGCTGCAGCGCCCTGGTGCCGCCATGCTGGTCGGGCTGATCTCGGGCCTCGTCGCATCGCCCTTCTCGAGCACCGGATTCGGGATGGTGCTGACCACGCTGTGGTGGGCGTTCTTCGCCGAGCTGCCGTTCCTCTTGGTGCTGTGGCGGCGCTGGAGCACCTGGCAGCACTACGCCGGCGCGGCGGTCTGCGCGATCATCTATCCGATCGCGGCGTGGTACTCGTTCAACCTCGGTACCCTGCCCCTCGGACTGCAGATCACGTTCTTCGCGATCACGATGCTCAGCTGCCTCGCCGGTGCGGGGCTCGGCGTCCTGATCGCCGACCGGCTGCGCACCGCCGGGGTGGGGCGGCGCGTCACCGCCTGAGGTGCCGGGGCTCCGGCATCCGGCATCCGAAGGCCCGGACGGCTTCAGAGCGACAGATGGATGCGCAGCGCCTCGTCGACGGCGCCCATGAGCTCGGCGGGAACCCAACCGACGGGCCGCATGATGCGCGCCACGGAGACGGTGCGCACCTGCTCGGCCTGCGCCTTCGACTCACGGTCCAACCCCGTCGCTCCGGCCGGCAGCAGCACCTGGAACGGCAGGACCCTCGCCGTGTTCGACGTCAGCGGCACCACGGTGACGGTCGCCGAAGCCGTGCGACTTGCCACCGCGTTCGCCGTGTTGTTGCTCACCACGACGGCACGTCTAGTCTTGCGCGCCTCCGAGCCGACCGCAGGGTCGAGCGACACGAGGACGATCTGCCCTCGGCGCAGCAGAGGAGCGGATGCTTCGCTCACGCCGACGCGAACCCGTCGGCGTCCGCCAGATCCCAATCCGCGTCGTATCCTTCCGCGTACGCCTCGGCGTAGGCATCCGCGAGATGGCTCTCTCGAAGCAGCCGCACGGCGTCCTGCGCCACGGCCGACCGAGAGGCATAGCGGCCGCTGCCCGCCTCGGAGTCGAGGAAGACGAGGTCGCTCTCGCTGAGGCTGAGGCTGACTTTCGTGCTCACGCGGTCATGCTGCTCCGGTAGCAATGGATCTGCTACCGGCCCTCGCGCAGCGGCAGAGCATCGGAGCCCGGGCACGACACGCCGCGGCGCGGCATCCGAGGCCCCTCCATGAAGCGGGTGTCAGCGCTTGCCGGCGATCTGGCGACCGACGAGGTCGCGCATGATCTCGTTCGTGCCTCCGTAGATGCGGTGCACGCGGGCGTCGGTGAAGGCCCGGGCGATCGGATACTCCATGATGTAGCCGTAGCCGCCGTGCAGCTGCACGCCCATGTCGAGCACCTCCCACTCGCGCTCGGTCGCCCAGAACTTGACCTTCGCGGCGTCCTCAGCCGTCAGCTTGCTGTCCTTATAAGCCAGCAGGGCACGATCGATATACGCCCACATCACCTCGGTCGTTGTCACCATGTCTGCGAGACGGAACCGGGTGTTCTGGAAGTCCGCGATGCGCTCACCGAACGCCTCGCGGTCCTTCGTGTAGGCGATGGTCCACTTCGTCGCCGCCTCGGCTGCGGCCGCAGCCGCGACGCCGATCGAGAGGCGCTCGAGAGGCAGATTCATCATGAGCTGGATGAACCCCTGACCCTCCTTGCCGCTGATGAGGTTCTCCTCGGGGATGAACACGTCGGTGAAGCTGAGCTCGGCGGTGTCCCACCCGTGGAAGCCCATCTTGTTGAGCTTCTTGCCCTGGTCGAAGCCCTCCATCCCCTTCTCGACGAGCACGAGGCTGAACGCGTCAGGGCGATTGCCCTCGCCCGTCTTGACGAAGGTCACCACGACGTCGGCCGTCGAACCCGAGGATATGAAGGTCTTCGCGCCGTTGAGGATGTAGCCCCCGTCGACCTTCTTCGCGTTCGTCTTGATCCCGCGCAGGTCAGATCCCGCGCCAGGGTCGGTCATGGCGAGAGCGCCGAGCACTTCACCTGTGGCCATGCGGGGCAGCCACTTCTCCTTCTGCTGCTGGGTGCCCATGTGCACGAGGTAGGGCACTGCGAGGTCGTCCTGGATGCCGAAGGCGCCGGCGAGCGAGCCGGCACCGACGCCGATGACCTCCTCCATCACGATGGTGCGGAAGCGGTAGTCCTGCAGCATCCCGGCACCGCCGAACTCTTCAGGCACTGATAGCCCGATCAGGCCGGCCTCTCCGGCGGCCAGCATGGTCTCGCGGTCGATCTCGCCGGCGGTATTCCACTTCTCGATCTGCTCGTTGGTGGCGTGGCGCTTGACGAAATCCTTGACGAGATCCCGGAAGGCCTCGTGATCTTCGTCGTAGATGTCGCGTTCCATGGCGTCCTCCTGAACGTCTCGTGCGTCGTTGCTTCAGCGATTGTATGTCGGAACGGCGACATTTGGGAATGGGTACCATAGTTTATGAGACTCAGTGCCGCACGCGGAGGTGGCGCGGACCAACGGATGCCGCACCCCTCGCTCAGTGCGGATAGTCGGGTGCCGCCGGCAGCCCGAAGAACTCCTCGAGCGTGTGGAATCCGCCGGAGTGATAGGCCGCCGCGAGCTCACGGCCGATGTAGCGGACATGCCAGGGCTCGGGCATGTAGCCGCTGATCGCCGTCTCCCCCGACTCGTAGCGCACGATGAATCCATACTCCCAGGCGTGCTCGGCCACCCACGCGCCCTGGGGGGTGGCGCCGAACGACTCGATGGCGCCGCAGGGTGCGCACGCCACGAGATCGAGGGCGAGGCCCGTCTGGTGCTCGCTGTGCCCGGCGCGCGCCGAGGCGGCATCCGCTCCCGCCTGCCCCTTGTTGCGCACGTGCGTCGCATAGGTGCGCACCTGCAGGTCGTACGAGCGGTATCCGTTGTTCACGCCGATCTGCCCGACCCCGGCGTCCGCAGCAGCCTCGGCCATCTCGCCGACGGCGGCGGCGACGTCGGTGCGCACCTGCCCCGATTGCGTCGTCGTCTGCAGCGGCGCGGGCGTGAGCGATGCCGGAGCGAAGTCGATCGGATCGAGCGGACGCGTCTTGTTCACCACGACCCACACACGAGACGGATCGTCGAGGGCGATGCAAGGGGCATTGCCTGCGATGACCGCCTGGCGGAAGCTCTCGCCCCCTCCGAACGCCGCGACCGTCGCCGCGTCGTCGCCCGCGGCGATGGCGTCGATGACCGGCTGCTCGGAGCACGGATCGACCACCGGGATCGCATCGAACTCGATCCCGGGCACGGACAGGACCCTGCCCGGCTCGGGCATCGCGCTCTCGACCCGCGCATCGGTCGCGGATGCCGGCACGATCGACAGCAGCACGCCGATGGCCGTCACCGCGACGCCGATCGGCAGCGCCGGCCCGCGGATCGGGGATCGCGGCGGCGCGTGCTGGGGCTGCCGCGAGGATTGCATACCTCCATTCTGTCGCACCCCACCTGGCGGCACCCTTGACATGAACTCGTTCTTATGTTCGAATATAGCATGCGTTGGCAAGGACAGATAGTCGGAGATACGGATGCTTCGGCGCTCCCCGGTCTCGAAGACCGTTCGGGCATGGTGCGTTCGGTGACCACGCCCGAGTTCGCGGGCATGACCTTTCACGAGGTGCTGGCGAAGTCCGCTCTGAACAAGGTCCCTGGCGTATCCCGCATGCCGTTCACGTGGACCATCAACCCGTACCGCGGGTGCAGTCATGCGTGCGTGTACTGCTATGCCCGCAGAACGCATGAGTACCTCGACCTCGACGGCGGAGCCGACTTCGACTCGCAGATCGTCGTGAAGGTCAACGTGGTCGAGACCCTGCAGCGCGAACTGCGGCGGGGCAGTTGGGAGCACGAGCTCGTCGCCCTCGGAACGAACACCGATCCGTACCAGCGCGCCGAGGGCCGCTACAAGCTCATGCCCGGCATCATCGAGGCGCTCGCAGCATCCGGCACGCCGATGTCGATCCTCACGAAGGGCACGCTGATCCGCCGTGACATCCCGCTGCTGGTCAGGGCCGCACAGCGCGTGCCCGTCGACATCCAGATGTCGATCGCGATGTACGACGACGAACTGCAGAAGGCGATCGAACCGGGGGCGCCGACGACGCAGGCCCGCCTCGACACCGTGCGGGCGCTGACGGATGCCGACTTCGGGGTGACGGTCTTCCTGATGCCGATCCTGCCGCACCTGACCGACTCGATCGACGCGATCACCCAAGCGCTCGAGCGCATCAAGGCGGCGGGGGCGGTGCGGGTCGTCTATGGAGCTCTGCATCTCCGGCCAGGCGTGAAGCGGTGGTTCATGCAGTGGCTCGGCGATTTCCGTCCCGATCTGCTGTCGTCGTACCGAGGACTGTATCCGGGCGTGTCGGCCGAGGCTCCGAAGCCTTACCGGCAGTGGCTCGCGAAGCGCATCAGGCCTCTGATCCGCAAGCACGGGCTCGACGGGCGCGATGAGGAGGATTCCTTCCGCGCCAGCGTGCGGGGCATGAGACGGATGCCGACGCCCGAAGCTCCGGCGACAGCATCCGCTCCGGCGCAGCCGATGCTGTTCTGAATCCACCATAGGCTTGCAGCCATGGCTATCGGATCGACCATGTACACGTTCGACGTGCAACTCGCCGACACCGATCGCGGGGTATACGAGGACTACTCCCTGCGCGCCGCCCGGCATCCGTCCGAGACCGAGGCCTACATGCTCACCCGCGTCATCGCATACGGCCTGGAGTACGCAGAGGGCATCGCCTTCGGCGGCACCGTCTCGCAGTCGGATGAGCCTGCCGTGCTCGTGCGCGACCTCACAGGACTCATCACGGCGTGGATCGAGATCGGCGCGCCCGACGCCGAGCGCCTGCATCACGCGACCCGCCTCGCCGAGCGCACCGTCGTCTACACGCACCGCGACCCCGCCAAGGTCATGGCCCCGTGGGCCGACAAGCGCATCCACCGCGCATCCGAGATCCGGGTGTACAGCTTCGATGCCGGGTTCATCGACTCGGCCGTGCCCCTCCTCGACCGCCGCAACACCGTCACGATGACGGTCACTGAGGGCATGCTCTACTTCGACCTGAACGGCACGACGCTCACGACCGGAGTGCACGAGCACGAGCTCGGCTGACGTCTCTCACCGGGCTCTTGCCCACGGAAGTCGTCGCCGTCCCGGCGTCGCCGTCCCGTATGTCGGCTGAGATTCCGTCTGCATGCCGAACGTCGGGTTCTGGGCATGCAGACGGATTCTGAGCCTACGGACGGGACGGGACAAGACCGACCCAGCGCCCGGGCTCAGGCGGTGAGGTCGGCGGCAGACGGCATCCGGCCGGCGATCTCCTCGATCAGGTCGTCGTCGAGGCGAGCGCTCTCGAACGGCGCATCGATCTCGGCGCGGTCGAGCAGTTCGCCCATCCGGCGCTGACGCTGACGCGTGATCAGGGTGACGACCCGCCCACTGCGACCGGCCCTGCCGGTACGACCGGCGCGGTGCAGATACGTCTTGTACTCGTCAGGAGCATCGGCCTGGATCACCAGATCGATGTCGTCGACGTGGATGCCGCGAGCGGCGACATCCGTGGCGACGAGCACGTTCACGCGACCAGAGGTGAGGCGCTCGAGGTTGCGGGTGCGCTTGGCCTGGTTGAGGTCACCGTGGAGCGAGACCGCCGGGACACCGGCATCCGCGAACTGCTCTGCGAGCATCTCCGCGTAGGCGCGGGTGCGGGCGAACACGAGGGTCTTGCCATCGCGGTCGACGAGCGAGGTGAGGATATCGGCCTTGTCGCGATGCTCGATCACGAGCACGCGGTGCTCGATCGTGCTCGACTCCTGATCCTCTCCGGCGACCTCGTAGACGGCGGGGTCGACGAGGAACTCATCGACGAGAGCGGCGACTTCGCGGTCGAGCGTCGCCGAGAAGAGCAGCTTCTGGCTGCCGTCGACCGTGTGGCGCAGGATCCGCTGCACCGGCTCCACGAAGCCCAGCTCGCACATGTGGTCGGCCTCGTCGAGCACCGCGATGCGACAGTCGGAGAGGTCGAGCTTGCCCTGGTTGACGAGGTCCTCGATGCGACCGGGGGTGCCGATGACGATGTCGACGCCCTTCTTCAGCGCACCGACCTGCCGGCCCTGCGGGACGCCGCCGTAGATCTGCGTGGTGAAGAGCCCGACGCTCCGGGCGATCGGCTGGATCGTCCGGTCGATCTGCAGGGCGAGCTCGCGGGTCGGGGCGAGGATGATCGCGCGCGGAGAGCGGCCGAACTCGCGGCGCTTGCCGGCCTGCGACTTCAGCACGCTCTCCACGAGCGGGGCGCCGAAGGCGATGGTCTTGCCTGAGCCGGTGCGTCCGCGGGCGAGCACGTCGCGCCCCTCGAGCACGGCAGGGATGCTGGCCGCCTGGATCGGGAACGGCGTCTCGGCGCCCATGTTCCGAAGCGTCTCGGTGATGTTGGAACCCAGGCCGAGGTCGGCGAACGTCACGCCCTCGACCTCGACGGCCTGCACGGCCTTGGCCTCGAGCCGCTCGTGCACGACGTCCTCGGTCGGCTCGAACCCCGTGGCCTTGTTCGCAGATCCGGTCCAGTCGGCGCGGCTGGCGCGCTCGGGTCGTCCGCCGAAGCGGTCATCCCGACGCGAACGGTCGTCGCGCTCGAAACGCGGACGATCGGATGCCGCACGGTCACGGCCGCTACGATCCTGCCGGTCGCCGAAGCGGTCATCCCGACGCGAACGGTCGTCGCGGTTGAAACGCGGACGATCGGATGCCGTACGGTCACGGTCACGGTCACGGTCACCAGCACGGCTCGCACGGTCGCCGAAACCACGGTCATCCCGACGCGGACGGTCATCGCGCTCGAAACGCGGACGATCGTCGCGGTCGAAGCGCTCACCGCGACGGCCATCCCGCGGCGCCACGCCCGCACGCTCATCCCGGGCATACCGGGAATCGCCGCCGCGTTCATCGAACCGGCGACCGCCTGCGCGCTCATCGCGCTCGAAACGCGGACGGTCGTCGCGCTCGAAACGCGGACGGTCGTCGCGCTCGAAACGCGGACGATCATTGCGCTCGAAACGCGGACGGTCGTTGCGCTCGAAGCGCTCCCCGCCGCGCTCGTCGCGGCGGTGGGGCGCCTCGCGGCGTCCGGACTCCGCACGGTTGCGGATGCTCCGCGCCTCGTCACGACCCGCGCGCTCCTGCGCGCTCCAGCGCTGCTTGGGCGCGGCGCCCTCGGCCTCGGGGCGGAACCCGCGGTGCCCGGGGCTCCGGCTGCCGGGGCGACGGTCGTAGCCGCCCGACGCGGCGCGGCGATCGGCGGCATCCGCTCGTCCCCCGCGCTCGTCGCGGACTCCGTCGCGGGAACCGGCCGCGCGATGACGGTCGTGGAACGAGGTCTTCTTCGCGCCGTAGCGCGGCTCGAAGTTGGCGGCGGGGCGACCGCCGCGAGGCTTCTTGTTCTTGGGCATGGTGGTGTCCTTCTGAGTTCTCGCACGAGAACAGCGCCGCGCGCACGCGCGAGCACCAGCGACGGAGCGCGGGTCCGGACTGTCAGCGGCCGGGGCCATTCATGTGATGGTTGATTAGCGTCGAGCGACGCTCACCATCGGCCCCTGGACTCACACTTCACACACTGAAAAACGTCCGCGCCCTGCGCGGGTGTCCGAAGCCGACCGCCCCAGTCTACCGGTCGCGCCTGGGAGTACGCCCGGCGCCGTTGTCGGGGAGTCCGGCGCGGCGAGCGCGCCGTACGATTGCGGGGTGAGCACCACGACCCCCACCGGCACCCAGGTCCACCTTCGACGCGGCGACGTCACCGCCCAGATCGCCCAGGTCGGAGCCTCGTTGCGTGCGCTGCGCGTGAGCGGCGTCGACGTCATTGCGCCGTATCCGCTCGATGCGCCGACGCCTGCGTGCTCCGGCGTCGTGCTCGCGCCATGGCCGAACCGCGTGCGGGACGGTCGCTGGAACGACGACGGCACCGAGCGTCAGCTCGCCGTGACCGAGCCGAAGTTGAGCAACGCGAGCCATGGACTGCTGCGTTTCGCTTCGTACGAGATCGACCAGACGGATGCCGCCGCCACCCTGCGGGCGGCGATCGTGCCGCAGACCGGCTACCCCTACCTTGTCGACACGTCGGTGTCCTACGTGCTGACGGCGAGCGGCATCGAGGTCGAACACACCCTCACCAACCGGTCCGCGACACCGGCGCCGGTCGCCCTGGGCACGCACCCGTTCGTCACGATCGGCGACGTCGATCCGCATGAGCTGGTGCTGCGGATCCCCGCGCTGACCGCGTTCGAGACGGACGAGCGGATGCTGCCCACCGGAACGCGCCCCGCCGACGAGGCGCTGCGCGCCGGCATCCGCCTCGGCGACGTCGACCTCGACACGGGATTCGCCGACCTCATCCGCGATGACGACGGACTCGTCCGTCACTCGCTGACCGCGCCCGACGGACGCCGGGTGACGCTCTGGCAGGGCGAGGGCTTCGACTACGTGCAGGTGTACACGACGGCCGCGTACCCTGGTCAGTCGCTCGCCGTCGCGATCGAACCGATGACCGCCCCCGCCGACGCGTTGAACAGCGGTCGCGGCATCCGTCGCCTCGCCCCTGGCGAGAGGTGGACGCTGCGCTGGGGCGTCGCCCTGAGCTGAGTCGCTCGTCGGTTCGGGTTTCGTCGTTCCGGCCGCGGTCTCTGTGCCCGCGGCCAGATCGGTCGCGTCGTTCCGGTCGCAGTTCGTGCCGCCATCCGGGCGCCAGAGCGACACAGAACGCGACCGGAACAAGCACGCGGACGCCAGAACGGCACAGAACGCGACCGGAACGAAGGCGCGAGACGCCAGCGCGACCCGTGCCGACCGTCTACGGTGCCCGCTCCGGTCGCAGTTTGTGCCGCCATCCGGGCCAGCCGCGTCGTTCCGGTCGCAGTTCATGCCGCCATCCGGGCGCCGGAGCGGCACAGAACGCGACTGGAACGAAGACGCGAGACGCCAGAGCGACACAGATTGCGACCGGAACCAGGATACGGATGCCGGAAACCACCCGGAACCGCTCAGGACCGCACCCAGGACGACCGAGCTCCCTGCAGCCCGCGCGGAGCGACCGGGCACGCCAGAGCGCCCGGTCCGTCGGCGTCAGAGCTCGCCACGCTCGCGCAGCTCGCGACGGGTCAAGCCCTGCGGTGCATGGCCAGCGACGCCCGCCGGGCCAGCGACGCCCGCCGGCGCCCCCAGCACCCCAGCTACCCCGGCACCCGGACCACCCGCCGCCGGCCCGCCGATCCGGTCCTTGCGAGCCCGACGGCGCTCCTTCGCACCCTCGACGAGGTTGTACAGCGTCGGCAGCACGACGAGGGTGAGCACCGTCGACGAAATGAGCCCGCCGATCACCACGATCGCCAGCGGCTGCGAGATGAAGCCGCCGTGCCCGGTGATGCCCAACGCCATCGGGGTGAGCGCCATGATCGTCGCCAGCGCCG
Source organism: Microbacterium sp. (assembly GCF_047607465.1). Taxonomy (GTDB): domain Bacteria; phylum Actinomycetota; class Actinomycetes; order Actinomycetales; family Microbacteriaceae; genus Microbacterium. Next base: position 3,929 of record NZ_JASGCY010000055.1, on the reverse strand, counting down.
TCATCAGGATCGGCCGCAGACGCTTCTCGCCTCCTGCGAGCACCGCCTCCGCCGTCGACAGCCCCTTCTCGCGGTACTGGTTGACGAGGTCGACGAGCACGATCGCGTTCGTCACCACGATGCCGATGAGCATGAGCACGCCGATCAGCGACGCGACGCCGAGCGGCACCCCGGTGGCGATCTGCAGCAGGATCGCACCGGTCGCCGCGAACGGCACCGAGACGAGCAGCAGCAGCGGCTGACGCAGCGACTTGAAGGTCGCGACCATCACCACGTAGACGATGAGGATGGCCGCGAGCATCGCCAGTCCCAGCTGGGCGAACGAGTCCGCCTGCTGGGTCGCGACGCCGCCGACCTCGGCCGAGGCGCCGGCGGGCAGGTCCACCGCGGCGAGCGCGGCGCTCACGGATGCCGTCGCGACGGCCAGATCATCGGATGCCGGCGGCACGGTGACCGTGGCGGTGCGCTTGCCCTTCTCCGTCGTGATCGAGGTGGGCCCGTTGCGCTGCTCGACGGCGGCGATGTCCTGCAGCTGCACGACGCCGTCGGCGGTCGGGATCGCGAGCTCGCGCAGAGCCTCGGCGGTCGTGGGCGGTTCGGCGGCCGCGATGTAGATCGTCAGCGCGGTGTCGTCGATCTCGACGGTTCCGGCCTGCTGCGGACGCATCGTGTTCGACACGATCGATCCGACCGCGACCTCCGACAGTCCGTGCTCGGCCGCCGCGGCGCGGTCGACGACCACGGCGAGGTACGGCAGGGAGGCGGCGAGGTTGTCGCCGACCTGGCCGATGCCGTTGCGCCCATCGAGCTCGGCGATGACGGCATCCGTCGCCGTCTGCAGATCCTCGGAGTTCGACGCCGTCACCGAGACCTCGATGTCGCTCGAACCGAAGCCAGACGACGCCGAGATCGCGAGGTCGCCCACGCCGTCGAGCCCGTCGAGCGCGTCCTGCACGTCGGCACGCAGCTTCTCCTGGTCGGCGTCCTCGTCGGTGAGCACCGAGTAGGTCACACCGGCGCCGCCCGAGAAGGCGTCGCGCAGCGCGGATCCGCTCGATCCGATCGACGCCTGCACGTGCGTGATGCCGTCGATGTCGAGCAGAGCGTCCTCGACGGACAGCGCTGCGTCGCTCTTGGCCTCGAGGCTCGCGGTGGGGCCGAGGTCCTGTGTGATGGTCATCGTGTTCTGCCCGGAGTCGCTGAGGAAGTTCTGCTTCATCAGCGGAGCGGCGGCGAGCGTCGCGCCGAGCACGACGACGGCGAGGATCACCGTGACGCCCGAGTGCTTCAGCGTCCAGCCGAGGATCGGACGGTACGCGCGCTGCAACCGGCTCGGCGGGGCGTCGGGGTGCTCTGGATCGATCTGCTCGCCGTTCCCGTCGAGCAGGGGCTTGCCTGGCCTGAGGAACCAGCAGGCGAGCACCGGCACGATCGTCAGCGACACGAGGAGGGAGGCGACCATGGCGATGGTGACCGTCATCGCGAACGGCCGGAACAGCTCTCCGACCATGTCTCCGACGAACACGATCGGCAGGAACACCGCGACCGTCGTGATCGTCGACGCCGTGACGGCCGCCGCGACCTCGCGCACCGCGAGTCGGATGGCGTCGCCCTTGTCGGTGCCGGTGACGTAGTGGCGCTTGATGTTCTCGATCACCACGATCGAGTCGTCGACGACGCGGCCGATCGCGATGGTCAGCGCGCCGAGGGTGAGGATGTTCAGCGAGTATCCGAAGGCCTGCAAGCCGATGAACGTGATGAGCACACTGGTGGGGATGGAGATCGCCGTCACCAGCGTCGAGCGGATCGACAGCAGGAACACGAGGATGACGATGACCGCCATCACGAGCCCCAGCACGCCCTCGGTGGCGAGGGTCTCGATCGACTGCACGATGAAGGGCGCCTGGTCGAACACGACGGTGAACGTCGCACCGGGGAAGGCCTCTTCGAGCTCGTCGAGCGCGGCGACCACGGCGCGGGAGACCTCGACGGTGTTCGCCGCCGGCAGCTTCGTGATCGAGATCGACAGCGCGTCCTCGCCGTCGACGCGCGAGATCGACGCGACGGGGTCGGACTCCTGCACGACCGTGGCGACGTCGCCGATGGTCAGCGGCGTGCCGACGATCGGGAGGGCCGCGATCTCGTCGACCGAGCCGATCTTCGCTCCGGTCTGCACGGTGAGCGTGTGGCCGTTCTCGGTGATGTCGCCGCCGGGGAAGAGGATGCCGTTCTGCTGCAGGGTCGCGCTGATGGCCTGCGTCGGAGCATCCGCAGACGGGGTGATCGTGATGCGCTGGCCGACGCCGCCGACGATCTCGGCGGCGTTGACGCCGTCGACGTCCTCGAGCTTCGGGATCGCGACGCTCTCGAGCTCGGCCTGGGCGTTCTCGGCGTCGTCGAAGCCGGTCACGGCGACCTGGATCACGGGGAAGTCGTCGATCGACACCGACAGCACCTGGGGAGTCACGTCGTCCGGCAGGGTCTGCGAGATGCGGTTGATCGCCTGCTGCATCTTCTGCTCGGCGGTGGCGAGGTTGGTGCCGTAGGTGAACGTCGCCTGCACGATCGACGCGTTGGTCGTGCTCGTGGCGGTGGTCGACTCCAGCCCTGGCACGCCCTGCACGGCCTGCTCGATCGGCGTGGACACGTCGTTCTCGACGACCTCGGGCGAGGCGCCGGGATACGTCGTCATCACGACGAGCGCCGGCAGCTCGAGCGTCGGGATGAGCTCCTGCTTCAGGTTCGTCAGGGCGAGGCCGCCGAAGACCGCGGCGACGATCGTGATGAGGGCGATGAGAGCGCGGTTCTTCAGGCTGAGTACGGCGAGTTTCGACAAGGCGGTTCTCCGGGTTCAGGCGGATGCCGCACTCGTGTGCGGATGGTCGGATGCCGGCTCTCCGAGGATCCGCCCGAGAACGGTCTCGATGAAAGGACGGTCGAGGGGGGTGTCTCTGATCTGGGTGCTCCACATCACGCCGTCGATGAAGATCGTCGCGGCGGTGGCGCGTTCGAGCCCGTAGACCGGTTCGAGGAGGTGGATAAGCTGCTCGGACAGATGGCGGGCCAGCTCGCGCACGCCGGGGTCATGCACGGCCGCGGTCACGACGGCCCGATCGGCCTGCACGGCTCTGGCGTCGTCGAGCCCTTCGGCGACGAGGGTGGCGAGCACTGCGGGGCTGGTGCCGCGCTCCGCGAGCGCCGCGCGGACGCCCTCGAGGCGTGCGTCGACCTCGTCGGCGAGCTCGCGCAGTGCGGCCTCGCGCAGGTCGTCGAGGGTGGCGAAGTACTGGGTCGTGGCGCCGAGGGGCACACCGGCCCTGGCGGCGACCTTGCGGTGGGTGATGGCGTCGACGCCGATCTCGACGATCAGCTCGGCGGCCGCGGCGACGATCTCCCTGCGACGGGCCTCTGGATCGCGCCTGCGGCGGTGTGCATCGCTCATCCTGACCTCCTGTACGAATTGTACATGTACTTTTGTACATTCACCCGCGGCCCTGGGCCCCAGCCCCGGGCCCCGGCCCCGGGCCGTCGAATCAGAGGGACGCGCCGAGCAGCAGGCCGGCAGCCGCAGCGAGGAGACCGAGAACCAGGGTGCCGATGGCGTTGAAGACGGATGCCGGGCGCTCTCCGTCGCGCCACAGGGCGACCGTGTCGAGCATCGCGGTGCTGAAGGTCGTGTAGCCGCCGAGCAGCCCGGCGCCGAGCAGGAGCGCCTGATCGGGAAGAGCCGTCGTGACGATGCCCAGGGCGAAGGATCCGCTGAGGTTCACGGCGAAGATCCCCCACGGGAACCGCCGCCCGACGACGCTCGCGACCCAGAGATCGACGAGGTAGCGCAGCGCGGCGCCCACCCCTCCGGCGAGCGCGGCACCGACGAACAGCAGCGGGCTCACGACGCCGCCCCGGCCGGCGGGCGCTGCGCCCGCGGG
>NZ_JASGCY010000054.1:0-50036 GCF_047607465.1 Microbacterium sp. | reverse complement strand
CGACACCAGGAACCCCGGACTGGAACCCCGCCACCGCGACGCATCGCGGTCGATGTCATACCCCGATGTCAAAATCGACCTCACGAGCCCGGCAACGACGCCGCGAGCGAGGACTCACCCTCCCAATTAAATATCGAGGCTAGTGGTGCATGCCGACTGCACGAGGTGGCGCGTAACCTCAGCGGGGAGCGGGCTTCGCGACACGGTCGGTGTGAACTGCGGCCGCATCGCCGCCATCGACGAGGCGGAGCAACCCCCAGTTGATAAGGCAGACGACGAACGCTACAACCGCAACGGCTCCGACTATTACGGCCCAGATCGGCAGAGAGACGTTCTCGGTCGAGGAGTCGGCCAGGACACCGAGTTTGAAGATGTACACAGCAACCGAGCCAGCAACGAGCAGACTCGCCCCAGCCCCGGTGAGGTAGACCGCTTTTCGAGTCATCGAGATCGCTCAGTTCGGATTACACAGCTTGAGAACGAACTCTGCGTAGCTGACGTTGGGACGACGAGTCTCCAGGTTCCACGGGTTCTTGAGCGCGCCGATGTTTCGGGCGTGGCAGAGGAGCTGCTTCCGCATTGTCTCGGATTCATATTTGGCAGGCACGAGGCTCTTGTACGACGCCCAAATGGCGCTGTCGCTGGTGCGGCTGAAGTTATAGGTCCCGACGGTCACCGATACCTTGTCTCCGCCTTCAGGATCAGTCGCTGCTGAAATCTTCTTGTACATCGTGTTGCCGCCATAGTTGGTCGGATCCGCGACAATTGGGTACTGGAAGGATCCCGAAGAGTGGTCGACAACCTGGGTCAACACGTTTCCGTCCAGCTCATACCAAGTCGGAACGGGGGCTCCAGAGGAGTCATAGGCCCACGGAAGATCGATGACGAGCTGTACCGCACCGGTATCGTCGTACCCGACCACGCCTCCGTCGTCAAACAGCACCAGCTCCACGCCAGTATAGGTGTACGCAAAGGACCCCTGACTATTATCCGACTGGAGCACCGACGTGATCCGTAAGCTGCCGTCATCATTCAGATTCACCACCGATGCGTCTCCATCCGCATGCGCGAATGTGGCCACGCCGCTTTCCTCAGTGAGTGAACCACCCAACATTGCTGAGTCGATCTCCACAGTGATGTCTGCTCTACCGGTCGCCAGCTGAATGAGAGCGTCCTCGCGATCGGAGATCGTCACTTCCGAGTCTCTGGCGTGCGCTGTGAGGCCATCCGTGGTCGCAGTCAGCGGTGCCGCAGAGGCTAGAGCGTCCGGAACTATCTGTGAAATCACGGTCGCGGGATCGGGGTCCTCGCTGCCTTCCGCATAAGCAGCAGTCGCGCCAAGCGACGATGCGACCAGACCAAATACGGCAGCCACAGCAAACCCACTGACGCTGAGCTTCAATTGCTCACTCCCTCAACCCAAGATTGCAGCCGCGCGATGAGAGATTTCTCGTCCATTACTCTACTTTGACGGACGCGGGATATCAACGATGGGTGGGCTTGGGAACGCGCCCCGTGTGAACCGCGGCGACATTGCCGCCGTCGACGAGCAGGTCGATGCCGGTGATGTAGGTCGCCTGTGGTCCTACGAGGAACGTGACGGCATCGGCGATGTCACTGGGCGTGCCGATGCGACCAGTGCCGGAGTTCTCCACCATGGCGCGCATGAAGGCCCCTGACGGGCTCTGCAGCTCCGTCCTGCCCATCGCGGTAGAGATCACCCCAGGACTGACACTGTTGATGCGCGCACCTCTCGCCCCCCAGGTGGCACTGGCGGCCTGCACCTGCAGACGGTTCGCGCGCTTGGACTTCCCGTACGCGAGACCCGCGCTGCCGAGAGCTTCGGGAGAGAAGAAGTCCAGGCCGAGCAGTTCCTCCGCTTTACTATCCCTGATCGCTTGCTCCTGCTCAGGAGTGAAGCCCGGCGAAATGTAACTGGACGAGCTGGAGATGACGACGCCGGCGGCTCCCGGAGCGACGACCTCCGCGAACTCCTCCAACACCAGCGCGACGCCGAGCAGGTCGACACGCAGCACCGCTTCGATCGGTGCATGCGCCGGTGACACACCCGCTGTGTCCACGACCGTCCGCACTGGGCCGTGCCCTGCTGCAGTCTGCGCGAGTGCGCGCACGGATTCTCGCGAAGACACGTCCACGATCTGGGTGACGACATCGAAACCGTCGATCGTCATCCGATCAGCCAACGAGGTCAACAGCCCCTCGTTGAAGTCGGCGAGCACCGTAAGGCGCCCTGGGGCAAGTCTGCGGGCGATCGTCTCCCCCATGCCACCGACGCCGATGACAACGAGAACATCTCTGTCCATGAGCGTCACGCTCCGATTTCGTTGCCGAGGAACCGCTCGACGAGCGCAGCGAGAACAGCGCCGGCGCGGTCATTCAGGTGCACATGGTCGATGAGCAGCGACAGACCGTTGCGCTCGGAAATCTCGTCCCAGCTGAGCCCTGACGCGTGGGCCTGCGCCGCCTGGATCGTGAGGCGCACGTCTCCCGTGTAGTCACCGGGTTCGTGCTGCTCCGGCAGCTCAGCCACCAGGAGGTCATACAGCGGCAGCACCGTGACATCGCGCGCCATCGCTGCCGAATGAATCCGCGCGTTGTAAGCGCGCACCTTCGCGTTGATCTCGCTGTCGAGCCGCTCTCCGACGGGAGGGAGCTCGATCACCGCGATCCGCGCATCGGTCTCGGTGCGCAGTCGATCCAGGATGCCGGCGATGTTCTCTTCGAACCACTCGGGCGTCGGGGTTTCGGGGATGCCCTGCTGCTCGCGATAGAGCGCTTCCATCTCAGGACTGTTCGTCGCGCAGACGTCGTTCGTGCCGACCAGCACAGTCACCACAGCAGGGCGTGCTGCGATCACCGCGTCAAGGCGTTGAAGCACGTTCCAGGCGAGATTCCCGTTGACTCCGGCATTCACCACCACTGCGCCCGATGGCGCATACCGTTCCGCCAGCGTGTCGACCCAGGGTGAGCTGACCTGCCCGCGGGTGATGCTGTCGCCGGCGCAGACGATCACGCGATCGCCGACGACCTCCGACGTGAACGAATCGATGAGAATCGCTGACATGATGCTCCCTCTGCTCCCAGCCGACTGTCGACTGTCGACTGTCGACTGTCGACTGTCGACTCAGCTTCCCTGATCGGCCCTGACCGCTACTTCGACGTGCCCATGTCCGCGAGCTGCGACATGAAGCGCGCGGACCAGTCCTGCAGGCCGGACGGCACATAGAACCCGTCGAGATCGTTGATCTGCTCCCAGTGCGCCGCGACATCCTCGACCGTCGGCACGGCATCCCCCTCAGCCAGCCATCCCTCGGTGAATCCGAGGAACCACCGCCCGAAGCGATTCGCGCCGGCGACGAGGATCTCGCCGTTCACCGGGCAGGACTCGTGCGCGAGGAATGCGACCATCGGAGACACCCGGTCGGTCTGCATCAGCGCCGCTCTGGCCTCGTCCATCTGGTTCTGAGCGACGATGCTGCCCTTCCCCGTGGTCTCGCTCGGCCGGGTCACCGAGTTTGGCGCGATGCAATTGACGAGGATCCCCTGCGGCTTCGCCGCAACTGCAAGGCTGCGGGTGAAGCCGATCAGCGCGCCCTTCGCGGTCGCATACGCGAGGTTGTTCGGCAGGCCGAGCATCCCCGTCGACGCGGTGGTGATCACACGACCGTAGCCCTGCTCGGCGAAGTGCGGCCACGCAGCCCGCGTGGTGTTCCAGGTGCCCCGCAGGTGCACATCGAGCGTGATCTCGAGGTTCTCGGCATCCGCTTCGGGGAATGTCGCCCATCGTGAGATACCGGCGTTGTTCACCACGATGTCGATCCGTCCGAATTCTCGCACGGCCGTCTCCACCAGCGCCTGGCATCCTTCTTCGCTCGCCACGCTGTTCGTGTCGGCGACCGCCTCGCCACCTGCGTCGATGATCTCTTGGACGACCTCGTTGGCGGGACCGGTGTCGCTGCCGACCCCCTCCTTGCTGCCGCCGAAGTCGTTCACCACAACCTTCGCCCCCCTAGAGGCCAGCAACAGGGCATGTGCCCGGCCAAGGCCGCGACCGGCGCCGGTGACGACGGCGACGCGGCCGTCGAAGCGGAGTTCAGGGGTGGCGTTCATCATTCTCCTTCGAATAATCTGGCGGCCGGTTTCTGCACATCAGCTCAGATGTGCACCAGGCTCCCAACGGCACGCTACACGATTTCCTTGCAAAAGTTGAGCACTACTGCTTACATTATGCAGACGGGCAGGTGCCCGAGACGAGTAGGAGCGAGTCAATGACAGGACAGTCTGACAACGGAGTCGACGTCGAGGTGCTGGTCATCGGTGCCGGCGTCATCGGGATCTACCAGCTCTACCGAGCGCGAGAAGCGGGGTTCACCGCGCTCGCGCTCGAGGCAGGAGAGGGCGTCGGCGGCGTCTGGTACTGGAACCGCTACCCTGGTGCCCGCTTCGACTCGGAGAGCTACGCCTACGGCTACAACTTTTCGAAGGAGATCTTTGACAAGTGGCGCTGGAAGGAAGAGTTCGCGACCCAGCCGGAGATCGAGGACTACCTCAACTTTGTCGTCGACGAGGTCGGCCTGCGCGACGACATCCTGCTCGGCCAGCGTGTTGTGTCTGCAACCTTCGATGAGAACACCGCCGTGTGGACTCTGCACACCGAGAAGGGCGATGTGTTCCGCGCTCGCTACGTTGTGGCCGCAACCGGTGGGCTCTCCGTCCCCCACTACCCCGAGGTCGAAGGACTCGACGACTTCGGCGGGCTCGCCTATCACACAGGAGCCTGGCCGCACGAGCCGATCGACTTCACCGGCAAGCGCGTCGCGATCATCGGCAACGGCCCGAGCGGTTCGCAGATCCTGCCCGTCATCGCCGACATCGTGGAGTACGTCCACCTGTACCAGCGCACCCCGACCTGGTGCACACCGCTGAACAACAAGCCCATCCACTATGACCGTCAGGTGTGGCTCCGGGAGAACTTCGAGGAGATCGCGCAGACGGTCAACACGTCGATCTCCGGCTTCCTGCACCCACTGTCGGGCAAGTTCTCGAAAGATGACACCCCCGAGGAGCGTCAGGCCTTCTACGAGCAGATGTGGGCTGCTCCCGGCTTCGGCAAGCTCACGATGAACTACTTCGACATGACGACCAACAAAGACGTCAACTCCGAGTTCTGCGAGTTCATCGCGAACAAAATCCGCAGCATCGTCAAAGATCCCGTCACCGCAGAGCGCCTCATCCCGAAGGACCACGGCTTCGGTGCGAAGCGTCCACCGTTCATCGAGCGCTACTACGAGCAGTACAACAAGCCCAACGTCGAACTCGTCGCCCTCAAGGAGACGCCGATCGTCCGCGTCGACCGGACGGGCATCGAGACGACCGAGGGTCACCGCGACTACGACATCATCGTCTATGCGACCGGATTCGACTTCGGCACCGGCGCGCTCACCCGCATGGGCGTGCGCGGCAAGAACGGTCTCGATCTCAGCACCGACTGGGAGGACGGCCCCTCCGACTTCGGCGGCTTCGCGGCCCACGACCTGCCGAACTTCTTCTTCCCCGGCGGCCCGCACGGCGCCGGCGGCGGAAACTACCCTCGTTACGGGAGCTTCCAGGTCGACTTCATCACCGACACGCTGATCCACATGCGCGAGCACGGTTTCGCGGTGTTCGAGCCGACGCGGGAGCAGCAGGATGCCTGGATGAACATGGTCGCCGAGCTCGCTCCGCGGACCGGATTCTCGGCCGAGCACAGCCACTACTACGGTGCGAACGTGCAGGGCAAGGCGCGCAAGTACCTGCTCAACCCCGGTGGCCGCCCGAAGCTCGAGGAGGTCCTCGCGGAGCTCACCTCGACGCCGGACTACGGCGGCGCCCTCGACACGATCGCCGAGCCGGTCTCGGCCTGACGGCCACCCGGAACAGGAGCAGACATGACTGACGAGCAGCCCCGAGAGATCCTCCTCGCCCTGGTGAACTCCGTCGAGGGTCAGGACGAGGAGTTCAACGACTGGTACACGAACGTGCACATCCCCGAGGTTCTGGCTGTGCCCGGCTTCGTGAGCGCGCAGCGGTACGCCACCTCCGCCGAGGGCGAGACGGCGGCCGGATTCCGGTACGCGACCGTCTATGAAGTCGAGGGCTCAGCACTCCAGGCGCGCGCTGCGCTGTTCAGCGCGGGCCTGGGCGAAGTGAGTCCGAGCATCGACCTGGAGGGCATGGTGTTCGCGGCGTTCTCGCCGTTGGGCGAGGTGCAGCGCAGCGCTTCGTGACACCGTAGGGACATACACGTCGGCCCGGCATCGTCACGATGCCGGGCCGACGTGTATCGCTGAGCGCTCAGTACAACAGCAGGGGGTTGATGATGACCCCCGTCGAGCGGTGGATCGCGGTCGGTGCAGCGACGAGCAGCCCAGTCGAAGTGCCCGCCTCACGGAGCGCTGCCGCAGCAGGACCCAACAGGCTGTTATCGATCAGGCACAGCCCGATCGCGTAGATCAAACCGTGCACCTCGAGCGCAGCGCGCTCATTGTTGCGCGCATCGTGGAAGTCCCACACGACAAGACCCGGGTCCTGCTCCGCTATCCACTGGGCGCCGGAGGCGCCGATACCGGGGCGAGGCTGGAGAACGGCACCGGGTGTGTAACGGTGGCCTGCGGCCTCGAATCGATCGCGCCCCTGATAGATGAGCAACGCGTCTCCTGGTTCGAGAGTGACGCCCGCAGCTGCGACCGCCGCGTCGAGGTCTTCGGCCGTGACGGGGGCATCGGTGGTGACCCAGTCCACCCCCCGCACGGCGGGGATGTCGAGGAGAACACCGCGGGTCGCGATGCCGTGCTGCGCCCAGTTGACGATCGTGTCCTCGTCGGTCTGCGAGGCGGCGACCGGGATCGGGCCGTGCCAGCTGGCGTCGGCGCCGATGTGGGCGAGGCCATCCATGTGCGTGTTGTGGATGCCGTGGGCGTCGTACGTGATGACATCGCCGCCGTGGGCACTGCGTCCGTGCACGCCGGCGCGGACATCGAGTTCCACGCTGCCGTGGCCGTCCGGCAGCTCCACGACGGCGAGAGCCTGCCACTGCGCCTTCTCCTCGGCGGCGATCTCGGCGAGCGCCGCGAGGCGGTCAGGGCGGGTTTCGATCTCTCTCTCCAGTGAGACCGCCTTGCCGAGCTTGACCTGCGCGACCCCACGGAGGCGTGCGGCCTCGTCGATGAGCGCCACCGAACCGCGGCACTGGATGCCGTCGACATGGCGGGCGGCGTCGTGCGCGGTCGCGATCTCCCGCAACCAGGGAAGGAGGGGGTCGGGTTCTGTCTCCTCGGTCATACTGTCTCCTGTTCTGCCCGGAAAGCCCCGGGATCCAATTGTCGGCTCAATCGAGCGGGTAGTGGCAGGCCGCGAACTGCCCTGGGCGCACCTCGCGCATCTCCGGCTCTTCGGTGGCGCAACGATCCTGGGCGATCGGGCAGCGCGCACGGAACCGGCACCCGGAGGGCGGATTCAGCGGCGAGGGGATGTCGCCGGTCAGCGCCGGGCCGGCGAAGCCGCCCTCGCTCTCCGGGGAGGGCACGGAGTCCAGAAGCCCGCGCGTGTAGGGGTGCGCCGGCCGCTCGTACACCTCGACGGAGTCTCCGAACTCGCAGGTCTTGCCGAGATACATCACCAGGACCTTGTCGCTGAAGCTGCGGACGACGCCGAGGTCGTGCGCGATGAAGACGATGGTGAGATCGTATGCCTTCTTGAGGTCTTCGAGCAGGTTGAGCACCTGCGCTTGCACCGACACGTCGAGAGCCGAAACCGGCTCGTCGCAGATGAGCAGTCCGGGGCGCACGGCGAGAGCCCGCCCGATCGCCACGCGCTGCGCCTGCCCGCCGGAGAGCTGCCTCGGCAGCATGTCGGCGAAACGTTCGCTGGGCAAGCCAACCTGCGTAAGCAGCTCGGGCGCTTGCGCGTCGCGCTGCTTCTTCGGAACGCCGTCGATCGCGAGCCCTTCCATGACGACGTCCTTGACCGAACGCCGCGGGTTCAGAGAGCTGACCGGGTCCTGGAAGATCATCTGCATGTCGCGGCGCAGCTCGCGCATGCGCGCAGGCGAGGCTTCATCGATGCTCTCCTCGCGATAGCGCACGCGTCCGCCGGCGATCGGATCGAGCCGCAGCACCGCACGGCCGGTCGTGGACTTACCGCATCCAGACTCGCCGACGATGCCGAGGGTCTCCCCCTGAAGGAGGTCGAAGCTGACGCCGGCGACGGCTTTGAAGCTGCCGCGATCGGTGTGGTACTCCACCTCGAGGTCTTCGACGGACAGGACCGCCGCGTCTCCGCGCAGATGCGCGCTGCCGCTACCGGCCAACGAGCTCACCCTCTCTCTGGGTCTCATTCACGGGATGAAGGCAGGCCACCGCGTGATCGGTGCCGATCTGAACGAGTGGCGGCTGTGCGGCGCTGCAGTCGTCGGTGGCGGCGGCGCACCGCGGGGCGAATCGGCAGCCGGAAGGCGGATCCGTCGGCGATGGGAGCGAGCCGGGGATCACATTCAGCGGGCTGTGCCGCTCATGTCCGATCGTCGGCGTCGCCCCCAGCAGCGCACTCGTGTAGCGATGCCTCGGGTCTTCGAACACCTCTCTGCTCGCGCCGATCTCGCCGAGCCTGCCTGCGTACATCACCGCCGTCCGGTCGGTGCGTCCGGCAACGACGTGCAGATCGTGCGAGATGAGCATGAGCGACATTCCTCGATCGGTCTGCACACGCCGCAGCAGATCGAGTACCTGGCGTTGGATCGTCACGTCGAGAGCGGTGGTCGGCTCGTCGGCGATCAACAGCTCCGGCTCGCAGGCGAGCGCGACGGCGATCATGACGCGCTGACGCATTCCGCCGGAAAGTTCGTGGGGGTACGCCTTCAGGCGTCGCTCCGGGTCGGGGACGCCGACTTCCTTGAGGAGATCGAGGGCGCGGGATGCCGCCTCCGAGCGAGAAAGGCCGAGGTGGCGCCGCATCCCTTCGGTGAGCTGGCGCTCGACGCGCACGACGGGGTTCAGCGACCTGCCCGGGTCCTGGAAGACCATCGAGATCTGCTTGCCCCAGACGTCGTGCAGTTCTTTGCGGCTGAGGCCGAGCAGGTCCCGCCCTCGGAAGAGGACCGTGCCTGTGCGGTCGGAGCGCGCGGGCATGAGCCCCATGATGGCGCGTGCCATCACCGACTTGCCCGAGCCGGACTCGCCGACGACGCCAAGGGCCTCGCCACGGTGCAGTTGAAGAGAGACGCCGTCGACCGCCTTGACGACGCCGCGCGGGGAGCCGATGTAGGCATGGAGGTCGGTCACTTCGAGCAACAGATCATCGCTCATGCGATGTCACCTCGTTTCTTGGTGCGGTGGTGCGCTGCAGCGCCGGGTGGGGGGGGGGGGGGGGCGCCCCCGGCCCCCCCCGCGCCGCCACGATGGCTCCTACTGCTCGAGCCAGATGCCCGCCGCGGCGGGCGTGGTGTAGCCGTACATGAAGACGCCGTTCACCTTGTCGGAGACGATGGCGCCGTTGTAGTACTCCTGGAAGAGGATGTAGGGCTGCAGTTCGGCCAGCAGCTCCTGCACCTCGGCGAAGTGCTCCTTCTGCTCGGCGATGTCCGTCGCCGCGATCGCCGCATCGAGCGCCTCGTCCAGCCGCGGGTCGCTGATGCGCGAGTAGTTCGTCCGCTCGGCGCTGCTGTCCAGTGCACCCCAGAGCCTGGAGGCCGCATCGACGAATGCCAGCGAGGACTGCGCCACGTTGTAGTCGCCGTTCGTCGTGACGACGCCCTGCTCCGAGGCGTCGCGCTGGTCTGCGGTCACCGTGACATTGTCGTACTCGGTCAGCTGCGCCTGCAGCGCGTCGAAGATCGTCTGCCCTGTACCGGGGAACACCGTGAAGGTGAACTCCAGCGGCTTGCCCTCGTCCGCCAGCTCGTCGAACAGCTCCTGCGCCTTGTCGGGGTCGTAGCTCTGCAGCGGGATGTCAGAGAAGAAGGGCGAGTCGGACTGGAACAGGGTCGTCGGCACCGCACCGTTGCCGCGGTTGACCGCGTTCGACAGTGCATCCAGGTCGAGGGCGTAGGAGAGCGCCTGACGGGCGCGCACGTCGTCGAACGGAGCCTTGCCGGTGTTCAGCATGAAACCGACGCCACCGTTGTAGACGTACTTGATGTTCGTGAAGCCGGCAGCCTCTGCCTCGACGAACTGCGTCGGCGCCGAGTTCAGGATCAGGTCGGCCTGCCCCGCGATCAGCGCGTTGAGGCGCTGCGCGTCATCGGTGACACCCTGGGTCTCGATCGCGTCGAGGTAGCCGGGCTCGCCGAAGTAGTCCTCATTGCGCACGAGCTTGACCGTGCCGCCCTGCGTCCAGCTCTCCACCTTGTAGGGGCCGGCGCCGACCGGGTTCTTGTTGAACGCCTCCTGGCCCTGCTCCAGCGCCGTCGGGGACGCGATCCACTGCAGCGAGTAGATCGGCATGAGCCCGATGAATCCGGGCGTGGGCACGGCCATGTTCAGCTTGACGGTGTAGTCGTCGACGACCTCGATGGACGCGATCTGGCTGGCGATGCCCGCGCTGGCTGATCCGTTGGCCGGATCCTTGATGCGCTCCCAGTTGTACTTGATCGCCTCGGCATCCACCGGGGTGCCGTCGGTGAAGGTCTGGCCCTCGGGGAGCACGATGTCCCACGTGGCGCCTTCGTCGCTCGTGGTGAACGACTCGCACAGCCCGCAGTCGTACCCGCCGGTCTCCGGGTTCGCGATCACGAACTGGCCGTACAGCGCGCTGAAGGTGATCGGCATGGACGTCGAGCTGAAGATCTGCACCGGGTCGAACCCGGTGGGCTGGGCGAGCTCGATGGCGCGCAGCGTGCCGCCCGATACCGGGTCGCCGGATGACGTGGTCGAGCCCGTGTCCTCCGGCTCCTCGCTCGCTGCGCAGCCGGACAGCATCAATGCCGCTGCGATGACCGCTCCGGCGAACTGCAGAGATCTCTTCGTTGAAATCACGATGTACCTGCATCTTTCTCTTGGTGGTTGGTGTGGTGAAGGGTCTGGTGGTGGGGATCGCGGTGGTCTGGATGCTCCGCGAGAGGTCAGTCCTGCATCGTGCGGTCGAAGCGCAGGCGCAGGTGCTCGCCGGCCTGGTTGAGAGCGAAGACGGTGAGGAACAGCACGGTCGCGGGGACGAAGGTGAGGAAGGGTGCGGAGCGCAGCTCGATCGCGCCGGCGTTGATCATCCCTCCCCAGCTGGGCGTCGGCGGCGGCACCCCGAGGCCGAGGAAGCTCAGCGAGCCCTCGGCGACGATGAGCGCGGCCACCACGAGCGGCAGGTACGCGGCGAGCGTCGGCACGACGTTCGGCAGGATCTCGCGCAGCAGGATCCGGCCGTCGCTCGCACCCATATTGCGCGCGGCGCGCACGAACTCCCGGCTGGTCCATGCCATCGTGTTCGCCCTGGCCAGCCGGATGAAGGTCGGAGTGCTCGTCAGCGCGAGCCCGATCAGCAGCACGGGAACGCTAGGCGAGAAGATCGCCGTGATCGCCAGCAGCAGCACGAGGGCGGGGAAGGACAGCAGCACATCGGCGAAAAGGGTCACGACCCAGTCCACGCCCTTGCGGTAGTAGCCGGCGAGCAGACCGAGGATGGTGCCGAGGATCACACCGCCGGCGGCGGAGGCCGTACCGACGACGAGTGAGACCTGCCCGCCGAAGATGAGCCGGGTGAGCAGCGACCTGCCTGCACCGTCCGTGCCGAGCAGGGTGTCGATCGGCCCGAACTGCGGAGGCTGGCGCGGTGGCCCGACGATCGCGTCGATCGGGGCGATGGGGAGGATGGGTGCGGCGATCGCCAGTACGACGACGAGTCCGATCCAGAAGTACGAGAACCAGACCAGGATCGACCACTGGCGCTTGGCCGGGGCGACCTTGGGGATGCCGAGCCGCGGCTGCGCCTGTTTGCGCGGCCTCGTGGAGATCGAACGGGTGACGATGCTCATGCGCTCACAGCCTCCTTCTGGTCCTGAAGCGGAGTCGGCTCGGTGGGGGCTGGGGCGGATGCCGGGGCCGCACGTCGCCGCTTCTTCCCTGGTGCGCGGCGAACCCTCGGGTCGATGAGTCCGTAACCGATGTCGACGAGCATGTTGATGACGACGAAGGCGACGGCGATGAAGGTGACGACGCCCTGCACCGTGATGACGTCGCGCTGCATGATCGAGGTCGAGATGAGCTGGCCGAGACCGGGGAGCACGAAGAGCGCCTCCACGATGATCGTTCCGCCGATCAGTCGCGCGAGGCTGAGCCCGGAGATCGTGAGCAGCGAGAAGGACGAGGGGCGGAACGCGTGCCGGAACAGCACATACCCGCGCGTCATCCCCTTGGCCCGTGCTGCGGCGACGAAGTCCTCTCGCAGCGTGCCGATGAGATCGGCCCTGAGCACGCGGTGGAAGGCGGCGATCTCCACCAGCGCAACGGCGATGGCCGGCAGCAGGGCGCTGCGCAGATTGGGGCCGAGCCCGTCTGCCACCGGAACCCACCCGAGCGCGGGGAGCACCCGCAGGTGCACCGCGAAGATGTAGATCAGCACCGGCCCTGCAACGAAAGCGGGGATGGAGAGGAAGACGGCGGTGACGGCGTTGATGGCACGATCCACTGCGCTGTTGGGCATCGACGCCGAGATGACGGCGAGGGGGATCGCGACGAGCAGCGCTATCGCGAGTGCGAGCACGGCCAGCTCGAGCGTGACCGGGAGACGCTGGAAGATCGCGTCCGTCACGGAGGCGTGCGAGATCGGCGAGACGCCGAGGTCGCCCTGAACGGCATTGAGCGCCCAGTCGAAATACTGCACGAAGAACGGGCGATCGAGTCCGAGTTCGCTGTTCAGCGCCGCGACGTTCTCCGGCGTGGCCGCCTCGCCGAGGATGACCTCGGCGATCGAGCCCGGCGCGAGACTCATCAGCCCGCGCACACCGATCGTGACGATGACGATGACGAGCAGCGCATATCCGACTCGGCGCAGAACGTTAGACCACATGAGGATCCCCCTGGGGGATGCCCAGCGGGTGGGGACGGCTACCGTGCACTCGGACTCCTTTGTCGAGCTTCCCCGGAGAGACCCGGGTTTCATCTATGTTCCGTTCAACGGAACGATTCGCGCCGTACAACGCAACAATCGAAATCATGCCCGCAATGAGGCGCGGTGTCAATCACCCAAATCTCGATGGATATTTGATTGACTCGCCCCGGGGCGACGTGACAGACTCGCATCAACGTTTCGTTATCACGTTCAGATGTTCCGTCCAGCGGAACACTCTCGGCAGACAAGGAAGTCTCTCAATGACGGACCACTTCGGATATCAGGGTCGTGTGAGCGTCGTGACCGGCGCCGCCTCAGGCATGGGCCGTGCGCTCGCCGAGATTCTCGTCGACCTCGGCGCATCGGTGTACGCGATCGACCGCGTCGAAGCACCCGTCGAGGGCATCACGAAGGCCATCGTCGCCGACCTCGGCGACAAGAGCTCGATCGACGCCGCCTTCGCGGAGCTGCCGAAGGAGATCCACTCCTTCTTCGGCGTCGCCGGCATCTCGGGCGTGCACCAGTCCTACCTGGACACGTTCACCGTCAACTTCATCGCGAACAAGTACATCACCGACACCTACCTGCGCGACCGCGTGGTCGAACGCGGATCGCTCACCTTCGTCACCTCGAACGGCGGGCTGCGGTGGGAGAACCCCGACATCCGCGAAGAGCTCCAGCCCCTCATCGATCCCTCCGGATGGGACGGGCTCGTCTCAGCGGCATCCGCATTCAACGACCGCTTCGGCGGTGCCGTCCCCGGCTCCCTCGGCTACATCCTCTCCAAGCGCGCGCTGAACTACTGGATCGCCACCCAGGTCGGACCGCTCGCGGACCTCAAGAAGATCCGCATCAACGCCATCCTGCCGGCGATGACGATCTCGGGAATGATCGGCGAGTTCGCCGAGATGAAGGGCGGAATGGATGCCGTCGAGGCCGATCTCGGCCCCGCCGGCCGCCTCGCCGAGTCGGTCGACATGGCCCGCGTGCTCGCCTTCCTCGGCAGCGATCTCGCAGGCTACGTCTCCGGCGCGCACCTCTGCGTCGACTTCGGCATGAACGCTCAGCAGCTCGCCGGCCTCTCCCCCGACCGGCTCAGCTGGACGCTCGCCAGCGTGCTGAACCGCACCCCCGCCGCCTGAACCGCTCCCTGAACAAGACGCCCTGGACAAGAAGAGAGAAGATGCAATGACGGATCTGCTGACCGTGCGCGAGACCCCTGTCGCCCTGAAGCACCCCGACCGGCTCTACATCGGCGGCGAATGGGTCGCACCCCAGAGCACGACGGTGTTCAACGTGATCGACTCCGCGACGGAGGAGACCTTCTTCCGCGTCGCCGAGGCCGGACCCGCCGACATGGATGCCGCGGTGGCCGCGGCACGTCACACCTTCGACAACACCGACTGGGCGTTCCTCGAGCCTCAGGAGCGCGCCGTGTACCTCCGGCGCATCGCCGAGAAGCTGCGTGAGCGCGCCCCGGAGCTCGCGACGTTCTGGACCCGCCAGGCGGGTCCGGTGTTCCGGATGTCGTCCTACTCGATCCTCCGGGTCCCCCCGCTGTTCGACTACTACGCCGACCTCGCCGACACCTTCGAGTGGGAGCGCCCAGCCAAGCCCGAGTTCTCCGACTGGGGCGCCGTCGTCCACGAGCCGGTCGGCGTCGTCGCCGCGATCGTGCCGTGGAACACACCGCTCTCGCTCGCGGCGTACAAGGTCGCCCCGGCGATCCTCGCCGGCTGCACCATCGTGCTGAAGGCGCCGCCGGAGGCGCCTGGTGAACTGTACGTCCTCGCGGAGATCGCCGAGGAGGTCGGCCTGCCTGCCGGCGTGCTCAACGTCGTGACGGCGGATCGCGAGGTGTCGGAGCGGCTCGTGCGCGACCCGCGCGTCGACAAGATCGGATTCACCGGTTCAGGTGTCGTCGGGCGGAAGATCGCGACGATCGCCGGCGAGCGCCTGGCGCGCTACACGCTGGAGCTCGGTGGCAAGTCGGCTGCGGTCATCCTCGACGACTACGACCTCGAAACCGCTGCGAAGGCCATCGCCGCGGCCGAGACCTCCATCACCGGCCAGGTCTGCATGTCGCTCACCCGCGTCATCGTGTCGCAGGCGCGTCACGACGAGTTCGCCGATGCGCTCGGCGCGGCGTTCGGCGCGGTGAAGGTCGGAGACCCCTTCGACCCGGAGAGCCAGATGGGTCCGCTCGCGATGGCCCGCCAGCAGGACCGCGTGCTCGATTACATCCGCAAAGGCGTCGCCGATGGCGCGACCCTCGTCACCGGCGGCAACCGACCGGCCGACCTCGCGCGCGGCTACTACGTGGAGCCGACCGTGTTCGCCAACGTGGACAACGCGTCCACGATCGCACAGGAGGAGATCTTCGGCCCCGTCATCTCGGTCATCCCGACCTCGAGCGAGGAAGAGGCCATCCGCCTGGCGAACGGCACGCAGTACGGCCTCAACAACGCCGTGTTCACCAACGACATCGACCGCGCCTACCACGTCGCCCGGCGCCTGCGCTCCGGCACGGTCGGCCACAACGGCTTCAAGGTCGACACCGCGCTCGGCTACGGCGGATTCAAGCAGTCCGGCTACGGCCGAGAAGGTGGCGTCCAGGGCCTGCTGCCGTACCTCGAGACCAAGACTCTCGTGCTCGACGCGAAGCCCTCGCGCTTCGCCTGACCAGAATCCCGCCCCGACAGAGATATGGAGGGCCTCCGATGACCACCACCCAGATCAACCCCGCCGAGGTCGACTTCTTCACCGACCCCGAGGTCGCCGAGAAGGCCGAGCCCTACTTCGACTACATGCTGGAGAACCATCCGGTCTACCGCGAGCCGAAGTACGGGGTCGTCATCGTGACGGGCTACGAGGAGGCCCTCCAGGTCTACCATCAGCCGGACGTCTACTCCTCGATCAACCGCACCGGCGGTCCGGTCCTCGACCTCGACTTCGAGCTCGAGGGAGAGGACCTCAGCGAACTGCTGGAGAAGCACCGGTCCTCGTTCCCCACGAACGACCAGATCGTGACCTTCGACCCGCCGCAGCACACCGACCACCGCGCGATCCTCATGGGCCTGATCACCCCGAAGCGGCTCAAGGAGAACGAAGCCTTCCTCAAGGCCACCGCCGATCGCTTCCTGGACGAGATCCTGCCGAAGGGCGAGAGCGAGTTCATCTGGGACTACGCGAAGAAGTTCGCGGTGCTCGCGGTCGCCGATCTCCTCGGCGTGCCGGAGGAGGACCACCAGATGCTGCTGGACACGCTCGCGTCCGAGCCGGCGCCGGTGCTCGGGAACCTGGAGCTGCAGACGAGCTACCACAACGGCCTGGAGCGTCTCTACGACTACTTCGTCGCGAAGATCGAGGAGCGCCGAGCGCAGCCCGCAGGAGACGTCCTCACCGGAATGGCACTGGCGACGTTCCCCAACGGGACGCTGCCGGAACCGATCGAGGTCGCGCGCATCGCCGCCAACCTGTTCTCGGCCGGCCAGGAGACGACCGTCCAGCTCATGGGCATCTGCTTCCAGCGCATCGCCGATGACGCGGACCTTCAGGACCTCCTCCGCCGCGAACCGTCGCTCGTCCCCGCCTTCATCGAGGAGAGCCTGCGCGTCGAGGCCCCCATCAAGGGCTCCTTCCGGCTCGTCAAGAAGGCGACGACGCTCGGCGGCCTCGATCTCGCCCCCGGCACCAACGTCATGCTGCTGCACGGCGCTTCCGGCCGCGACCCCAGGCTGTTCGAGAACCCCGCCGAGTTCGACGTGAACCGCGCCAACGCCCGGCAGCACCTCGCATTCGGGCGTGGCATCCACACCTGCCCCGGTGCGCCGCTGGCCCGCGCCGAAGCCGTGTTCTCGATCCAGCGGTTCCTGGAGCGCACATCGTCGATCACGATCGACGATGCCCACCACGGCCCCGCGGATGCCAGGGAGTGGAATCTCATCAGCAGCTACAAGTTCCGCGGGCACACCCACCTCTACCTGCGACTCGTCGAGGTGCAGAGCTGATGTCCACCGACCTGCTGTCCGTCGACCGCGACCGCTGCATGGGTTCGGGCCAGTGCACCTTCTACGCCCCGAGCACCTTCGACCTCGATGAGGACAGCATCGCCATCGTCATCGACGACCACGGAGATGGCGACGACAAGATCCAGATGGCGATCGACGTATGCCCCACCCGGGCCATCGCACGCGCCGCCGCGACCCCAGAAAGAGGGCAAGCCCAGTGACCGTCAAGAACGAGGCACCAGTCTCTCAGCCGATCGCCGACCTGGAGACCGACAGTCTCCTCGGCGAGTTCCCTGAGGGCAGACGACTCATCGGCACGCGCTGTCGGGCCTGCGGCCGCACCATGATCGGCAGCCGCGTGGTGTGCAGCTCCTGCGTGAGCCGCGACGTGGAGCGCGTCGCACTGCCGGCGAACGGTGTGCTCTACTCGTTCACCCGGATCCACGGGCGAGACGGCGATGTCCGCCCTCTCGGATATGTCGATCTCGATGACGACGTGCGGACCCTGACCGACCTCCGGGAGACCGCACCGCTGGTCCCCGGCATCCGCGTCGAACTCCAGACCGAGGGCGACGAGTGGTTCTTCGTCCCCGCAGACGGTCAGTGACGGAAGGAACAGCAGCATGTCCAACGAAGTCTTCGTCATCTCGGCGGCGATGATCCCCTTCGGCAAGTACCGCAGCTCCTCCTACGTCGGGCTCGCCGTCTCCCCGCTGGTCGACGCGCTGAACAGCGCGGGCATCGACAAGCGCGATGTCGACGCGATCTACGTCGGCCACTCCTACGGCGGCATGATGACGGGGCAGCGCATCACGAAGGAGATCGGCCTGGGCACCGTGCCCACGGTCAACGTCGACAATGCGTGCTCCAGCGGCGCGACCGCCGTCCACGAAGCGTGGACGGCCATCGCCCAGGGGCTCATCGATGTCGCCGTCGTCATCGGCGTCGAGAAGCTGACCCAGTTCGGCGGCGGCGCGCTCCCGCTCTCGCCCGAAGACCGCGAGGTCAAGCAGGGCATCATCATGCCCGCCGTCTACGCCATGCGGGCGACGCGTTACCTGCACGACTTCGATGCGACGCCGGAGGACCTGGCGCTCGTCAGCGTCAAGGCCCGCAAGCACGGCGCCCTCAATCCCTTCGCGCAGTTCCGCCAGGAGGTCACGGTCGAGGAGGTGCTGAGTGCGCGACCCGTCGCGGACCCGCTCACCCTTCTGATGTGCTGCCCGACCGGCGATGGCGCAGCGGTCGTCGTGCTCGCCTCCGAACGGGCGCGCTCCCGCCTCGAGGCCACCAGCGCGATCCGGGTCGCGGCCTCGGTCCTGCACTCGGGGCACGTCGAAGAGGGCTTCCGCGACATGACGAAGCCGGAGATCACCTACGACTCCGCCCGCGACGCCTACACACAGGCCGGCATCGAGGCGAAGGATCTGGACATGATCGAGTGCCACGACGCCTTCTCGATCGCCGAGCTCGTCTACTACGAGGCACTCGGCCTCACCGAGCGCGGCAGCGCCGCAGGACTCCTCCGCGACGGACGGACCACCTTCGGCGGCGACGTCGTCGTGAACCCCAGCGGCGGCCTCCTCGCCAAGGGACACCCCGTCGGCGCGAGCGGCGTCGCTCAGGTCGCCGAGGCCTTCTGGCAGCTCACCGGCGAGGCGGGAGCCCGTCAGATCGAGGATGCGCGCTGGGCGCTCACCCACGTCACGGGCGGCGGTACCGCAGGACTCGACCACGGCGCTTGCACGATCCACATCTTCGAGGCGGCATGAGCGCCCCGCAGCAGGGGCCGGTGCTCGCCGGCCTGAAGATCGTCGACCTCACGACGTTCCTGTCCGGACCGTCCGCCACGCAGCTGCTCGGCGACCTCGGAGCCGAGATCATCAAGGTGGAGGCGCTCTCCGGCGACTCCAGCCGCGACATCGCCGGCCCGAAGGTGCTCGGCGACAGCGCCTACTACCTGGCGAACAACCGCAACAAGCGCAGCATCGCCATCGACCTGAAGTCTCCTCGCGGGCTCGCCGTCATGAAGCGGCTGATCGCGGATGCCGACGTCGTGATCGAGAACTTCCGGCCGGGTGTCTGCACACGGCTCGGACTGGACCCCCACGAGATCACCGAGGAGCACCCCGCGCTGATCTGGGCATCGATCAGCGGCTTCGGCCAGGAGGGTCCGTGGCGCGACCGACCGGCCTACGACATGGTCGTCCAGGCGCTGAGCGGGGTCATGAGCCTCACCGGCCACCCCGGCGCCCCCGCGGCTCGGCTCGGCATCCCCGCCGGCGACGTCGTCGCCGGACTCTATGCCGTCATCGGCATACTGGGTGCGCTCGTCGCGCGTCAGCAAACGGGCGCCGGACGCATCGTGGACGTCTCCATGCTGCGCGGTCAGTTGGCGATGCTCTCCTACCAGGCGGTCTACGCGTCCGTCACCGGCGAGGCGCCGGGCCCTCAGGGCGCAGGGCACGACTCGATCGCGACCTACCGCTCCTTCCGGGGTCGGGACGGGCGAGAGTTCGTCGTCACGGCGAATACCCCGAGGATGTGGGAGGGCCTGTGCCGTGTGCTCGGGCTCGAGCAGCTGGTGACCGATGAGCGCTTCATCGACGCCGCCGCGCGCCTGCGGAACAAGGAGGAGCTCTGGCACCTGCTGGAGGCGCGATTCGCCGAGCTCCCGGCGGCCGACTGGGTGGACCGGCTCACTGCCGCGCAGGTGCCGGTCGCTCCGGTGAAGGATGTGATCGAGGCGCTGGACGACGCCAGGGAGGCAGCGGACGGATCGCTGGTGACGGTGCACAACGCCGAGGCGGCGTTCGACAACGTCGCAACCCCGATCCGGTTCCTCGCGACCGAGGAGGTGGAGCCCCGCTACCCGCCTGCGCTCGGCGAGGACACGGTTGCGATCCTGACCGAGGACCTCGGCCTGACGCGTGAGGAAGCGGATGCGCTGGTCGCTGACGGGATCGTGATCGCGGCAAACGCTGGGGAGCGTGTCGCGGCCGGCTGAGCCGCGCGGGCTCAGGGCCCGATCAAGCCCTGAGCCCGTTCGCAACGAAGAGCGGGAGCATCCGAATCGGATGCTCCCGCTCTTCGTTGTGTCGCGGCTCTGCGCGAGTTCACTCCTCGATGAGGGAGAGCGAGCGGCTCGGGCAGATCTGCACCGCCTGCTTCGCCGCGGCGACCTCGGCGGGATCCCCCAGGTCCTCGTTCAGGACGACGACCCATCCGTCGTCGTCCTGGTCGAAGGTGTCCGGCGCAGCGAAGACGCACTGACCAGAGCCGATGCAGGTCGCGCGTCGCGCCTCGACGTGCGCGCTCACCATGCCACCGGCAGCTTGTGCGGACCGAAGTTGCCCATGTTCTTGAAAGTCAGCTCCGAGACCGGGACCGTCAGGCGCAGATCGGGAAGCCGTTTGATGACCTCTTCGAGCACGACGACCAGCTCCAGGCGTGCGACGTTCTGCCCCAAGCACTGGTGCGGGCCGAACCCGAACGCGACGTGGTTGCGCGCTCCCCTGGTGAAGTCGATCTTGTGCGGATCGGGGAACACGTCGGGGTCGCGGTTGGCCGTGTTCTCCAGCGCCCAGACGGTGGCGCCCTCCGGGATCGTCACCCCGTGCACCTCGATGTCGGCCAGCGCCAGGCGCAGTCCCCCAGACTCCGCGATGGTGAAGTAGCGCAGCAGTTCCTCGACGGCGTTCGGCACGAGCGAGATGTCGTCGCGCAGCTGCTGCATGAGCTCCGGCTTGTCGAGCAGGGTCATGATCGACAGGGCGATCTGGTTGGCCGTGGTCTCGTGGCCGGCGATCAGGAGCAGGAAGCCGAGTCCGATGACCTCTTCGCGCGTGGAGCCGGCTGCGAGCTGGCGGCTGAGGATGTCATCGCCCGGCGTCGCGATGCGCTCATCGACCATTCCCGCGATGTACGAGCGGATGGCCGTGATCGCCGCGATCCGCTCCTCCTGCGTGCCTTCGCCGGAGAACTTCGCGGAGTGCTCCTGGAAGAAGACGTGATCCTCATCCGGCACCTTCAGCAGGTCGCTGATGACGAGGGAGGGAACCGGGAGCGCGAGCAGCGCGACGAGGTCGCCTTCGTTACCGCTGGCGAGCATCGCGTCGATCGCTTCGGTGACGACCTGCTCGATCTTCGGCCGCATGGCGGCGATCCGCTTCACGGTGAACTCGTTCATGATCCGGCCGCGCAGCGTGGTGTGCACTGGTGGGTCCATCTCGATGAGCTGGCCGTGGTGCGTGGCCGGGTTGTACGCCACGTGGGCAGGATGGCGAGGATCCTCGCGATCCGAGCTGAACCGGGTGTCGACCAGCATGGTGCGCACGTCCTCGTGCTTGGTCACGGTCCAGATCTCACCGCGCCCAGGCCAGTCGAGACGCGCCACCGGACTCTCAGCCTGAAGCTGCAGATGCTCGATGGGCGGGCTGTACGGATCGGTACGTTCGCTTGAGAACACTGTCTTCACCATTGAAGGGACTCCCTCGTGTCGGTCGGGACACCTAGTCGTGAATAATTAGGGACTTGCGCTTACTTTACACACTCCGGGGCGTCTGCGTCGATAGTCTGGCGCAAGGTTCTGCACCTGGACCGAGAACAGTGCGGATTCGTTGACACCCAGCCGGATCGCGGTCATACTAGTGTTGCGTTATAGAGGTTGCCTGTTCCTTAGTAAGGAACACCAGGTGCGTCAGAAAGGGCCACCCGGTCACCGCACAGGTGGGATCTCCACGGCATCCGTCACAAGGAAGTGAGAACTGCGCATCATGATCGACGTCAGCACAATCAGCGAACGCCCCGGCGTCGGCATCGCCCTTCCGTCGACGCTGCGCATCCTGTTCGGCAGCGAGATGGGCAATGCGGAGATCGTGGCCGACAAGCTCAGCGAGATGCTCACCGAACGCGGCGTGGAGACCGAGTGCGTCGCACTCGACGACCAGCCCGTGGACGAGCTGAGCGGGCTCGGAGTCACGCTGATCGTCACCTCGACCTCGGGCGAGGGCGATATGCCCTATAACGCCGACAAGTTCTGGCAACGCCTCATCGCCGCAGATGCACCCTCGCTCACCGGCCTGCACTACGCGGTGCTCGCCCTCGGCGACACCGGATACACGTACTTCTGCGGAGCGGGTGTGAAGATCGACGCTCGCCTGGAAGAGCTCGGTGCGACGCGCATCGCAGAGCGCGTGGACTGCGACGTGAGCTACGACATCCCGGCGAACGCGTGGATCGCAGCCCGTCTCGCGCAGCTCCTGCCTGCACCAGAGGGAGCGCCCGTCACCGCGACGGCAGCGGCACCGCTGACCGGCCCCGACCCGGCGGCATGGACCCGCGAGCATCCGTTCGAGGCGACCCTCACCGCCACCCGGTTGCTCTCCGGCGCCGGCAGCGCGAAAGAGATCCGGCACTACGAGCTCGACCTGTCCGGCAGCGATATCGACTACCAGCCAGGGGACTCGATCGGCATCGTCCCGACGAATGACGAGGTCGCCGTCGAGCGCTTCCTCGAAGCCGCAGGGCTCACCGGAGCGGAAGAGCACGACGGCGAGACGTTCGCCTCTCTCGCCGAGCACCGATGGGAGCTGCGCTTCCCTTCGGCAGGGCTTCTGGATGCCGTCGTACGGCTCGCTCCGGACAGCCAGCTCGCTCGCGCTGTCACTGCGGCCGGCCACGACGCGGGCGACCACGTTGCAGAAGAGGAGTGGATCCGCTCCCACGGCGTCATCGAGACCCTGCGCGAGCTTCCTTCGCCGCTGCCGGCAGGCGAGCTCGCTGCGCTGATGGCCCCGATCCGCTACCGGGCGTACTCCATCGCGTCCAGCCCGCGCCGGCATCCGCACGCGGTTCACCTGACTGTCTCCACCCAGCGCAATCCTGATTTCGCAGCCTTGCCCTCCGGCATCGGCAGCGGTTTCCTCGCAGACC
Organism: Microbacterium sp.; assembly: GCF_047607465.1. Lineage (GTDB taxonomy): Bacteria > Actinomycetota > Actinomycetes > Actinomycetales > Microbacteriaceae > Microbacterium. The sequence continues at coordinate 26,997 of NZ_JASGCY010000054.1, read as the reverse complement.
GCGTCGACGTCGGCGCGAAGGTGCGCGTCTTCCTCCTGGCGAACCGGAGCTTCCACCTCCCCGACGACCCTGAGGTGCCCATCATCATGGTCGGCCCCGGCGTCGGCGTCGCCCCGTTCCGCGGCTTCCTCGCCGATCGTGCACAGCAGGAGCGTCGAGGGCCGGCATGGCTGTTCTACGGCGACCAGCACGAGGCCACCGACTTCAGCTACCGCGAGGAGTGGGAGCAGTTCCTCGCCGAGGGCACGCTCACCCGCCTCGACACGGCGTTCTCCCGCGACCAGGAGCAGAAGCTCTACGTGCAGGACCGCATCCGGGAGAACGCGGCAGAGATCGTGCGCTGGCTGCGCGACGGGGCGTACGTGTACGTCTGCGGAGACGGCAAGAGAATGGCCGCCGACGTCGACGATGCCCTCAGCGAGGTCGCTCGTGCCGAGCTCGGTGACGCCGACGGCGCCGAGCTTCTGGCGCAGCTGCACCGCGAGAAGCGCTACCTCAGGGACGTGTACTGAGGCTCAGGCGTCCCGGTCGTCGGGCGCCCCGGCATCCGCCTCGCCGTCGTTCTCGTCGCCGTTCTCATCGGATGCGACGATGTGCCCGACGATCCGGTCGTAGACGTCGACGACCAGCTCGCGAGGGCTGCCGAGGATGTTGAACCCGTGACCGACGCCGGCGACGTCGACGTGCTCCTTCAGCGCGCCGACCGCAGCGAGCCGATCGGCATAGCGGACGGCCTCCTCGCGGAGGATGTCCTTCTCGCCGGTGATGACGACGGCCGGGGCGATTCCTTCGATCGAAGCCGTATCCGCTGGTCCCGCGGGCGAGACGAGGCGGTCCGCCCGGCGAGAGACCTCCGGCACGTAGGCGGTATCGAAGATCGGGCCCAGCGGCACGAGGAAACCCTCTTTGCCCGGCCCCTTCTTCGCCTTTGCGGGAATAGTCAGGTCGAGCGGCGGGTACAGCAGCACCTGAAGACGGATGCTCGGACCGCCCTCTTCCAGCGCCAGCCGCGCGACTCCTGCGGCGAGCGCTCCCCCGGCCGATGCACCACCGATGGTCAGCCGCGATCCGTCCCAGTCGCGATCGGCCGAGGCCGCCCAACGCGTGACGTCCAGCGCCTGCTCGATGGATCCTGGCGCTCTGAGCTGCGGGGCGGGGTCGTAGTCGACGTTCACCACCGTCACCCCGGCTTTCGCCGCGATGTAGCGGCAGATCGGGTCGTCCTGCTCCGGATGCCGCAGAACGAATCCCCCGCCGTGCAGGTTGATGTGCACGGCCCTGCCTGCGGCGCCCTCCTGCGGCAGATACAGGGTGGCGGACACGTCGCCGTGGCGGGTCGGTATGGTCACCGTCTCCAGCGTCGCCGGGAGCTCTGCGAAGGCGATCTCCGAATCGTTCTTCGCGCTCCCAGGACCGCGCTGCGCAAGCTTCGCGATGCCATCCGCAAGCCATTGGGGAATCGGCATGTCTCGCTCCCTTCGACCGTGCGCCTCAGGGTGGGCACGGCATCTTTCTCAGAATAGCAAGCCGCAGTGCTTAGGTTTAGGGAACCTCGGAAACGATCGACCGCTCGCTCAGGCGATCGTCTCAGCCAGCGGTTTCGCCTTCACGAACGAGAGCGCGACGGTCGCGGCGAGCACGATCGGCACCATGAGCAGGTACACGGGCGTCAGAGCGTCGTTGTAGCTGTCGACCACCAGCGTCCGCAGGCCCTCCGGGAGCGCGCGGACGGCCTCGGGGCTCGGCGAGGCGCCGAGAGCGTCGAGGGCATCTGCGGGCAGCCTCTCGGCGAGCAGCGCGGATAGCCCGCCGATGAAGATCGTGCCGACGAGCGACGTCCCGAACATCCCGCCGATCTGCCGGAACAGACTCGAGCCTGCGGTCGCGACGCCGACGATCGCGTGCTCGAAAGAGTTCTGCACGATGAGAATGAGGTTCTGGAAGCAGCTCCCCAGCCCCAACCCGATGAGTGCCACAGAGCCGCCGACCCACAGGAGTGAGCTCTGTGGGGTCAGCAGCGAGAGCCCTCCCATTCCCACCGCGATGAGCAGCGTTCCGATGATCGGATAGAGCTTGTAGCGTCCGGTGCGCGCGACGAGCTGCCCGGTGAGAGTGCCGGAAAGCAGCGTGCCTCCGGACATGGGGATCATCATCAGGCCGGCTTCGGCAGGCGACAGACTGAAGGTCATCTGCAGGAAGGTGGGCAGGTAGGCGATCGTGGCGAACATCTGCATACCGATGCCGACGGAGGCGATGCTGGTGAGCACGAAATTGCGGTCGCGAAACAGCCGCACCGGCATAATGGGGCTCGCCACACGCCCTTCAACGATCGCGAACGCCACAACAGCGGCGACGCCAAGGCCGATCAGTCCCAGAATCATCGGGGAGGTCCAGGGGTATTGGATGCCGCCCCAGATCGTGATGAGGGCGAGCGAGGTCGTCGCGATGGATATGAGCGCCATCCCAGCCACATCGATCCGCACCGCCTCTGTACGGCGAGGACGGGGGATCTTCAACAGCACGAGGACGCCGATCGCCGCGACAGCGCCCAATATCACGTTGATCCAGAACGTCCAGCGCCAGCCTGGCCCCTGCGCAAGGACTCCGCCGACGAAGGGCCCGAGCAAGGATGCCAGTGTGGAGACGGCCATGAGGATGCCGGCGTAGAACCCTCGTCGCCTGGCCGGCAGGATGTCGGCCATCGCCGCAGCAGGCAGCACCGTGAGCCCCCCGCTGCCGATGCCCTGCACGATCCGCCCGGCGATGAGCCACCCCATGTCCGGCGCGAGAGCCCCCATCGTCGAGCCTGCGACGAACGCGGCGATCGACACGATCAACAGGGGTCTGCGGCCGAAGAGGTCGCTGAGCTTGCCGTAGACGGGCATGGTCGGGATCGAGGCGAGCATGTAGGCGGCGATGACCCAGGGCATCTCGTCGAGCCCGTCGAGGTCGGCGACGAGCACCGGCAACGCGGGCGTGAAGACCGTGGTGTTCAACTGCGAGAGCAGGGTGACCAGGCTCAGTGAGACGAACAGCAGGGCAAGGCTCGCGCCGCGCGCCCCTCGATCGCCGGTTGGTTCGGACTTCTTCTCCTCGGCCGCACTCATTCGATCGCCTCCGCCAGTGCGCGCGGGCGGATGAATCCGAGCACCCCCGCCGCGACCAGCGCGACGATCGTCATCAACAGGTAGACCGGCAGCATGGCGTCGGTGAACGCGCCGATCACGACGTCCTGCACGCCGTCGGGCAAGGCGTGCACGACGTCGGGGGCGGGTGAGGTGCCGATGTCGGCCAACTGCCCTTCGGGCAGGCGCTCGACGAGCCGCTCGCTCAGCCCTCTGACGAACATCGCGCCGACGAGCGATGTGCCGAACATCCCGCCGATCTGCCGGAACAGGCTGGTCGCAGCGGTCGCCACTCCGACGATGGCGTGCGGGAAGGCGTTCTGCACGGCGAGGACGATGTTGCCGAAGGAGCTGCCGATGCCGAACCCGACGATGCCGCCTGCCGCGGCGATGACCCAGATGGCGGAGTCGTGCACTGTCGCCGCCATGAGACCGGCGCCTGCGGCGACGATGACGGCGGCGACGATGAGCACGAGCTTGTACCGGCCGGTGCGCGCGACGATCTGACCGCTGGCTGTGGAACCGAGCAGGGTACCGACGGCCATCGGGATCATCACGAGCCCGGCATCCGCAGGGCGCGCGCCCAGTGTCATCTGCGCGAAGGTCGGCAGGTAGCCGAGGAAGGCGAACATCGCCATCGCGAGGCCGATCGCCGCGACGCTCGTGAACACGAAGTCGGCGTCGCGGAACAACGTCAGGGGCAGCACCGGCTGAGCGGCGCGACGCTCGACGAAGGGGAGGGCGATAGCGGCGCCCAGCCCCACGGCGGCGATCCCGACGATCTGCGGCGAGGTCCATTCGTAGGCCGCACCGCCCCAGGTGGTTACGAGTGCGAGGGCGGTGGTGGCGACGGAGATGAGCGCCATCCCTGCGTAGTCGATGCGCACTCGCCCTGAGCGTTCCGGCTTCGGCAGGCGCAGCAGGAAGGCAGTGCTGAGGAGAGCGATCACGCCCAGCGGGACGTTGAGCCAGAAGCCCCATCGCCAGCCGGGTCCCTGCGCGAGCAGGCCCCCGACGAAGGGACCCGCAATGGAGGCTGCGGCGAATACGGTGCTCAGGATTCCGGCGTAGAGTCCGCGCTGACGGGCGGGGACAACGTCGGCCACGGCCGCCTGCGGAAGGATCACGAGGGCACCGCTGCCGGCACCCTGGAGCACCCGGGCGAAGATGAGCCACTCCATGGTGGGGGCGAGCGCACCGGCCAAGGAGCCTGCCGTGAAGATGGCGATTCCGATGACGATCAGAGCCCGTCGGCCGAAGACATCGCTGAGCTTCCCGAAGATCGGCATCGTCGGGATCGAGGCCAGGATGAAGGCGACGATCACCCAGGACATCTGCTCCAGCCCATCGAGCTCGGCGGCGATCACCGGCAGCGCAGGCACGAACAGATGCTGCGACAGCGAGGTCAGCAGCGTGACGAGGCTCAGTGCGGCGAACAGCAGCACGATCCTGGGGCGCGAATGCGTCATCGCACATCCTTCCTCGGCCGTGACGGGACGCGACGCCGAGCCGGCGAGAGCACGCTCAGGCGCGCTGGCGGAGCTGTTCGACGATCTCCTCGGCGGTGCCTCCGGCGGCGAGCAACCGTCGCAAGTGATTGAGCGCGCGCACCCAGTTCACCGTCACCGCGCCGCAGGCGTTCCCCTCTGCATCCGCATGCACGACGGCGACCCTGCCGTCCTCGTCCAGGCTCCCGAGGACGATCGAGGTGCCCTCAGGATCGCGCCAGCCGACCGCGTGCACCTTCCAGTCGTACTGATCCGACCACACGTAGTCGGTGGGCGCGTACGGCGAATCCGTGCCGTTCACGATGGCCTCCGCAAGGTAGCGCGCCTGGTCGCCGGCATTCGTCCAGTGCTCGGCACGGACGAGCGCGCCCCGGCCGGGATGCGGCCAGCGGGCGACATCGCCGAGCGCATAGACATCGTCGACGCCGACCGCGCGCAGGAACCCATCGGTCACAACGCCGTTGTCGACGGTGAGGGAGGAACCGTCCAGCCAGTCGGTGTGCGGCACGGAGCCGATGCCGACGACCACGGCGTCGGCGTGCAGCGTCTCGCCGTCGGCGAGCGTGATCGTCAGATCGCCCTCTGCGCCTTCGATATCGACCACACCGACTCCGAAACGGGTCTGCGCCCCGTTGCGTCGGTGCAGCTCGACGAGGCTTCCCGCGACTTCGGGGCCGACGAGACGCGTCATCGGCTCCGGGATGGGATCGACAACGATGACCTCGCATCCCCGAGAGCATGCTGCAGCCGCGATCTCGGTGCCGATGAAGCCGCCCCCGACCACCACGAGGGAGCCGCCGCGCTCGAGGCGGTCGGCGATCGACTTCGCGTCCTCGAGAGTGCGCAACTGGTACACGCCGGACTCCGGCCGCCACGGCGAAGGGCGGGCCGCAGCCCCGGTCGCGATGACCAGGAGGTCGTAGGCGATCTCCGCCCCATCGGTCAGCCGCACCGTCTTGGCCCCGGTGTCGAGAGAGGTCGCGGCGTTGCCGAGCAGCACATCGACGCCCAGATCGCGCAGCTCCTCCTCGGTCGCGAGCCGCACGCTGCCGGCGAAGTCCTCGGACCATCCGGTCTTCAGCAGGTCCTTCGACAGCGGGGGGCGATCGTATGGCAGCTCCTCCTCGGCACCGATCAGCGTGATCGAACCGTCGAAACCGACGGCGCGCAGACCCTGCGCGGTCTTGGTGCCGGCGAGGGATGCGCCGACGATGACGACGTGACGTCCGGGTGCGTTCAAGATCCGAGTTCCTTACTTCTTCGTCAGGTGCGGCCTTGCGGAACATCAGCACGGTTCCGCAGTCGGTGTGCGGGCCGCTGAGCACATTCACTGAACGGAACAGGCAACCTCTACAACGCAACACCAAGAGTATCCCGCCCCCGATCGCCCACTGTCAACAGGACATCGCTGCGAGGTCGGGGCAGCGCGAATCCACCCCGAGTGGAACGCGGAACGGGCCGGTCCCGAATCCGGCGGGCGTCGACTCAGCGCGACGCGTTCGAGTGGGGGTCCCTCGATCCCCTCAGGTAACCAGACAGGCGCTGCGCGGCATCGCGGACGGTGCCCGCCATCAGGGACGATTTCGCGGCGTTGAAGCGGCCCTCGGGGAGGCTGATCCCGATCGATCCGATCACGCCGGATACCCCGAACACGGGAGCGGCGATCGCGATGGCCCCCTCGATCCGTTCGCCGTGCGTGATCGCGAACCCCTCCTCGCGAACGGTAGCGAGGCGGGCGAGCAGGCTCGGGGCGTCGGTCAGCGTGCGCTCGGTAAGCGGATCGAGGGCTCCGTGGGAGATCTCCTGCTGGATGTCCGCGGGCGCGTACGCGAGGATCGCCAGCCCGCTGGCGCCGGCGTGCAGCGGGAGCCACTGCTGCAGCGGAAGGGTGTAGCGCAGCGGATGCGAGGACTCGATCGCGAGCGTGAACATCATCTGGCGGCGTGGCTCGCTGTACACGCAGAAGAACGCGGACTCGCCGGTCTGCTCCATGAGCTCGCGCAGGGTGTCGGTGGAGACCTCGTGGAGCGGATAACGAGCGGTCGTGGTCCAGGCCAGTCGCAGGAACTCCAGTCCGAGGCGATACGACCCCGTTGGCGTGCGTCCGACCAGTCCGAGCTTCTCGAGGTCGGTGATGAGGCGGTGCACCGTGCTCGGACTCACCTCGAGACGCCCGGCCAGCTCTCGCACGCCGTGCGTCTCCTGCTGGCTGTCCACCATGAGGGTGAGCAGTTCGATCCCCCGCGCCAGCGGCTGCCGACGACGGCTCTCCTCCGTCGTGTCAGCATCCGCTGCGCTCGATGCCTTGCCCATCCTGACCCACTTTCTCACTTGACATTCATGATCGCTGCCGACATTCTTGACATCGCGATGCAACGGAACATCCGTTCCGTTATGCACAACGGTAGTGCACCTGAGTTCGTGCGCGGACAAGCCGTTGTCAGCGAGTCAACCGTCCGGGCGCAGTAGCGTCCCGCGACCGAGAAGAACTGAGGACGGACTGCGATGACTAGGCCGAATGCTAACCGATTCCCACGGCGAGGGCAGCGATGACGGGGGCCGGCCGCGTCGCGGTGGTCACCGGTGGATCGGCGGGGATCGGGTACTCGATCGCCGAACGACTGGTCGGCGACGGCTTCCGCGTCGTCGTGCTCAGCAGCAGCGAGGGCAGCGCTGAGAAGGCCGCAGCGGAGATCTCGGCGAACGGCGGCACCGCCATCGGATACCGCGCTGATGTGAGCGACCGTGCAGCTGTCGACGCAGCACTGGCGTCCGCCCGCGCGGAGCTCGGCCCCATTTCGGTCCTCGTCGCCAACGCAGCCATCGCACCTCAGCGGCCCTTCCTCGAGATGACCCAGGAGGAGTGGGACCGCGCGATCGCGATCAACCTCACCGGGACGTTCAACACCGTGCAGTCCGGTTTGCCGGACCTGGTCGAGGCGGGGTGGGGTCGCGTCGTGCTCATCTCCTCCTCCAGCGCGCAGCGCGGCGCCCCGAGAATGGCGCACTACGCGGCATCGAAGGGCGGGCAGCTCGCGCTCACCAAGGCGCTCGCGGTGGAGTTCGCCAAGCAGGGCATCACCGTGAACACCGTGGTGCCCTCGTCGATCGACACGCCGAGCGTGCAGAAGAAGCGCGCCGCCGGCACGATCCCCTCCGCCGAGGACATGGCGAAGTACATCCCGGTCGGCCGAGTCGGCACCGGCGAGGACATCGCGGCAGCGGTCTCCTACCTCGTGTCCGATGAGGCCTCCTACGTCACCGGCCAGACGCTCAGCGTCAACGGCGGATCCTTCATCGGTTGACGCCATGACCACCACACCACGCGTTCCGCCCCGCCCGACCGACAACTGGGACGAGGAGGTCGACGACGCCTTCTCGGTGCTCGCCGCCCACGCCCCTGCCGGCATGGCCCCTCCGCCCGGCGCGACCTCGCGCCCGCAGTCGAACATCCTCGGCATTTACGCCTGGCATCCGAATTTCATCAAAGGATGGATGCCGTTCTCCAACCATCTGCGCCACTCCACGCTCTCCGACGCCGTGCGGGAGATGGTGATCATCCGCACCACGTGGCTCGGACACGGTGAGTACGAATGGGCCCAGCACGTGCGGATGAGCAGGGCCGGCGGTTATCTCACCGACGCGCAGATCGACGCGCTCTCCGTCGGCCCCGACTCGCCGGTCTGGACGGCCGAAGAGGCGGCGATCGTCCGAGCCGTCGACGGATTCTGCCTCGACAAGCGCATCGACGACGGCACCTGGGCCGAGCTCGGCGCGCAGTTCGACCGTCAGCAGCTCATCGACTTCGTGTTCACGATCGGCACCTACGACATGCACTGCACGGCGTTCAACGCGCTCGGACTGCAGCTCGAGCCGGGCATGACCGGATTCCCACCGGAGCACTCGCCGTGACCAGTGGCGGCGAGTTGCGCTGGGCGGTGAAGGACTCGTTCATCCGGTACGTGCGCGTGATCGCCGCCGGCACCACGCAGCTCGACGACGGTGCGGCTGAAGCGGCGGACGGCGCTTTCACCTGGCCGCTCGCGAGCGCCTCGCGGGATGACGGCCAGCTGGATCTCCGATTCAGCGGCTCGGTGCGCTTCACCGCCCATGGCGGCTATCTCGACGTGGATCTGCGCGATCCGTGGCTGCTGCTCTCGGGCGATTCCGGCTCCCTGAGCATCTCCCCTGCCGGAGGCGACGGCAGGCTCGTGATCGCGACCATGAACCCGTCGGCCGAGGCAGCCGCTGACGATGCGCTCGTCCCGCTCCTCACCGCCGCCGGCGCCGAGCTCTTCGGCAGCGTATACGCGACAGGTACCGCGTTCGCTCCGCTCACGGCCAGCATTCGGCTAAATTCTTAAGGGTGGCTGAATCTTCGACGGAATCGATCGCACGTCCCCGCAGCGGTCCGCGATCGGGCGGCGAGCGCCGCAACGTCCGCGGAGAGGCCACCCGGCGTCGGATCCTGACCGCTGCTGAGCGGATCTTCGCGGAGCACGGCGTCGCCGCCGCGCCGCTTCGAGACATCGGGATCGCCGCAGGGCAGCGTAACCATGCCGCCGTGCAGTACCACTTCGGCGACCGCGACGAACTCGTGCGGGCGCTCATGGAATACCGCGGCGACGAGAGCGAGGCGAGCCGCGCCGACCTGGTGGCCCAGCTGATGCTCGACGATGGCCGCCCTACCGTCCCCGACGTGCTGAACGCGTTCATCTGGCCCCTCGCGATCCACCTTCAGGAGAACAACCACTACCTGGCATTCCTGTCCCGTCTCGTCGTGGAAGAAGGCGGGTACGAAGGCCTCGGTCGTGTGCATGTCCACGCCGGCGCCTCGGTGCTTGCGCTGCGCACCCTCCTCAGCCGACTCGTCCCCGACGTACCGGATGAGGTGCTCGACGAGCGCTGGCAGGTCGCACTCACGAGCGCGGTGCAGACCCTCGCCCGTTATCAGTCCGCACAGCAGAAGCGCGAGCACCTTCCGGTGAAGCTGGAAGTGCTCATCGCCGACCTCATCGCCTTCCTCAGCGCAGGGATCGTCGCACCGATCGCTTCGGGGGATCCACGGAGCTCTCGACGGCCCGCCGAACCCGGCGCATGGGACGTCAGTCGGCAGGAAGGGACGGTCGTCCCTCCACTCCGCCCCTCGGCTGGGGAATGAGCAGCGCCAGCACGGTGCACACGACGGCGGCCGCGAGTCCCAGGATCAAGGCGAGCTGGAAGCCGTCCGCCGTCGGGAGCGAGACTCCGTCGACGTCTACGGCCGACTGCGCCAGCACCGCCGCGATAGCAGCGGCGGCGACGGCCGTGCCGAGCGAGCGCATGAGCGTGTTCAGCCCGTTCGCAGCCCCCGTCTCGGCAGCGGGGACCGCCCTCATGATGAGGGTCGGCATCGCCGCGTAGCCGAGGCCGATGCCGATGCCGACGAAGACGTTGATGACGAGGATCCCCCAGGCCGGCAGCGGAAGGAGCACCGCCGCGAGATAGGTGGCAGCGATGATCGCCGCACCCGCGACGAACAGCGGCTTGGGGCCGCTGCGGCGTTCGATGCGCCCGGCGATCGGCGACATCGCGAGCATGGCAAGGCCCGAGGGCATCAGCATGAGGCTCGCGGGAAGAAGTCCGAGGCCGAACCCGCCGACCTCTTCCGGCAGTTCGAGCAACTGCGGAAAGGCGATGTTGGAGCTGAACAGCGCGAACCCCATTGCGACGGAGGCGAGGTTGGTGAGCAGCACCGGCCCTCGCGCAGAGACGCGCAGATCGACCAGCGGGCTGGGGATGCGAAGCTCGTACCCTCCCCAGACGAGGAGCACGATGACACCGCCGGCGAGCAGGCCGATGGTGGGGATCGAGGTCCATCCCCACTCATTGCCGCGGGAGATGCCGAGCAGCACGCCCGCGAGGCCGACTGCGAGCCCTACCGATCCGACGTAATCGATCCGGCCGGGGTTGCGCAGCGTGGAAACGGGAATGACCAGCAGAACCAGAGCGAAGCAGACCGTCCCGAGCGCTGCGGCCACCCAGAACAGCACGTGCCAGTCGAAGTGCTCGGTGACGAAGGCGGAGAGCGGCAGCCCGAGCGCCCCGCCGACGCCGAGGGTCGCGGAGACGAGGGCGATGGCAGAGCCCAGGCGCTCCTTGTGGAGCGTGTCCCGGAGGATCGAGATGCCGAGCGGGATGACCCCCATGCCGAGGCCCTGCAGACCGCGACCGATGATCAGCGAGGTCACGGTGGTCGAGAGCGCGGCTGTCACCGCACCGGCGACGAGGGCTGCGAGCAGCACGAGTGCGACGCGCCGCTTCCCGAACATGTCGCCGAGGCGACCGGAGATGGGCGTGCAGATGGCCGATACCAACAGGGTGATCGTGACGGCCCAGGCGGTGTCTTCCCGGCTGGCGCCCAGCAGCTCGGGCAGTTCCCCCTGAATCGGGATCAGGATCGTCTGCATGAACGACGCGCTCATGCCCGCGAAGGCGAGAACCGCAGTGACGAGCCCCGGGCTCGGCATCCGGGTCAGATCCCGCGGAGTCATGCCGGAAGCCCCCTCTTGATACTCAGTCTCAGCATTGATTCATGCTATCACTTGGTAGACTCCGACTCATGACAACGACCGTCCGCGAGCGCACCAAGGACCTCATGCGGGCGGAGATCGCCGAGATCGCTGTGCAGGTGTTCGCAGAGCACGGATTCGATCAGACCACGGTCGACGACGCGGCTCGCGAAGCGGGGATCTCGAGGGCGACCTTCTTCCGGTATTTCGGGTCGAAGGAGGAGGCCGTCGTCCTGTCCGTGCAGTCGGGCGGAGTGGATTTCGGCGCACTCCTGCGCGAGCGCTCCCAGGCGCTCGCCGACGCCGCGAGCGCCTGGGAGCTGCTCACAACCGTGTTCGAAGAAGGCATCGCGAGCATCGACGGCGACCCCGTGCGTCTTCGAGCCCGGACGCGCATGATCGTGCAGACGCCCTCCCTGCGCGCCCACCTCACGGAGAAGCGGCGCGCCCAGGAGCAGAGCCTCGTGGCGGCGATCGTCGAGCAGGGAGCCGATGTGCTGTCCGCGCGGGTGCTCGCCGCAACGGCCCTCGCCGCGTACGAGGTCACCTGGCAGGAGTGGGCGTCCGACGACACCGCTGAGCTCAGAGATGTGTTCCGCGAGGTGTTCTCGCGGGTGCCGCTGCTCACCGAGCCGATCACGGATCGGTGAGCAGCGGAGGTCAGAACGTCACGACGACCTTATCGGCGGCGCCAGGAGTCTTCGCGAGCTCGAGCGCGTCGAGGGCGCGGTCGAAGGGGAGGCGGTCGCTGATGATGACGGCGTACTTCTCCCAGTTCTCGACGATGTCGTCGGTGACCTCGAAGATCTCCGTCGGGTAGCCCATCGACCAGACGATCGTGAGCTCTGAAGTGAGGATGCCGCCGAAGTCGAGCTCGACGGGGCGCTTGTGCACGGCCACGATACCGAGGGTCGCGCCCTGCTTGGCGATACCGGCGACGGTCGGCGGGATGCTGGGCGCACCCGCCGCGTCGAGGTAGATGTCGGTACCAGCGCGCGCCCCACGGTTGAACACGGTCGCACCGTCTCCGTGCAGCTCGATCAGGCGGGCCGCGATGTCCTCCTCGGCGGAGTTGATGACGGCATCCGCACCGACCTGCAGCGCCTTCTCCAGTCGGGCAGGAAGGATGTCGACCACGACGATGTGAGAGGCGCCGCGGCGCCGGTAGCCGAGCACGGCGCCGAGGCCGATGGGACCTGCGCCGAAGACGACGACCTTCGCGCCGGGCTGCGGGTTCGTGCGGTTCACGGCGTGGTAGGCGACCGCCATCGGCTCGTTCAGCGCGGCGACCTCCCACGGGACGTCCTTGGGGATGACCTTCAGCTGTCGTCCGAGCTGCGCGTCCTTCACGACCACGTACTCGGAGAGGGCGCCCTGGGCGCCGCCGGAGCCGAGCAGCCCGTCGGTGAAGGCCATCGTGTCGATGACGACGTGGTCGCCGACCTCGATGTCCTGCACACCCGCGCCGACCTCGACGACCTCTGCAGCGGGCTCGTGCCCGAGCGGGGTCGCGCCGATCCGCGGCGGGATGCCGCCGTTGTGGGTGTACATCGCGTCGGAGCCGCAGATGCCGCACGCCTTGATCTTCAGCAGGACATCGGCAGGTCCTGGAACCGGGGTGTCGACCTCGACCCACGCGGTGGTGTCGGGTGCGGTGATGTGTACGGACTTCACGGTTCTCTCCTTGGGGTGTGGGTGGTGGGCGAGTCAGCCGGCGAGCAGCGCAAGGATGTCGTCGGTCGTTCCGGTCTCGCCGAGGATGCGGAACACGCCATCAATCGCACGGTGATGCGAGTCGGGGATGCGGTCGGCGACCGCATCGGTGGCGATAACGACGTTGTAGCCAAGGTCATAGGCGGCCCGAGCGGTGGACTCGACGCCGAAGCTCGTCGCGACGCCGGTCAGCACCACCTGCGTGATGCCCTTCGCCGCGAGCCGATCGTGCACATCCGTTCCCGCGAAGGCGCTCCACGATCCCCTCGTGACGACGAGGTCGCCGGATGCCGGCGGGAGCTCGGGGAGGGACTCGGTGAACTCCGCCGGGATCTCGGGCAGTCGCCCTCCGCGCTCGACGCGGCCGATCGGCGCCTGCGCCGGATCGAACCGGGCGAGCACGACGGGGAGGCCCCGCTGCCGGAACGCGTCAGCGAGACGGGCGGCATTGCCGATCACCCCGTCGACGGGAGGCGTCATCTGCGCGGCGGTGGTGCCCTTCTGCAGGTCGACGACGATCAGCGCTGTCGCCGGGTCGAGGGTCGTGATCGGCATGGTGGAGTCCTTCCTGTGGCCGTCGACATCGGGCTTTCCACATCGACCGGTCTTTCTGACAGAATATCTCATCAGTGTTCACTTAATCAGATGTTGATGAGAAAAAGACCGTGACCAAACGAGGACGAGGGCGGCCGCGAGAGACCACCCACGACGAGATCCGCGACATCGCCCGCGCCCTGTTCTTGCGCCAGGGGTACGCGGCGACCTCGCTGCAGCAGATCGCCGAGGCCGCCGGGATCAGCCGCACCACGCTGTTCCACTACTTCCCGGCCAAGAGCGACCTCATTGCCGACGAGTTCGATGCCAGCTTCACCCGGCTGCGGCAAGCACTCGAGCACAGCGAGGGCAGGCCCGTCGTCGAAGCGATGGCGGAAGGTGTCGCGGCGGCGGTGCGATTCACTCGGCAGGAGCGCGACGCGCTGGTGCTCCGCTGGCGCATCGTGCGCGACGACGACGAGCGCCGCACCGACGTCGCGTTGCGCACCAGGGAGATCATCGATCTGCTCGTCGAGTACGGCCGGGCCCGACTGCCGCACACGGCGCCTGAGAGAGTGACGCACGTTGTCGAGGCATTGATGGCCGTGGTGGTCGCCGTGACAACGCAGTGGGCGTCGCAGGAGGAGCCGACGGCCGACCTGGACGTGCACATGACCGAGCAACTGGCACCGTTCGTCGCCGCGCTGGGGCCGCTGCTGGAGTGAACGCGCGAGTGAGCGCGTGGATCGTTTGTATGGGGCTGAGATCCTTGTCTCGACTGGGGTGAACCGTCCCAGGTTCTTTGCCGCTTCTATGCGGGTTGCGTCTCTCTGGTGAGGGTCGCGTAGTAGGTCGCCTCGTATTCGTCGGGGCTGACCATTCCGGGGCTACCGTGAAGCCTGCGGTGGTTGTACCAGTCGACCCAGCCGGCGGTCGCGTATTCGACGTGATCTCCACCCGCGTTGCCATCGACAGCTCACATCCCATGCCACCACGGTCACCGTTTCGAGGGCATTCTCAGTTGAGGCGCCGAGGGCGTTTCGCGGGCATCTTTAGTGAGTCTCGTCGTTGACTTGATAACTACCGCTGAGTCTAGGTATTGTCCGCCTGTCGAGTTTGCCGGCTCTTCGGACATCCGGTGGGGGTTATGGGGTGAGGCCGCCGGCAGCGAGGAGCATGCGGAGCCGGTAGTTGTGCCGGTTGCGGAACCCTCTGGCGAGGCGGCGGTGGAGTTCGATGATCCCGTTCACGGCTTCGGTGCCGCCGTTGTTCGCGCGGCCGGTGGTGAAGTACGCCAGGAACGCGTCGCGCCAGCGGCGGAGGGTGCGTCCAGGCGCGCGATCTCGGGGATCGGGCAGGAGGAGAACGAGTCGACGACCTTTTCGGCGATCCGCCGCCCCTCGGCGAGGTCTTTCTGGTGGTAGGCGGAGCGCAGCTGCTGGGCGCGCTGCCACGCGACGAACACCTCGTCGTGGGCTTGGTCGGCTTCGATCGCCGCGACCAGCCGCGTCCGCTGTTTCTCGGTGAGGTTCTCCGCTCCGGCGCGGAGGATGGTCTGGATCCCGAACAGCGGGTCCCCTTTGCGTCCGCGGTGCCCGAGGGTGTCCTGCTGGACGCGGCGACGCACCTCGTCGACGGCGGCGGTGCCGAGCTTCACGACATGGAACGCGTCGAGCACGGCGGTGGCGTCTTCGAGCTTGTCATCGATCGCGGTCTTGTAGCCGGCGAACGGATCCAATGCCGCGACCTGCACCCGTCGACGGAACGCGTCGCCGCGCTCGTCGAGCCAGCCCGCGTAGGCTTTCCCGGACCGGCCAGGCACGAGGTCGAGCAGCCTCGCCCGCGTCTTCCCGTGCTCGTCGCGGCTGAGGTCGACCATCCCGGTCAGCTCCTTCGGCCCGCGTTTGCGCGGGTCGACGTGATGCCAGATGTGCTCGTCGACACCGAGGGTGGTGACGTTCTCGAACCGGGACTCGTCGGCCGCGAGTTTCACGAGTTCGGGCTCGACGGCCCGCCACACCGTCTTCCACGACGTACCGAGCTGGCGAGCCAGGCCCTGGATCGTCGCGTGCTCACGGCGCAGCTGCCCAAGCGCCCACGCGATCGCTCGTTTCGTGATCGACCCGCGCGCGGCGACCAGTGTCGGGATCTGCTCCACGAACGCCTTCCGCGGGCACTGCTCGTCGACGCACCGCCACACCCGCTGCCGCCACACGATCCGAACCCGGCCCGCGCCGGGCACATCGTGAAGAACGCGTCTTCGACGGCCGCGACCGACAGCGACCACGCCGCACGAAGGGCATCCGGTCGGCGCCGCCGGGCTCGAGACCGTGACGACCAGCAGGCCGTCACAACGGTCGACATCCTCGACATGGACGCCATCAAGGCCGAGCAGAAGGTCGCAGCGGGAACACGGGCAGAAGGCAGAGCGCGCGTCAGCGCACCCCGAAGTAGGGTGAAACACGTCGAGGTCCTCGGAGTCGATCAGGCAGTAAGCACTTCTGATCCTCGGGGACCTCGACCCCTACCCGCCAACCATCACCCGGCGCGCCCCACCCCCACCGAATGTCCGAAGACCCCCTTAAGTTCCCGGACGATAGGCAGGTCGCCCTCGATAGCAGCGAGACCAAGGTCGTGACGAGCTGCTTCCGACAACCCCTGGAGCGCTTGTGCATAGTCGAGAGAATATCGACGGGCAGACGCGACCCGAAACACCTTATCCTCGCCGATTTGTTCATTCATTCGACCCATGAACCGATCCGTAGATTCACGAAAATAGTTTGTTGCTTCGATTACTTCGCGCGTGCCAACAATTGAGACTCAAGCCTCGACTCGTGGAAACTTTTCATATACTTTGATCCCGGCCTGGAGCGCTTTGGCAGCAGCCTTATCAGCCTTCTTTGATTCGCCGCCCTTCGGTGCATTTCGAGCAAACGTCTGCATGTGCTCGTATAGAGCAAAGGCCATGTCGAGTGCCTCAAAGTAAACTTGCCTTCTCAGCTCACGAACTGACCGATGCACGTCGTTACGCCGGGCAAGCAACGCCGAGAGAGCCGCACCAGCACCCACGCCGACCAGGCCCACGAGTGGAACGACGAGAGGTGCCAGCGCAGATGCGAGTGCGTCCATGTGCACATCATAGGAAGAACCGAATGCCTTGACGCCCGCTACGCTCCCCGCTCCCGTTTCCCATTGGGGGAGACAGAGAGAACGGATCGAGCATGGAGCAGGGGAACAACGACCAGCAGGACTCCAACAGAGACGACTGCCCACCTTGGTGCGTTGCTGACCACGGAGCACAGGATCATGTCGATGACCGATGGCACGAGAGCGAGGGAGACTGCGTGCCGGTTGTCGAGCTACGCATCGTCTCCGGCAGTGGAATGCTTCACCATCTCGTTGTTGCTGAGGAGTTCGATGTTCGTCTTGAGCAGAGGGTCGGCCAGGTTGAGGTGTTCATTCTGTTCGGCATTGGCGACGACCGTGAGCGGAACTTCCGGCTAAGCCTGGAGAGCACCAGGCGGATTGTGGGCGCGCTGGAGCGAATGCTGCGACTGGAAGCAGCGGGCGGCGGAATGAGGATGAACAGAGGCGACTGCTGAGTCGAGGCGTTTCGTTACACAAGAAAACCTCGCCCGGCACGGACGGGTGTCCGCGCCGGGCGAGGTTTTGTTGAGGTTGCGATCAGACGGTGGTTCGGGTGCGGCGGTAGAGCAGGACGCCGAGGGTCACCAGTAGCGCCCCAGCTCCTCCGAGCATCCAGACGGAGCCGTCGTTGAGCCCTGTGGCGGCGAGCGTGTCAACAGCCGTCGGCTCGACAACCGTCAGGTTCAGGAAGACCGAGCCCGACGTAGCCCCACGAATCTCGATCTGGTGAGCATCGATGACGGTGTCTGTCGGGATGGTGACGGTTTGGCTGACGGTGCCGTCTGCCGATGTAGTGCCACTGTGCAGCAGAACGGGCGTGGAGTGAAGCCAGATTTCGATGCTCTCGTTCGCTTCGAAGCCAGCTGCCGTCACCGTGAGGGTGCCATTCGGCGCGACGATGCCGGGTGAAACAGTGCCGCTCAGGGCCGAGCCCGACTCAGATGGTGTTGGCGTCGGAGTGGGCTCAACAGGCTCCTCGCAGGATGGCACCGTGAGGGTGCCGCCATCGATCGTGGCGGTCTCGTTGGTGTCGAGGTTCACGACGACATAGGAGTACTGGTAGGTCCCGGGCAGGAGTTGCACCATGGCATCTCCTGGAGTCGGGCCACCGTCGATGGAGACGTCATTGATCTGTTCACCGTCAGCGGTGTCGTAGTTGAAGTTGATCGCCACGGTAGGAAGCTCAACGTATCCACAGACCGGCTCGAGGGTGAGGGTGGAGGCGGGAGTCCAACCAGATTCGAGCTCGGCAGACTGCTCATCCTGCTCAAGCGTCGAATCCTGAGCAAGCGCGACACTTCCGCCGCCGAAGATCAGGCCGAAGGTGAGCAGTATCGCCGTGACTGTCGCTCCCTGGCGACCCAGCGATCGTCGGTGCCGTCGCCTTCGACTGGCATGTCTTGGTTTCGTGGCGTCAGGCTGATGGGACATAGAACCCCCTCGGGTGTCGGGTTGGTGCGCACTACCGAGCCGCTCAGGAGACTCAGCAGGTTGCCAGCAGGTGCAAAGCAAGCCTGAAGATAGATCAGACATGCTTCATTATGCATAAATTATCTTCACGCGGGCAAGCGGCAGCGTTCAGCGTGGATGTATGGCCAAGCGCGTACCACCCCCAGAGTGGGCACCGTACGTACGCGAGCTTGGGCTAGCGCTTCATCGTCAACGGGTGGCTGCGGGCTTGAGCCAAGAGCAGCTGGCTGCTGCTGCGGGCATCACCAGGGCAACGTATGCCCAGCTGGAGAAGGGGCTGTCACGGCCCGACGTGGCTGCGAACCCGTCGCTCTACACACTTGTGGCACTGAGCAATGTGCTGCATGTGGAGGTGACGGAGTTGATTCCGAGGGGTGCGCCGGATGTGTCGGCGTGGCGGTGAGGGGCTGCGCAAGCCACCTCCGCCATCGCAGTAGTTCCGGATCAGGAAGGGTTCGCGGCGTCGCGGCGTAGCGGGTTGTGTCGCCAGCGGTAGGGGGTGTTGTGGCTGACCTTGAGGAGGTTGGCAACTTGACGCTGTGTGCGTCCGTACCGCTCCATCGCAAGCTCTCCTGCCAACTGCCGGGAGTGCTCTGCCGCCGGGAACGCCTCGCCCAGGTACTGAAGAAGGTCATCGATTGAGAGTTGCCCACGCCGGGCCTGCGCAGCTGCGCGAGCGTATCCAGCTGCTGCCACGTCCAGCAGCTCGGCGAGGTCAGCCGGAGTCTGCACGTCCTGTAGGGCGAAGGTCGAGCGATCGGGATGCGACTCGTAAGGGTTGGGCAAGGTCTTGGGCGACATCCGACCAGGATACCTGGCATCTAGCCAACTTTCCTAGCGTGCAATGCCGAAACATAGAGCCTTACCCTGACTTCTTGCCAACATACCTTGCATAATGCCGCCGGTGAGTCTAGCCTGATCTTGCAATGCTTGTTGGCATATGCATCGATCAACGCAAGGAGACACAGATGAAACACGAAGACGCTGCGGCGCTGGTGCTGGCTGACCGGTCGCACCCCGCCGTGCTGGCGAAGCCCTGGGCGGCTGCGAACACGCGCGACGAGTTCCGCCTCGGAGTCGAGGACTACGCCGAGGCAAATATGCGCGAGCTCGCGCGCTGGTTCCGCAAGGTGCTCGGTGGGCGCTGGGTGACGGCTCCGTACGTGCTGGCCGTCCTTCGCCTCGTCGCGAAGACGTGGAAGCCGTAAGGGGGTCGGGTCATGCTCGCTATCAGCGATCACGAGGACATCCGGCTCATCAGCGTCGGCCCCAAGCTGGCCGACCGGCTCACAGGCGAGCAGAAGGTGCGCGACGGCGTGCCGCTCTGGTCGTGTGTCGCACTCCACCAGCCCGACGACGGATCGAAGCCGCAGCTTCGCACCGTCACCGTGGCGTCACCACAGGAGCCGACGTTCACGCCCATGCAGGCGAAGTTCCGCGATCTTCAGGTGGACTTCTACCAGGTGGCCGGCAACGACGGTTCTGCGCCCTCGGCAGGGCTGTGGTTCAGAGCAGCGGGCATCGTCGAGTTGAAGGCGTAACCGATGGTCACCGCGATTCTCGGAAGGGCCGCCCGCTGGTCGTGGGCGGCCCTCGTCACCGTGGCGTGGCTCGTTGTGCTCGGCATCGCGTCTGCGTTGCCTGGTCGTAGCGGTGCAGTCGGCTTCTGGCTCGTCGTCTTTGTGGCGGCTGCTTTGGCTCTCGCCGCGATCTGGCTGCCGATGCTGCGCACCTATGCGCCGGTGTGGGCTGACGTGCAGAGATACCGGCGTCGCCGCAGCCGGTGGCTTCGCCGCTGGAACGGCTACTGCTTCGCGCGAGATCTCGGCATCGTCGCGAAGCTGCCCAACGAGGTCGAGAGCGTGGCCTTCCAGCGCAAGCGTCGGCGGTGGCTGCCAGCGGTCGAGTTCGTGAAGACGAAGACCTCTGCTCGCCTCACCGTCGAGCAGCAGACCGCTTCGGCAACGGACGATGACATTCTGAAGCGCGCTCATGCGGCGGCAGGTCGCATCGGGATGCCTCCCGACCATGTGACCGTGAAGCGCCCGACGCCCGGCCGCGTTGTCGTCCGCTGGGATGCTTCGGCGGCGGTCGATCCGCTGGCAACGGGTCGCGTGAACGGCTGGCAGGTTCAAGTTCCCGGTGGTGTTCCTGTGCTCGGGCGCGAGTCGAGCGGGCGCGACTTCGTGCTTGACGTGCCCGGTGACCCGTTTCATCTGGCTTGTCAGGGCGCCAGCCGCAGCGGGAAGAGCGTGGCCATGATGGGGCTGCTCGGCGGCTACGCTTCGGCATCCCGTCGGGGCGATGCGATCGTCGGTGGCATCGATCCGACCGGCCTCCTGCTCGCGCCGTGGGCTGAGCATCCGGGGGCCGAGTTCCGGGCGCTCGGTCTAACCGACCTCGACGCGATCACGTCGGCGCTGTCGGCGGCGGTCGCCGAGATGGATCGACGGGTGGCCTGGCTCATGTCCCAGGGCCGCGACAAGGTGACGACGCCCGGCGACTTCGGCGCGCTGTTCTTCGTTCTCGAAGAGTATCCGGGCCTCGTCGCCGCGCTCGGCTCAGCCGATACCCCGCTGAAACCGGCCGAGCGTCGCCTGCCGGTTGTGAAAGCCGGCATTCAGAGATTGATCCAGGAAGGCGCAAAGGCCGGCGTGCGCGTGCTCCTGCTCGCCCAGCGCATGGATGCCTCGATTATCGGGGGTTCCGAGCGGTCGAACATCGGCACTCGGATCAGCCTCCGCGTGGACAACCGCGACGCCGTGACGATGCTGCACCCGGACGCGGATCAGGAGACGGTCGAGCGCATCCGGGGATTCGCGCCGGGATACGCCTACGTCGAGCGCCCGGCCGAAGCCCCGCAAATCGTCAGATTCGACGCGGTTGACTACGGCGAGTATCGCCGGGTCGTGATGAGCGGGGCCGAACGATGAACATCGAGGCGCTGAACCTGAGAATAGCCCGCGTTGAGAAGGCGGCAATCGTGCGCAGCTTGACGGGCCAGTACCGGCAAGAACACGACGACGAGCTGCGTGCCCTGTACGCCCTTCGGCGGGCGATCTGGCCGACGGCGACACCGGAAACGGATGGCCTCACCGATCGGCAGCGCGACGGCTTCGCCTGCGTCGTGTGCGGTGTCGAGCCGATGGTGTCGAGGCCGGTCGGCTTCGGAGCGCACGGCCAACTATTTGCCTGCGCGGAGGATCACGCCGCGCTTCTGCTCGGAGAAGGAGAGAACGATGATTGACGAGACCGAGGGCCGCATGTTCCTCTCTGAGCGTGAGGCGGCACGCATCCTTCGCGTGCATCCTGCAACGCTCGGGAGGCTCGTGAAGGCGGGGAATCCGCCCGTGGAACCCGTGCTGATCGGCACGCGCCGCGTGTACAGCGCTGTTGCTGTACGTGAGCTGGCGGGGCTGAAAGCATGAGCGCAGACGACCCCATTGCTGAGGGTTGGCATGATTCGTTCGGGTGTGACGACGCTGTTCCGGCTGAAGCGGCGCAGCTACGGGTAGCGGTCGGCTTCGATACGGGAGCGTCCTACTGGCGTTCCTGGGTGGTCGCGTCCTCAGACGACTCGGTGCCGCCACGGATGCCGCTTCCGGAACGAAGCGACTTTGTCGTGGATGTTCGACTCTTCCGCTATCACGATCACGTCGAATGCCTGGTCGATGTCGTCCGGTCATCGGAGAGCAGCCTCGCCACAGAACAGATCGGAATCACGCAGACTGACGCGAGCAGCTGGATGCGCTTGCTCATCCCTGCGCCGACTTTGCCGGAAGGGGACGAGCACGCCGAGGGCGATGCGCGATGAGCATCGAGCGGCGCGAACTCGCCTCGGGCGTGCGGTGGCGTGTGCGCCTGCACGTCGGCGGGCAGGTCGTCGCGGATCGGACGTTCACAACGCGTCGAGCGGCCGAGGCGTACGAGCGGCGCGAGAAGGAGGCGCTGAGCAACGGCGGGTTCGTCTCGCCGCAGCGTTCACGTGTGGCGCTCTCCGATGTGGCAGCCGAGTTCCTGGACGCTCGCGCTGGCCAGGTTGTCGCGCACACGCTGCGCACTGACCGCGACAACCTGGCCGCGCTCCCGCCGAAGTTCTCTGCTCGCTCCATCGGATCGATCACCGAGGCGGACGTGCTCGCACTGCTGACCGACCTGCTCGACGGGCGCGCGCACTCGACCGTGGCGCGGATCAAGACGACACTGAGCGCACTCTTCACCTGGGCGGTGCGAGAGCGATGGGTGAGCAAGAACCCCGTTCGCGGCGTGCGTATGCCGTCAGGTCTGAGCGAGGCCGTGGACATGGTGCCGCTGACGAGTTCTGTGCTCGCGCTGATCTTGCAGGCGCAGCGGGAGAAGTCGCCCCGCGATGCGTTGGTCACCGAGTTCCTGAGCCTCACCGGTCTGCGATGGGGCGAGCTTCGCGCCCTGCAAGTGGCCGACCTTCAGGAAGTGCCGATGCCCGCGCTTCGGGTGCTTCGCAGCCACTCGGACAACTTCGCACAGAAGGCACCGAAGACGGCGCGCGGGCGGCGAATCGTGCCGCTCGTTGATCGCGCTTTGGAGATTGCGCGTGCGTGGGCGTCGGGCAAGGGGCCGGATAACTACCTGGCGACGAGCGCGACAGGTCTGCAACTCCGTGGGACGTACTTCCGTCGCGCGCTGGATTGGACGACGACAGCGCGGGGGTTCACGATCCATGCCCTGCGGCACCACGCGGCGTCGACGTGGCTCCGGCAGGGCATCCCGATCAATCACGTTGCCGCCTGGCTGGGCGATGATCCGCGTACGGTGCTGAAGGTCTACGCGCACGTGCTCGGCGAAGAGCAAGACCGCGAGGCGCTGCGCCGCCTCAACTCACTCCCCTCCCACTCCCCTGCCGGGGTTCCTGGGAATGACGACCGAGGGGAGGGAGGCGGCGAAGAGCCTGGAAAAACAGGCTCTGACCAGGGAAAATTTGGCGGAGACGGAGGGAGCCGTCGGCCGCTTCGCGGCCTCCTCCCAAATCCCACTCTGCCCAGGATGCAGTGAGGGACCCCCGCTTCGCGGGAGTCCCTCACTGCATCGCGGAGACGGAGGGATTTGAACCCTCGGTCCCCGTGAGGGGACTCCACCTTAGCAGGGTGGTGCACTAGGCCTGACTATGCGACGTCTCCAGGCACCCTGACCCGCAGGCCCGGATGCACTCTGCCAGTGTAACCGGTTCTCATGGACCGTCACGAATCGAGCGTGCGAGCGACGCGGAGAGCCCGGCTCAGCGCCCCGACGACTCCCGCACGACGAGCTCCGGCTGGAACCGCACGCGCCGGTCATGCTCGACCCCGTCGAGCTCCTTGAGGAGCAGGTCGACTCCTGTCCAGCCGAGCAGGCGAGCCGGCTGGCGCACCGAGCTGAGCGGCACGACGGTGGCGGAGGCGAAGTCGATGTCGTCGTAGCCGACCATCGCGATGTCCCCGGGCACGCGCACCGCCGAGCCGAAGCTGAAGGCCTGCAGCAGCCCGACGGCGAGCAGATCGTTCGCCGCGAAGACCGCATCCGGCCGCGACGCCGCCGCACGCGCGACGATCTCCTCACCGGCGGCACGCCCCTGCAGCACGGTCAGCGATGGCCGCTCGATGACCTCGAGCTCGGCTCCCGCCACCGCGTCCACGGCCGCCTGCGCGCCCGTCAGACGATCGGCGACCTGCTGCACCGAACGCGGGCCGCAGACGTACGCGATGCGCCGCCGCCCCGAGGAGAGCAGGTGCTCGACCGCGAGCCGCCCTCCCTCGACGTCGTCGACCGACACCGACGGCAGCAGACCCTGCTCGACCTCGCGGTCGACGAGGATCACCGGCATCCCGCCCGCTGCGAACCGATGCACGGCCTCGAGATCATCGGATGCCGGAGTCAGCAGCACCCCGTTCACCCGCTGCTCCTGGAACAGCTCCAGGTGCGACTCCTGTCGTTGGTCCTGCTCGTCGCTATTGCCGAGCAGGACGGTCATGCCGGCATCCGCTGCCCTGTCCTGCGCGCCGCGGGCGACCTCCGCGAAGAAGGGGTTACCGATGTCGGGGATCACGAGACCGATGCTGCGGCTGCGCCCGGCACGCAGTTGCCTGGCGGCGTCGTTGCGCACGAAACCGAGCTCCTGGATGACGCGCTGCACACGTTCGGCGGTGCGCGCCGACACCCGCTCCGGCTGATTGAGCACGTTGGACACCGTGCCGACCGAGACGCCGGCGGCGGCCGCAACGTCTTTCACCCCCACAGCCATCGCGCACCCCTGTTCCGAAACCGCACCAATACTCTCACCGCGCGGGCAGTCCTACCTGATGCGACGCTCAGGGACCCGGCGCGCAGGGACCGCGACCACGGCGAGCGCGGCGCATCCGAGCCCCGCGATGACGAGCGGGACGAGCATCCAGGTCACGACGCCGACGAACACCGCTGTGGCCGCGAGGTACAGAGCGCCGACCACGTCGGACGAGGCGATCCTCGGCACAGCCCTGATGGCCGCACGCCATCCGCGTTCCGGCTCCCACTCCCCCGCCGCGATCAGCAGGGCGACGGCCAGGACGAGCAGCCCGCCCCAGCCGACGACGGCGATGACCTGACCTCCGGGGAGCTCCCCCGTGTTCGCAAGCACGATGTCGACCGCGAGCGCCGCCGCGATCAGCGCGACCGGAACGCCCACGCCGAGCGAGCGGATGAGCCCCGCGCGCACATCGACCCAGAAGAACGCCGCCCGGGAGTCCTCGGCTGAGACGAAACGCCTCAGGTGCCGGATGCCGGCAGCGAGAGCGATCGGGAGGGTGACCACAGGCAGGGCCACGAGAGCCATCAGCAGCCCCGTGGTGAGCACCTCTCCGAAGAGCCCGAAAGTCGCCGCAGCCCCGGGGTGGGGACCAGGCTCGGCGCCGTCGAGCGTCGGTCCGGCTCCCGAGCGCGCCTCGCGCACGGCCGCTCGCGCCGCCCGCCGCTCGCCGCTGAAGACCGACATCGTCAGCCCTTCAGCCCCTGGGTGGCGACGCCGTCGACGAGGAACCGTTGGAACACGATGAAGAACAGCAGCACCGGGATCAATGCCACGAACGATGCGGTGACGGTGGCGCCGTAGTCGGCGCCGCCGGAGGATGCGTCGTTGTACAGTCGCAGCGCGATCGGAAGCGGGTAGTTCTCCGGGCTCGTCAGGTACAGCAGCGGCCCGAGGAAGTCGTTCCACTCCCAGATGAACGCGAAGATCGCGCACGTGATCAGGGCGGGCTTGATCAACGGGAGGATGATCGACCAGAAGATCCGCAGGTGCCCCGCGCCATCGATGCGGGCCGCCTCGTCCATGTCGCGCGGCATCTGCCGGATGAACTGCACGAGCAGGAACACGAAGAAGGCGCTCGTCGCGAGGAACTTCGGCAGGATCAGCGGGATGAACGTATTGATCCAGCCGAGCTTGTTGAAGATGATGTACTGCGGGATGATCACGACGTGGAACGGCAGCAGCAGCGTGCCGATCATCGCGGCGAAGAAGATCCCCAGGCCCTTGAACTGCACGCGGGCGAAGGCGTAGGCCGCGAGCGCCGATGAGAGCACCGTGCCGACGACGGCTGCCACCGCCAGGATGAACGAGTTCAGGAAGAACCGCCACATCGGCACACCAGCGATCCCCTCCATGACCTTCGCATAGTTGTCGAAGGTCGGGGCGTTCGGGATCAGACCGGGGTTCTGGCCGAACTCGGAGTTCGGTTTGAACGTCGACAGGAACAGCCACACCAGCGGATACAGCACCACCGCGGTGAGCGCGAGCAGGCAGACGAACCACACCACGCTCTGCCAGGTCTTGCGCGAGATCCGCTTGCGGGGAGCGGGCGCGCCGGTGGTGATCAGTGCGGTGGAGGTCATCGGTCGTCTCCCGAGTAGTGCACCCAGGAGCGCTGGGTGCGGAAGAGGATGGCGGCGATGATCGCGACGACGACGAGCAGCACCCAGGCGATCGCTGCGGCGTAGCCCATCTGGCCGTCGGAGAATCCCCGCTTGTATAGGTAAACAGTGATGAAGTTCGTCATACCCGCAGGCCCACCCGTGCCGTTCGAGATCACATAGGCCGAGGTGAACACCTGGAACGCTCCGATCAGCCCGAGCAGCAGGTTGAAGAACATCACCGGCGACAGCATCGGCACGGTGACGGCCTGGAAACGCCGCCACGCGTTCGCACCGTCCATCTCGGCGGCCTCATACAGCTCCTTCGGGATCTGCTTGAGACCCGCGAGGAAGATCACCATCGTCGACCCGAACTGCCACACATGCAACAAGATCATCATCGGCAGGATCATCGCCGGGTCGCCGATCCACCCCCCCAGGTCGATGCCGAAGAGCTGCAGTCCGGAGTCGACGGGACCGTCGGAGGAGAACATCGCCCGCCAGACGATCGCGACGCTCACCGAGCCACCGATCAGCGACGGCGCGTAGAAGGCGGAGCGGAAGAAGCCGGCGCCCTTGTCACGGTAGTTCAGCAGCATCGCCACGCCGAGAGCCGCAGCCAGCGTGATCGGGGTGCCGACGAAGACGTAGACGAGGGTGATCTCGGAGGACTGGATGAAATTCTGGTCCTTCGTGAACATCCGGATGTAATTGTCCAGACCGATCCATTTCGGCGGCTGGAAGATGTTGTACTTCGTGAACGACAGGTACAGCGAATACACCATCGGCAGGGCCGTCAGACCGAAGAAGCCGATCAGCCAGGGGGTGAGGAACGCGTAGCCAGCCGCGGTCTCCTTGCGGCTCCTGGCCCGCTGCCCCGGTCGGGTGAATGTCTTCTCGGGGCGGCGTTCGCCGCCCAGCTGCCGCGCCCGGCTCGACGGCTTCTCGGTGACGATGGTTCTCGTCTCGGTCGCGCTCATGGCAGCTCCTTCCGATGTTCGGGTGGTGGGCCGGGCACGGGGTGCGGCCCCCCCACGGGGGAACTTGTTGATG
>NZ_JASGCY010000053.1:0-3770 GCF_047607465.1 Microbacterium sp. | reverse complement strand
GTCGCCGGGCAGATGGGGCGTCGGCCGCGAAACCGGGGCGGGAGTGGGGGCGGGGCGGGCGCGGGCGGGCGGGGGCGGGGGCGCTACAGGCGGTCGAGACCGGTCACGGTGACCACGGCGGTGCCCTCCTCATCGGATGCCGCAAGATCGACGGTCGCGGAGATCCCCCAGTCGTGGTCGCCAGCGGGGTCATCGATGATCTGGCGCACGGTCCACTCGGCCGCGCCCTCGGTGATCAGCAGGAGCCGTGAGCTTCGGGCGTCCGCGCCGGTGAGGATCTCGTCGTGCTCCGCGAAGTACGCGTCGAGCGCGGCATCCCATCCCGTAGCTCCCAAGCCGGGATCGAGTTCCGCGAGCGCATCGACGTCCTCCCGGGCGGCCAGCTGCACACGGCGGAACAGCTCGTTTCGCACCAGGATGCGGAATGCGCGCACGTTCGAGGTCAGGCGCTTCGGCGCGGGCGGGACGACCGGCTCCTCGGCATCCGACGACGAGCGCGACACCGGAGGCGATTCCTCAGAGAGCGAGGCGAGACGAAGGGTCTCCCACTCGTCGAGCAGGCTCGAATCGACCTGGCGGACGAGCTCGCCGAGCCACTCGATGAGATCGCGCAGGTCGTCGTCCTTGAGCTCCTCGGGGATCGTCTGCGAGGCGGCGCGATAGGCATCCGACAGGTAGCGCAGCACGACGCCCTCGGAGCGGGCGATCTTGTAGTACGCGACATATTCCCCGAACGACATGGCTCGCTCGTACATGTCGCGCACGACCGATTTCGGATGCAGCTCGAAGTCGCGGATCCACGGCTGCGCGGCGCCGAACGTCTCGAAGGCGGCGCTCAGCAGCTCGTCGAGCGGCTTCGGGTAGGTGATCTGCTCCAGCAGCTCCATGCGCTCGTCGTACTCGATGCCCTCCTGCTTCATCGCGGCCACCGCCTCGCCCCGGGCGAGGAACTCCTGCTGGCTCAGCACAGCGCGCGGGTCGTCGAGGGTCGCCTCGACGATCGAGATCATGTCGAGCGCGTACTGACCTGTTCCCGAGGTCGCGGCGGGATCGGGGTCGAGCAGCTCGAAGGCGGCGAGGGCGAACGGCGACAGCGGCTGGTTCAGAGCGAAGTTCGGTTGCAGGTCGACGGTCAGGCGGATGCTGGGAACCGATTCTGTCGAGCCGCCAGCGATCCGCTCCACCACGCCCGATTCGAGCAGTGTGCGGTAGATCGCGAGTGCCCTGAGGGCGAGCTCGCGCTGCCTCTTTCGCGGCTCGTGGTTGTCATATACCAATCGGCGCATATTGGCGAAGATGTCACCGCCGCGGGCGATCACGTTGAGCATCATCGCGCTCGTGATCTGCATGTGCGAGGTCAGCGTCTCGGGCTGGGCGTCGATGAGCTTTCGGAACGACGGCTCGCCCCACGACACGAACCCGTCCGGCGCCTTCTTGCGGATGATCTTGCGCTTCTTCTTCGGGTCATCTCCTGCCTTGCGGACCGCGGCGGCGTTCTCGGTCTCGTGCTCGGGGGCCTGCGCCACCACGGTGCCCGCAGTGTCGAAGCCGGCCCGACCCGCGCGACCTGCGATCTGATGGAACTCGCGGGCGTTCAGCTGCCGCATGCGGGTGCCGTCGAATTTCGTGAGAGCGGTGAGCAGCACGGTGCGGATGGGCACATTGATGCCGACGCCCAGGGTGTCGGTGCCGCAGATCACCCGCAGCAAGCCTCGCTGAGCGAGCTGTTCGACGAGTCGCCGGTACTTCGGCAGCATCCCGGCGTGGTGCACGCCGATGCCCGCACGAAGGAACCGCGACAGCGTTTTGCCGAATGCGGTGGTGAAGCGGAACCCGCCGATCAGCCCCGCGATCTCGTCGCGCTGCTCGCGGGTCGCGATCTTCGTGCTCGACAGCGCCTGCGCCCGCTCCATCGCCGCGGCCTGCGAGAAGTGCACGATGTAGATCGGCGCCTGCCCGGTGTTCAGCAGATCCTCGATCGTCTCGTGGATCGGCGTCAGCTCATAGAAGTAGTGCAGGGGCACAGGGCGCGAGACGCCCGTGACGGATGCCGTCTCCCGCCCGGTGCGCCGGGTGAGGTCGGCGGCGAGCTCGGTGACGTCTCCCAGGGTCGCCGACATCAGGACGAACTGCGCCTGCGGGAGCTCGAGCAGCGGCACCTGCCACGCCCAGCCGCGATCGGGGTCGGCATAGAAGTGGAACTCGTCCATGACGACCTGGCCGAGCTCGGCATCCGTCCCCTGACGCAGCGCGACATTGGCGAGGATCTCAGCCGTGCAGCAGATGATGGGGGCGTCGGCGTTGACCGAGGAGTCACCAGTGATCATGCCGACGTTCGTCGCGCCGAAGACGTCGACGAGCGCGAAGAACTTCTCGCTCACCAGCGCTTTGATCGGCGCGGTGTAGTACGAACGACGACCCGAGGCCATGGCCGCGAAGTGCGCGCCGACCGCGACGAGCGATTTGCCCGTGCCGGTCGGCGTCGACAGGATCAGGTTGTTGCCTGAGACGATCTCGATCACGGCCTCATCCTGCGCGGGATAGAGGCGGATGCCGGTCGACTCCGCCCATTCGACGAACGCCAGGTACACGGCATCCGCATCGGCGCCGTCGGGGAGCGTCGCGGGATCGAGGAGCATCCCTAGATCATGTCATTCGGATGCCGCCGCTCCCGCTGTGAAACCAGATTCCGCGCGCCTCGGGAGGGAAACTCTCGTTCGGGAGGAGGTTTGAGCCTGCGATCTCCTCCCGAACGTGCGGCGCAGCCGCTCGGCGAACTCAGCTCCAGCCGAGCTGGCTCCGTACAAATGCCGGTGATGCAGGGCAGCTGTCATCGTCGATCGTTGAAAGGGGCTCGTGATGCAGCAGTGCTCCGGCGCTTCCCAATTGCCGTTGCAGTGTCGCGTACGCCTTACTCATGAGGGGGCCGCTGTCATTCGTCCTGTCTCCTGCTCGGAGCATGGAGGGGTGCGCGAAGAACACAAGCTCGGTTCCGGCATCCGTTGTCCTTGCGCATGCAATCGAGAGCGCTAACGCGACCCGAGGCCAGAAGAAAGGGATCAAGTTCATGGGGAAGTCGCCGTACTCGGAGACGGGTAGCGCCAGGCGCGAAGCGGGCCTGCCGATCGTCAGTGCCTGCGCCGCCCATGGTGCGGCGGCCGCGGTGAGCTGCGGCTGTCGTGCGGTCGTGTCGAGCGCGAAGCGAGCACCGCGGAGAGCATTGATCGCCTCACGCAGCGCGACGGATGGATCCAGGCGCACGAGCAGTCTGGCTCCGCGAATCCCTCTGCGATCCGTGCCAGGGCCTATGCGGGCGCTTCTGCCTCTGCCCGTGTGCACTCAGATGCTCCAGGCGCGAGCGACGGCGTCGTCGACGTCTCGGTACGCATTCGCGGCCTGACGGACGGCGGACGACAGCTCGGCGGCCGCAGCCGTCATCTCCCCGAGATCGCTCTGCCAGTCGGCCTGCGTGCGTCCCCACGCCTCGGACGCTGCACCAGTCCACAGGGACAGAAGGTTCGCAGTGGCACGGTCGAGCTCATTTCGGTGCCGGTCGACCGGGGACTGTACGGTTTTCGGTGTAACTCCGATTCAGGAGTGACATATGAGTACGCAAGCAGTTTCGACCGTCGAGGCGGCGGTCCCCTGCGTGTCAGGGTTGGGTGAGTCCACCGGTTCGTAGCAAGTCCGCCCGCAGGGCGAGTTGAAGGATTACCTGTTTCGATGAGTTTGAGTTCCTCGGTCGCGCTGGTCGCGATGGATGATGGAGT
>NZ_JASGCY010000052.1:0-2918 GCF_047607465.1 Microbacterium sp. | reverse complement strand
GTCGGGGCTGAAGCCCCGACGCCCTTCCGGTACGCCTGATCGCGATCGTCAGGCGGCGATGTGCGAGACGAGGAACCAGCGGTCCTTGTCGAGGCCGCGCTTGATCTCGATGGCTACGTCCTGGCTGGTGAGGTCGACCTCGTCGAGGCCGTCGATGGCCGCCTGGGCGTCGGCGAGGATCGCGTCGATGTCGGAGATCACCGCGCGGATGAGCTCGTCGGACTGGGTGAAGCCGGCCGGGACCGCGGTGCTGGCGGACTTCTCGGCGACGGCGCTCACGCGGGCGTCGATCGGCAGACCCAGGGCGACGATGCGCTCAGCGGCGGTGTCGGCGAACTCGCCGGCGTGATCGACGATGGTGTCCAGCAGCTCGTGGACGCCGACGAAGTTCGCGCCGCGGACGTGCCAGTGCGCCTGCTTGCCGTTGACGGTCAGAGCCTGAAGCCCCAGCACGAGGGGCGAGAGGAACTGAGCCGCGGCGGCGGCGACGGTCGGGTCGCTGGCGGTGGTGGAAACGGTCTGTGCCTTGCTCATGATGATCCTCCGAAGTAGTCGATCTCGTACCTGTTGATGACAACGCTACTCACTCCAGAGCATTCCGCAAGCAAGCGAAGGCTCCGCTTAGTGGGCCGGAAAACCGCGGAAATACGCGGGAGTGAGGGTAGTCTCGCCTCATGACCATTGCTGCTGGAGCATCCGTCCTGTCCCTCCCCGGTCGCGTGCCGTCCCTCGCCGACGGCACCTTCGTCGCCGACGGCGCGCGGGTCGTCGGCGACGTGCGGATGGAGCCCGGATCGAGCGTCTGGTACAACGCCGTCGTGCGCGGCGACTCGGCCGGCATCGTGATCGGCGCCGGCAGCAACGTGCAGGACAACGTCTCCGTCCACGTCGACGCCGCGCACCCGGTGGTCATCGGGCAGAAGGTCTCGATCGGACACAACGCCGTCGTCCACGGATGCACGATCGGCGACGGCTCGCTGATCGGGATGGGAGCGGTCGTGCTCAGCGGCGCGGTGATCGGCGAAGGCTGCCTCGTCGCCGGTGGTGCGGTCATCCTCGGCGGCACCGAGATCCCGGCCGGATCCCTCGTCGCGGGGGTGCCGGCGAAGGTCCGCCGCCCGCTCAGCGACGAGGAGCGCGCTGGCCTCATCGCGAACGCCGACATCTACCTCGGGCATCTGCAGACGCACGCGCAGGCTGAGGCGGTCTGAGCGCTCGCGCCCGGTAGGCTGGTGACGCAGTGAGGGGCGGTGGCCAAGCTGGTTAAGGCAGTGGGCTCATAACCCAACGATCGCGGGTTCAAGTCCCGCCCGCCCCACAACATTTCACCTCTGGAACAGCAGGATTCTGCGGTTTTAGGAGGTATGACAGGTGCACGGAAGTGAGCACGGCAACGGCCGGGTGTCCGCTTATTGGCCGAGTATTGGGGTTTCCCGCCTCCACCTGGACCGTGTGTACGGGCGAGCACGGAACGAACCTCCGCTAGGTGCGAGTACGCGCACAAGGCGTGAGGTGGCCGCGCATGTGGGCGACATGACCGACATCGTCGTGACCCAGCTGATGACCACCGAGCAGCTCGCGGAGTACCTGCAGATTCCCGTTCGCACGCTTGAGGACTGGCGTAGCCCGCGGAACAACAAGGGCCCGACACCCATCCATCTGGGCAAGCGGGTCCGCTACAGACTCGCCACGGTAGACGCGTGGCTTGTGAGCCTGGAGGCGGACGCTTCATCTAAGGACGCGGCTTGATGGCAGGCCGCCCAAAACTGAAGGTAGGCGAGATCGGACAGATCTCGTTTCGGTCCACATCGACTGGGCTGGTGACCGGACGAGCTCGAACGTGTGACGCCGGCGGAGTCACGCGCCGGCTATCCGCGACAGGACCCGATGCGAAGTCGGTCGAAGACGATCTTCGAGCTTCCGCTGCCAGGCTGTCCTTGACCCCTCAGCCCATGACACGGCACACGACGATGGCGACGGTGCTCGACATGTGGATCGCGGATCGGACAGGGGAAGTCCGTCCGCAGTCGCTACGTATCTATCGAGACACCGTTCGATGGCTATCACCGCTGATCGGAGGCCTCACGCTCGAGGACATGAGCGCGTCACGAATCAAGGTCTTGCTCGCCACCGTTGAACAGGACCGATCCCTTGCAGCGGTGCACGCCGTGCGCGTTGCGCTGAATGGGGCACTTGGCATCGCGGTGGAGCTCGATGCGATCCAGCACAATCCGATACGCAGTCTTCGTCGCCGCAAGCCCGTCCGTCGCATTCCCAAGGCGCTCAACGTGGCTCAGGTCAACGTCCTTCGCGAAGTGATCCTGGAGCGAGAGCAGGGGGCCGCTCGGCACGGCGGAGCTGGTGCGCCGATGCTGCGATGGGTTGTGGAGGTGATGCTGGGCTCCGGACTCCAGATCTCCGAGGTGTTGGCGTTGAGGAATACAGACGTCGATCTGGACCGTGGAACCATCTCGGTCACAGGCACGATCGCCGAAGACGATCACTGGGTGCTCTTCCGCCAGGAGGAACTGAAGTCGCGGGATCAGGCGCGCACGATCACGCTCCCGCGGTACGCGGTCCGTGTCCTCCAGGAAGCACGGTCCGCGCAGAACAACATCACGAGCCGTCTTCCCCTGTCACCAGCAATTCCCGGACGGCGAGGGAATGTCGTCTACCCTCGCGGGATAAGGCGGGCGCTCTGCGTCCTCCGGGAACACCCGCGCATGGTGAACGAGCTCGCGTCGACTGGACTGGGACCCGAAGATCTGAAGCCGCATATCTTGCGGCGCACGGGGTGGCGTCCCGGGTGGTGGTGTGGTTTCCCGGGTTCTGAGCGTCGGATTGTCGATGTGAGGAGCCATCGTGGGATGGTCAGTGAGAACCGATCAAAGCTACTCACGAAGGACACAAACCACGAT
>NZ_JASGCY010000051.1:0-15902 GCF_047607465.1 Microbacterium sp. | reverse complement strand
CGATGGGGTGCGCGTCCGGCCGCCGCGCGCGCCGAGATCCTGCTGCGCGCCGCGGCGACCCTGGAGAGCCGCCGCGGCGACATCATCGCCACCGCGGCCGTCGAGACCGGCATCCTCTTCGCCGACGCCGACGAGGAGGTCGGCCGGGCCGTCGATCTCGCCCGCTACTACGCGGCGACGGCGCCGCACCTCGAAGCCGTCGACGGCGCCTCGTTCCGCCCCGTGGCGCTCACGGCCATCGCCGCGGGGGCGCAGGAGCCCTTCGCGGGGCCCGCTGACGACGTGCTCGCCGCGCTCGCCGCGGGTTCGGCGGTCGCGCTGCATCCGGACCCGCGCGCCCTGCGCACGGCTCGGCTCCTCGCCGAGGTGCTCTGGCACGCGGGCGTCCCGCGCGACGTGCTCGTCGTCGATCGGACGGCCGACCATGCTCTCCTCGCCGGCGCCGATCGCGGCCCGGGGCCGGCGGAGGGGCCGGGGTGCAATGCGTTCGTCGTGACCGCCTCGGCCGACGTCGACCAGGCCGTCGCCGATATCGTCGACAGCGCGTTCGCGCGGTCGGGCCAGGCCCGCGCGGCCATCTCGCTCGTGATCCTCGTGGGCGCCGCCGGCCGGTCGAAGAGGTTCGCCGGGCAGCTCGCCGACGCCGTGCGCGCGTTGCGCGTCGGCGTGCCGGGCGACCCGCGCACGCGGATCGGCCCGCTCATGGCGCCGCCGAGCGCGGCGCAGGTCGAGGCGATGACCGCCCTCGACGTCGACGAGAAGTGGCTCGTGCGTCCCCGGCGTGCGCCGGGGGATCCCGACGGGCGGCTGTGGAGCCCCGGCGTCCGCGTCGGCGTCCGCGCCGATGCTCCTGAGCGCGCCACGGGCGTCCCCGTCCTGGATGTCATGGCCGTCGACACGCTGGAGAAGGCCATCGAGGTCCAGAACGCGCGCGGCACGGGGGGCGTCGCCGGTCTCCACTCGCGCGACGCCGGCGAGCTGGAGCGCTGGCTCGACGGGGTCGAGGCGGAGACGCTCTGGGTGAACCGCGCGACCACGGGCGCCGTCGTGCAGCGTCAACCGGTCGGCGGCCGTGGCTCCTCGTGGGGAGCCGGAGCGAAGAGCGGCGGACCGAACCGCCTGATCGCGATGGGGCGGTGGCAGGCGCGGCCGTCGGCGGCACTGTCGAGCACCCTGCACCTGCGCGGGCTCGATACGCGCATCGCCGCGCTCATCGAGGCGGCGCAGCCGTCGCTCGACTACGCCGCCTTCGAGTGGTTGCGCCGCGCCGCGCTGTCGGATGCCCTGGCGTGGGACCGCGAGTTCGGCCAGGTGCGCGACGTGTCAGGGCTCGGCGTCGAGCGGAACCTGCTCCGGTACCGTCCCGTTCCCGTCGAGGTGCGCGTCATCGCCGGTGCGACCCTGCGCGACCTGCTGCGCGTCGTGATCGCCGCCGTGCGCGCGGGCGCCGAGCTGCTCCTGTCGGTCGCCGAGGGGCTCCCTGCCGCCGTTCGGCGCACCCTGGCCGAGCTGCGCGTCGACGTGCGGCTCGAGAGCGACGCGGAGTGGCTCGAGCGCTGGGCTGCGCATCGGCA
This sequence comes from Microbacterium sp., assembly GCF_047607465.1. Classification (GTDB taxonomy): domain Bacteria; phylum Actinomycetota; class Actinomycetes; order Actinomycetales; family Microbacteriaceae; genus Microbacterium. The sequence goes on along the minus strand of NZ_JASGCY010000051.1, from coordinate 14,328 downwards.
CGCTCAGCACGCCGTGAGCGCGGACTCCCCGACCGACGATCCCCCGCTCACCGGCTCTCCGAGCCCGTCGAGGGGAACCAGGGTGAGGCTGGTCGGTGCCGCGAGCGCTGCGGCCGAGCGCGGTGCGCTCCTGATCCGCGCCGTCGACGGCGCCCTCGATCTCGATATCCGCAGCGCCGAGGTGACGCCGGCCGCGCGGATCGAGCTGCTGACTTTCGTGCGGGAGCAGTCGATCTCGATCACGGCCCATCGCCGTGGTGTCCTCGATCAGTGGTCGCTCCCCGTCATCTGACGATCATGTAAAAGATTCTTGACACTACAGATGCCGGACGCGTACCGTGAGTGTCAAGAATCTTTTACATGGGAGCTGTCATGGTCTACGAAGAGCGCAACGCCTGGGCGGGGCTCGTCATCGGCGTCATCACGATCACGGTGTACATCGTGCTCGTCCTGCAGCAGGCGGGAGGCGGGCCGCTGACGGATGTCGACTGGTTCCCGCTCATGCTGTGGACGATCGGCTCCGCCATCGCGGCGACGATCGTCGTCACCATCGTCTGGGGCATCGCCGTCGGCATCCGCGACCGCGACGCCGCCTCGGCATCCGACATCCGCGACCGCGATATCAGCCGCCTGGGCGGGCGCGTCGAGCAGGCGTTCGTCGTCATCGCGGGGCTCGCGGTCATCGCGCTGTGCGCGGTCGGCGCCGACGTGTTCTGGATCGCGAACACGATGTTCCTCGGCTTCGCCGTCTCCTCGGTCGTCGGCGGCATCGCCCGCGTGATCGCATACCGCCGGGGGCTCGTGTGATGGTCAAGCCGACGCTCGTGTCGAACAGCATCCGCTCTCATCGCGAGGCCGCGGGTCTCACGCAGGCCGAGCTCGCCCGCACGATCGGAGTGACCAGGCAGACCCTGATCGCGATCGAGCAGCAGAAGTACTCGCCGACCCTGGAGCTGGCGTTCCAGATCGCCCGGGCGTTCGGGGTCGGGCTCGACGCGGTGTTCCAGTACCCGGAGGCGGGCGATGAGTGAGCGGATGCGCGCATGGCGCAATGAGGAGTACGGGCCGGCGTCGGGTGCTGCGCTCGTCGAGACGCCGATGCCGTCGCTGCGTCACGGCGAGGTGCTGCTGCGCATGAGGGCCACCGCGCTCAACGCGGGAGACGTCCGGCTGATGCTCGGCGACCCGCTCCTGGTGAGGACCGCGTTCGGCCTGCGCCGGCCGCGATTGCCGATCAGGGGGATGGATGCCGTCGGCGAGGTCGTCGCGGTCGACCCCCGCGCGATCGGAGTCGAGGTCGGCGACGTCGTCGTCGGCGAGCTGCAGGGCGGCGGGGGTCTCGCCGAGTACGCCGCGGTGCACGCATCGCGCGTGCAGCCGGTGCCGCCGAGGGTCTCCGAGCGCGACGCCGTGACCCTCCCGGTCGCCGGCGGCACCGCCTGGCAGGCCCTCGACCTCGCCGGCGTCGGCGTCGAGCGCGACCCCGGACGGATCCTGGTGATCGGCGCGTCCGGGGGCGTCGGCACGTTCGCCGTGCAGTTCGCCGCGCTCCGCGGCGCCGAGGTGTGGGCCAGCTGCTCCGCCGCCAACGCCGCGCTGGTGCAGTCGCTGGGGGCGGTGCGCACGATCGACCACCGCCGCGAGCCGCTGTCCGCACTCCCGGCGGGGCATTTCGACGCCGTCATCGACGTCGCCGGAGGCATCGAGCTGCGCGCCCTCACGCGCCTGGTGCGGCCAGAGGGCGCGGTCGTGCTCGTCACCGGAGACGGCGGCTCCGTGCTCGGCCCGGTCCCGCGGATGCTGAAGGCGGGGCTCCTGTCGATCGGTCGGGGCCCCGGCATCCGCACCCTCGCCGCGAAGAACCGTCCCGAGGTCCTGACCCGGATGCTCGAGCTGCTCGCCGAGGGGCGCTTCGCGCCCGTCATCGCCGAGGAGTACGCCTTCGCAGACGCCGGCGACGCGCTCGCCCGGATCGAGGCGGGTCACGTCGTCGGCAAGCTCGTCGTGCGGGTCGCCGGTCGCTTCGGTCCTCCGGTCGCGATCTGAGCCGCTTGATCGCGAGTTCAACGGCACAGATCGGGACCGGAACAACAAGAGGCGCTGCCGAGCTGAACGGAATCCGACGGGTTCCCAGAGACGGATGACACAATGGATGCTGGCGTGCCCGAGTCGCATCTTCCTCGGCATCCGCTCATGGATGCCGAGTCGAAGGACCGCCGGGCCTGTGGACAGCGTCCGCCGCACCTGTTTTCGTAGGGGAGCACCATGTCGACGTCCCAGACCGCCACACGCACGGCCCACCGCCGCCGCTATCTGATGTGCCGACCGGTGCACTTCACCGTGAACTACTCGATCAACCCGTGGATGGAGCCGGCGAACCCCACCGACACCGCCAAGGCCCTCGCGCAGTGGCAGAAGCTGCACGACCTGTACCTCGAACTGGGCCACGAGGTCGAGCTCATCGACCCGCTCCCCGACTACCCCGACATGGTCTACACGGCCAACGGCGGCTTCGTCATCGACGGCCGCGCCTACGCGCCGAAGTTCCGCTTCGAGGAGCGCGCCGGCGAGGCGCCCGCGTTCGCCGACTGGTTCCGCGCCGCCGGCTTCGACACCGTGATCCCCGAAGAGGTCAACGAGGGCGAGGGCGACTTCCTGCTGGCGGGAGATGTGATCCTCGCCGGCACCGGGTTCCGCTCGACCGGTGACAGCCACCGTGAGGTGGGCGAGGTCTTCGGCCGCGAGGTCGTCTCGCTGAACCTCGTCGATCCGCGCTTCTACCACCTCGACACGGCGCTCGCCGTGCTCGACCCCGTGGTCGGCGAGGGCGAGCGGGCGAACATCGCCTACCTGCCGCACGCCTTCGACGAGGCCTCGCAGAAGGTGCTCGCCGAGCGCTTCCCCGACGCGATCCTCGTCTCCGACGACGACGGCGCGGTGTTCGGACTGAACTCTGCCAGCGACGGGTACAACGTCGTCATCTCGCCGCGGGCGAAGGGTTTCGAGCAGCAGCTGCGCGAGCGCGGCTACAACCCGATCCTCATCGACCTGTCCGAGCTGCTGCTCGGCGGCGGCGGCATCAAGTGCTGCACGCTCGAGCTGCGGGGTGCGAAGTGACGTCCCATCTCGCGCACAACTACCACCCGCTGCCGGTGACCATCGCGCGCGGCGAGGGCGCCTGGGTCACCGACATCGAGGGCAAGCGCTACCTCGACCTCCTCGCGGCCTACTCGGCCGTGAACTTCGGACACCGGCATCCGGCGATCGTCGCGGCGCTCACCGAGCAGCTCGGTCGCGTCACGCTCACCAGCCGCGCCTTCGACAACGACCGGCTCGAGCCGTTCGCCGCCGCGCTCGCGACGCTGTGCGGCAAAGACCTCGTGCTGCCGATGAACACCGGCGCCGAGGCCGTCGAGACCGGCATCAAGGTCGCCCGCGCGTGGGGCTACCGGGTCAAGGGCGTCGCCGCGGGGGCCGCCCGCATCGTCGTCGCCGCCGGCAACTTCCACGGACGCACGACCACGATCGTGAGCTTCAGCGACGACGAGCAGGCGCGCGACGGCTTCGGGCCGTACACGCCCGGTTTCGACGTGGTGCCCTTCGGAGATGCGGATGCCGTCGCCGCGGCGATCACGGATGACACCGTCGCCGTGCTCGTCGAGCCCATCCAGGGCGAGGCCGGGGTCATCATCCCGCCCGAGGGGTATCTGCGCCGCATCCGCGAGATCTGCGACGAGAGGAACGCGCTCTTCATCGCCGACGAGATCCAGTCCGGCCTCGGCCGGGTCGGTGAGACGTTCGCGTGCGACCGCGAGGGCGTCGTCCCCGACCTCTATCTGCTGGGCAAGGCGCTCGGCGGCGGCATCCTGCCCGTGTCCGCCGTCGTCGGCGACAGCGACGTGCTGGGGGTCATCCGTCCCGGCGAGCACGGCTCGACCTTCGGGGGCAGCCCGCTGGCCGCGGCCGTCGGGCTGCGCGTGGTCGAGATGCTCGAGTCCGGCGAGTTCCAGGAGCGCGCCCGCGCTCTGGGTGCGCACCTCGCCCAGGCGCTGGAGCCGCTCGTCGGCCACGGCGTCACGGCCGTGCGCATCGCGGGGCTCTGGGCGGGCGTCGACATCGATCCCGCGCGCGGCACCGGACGAGAGATCGCCGAGAGGCTGCTCGAACGCGGCGTTCTCGTCAAGGACACGCACGGACAGACCATCCGCATCGCGCCTCCTCTGGTCATCCGCGCGACCGAGCTCGACTGGGCCGTGGCGCAGCTGCGGCTGGTGCTCGAGGGCTGAGCCCGGTCCCGGCTTCTCAGACGGGGAGGGATGCCGGGGTGAAGACCACCGGGAACGGCGCGGTCACGGCGAACTGCTGGTCGCCGGTGGCGCGCGCGGTCTCCCGGTAGGCGCCGTCTACGAGGTCCCAGGCGACGATCGTCGGGCCGTCGGGGTCGACGAACCAGTAGTGGGGGCCCCCGGCGCGCTCAAGACGGTCCTTCTTCAGCAGCAGGTCGATGCCTCGCGTCGAGGGCGAGAGCACCTCGATGGCCAGCAGCGGCGCGGTCGGCAGGTCGGCGTCGGTGAAGGCGTCGCGCGGTGCGACGAGAAGATCGGGCTGCAGCACGGTGTTCTCGGCGAGCACGACATCGAACGGTGCGAACAGCAGGACGAGCTCCTTCGGAAGCGCCGCATGCAACGCTGTGACGAGGCCGGCCGCGATGTGCTGGTGTCGGAAACGCGGTGCCGGGGTCACGATGAGCACCCCGTCGATGAGCTCGTAGCGGTGCCCGTCATCGGGAGCGGCTTCCAGGTCGGCGCGCGTCAGCTCCCGCCCATAGGGCAGGAAGCCGGGCGCCTCGATGGTCATGGGCGTCATGGTAGCCCTCTCTTCTGGGCTGAGAACGGCTCAGTCGATCAGCGTCACGGCATCCTGATGTGCGAGGGCGAGACCGCGATCGAAGGTCGCCAGTCTCGCCGAGCGACGGCGGGCCAGGGCGGCGAGGTAGGCGTCGGTGACCTGACGGTGCCCGATGACGCCGCGCAGCTCGATGTCGGCGTACGAGACGTCGTCGGCCCAGAACTCGCAGCGATCTCGCAGCGCGTCGAGAATGCGGGTGGCCGTGGCCGCCGTCTCTCCGGTGCGGACGAGGAATCGCACCAGCGCTCCCTCCACCATCGGGCAGAGTGCGATGTCGGGGTGCGACGCGACCCACGCCTGCGCGCGCTGGTGGAACTCGTGCTCCTCGATGACGAGTGCGATCAGCACGTTCGCGTCGATCAGGTGGGTGGCGGTCATTCGTCGTCCAGCGCTGCGGCCACGTCGGCGGATGTGATCGGGCGACCGAGTGCGAGGACGGGGAAGCCGCTGCGCGAGTCGATGACGATGCTCGTGGGCGCGCCCAGCGTCGACAGCCCTCGGACGGTGAGCTCGGCGATCACCGAGGAGAGCGAACGGTGCTGCTCTGCCGCGATCTCCGAGGCTCGGCGGTGCACGGCAGGCGGGAGGTCGACAGTCGTCCTCATGTACTGCATCATACCTGCATCACCCATGATGCAGAGAGCCGAGGCGGAGGGCTGTCTGGTCCTGACAGCCCGGATCAGACCTTCTTCGGCGACCGGATCGGCGTGGTCGCTGCGGCCTCGTCGCTGAACTCGACCGGGTCCACGATGTCGATCGGACGCGTCTCGTCGATCGTCATCAGGAAGCGGTGGTTCTCGTCGCGGCGCAGCCGGCCGCTCGTGAGCATCCACGTCACCCCGATCGCACAGGCGATGAGGCCAGCCGCGCCGCCCAGCATGATCGCGGCGCGCGGACCGAAGGCATCCGCCACCCAGCCCGCGATCGGCGCACCGACCGGCGTCGAGCCCATGATGACGGCCATGTACAGGGCGAGCACCCGTCCGCGCAGCGCGGGGTCTGTGGTCGTCTGCACGTATCCGTTGGCGGTGGTGAGCAGCGTCACGATCGCGAAGCCGGTGAACATCAGGGTGACGGCGTAGGCGGCGTAGGTGGGCATGGATGCCGAGATGAACGCGCACGCCCCGAAGCCTCCGGCGGCGAGCACGACGACCCGCACGCGAGCGCGGTCGCGGCGCGCGGCGAGCAGGGCGCCTGCGAGCGAGCCGATCGCGAGGATCGAGCTGAGCAGGCCGTAGCCATCGGCATCGGCGCCGAACTCGATCGCCATGGTCGAGGCGAAGATCGGGAAGTTCATGCCGAAGGCGCCGATGAGGAACACCGTCACGAACACGACGCGCAGGTCGCTGCGTCCCCACACGTAGCGGAATCCGGCGGCGTGCCCGCCTCGGCTGCGGTTCTTCAGCTGCGGTGCGAGCTGGGCCCGCCGCATGAGCTGCAGGGCGATGATCATCGCGAGGAAGGTCGCGGCGTTCACGATGAACACCCACCCCGAGCCGATCGCCACGATGAGGAGGCCGCCGACGGCGGGGCCGATCATGCGTGCCAGGTTGAAGGACGCCGAGTTCAGGGCGACGGCGTTCGAGGTGTCGCCGTTGGAAACCATATCGGAGACGAACGTCTGCCTGGCCGGGGCGTCGAAGGCGGTCACGACACCGAAGGCGGCGGCGAAGCAGAGCATCATCGGCAGGGTCATCACGTCGGTCAGCAGCAGCACGCCCACGGCGACGGCGAGGAGCAGCAGCGCGCTCTGCGTGGTGAAGAGGATGCGGCGCCGGTCGAAGCGGTCAGCGACCCAGCCGGTCATGCTCACCAGCACCAGGGGAGGGGCGAACTGCAGAGCCATCGTGGCGCCCATGGCGGTGGCGTCGTTGTTCGTCAGCTCGGTGAGCACCACCCAGTCCTGGGCGGTCGCCTGCATCCAGCCGCCGATGTTCGAAACCAGGGCGCCGGCGAACCAGATGCGGTAGTTGACGTTCGTGAACGAGCGGAACATGGCGCTCATCGTTCGGCCAGCTTGCGCATGAGGGCTGCGGCGTCGCGGAGGGTCTGCACCTCGGCGTCGGTGAGCTCGAGTTCCCGCATGGCCGTGGACAGCTCGTCGTCGCGGCGCGCGATCGTGCGCTCGACGATGTCGCCGCCGGCATCCGTGATGTCCACCTGCACGCGGCGACGGTCCGTCGCGTCGGGGGTGCGGGTGACCAGGCCCTGCTCCTCGAGGCCGTTGATCAGGCTTGTCATCGACGGCGCGGTGACGCGCTCGCGGTCGGCGAGCGCGGTGATCGTGCGGCGGCCGTGCAGGCGCAGGGTCATCAGGACCGCGAACTGCCCATCGCTCAGCGCATCGGTGATGCGCACGCAGCGCAGGCGCCGGGCGAGGCGGAAGGTCGCCATGCGCAGTTCGGCGGAGGTGTCGTGGAGAAGTTTGTCTGTCGCAGGCATTACTTAGACAGTCTAAGTAATTTTGGCGCGGAGGGGAAGGGCGGATGCCGGTGCGAGGCGCCATGGAAGCACTACCTGCTGCAGAGCCTCGCATCATCGGGCAGCGACGGGGCGAGCGCTTGGGCCTCGTCGAGCGTGAGGGCCTCGCCGACGTTCGCGCAGATCTTGGCGACCGCGCGTGCTGGATCGGCATCCCACCACCACAGCAGGCCGCTGTAGGTGGACGCCACGATCCGGGAATCGTCGTCGAGCAGGAACGCCACGGCCGCGATCTCCGTTCGCAGGGGTCCTGTAAGGCGCAGCTGCGATCCACTGATCCGGGTACCGCTCTCGTCGATGTCGCGGACGTCCACATGGCTGACGGCCGCGATCGCCATGCGGCTTCCATCGGACGAGAACGCTATCGTCCGGGGCGTGTCGGTGAGCTCGGTCACGCGGGAGATCACCTGAGGGTTCTCTGGATCGCTGAGGTCCAGGATCCCAACCTGCCTGCTCTCTGTGGCGAACCCGAGCTGACCTGGATGACCGGGGCGCGTGGTGATGTACGTCGGGTACTGCCCGTCGAGGTCGACGGTCGCGACGTGCTTGTCGCCGTCGAGATCCCAGATCTGCAGTCGCCATGATCCATCGTGCACCGCGAACAGATCGTCGTCGATGAAGCGCATTGTTCCTCCGCTGAGGACAGGGATCTCGGTGCGCGGGGTCAGCACGACTCCAGCGCCGCCGCCCGAGCTGCGCTCTTCCACGTCGTAGATCATGACCGTATCGGACCCTTGATCGCCCACCGCGAGGCGATTGCCGCTCTCCGAGAACTTGACCTCGGTGATGAGCGCATCCGGCAGAGTGTCGATGACGGTGGGGGCGCTGAGTGTTTCTGCCTCTGCTCGCCATATCTGCAAGCGCCCATACCCGGCGCTGGCGACGAAGCGGCCGTCCGGCGATACGGCGACACCGTACCGGGTCATAATGTCCGTCTCGGGCACCGTGAGGGCTGTCCTGACGCCGTCTGCATCGACCCGCTCGACTCTCAGGAGTCCGTCGCCGGAGCCGACCCAGGCGACGAGGTCACCGCCCTGGTCGGTGGCGAGTTCGAACACACGACCCGCCGTGGTCTGGTGAGGGAAGGATCCGTCCGGCCACAGCGTGGTGGTGCCGTCTGTGGTGTAGGTCGCGAGTGTCGTACCCGCGAGAGTCACGGAGGTCGGAAGGGAAGGCAGCACCCGCGTTCGGGTGAGGATTCCGCTCGCGCTGAAGAACCGCAGGGTCTGGTCGGAGCTGACGGCCGCGATTGTGCCGTCGGGATAGAAGACCGCGTCGTTCACCCATGACTCGAAGCCCGATGCGGATGCCTCCCAGATGGGGGCACTGCCGGCGTCGGGGTCGATGCGTCCGAGTTCGACGGTGAAGTTCTGCGAGGTCGAGACCGCGAAGCGAGAGCCGTCGTCCGAGAGCTCCAGCGACTGGGCGCGGGGGAGTGTCAGCACCGGAGACCACCTCGCCTCTCCCAGTGGATCCGTGAGGCGCGCAAGGGCGCCGTCCTGGCCGAGTGCCAGAACGACGCCGCCGACAGCGGCGAGTCCGATGACGGCGGCAGGATCAGCGTCGGGACTCGTGCGCGGACCTGGGATCGCGGTCAGCACGCGCGCATCGGCGCCGTCCAGAGCCAACCGCTGTATCGTGCCATCCGCACCGCCGAACAGCGCTCCTGAGCCGTCGGGCAGGAGCGCGATGGCGTCGGATTTCGATGGGATCGTGAGGCATCCGGCGATTTCCGGTGACGCGGTGACATCCCAGACGCAGCTCTGCGCGGGATCCCCCGACACGTCCTCGCCCGATGCGGCGAGCAGGATGCGACCGTCGGCCTCCGCCAGGTCGAGTGCATAGGTGTGAGTCGCGGGGGTCTCGATCTGGTGCCGGACCAAGCCCGTCGCGGGGTCGATCAGACGGATCAGACTCTCGGAACCGCCCTCGACGAGCAACCCATCACCGGCGGCAAGGGTGCCAGGGCCAGCCGGTCGAAGCAGCCGGATCGGCTGCGGTGCGGCGGTGAAGGAGAGCAGTGTCGAGCGGGTCGATGAGTCGTCGTGAATGCCGTACGCGGCGACGGCGAGTTGTGCGGCCTGCCCGGGCATTGTCGCGTCGACGACTTGAGCGCGGGATGCGATCTCGCCACCGAGGGCGGTGGCGCGCGCTTCGTCCAGCCGCAACGCGGTGGTGCTGACGACACCGCCGAGGATCAGCGAGCAGATGGCGAGCATGGAGGCCGCGATCGCTGCGCTGCGGAATCTTCGCGCAGATCTCTTGAGCCTGACGTTCTCGGTCTCGGCCTCGCGAACGCGCGCGGCTTGCGCCTCGGCGGTGGCGTCGAGGAACGCGCGTTCGACGCGCGACAGCGCGATCTCGCCGTACCGATCCGACGCCGGGTGCTTGCCGGGCTCCTGTTCCGCGTGCTCCAGGAAGCCGAGGGCGCTGCTTGGGGCGAGCAGATCGTCCGGCCGTCCGGCATCGTCCCAGAGCGCTGCGTATCTGGCCAGCATCCGTCGTGCTGCGTCCCAATCCCTGGTGGCTTCGAGCCAGGCCGACAGGCGAGGCCAGGTCGTCATCAGCAGGTCATGTCCGAGAGTGATCCCGATGCCGTCGCTCATGAGCAGGTGGGCGTCGCGAAGACACGCGATCACTTCGAGCGATGCAGGGTCGTCGATCTGGTCGACAAGGATCGTGCGGCGGCCGGGAACCGGAGCATCAAGTCGGATCATCTCGCGCAGCACCGGCCAGCATGCCTCCTGTGCCTCGGCGCTCAGGCGAGCGTATGCGGATTCGGCGGCGAACTCGATCGAGGCGGCCAAGCCCCCGGCGCGGTGGTAGTCGGCGATCGTGATGCGGTCGTCTTCGGCGCGTCGTTCCCAGATGGTGCGCATGGTCTGACTCAGCACGGGGAGCGCGCCGGCCAGTGCTTCCGATGCAGCGCGGTCCGAAGCGGATGCTTCCACCCCGGCGTCTTTCAGGATGACATTCACCAATTCTTCGTCCAGCACTATGCCCTGCAGTGCGGCAGGAGCATGCACGATCTCGTGCACATCTTCCCTGGTAATGGGACCCACCACCACGTGCGAGTGCTCCAGTGCGTCCCGGAGCATCGGAAGGTCGGCGGCGGGGGCGATGGCGTCGGCTCGGAGCACGAGAACCAGAGCGACTCCCGTGCGTTCGTGCTGGACCGCGGTGACGAGGTCCAGGATCCGCTGGCTCGTGGTGCTGTCCGGTGCTGTCCAGAGAGTCTCGGCCTGGTCGAGGATCACGACTCCAGGACGCTTGCCGGAATCATGCTGGTCGGACTCCGCAGCATCGAGGAGAGCGGCGAGAGACTGGACGGCATCTGGTGACGGTGTGACGATGTGCACTGCGAAGTCGGCTGTGAAAGCTCTGGCTGCTGCCGCTATCAGAGAGGACTTGCCGATCCCGCTGCGCCCTGTCACGAGGAGCAGAGGTCGGGCATCGCCGTCCAGCCTCTGCTTGATTCGATCACGAAGGCTCTCGATCTGCGCTCCGCGGCCATGGAAGTTCCGGGCGGTGGTCAGATCGAAGGGGCGCATACCGGGGTAGGGCGGGTCATCGCGTCCTATCCCGGTGCCTCTGCGTACGGTGTCGCGGAGTGCGATCCACCAGTCATCAGCACTCACACCTCCTGTGGAGTGGGGTGGATCGGCGATATCGAGCACATCGGCGAGCCGGGCGAACTCCCCGCGCATGCCGACCTGAGGGACGTACTTTCCGGTCAACCACCCCTGGAGGGTCGCGACGCGCACTCCGGAGACGGCCTCGAGCGCGCGGTACGTGAGGCCCTTGCGCTGCCTCGCGGCGTTGAGCTCTCCGGCCACGGCCAGGCGGCCCTTCGCCACGGCCTGTTCGAAGATCTGCCGTCGCGCGGAGATGCCGTGCAGGTCGTGATCACTCACCCGGGCGGTGGGTGCGCGCCTGTTCGGATCGCTGTTCGAAACCGTGTTCGGCATGATCGCTCTATCATCTCGGGGCGAGGGGGAGCCTCCAGCGTAGGGGAGCGATTCGGTGCGGACATCGCGCGGAACCGGGTTCCGAACGGTTTCGAATACGCAGGGGAACCCGTGCGTGTTCGGGTTTGTTCGGACATCGTCGATTGGCGGATGCGCGCGGCCGGAGGCTGTCAACGTAGGCATCGAAACACCCACGAAGCGAACACATAGGAGGATCATGTCCAAGCAGAGCATCGGATGGGCGCTGATCGTCGCGGGCGGCATTTGCGTCGCGATCGCAATGATCAAGCTCTCGATCATTGGGTACTACCCAGACGAATTCCTTCCATTCATGATCCTGGCGGTCGTCGGTCTCGGAGGCCTCTGGGTCGGCGACCGATTCCGCAAACAGGCGGCGATCGACGCAGACAAGGGGACTGAACAATGACCGAGAACCAGCGCAGCACTGGTGATGCGCCCGAGGATGCGCCCGAGAACCTGCTCAGCGCGCGCTCTATGGCCAGGGACGCCGTGGCGGATATCGGAGGGGGAATCCTCGATGAGCTGATGGGCTGGCTGTACACCGCGGGTCTCTATCTCGGCATCCTTTTCGCCCTGGTGTGCCCTGTTGGCGGCATCATCGTCGGCGGCCTGCTCATCTGGCGCGCGGTCGTGACGGAGAGGTCGAAGTTCGTCCCCATCTGCATCCTGGTGATGGCGGTCATCTTCTGGGTCTTGATGAAGTCCCCGTTCGGCCTGCTGCCTTTGCTGTTCGAGATGCTCTAGTCACGACTGGTCCTGCACCGTGATCGAACGAGAGAGAAGAACCATGACACATCGACCCCGCAAGAACACGGCGGCCTCAGTGATCGTCGCCCTGTGCCTGACCCTGGTGCTCGCGGGATGCGGGTCCGACCCGTCACCCACCTGCGCCGAGTACCTCGCCACACCCCTGACCGAACGGGGTCAGCTCAACTTGGATCTGCTGAGGAAGCACGACCTGGAATGGACAGATCAGGGCAACATCGTGGGAGTCTCCGCAGCCGTCGAGAGGTTCTGCGCAGACGCGAGCAATGAGGATCGGTCGCTGGACGAGGCTGCCGACTGGACGGCGGACACCTGGTGACGGCGTGTCGTGTCCGCGCAGGCGCGGCCGTCCTCACCGTTCTCCTCGCCACAGTCGTGCTCGTGGGGTGCGGATCTAGCCCGTCACTGGTCGGCGTGTGGCAGGGGGACGACAACACGGGGCTGAAGACGGTGGAGTCGGACGGGCGCTGCAGTGGCATGTACTACAACGGTGACGAGCCGCTCGACATCGGCGGTGGAATGACCTGCCAGCTGGGCGAGAAGAGAGACGATGGCAGCTATCTGCTGATCGTCCGGCAGCCGCCGAACGAACGGACGTACGTCGTGACTTTCCCCGATGAAGACACAGCGGTGCTCAGTGGCGACACCGGAGTCGTCGTCACACTCACCAGGCAGTAGCGAACGCACGCGACAATGGGGGAATGCCGCAAAACATCGCCCTCGAACTCGCCGTGCAGGACCAGGCCGGAGTCCGTGTCGCAGGAGCGGTCGGCGCCGATCGCGTCGAACTCGCCCAGGCGCTCGCCCTCGGCGGGCTCACCCCGTCGCCGGCCACGCTCGAACTCGCGATCGCCGAGGCCGCCTCTGTCGGCGTCGAGGTGCACGTGCTCGTGCGTCCGCGCGCCGGCGGATTCCACTACGACGCCGATGAGCTCGCCGTGTGCGAGCTCGATGTGCGCAGAGCCGTGGCGGCGGGAGCCGACGGCGTCGTGATTGGGGCGCTCGACGCCGCCGGCGCTCTCGACCTCGAAGCGATGGCGCGCCTCCGTGACGCTGCCGGCTCGGCATCGGTCACCCTGCACCGCGCGATCGACGTCACCGCCGACCCGATCGCGACCCTCCGCGCTGCACGTGCGCTGGGGCTGCGGCGGGTGCTCACCTCAGGCGGTGCGTCGGAGGCGATCGACGGGATCGACACCCTGCGCGAACTCGTCGCCGCGGCCGAGGGCGCCATCGAGATCATGGCCGGAAGCGGGGTCACCGCGGCATCCGCCCGCCTCCTCGCCGACACCGGCGTCGACGCGCTGCACTTCTCGGCCAAGCGCACGGTGACCCAGACCGGCGGCGTGCGCATGGGGTCGGCATCCGACGGCGTCGGCGGCTACGAGACGACCGATCTTGCGACCGCGCAGGAGCTGGTGGGCGCGCTGGCGCGCGGTGTGAGTAGGGTGTGTGCGAGCACGCAGGTCGCCACGGCGCACTGACCACCGCCTTTCGGATGGCGACGAGCGACCCGCAAGCCCGCCCGATGTTGCGATACGTCAGGGGCTCGGTTGAAACGCACCTCACGATCACGGATCACGAGGGCAGAGAGTTCTACGTCGACGAAGCTGTCGGAGGGGTTTGCTCGGGGTTGTAGCTGCGCAACGAGGTTGCTTGATCACAGGCGTCGGCTGCATCGAGCGCCTTCGGCTTCCGCGTCGTCAGCGATGCGAATAACACGGCTACCGCGTCGAGAGCGACCAGAAGCAACACCGCCGCGTGAGCAGCGACCCACATGAGATTCGCGTGGGGGAGCAACTCCGTTGACGATAGGTCCGAGTTCGCCTCCATTCGATTGAGCGCAGCGGTGTCTGCGATCTGCCAGAGGACAAAGAATGCGACGACAGCGACGTTCAGTGCGAGAAGCAGGAGCCCGCTTGCGACCGCGAATGCCTTTTTGCTGTGCGACGGCATGGCCTCACCTTCTTAGTTACAGCTGTTTGCGACGAAGCCCCAGTACCCCCGGTTAGGGAGTTTTGAGTCCAGACCCCAGTACTCCTTGTTCGGCGCGCGATAGGTGGCGTCCCGGGTGGTGGTGTGGTTTCCCGGGTTCTGAGCGTCGGATTGTCGATGTGAGGAGCCATCGTGGGATGGTCAGTGAGAACCGATCAAAGCTACTCACGAAGGACACAAACCACGATGG
>NZ_JASGCY010000050.1:0-52934 GCF_047607465.1 Microbacterium sp. | reverse complement strand
GGGGGCGCGCGGGGGCGCGCGGGGGCGGGCGCGGGGCGGGGGCTAGAGCTCCACGCCGATGAGGACGGGCTCGGGCTGCAGCACGAGGCCGAACTCGGCGTGCACGCGGTTCTGGATGAACCGGGCGAGCTCGGCGACCTCGGCGGCCGTCGCCCCGCCCCTGTTGGTGAGGGCGAGTGCGTGCTTGGTCGAGACCGCGGCGCGCGAACGCGGGAGCTTGAACCCCTTGCGGATGCCGGACTGCTCGATCAGCCATGCGGCGCTGACCTTGACCTCGGCGGGCGCCGGCTGCGGCTGCGGCACGAGTCCGTCGTAGGAGGCGAGCGGGATCACGGTCACCGCATCGAGGTCGGGGCTCACCGGCCACTGCGGGCACTCGGGCGGCAGCGCGCGCGCGACGCGCTCGGAGACGATCGCGTTCTGGAAGAAGGAGCCCACCCCGTGCGTGTCGGGGTCGTGCTCGTCGAGCAGCATGCCCTTCGCGGCACGGATGGCGAGGATCCGCTCGCGCACCCAGCTCAGCGGCACGGGCGCGTCGTCGGTGAGGCCGAGCGCGCGGCGCAGCTGCTCGCCCCGCACGACCCGCTCGCCCGCGACGAGAAGGTCGACGGTGATGGAGAGGATCACGGCACGACGCTGCGGCTCGCCGCCGTAGTGGTGCTTGAAGACCGAGGTGCGAAAGCCCAGGCCGAGATCGGATGCCGACACCGTGAGCACCTCGGAGGCGTGCTCGTCGAGCAGCTCGACCTCGACGAGGGTCTCCTGCACCTCCTGGCCGTACGCGCCGATGTTCTGCACGGGAGCGGCGCCCACCGTTCCCGGAATGCCGCTCATCGCCTCGAGACCCGCATAGCCGTGCGCGACGGCGTAGGCGACGAGGTCGTCCCACGCGTGGCCGGCCTGTGCGCGCAGGCGGATGCGTCCGGGGTACGGGGAGGGCAGCTCCTCGATGCCGCTCGTCAGCACGCGGATCACGGTCCCATCGAACGGCGCGTCGCCGACGAAGAGGTTCGACCCGCCGCCGAGCACGAACCAGGCGTCGCCGCGCGACCAGACCTCCTGCAGTGCGTCGATCAGTCCCGCGGTCGTCGTCGCTTCCAGCATCCGCTCGGGGGCCGCTCCCGTCTGCAGCGTCGTGAGCTCCGCGAGGCGGATCGGCTCGATCTCGCGCATCACAGGGCGACGCGCAGCTGCGCCTTGACCAGCACCGTCGCCTCGCCGAAGGTCACCTTCAGATCGATGCGCGCGGCGGTATCGTCGACGGTGCCGACCGTCGCGAGCACGTGCACGTCTGCGCCCGTCTCGGGGTCGACGACGACGGGCTTGGTGAAGCGCACGCCATAGTCGAGGATCTTCGCACCGGGCTCGAGGGCGGCCACGACCGCCGAGGAGGCGATGCCCATCGTCAGCATCCCGTGTGCGAGCACGCCGGGAAGGCCGACCGCTGCGGCTACGTCGTCGCGGTAGTGGATGGGGTTGAAGTCGCCCGATGCTCCCGCGTAGCGCACCAGCGACTCGCGGGTGAGGTGCACGGTGCGCTCGGCGACGACGTCTCCGACGGCGAACGGCATCAGGCGGCCCCTTCTTCCGAGCCGACCAGCAGCACGCTGGTGGCCGTGACGACATGGGCGCCGTCAGCATCCGTGATCTCCGCCTCGCTGGTGATCATGGCGTTACCGCCCATCGAGCGGATGCCGGTGACGCTGAGCTTTCCGGTGAGCTCGTCGCCCGCCACGATCGGACGGGTGTAGGCGAAGCGCTGCTCGGCATGGATCGTGCGGGCGAGCACGATGCCGGAGTCGGGCTCTGCGAGCAGCTGCTGCAGGGTGTGGTCCTGGATGACCATCGCGAACGTCGGCGGCGCGACGACGTCGGCGAAGCCCGCGGCGCGCGCGGCCTCGACGTCGGTGTGCTGCGGGGCGTCGGCGAAGACCGCGCGGGCGAACTCGCGCACCTTCTCACGTCCGACCAGGTAGGGGGAGGTCGGGGGGAACTCCCGACCGACGAGTTCTTGGTTCACTGCCACCCCTGAATCCTACCCGCGCCCCTCCCCTTCCCCCTCTCCCCTCCTCCCCCTTCTCTCTCCCCCTCCCCCTCCCTCCTTCCCCACCTCCCCTCCCTTCCTTTCGCCGAGAAACCACTTCGAGCGCGAAACAGCACGCCGCAGGCGGTGTCTCATGTCGAAAGTGGTTTCTCACCGGGAGGAGCGCCAGCATCCCCCCTCCCCATCTCTTCTCGTCGAGAAACCATTTCCAGCGCGAGACACCACGCCGCAGGTGATGTCTCACGTCGAAAGTGGTTTCTCGCCCAAAGAGAAGTGGTTTCTCGCCCAAAGAGAAGAGGAGAGAAGAGGAGAAGAAGAGAGAGGGTCAGCGCGCGCGGCCGCGGATGGCCCTCAAAGCCATCTGCACGGCGATGACGGCGAGGTAGACGGCGAAGAGGACGTTGCCGGTGAAGGGGTCGACGACGGTCGCGAGCCACGCACCGAGCGCGGTCGTCGCGCATGCCGCAACGCCGAGGAGCGCGGCGGCGACGAGGTCGACGTTGCCCCGGCGCACATTGCCGTAGGTGCCAGAGAGCGCCGTGGGGATCATCATCAGCAGCGACGTGCCCTTGGCGACGAGATCGCTCGTGCCGAACGCCAGCATCATGATGGGAACGACGACGATACCCCCGCCGACGCCGATGAGCCCGGCGAGGATGCCGGTGACCACTCCCACTCCGACGAGCGCGATCCCGTTTACCCAGCTCAGCTCGAACACGGCATCCCGCGATGGGATCACCACGAACAGCGTCACGATCACGACGATGAGAAAGCCCACGAACGCCCAGCGCAGCACGGTCTGCGACAGCCGCGCCAGCATCCGCGTCCCGATCTGCGCGCCCACGACGGAGCCTGCGGCGAGGATGAGCGCGGGAATCCACGCGACGGCGCCGTTCGCGGCGTAGGAGATCACGCCGACGAGTGCCGTGGGCACGATCGCCGCGAGCGATGTGCCGGCGGCGAGCCGCTGGTCGAAACGCAGCAGCAGCACGAGCAGCGGCACGATCACCGTTCCGCCGCCGACGCCGAAGAGCCCGGAGAGGATGCCTGCGAGCAGACCGATTCCGATAAACGCGGCATACGCGCGCGGCCCTCTGCTCACCCGTTCGCGCTCGACCACCCGCCCAGTCTACTCTCGGGCCACCCGTGATCCGACCACTCTGCCCCTGGGACTCAGTGCCTTTGTGTGCGAAACTGGATCGCGCCGACAGCGTCGTCGCGCACTCGATCGAAGGAGATCACATGGTCCGCAGTTCCAGCCCCGATGTCGAGATCCCCGCGGTCTCCGTCCACGAGTACCTCTTCGGAGACCTCGACGAGTCCCGTCTCGACGCGGTCGCCATCATCGACGGCCCGAGCGGGGCCGAGACGACCTACCGCCAGCTGCTCGGCCAGATCGATCTGTTCGCGGGCGCCCTCGCCGCCCGCGGAGTTGGTGTGGGCACGACGGTGGGCATCCTGTGTCCGAACGTTCCGGCGTTCGCCACGGTGTTCCACGGCATCCTCCGCGCCGGCGCCACGGCGACGACGATCAACTCCCTCTACACCGCGGACGAGATCGCGAACCAGCTGACGGATGCCGGTGCCACCTGGCTCGTGACGGTCTCGCCGCTGCTGCCTGGGGCGAAGGCGGCGGCCGCCTCCCTCGGCTTCGACGACGACCACGTCATCGTGCTCGACGGCGCCGACGGGCACCCGTCTCTGCCGGCGCTGCTCGGCGAGGGTCGGCCCGCCCCCGAGGTCGCGTTCGACCCGGCGACGCATCTCGCGGTGCTGCCGTACTCCTCCGGCACCACCGGTCGCCCGAAGGGCGTCATGCTCACGCACCGCAACCTCGTCGCGAATGTCGCCCAGTGCCGCTCGACGATCACCCTCGGCGACGAGGACCGCGTGCTCGCCGTGCTCCCGTTCTTCCACATCTACGGCATGACGGTGCTGCTGAACTTCGCGATCCGTCAGCGGGCGACGCTGGTGACGATGCCGCGGTTCGACCTCGTCGAATTCCTGCGGGTCGTGCAGGACCACCGCACCAGCTGGGTGTTCATCGCTCCCCCGATCGCCGTCGCCCTGGCCAAGCATCCGCTCGTCGACCAGTACGACCTGTCCGCGGTCAAGGTGATCTTCTCGGGCGCCGCGCCGCTCGACGGCGCGCTGGCCACGGCGGTGGCGAACCGGCTGGGCTGCGTCGTGTGCCAGGGCTACGGCATGACCGAGACGAGCCCGGTGACGCACACGATCCCCGTCGACCGCGTCGACATCGATCGCGCGAGCGTTGGGCTGCTGCTGGCGAGCACCGAGGCCCGGCTCGTCGCCGAGGACGGGTCGGATGTCGAGGTCCCCGCTGATGGCCCGAGCGCCCCCGGTGAGCTGCTGATCCGCGGACCCCAGGTCATGCAGGGATACCTCAACCGCCCGGATGCGACCGCCGAGATGATCGACGCCGACGGCTGGCTGCACACCGGAGACGTGGCCACGGTCACCGCCGACGGCGTGTTCCGCATCGTCGACCGGCTCAAGGAGCTCATCAAGTACAAGGGCTATCAGGTGGCCCCGGCGGTGCTCGAGGCCGTGCTGCTCGAGCATCCGTCGATCGCCGACGCCGCTGTGATCGGCGCGCTCGACGACGACGGCCAGGAAGTTCCGAAGGCGTTCGTCGTGCTGCAGCCCGGCGCCGAGCTCTCCGCCGACGACGTCACAGCCTTCGTGGCCTCGCACGTCGCCCCGCACGAGAAGGTGCGTCAGGTCGAGTTCATCGACGCGATCCCGAAGAGCTCGTCGGGCAAGATCCTCCGCAAGGATCTCCGCGCCCGCGCCTGACTCCCCCTCCCCGTTCCGGTCGCGAACCTGGTCGGATCTCCGACGCGATAAGAGCCAGGTTCGCGACCGGAGCGGATGCTGGGAGGAGCCAACGGGTACGACGAAGCCCGCCGCCCCGGAACGGGATGGCGGGCTTCGTGGTGGAGCGGATGCTTACTCGGACTTCTCCTCGGCAGCAGCCTCGACGGTCTCCTCGGCAGCAGCCTCAGCCTCGGGAGCCTCGACCTCGGCGGTCTCCTCGACCGGAGCCTCCTCGACGACCTCGACGGGCTCAGCGGCCTTCTCCGCCTTCGGCGCGGCCTTGGCGGGCTTCTTCTTCGGGGTGACGGGCTCGAGGACGAGCTCGATCACGGCCATGGGCGCGTTGTCGCCCTTGCGGTTACCGACCTTCGTGATGCGGGTGTAGCCGCCCTCACGGTCGGCGACCAGCGGCGCGATCTCGTTGAAGAGCACGTGCGCGGCGTCCTTGTTGGAGCGCAGCACCGTGAGCGCACGACGACGCGCGTGCAGGTCGCCGCGCTTGCCGAGCGTCACGAGACGCTCTGCGAGCGGACGCAGGCGCTTCGCCTTGGTCTCGGTCGTGGTGATCGACTTGTGCGTGAACAGCTGTGCGGCGAGGTTGGCAAGCAGCAGGCGCTCGTGGGCGGGGCCGCCTCCGAGGCGGGGACCCTTGGTGGGCTTGGGCATATCTAACTCCTGGTCAGGAAAAGGTCGGGTCAGCTGGCCTCTGCCAGATGACAATCCGGGTTGGTCAGAAAGACTCGTCTTCGCTGCCGCCGTAGAAGTGGGCGCCGTCGAAGCCGGGCACCGAATCCTTGAGCGACAGACCGAGCGAGATGAGCTTGTCGCGCACCTCGTCGACCGACTTCTGGCCGAAATTGCGGATGTTCATGAGCTGCGTCTCCGACAGGGCGACGAGCTCCGAGACGGTGTTGATGCCCTCGCGCTTGAGGCAGTTGTACGAGCGCACAGACAGGTCGAGGTCTTCGATCGGCATCGACAGCTCGCTGGAGTTCACAGCCTCCACCGGCGCAGGGCCGATCTCGATGCCCTCGGCCTCGACGTTCAGCTCGCGAGCGAGGCCGAACAGCTCGGTGAGAGTCTTGGCCGCCGAGGCGACGGCGTCGCGCGGGCTGATCGCCGACTTCGTCTCGACGTCGAGGACGAGCTTGTCGAAGTCGGTGCGCTCACCGGCACGGGTCGCGTCGACGCGGTAGCTGACCTTGAGAACGGGCGAGTAGATCGAGTCGATCGGGATCTGACCGGCCTCGGCGTACTCGTTGCGGTTCTGCGTCGCCGAGACGTAGCCGCGTCCGCGCTCGATGGTGAGCTCGAGCTCGAACTTCGCGGTCTCGTTGAGGGTCGCGATGACGAGCTCGGGGTTGTGCACCTCGACACCGGCCGGAGCCGAGATGTCAGCGGCGGTGACCTCGCCGGCGCCCGTCTTGCGCAGGTACGCGGTGATGGGCTCATCGCGCTCGCTCGAGACGACGAGCTGCTTGATGTTGAGGATGATCTCGGTGACATCCTCCTTCACGCCGGGGATGGTGCTGAACTCGTGCAGCACGCCGTCGATGCGAACGCTGGTGACAGCCGCACCGGGGATCGACGACAGCAGGCTGCGGCGCAGCGCGTTGCCGATCGTGTATCCGAAGCCGGGCTCCAGAGGCTCGATGATGAACCGGCTCCGGTTCTCGACGATCTTTTCCTCGGTCAGTGTGGGACGCTGTGCAATAAGCACTCTGTGTTCCTTTCGATCACATGCCCGCTATATGACATGTGGTGGGTGAGGTCTTGAGTTGTGACGTTTCCGTCTGCCCGGGAGCGGGCGGCGAGCCACCCGGCCTCACGAAGAGGCCGAGCGGCTCAGCCTGCCGGTCTCAGACGCGGCGACGCTTCGGCGGGCGGCAGCCGTTGTGCGCCTGCGGGGTGACGTCCTGGATCGAGCCGACCTCGAGGCCTGCGGCCTGGAGCGAGCGGATCGCGGTCTCGCGACCCGAGCCCGGTCCCTTCACGAAGACGTCGACCTTCTTGACGCCGTGCTCCTGAGCCTGGCGGGCAGCCGACTCGGCAGCCATACCGGCGGCGTACGGGGTCGACTTGCGCGAGCCCTTGAAGCCCACGCCACCCGACGAGGCCCAGCTGATGACAGCGCCGGACGGGTCGGTGATCGAAACGATGGTGTTGTTGAACGTCGACTTGATGTGGGCCTGGCCCAGCGCGATGTTCTTCTTCTCCTTGCGGCGCGGCTTGCGCGCGGCGGCCTTGGGTGCAGCCATGAAAGTGTTCTCCTAGTCCCTGGGCCGCTGCTTAGCGGGCCTTCTTCTTGCCGGCGACGGTGCGCTTCGGGCCCTTGCGGGTACGGGCGTTGGTCTTGGTGCGCTGACCGCGGACCGGGAGACCACGACGGTGGCGGAGACCCTCGTAGGAGCCGATCTCGACCTTGCGGCGGATGTCTGCGGCGACCTCGCGGCGCAGGTCACCCTCCACCTTGTAGTTGCCTTCGATGTAGTCGCGCAGTGCGACGAGCTGGTCGTCGGTGAGGTCCTTGACGCGGATCGACTCGTCGATCTCGGTGGCCTTGAGGATCTCGACCGAGCGGGTACGGCCGACGCCGTAGATGTAGGTAAGGGCGATCACCACGCGCTTGTCGCGCGGGATGTCAACGCCGGCAAGACGTGCCATGCGGTTCTCCTGAGTGTTGTGGAGGTGTGGAGCAGGATCGGTGCCCGGGCCTCCGCCCCGAGGTGTCCCCCACCGCAGTGGGATCTGATCCTGCCTGTATGTTGCGGTCATGGAGCGAGACGAAACGCCTGTTGCCCATGCGACCTGTATTGAGTTGTGAGACAGATCAGAAGAGTGATCAGCCCTGGCGCTGCTTGTGGCGCGGGTTGCTCTTGCAGATCACCATGACGCGGCCGTGACGGCGGATCACCTTGCAGTGATCGCAGATGGGCTTGACGCTGGGGTTGACCTTCATGATGTTTCCTGTTCGCTGTCTTCGTACCGCCCCGTCAGGGGCAGGCCGTTACTTCTCGACCGATCAGCGGTAGCGGTAGACGATCCGGCCGCGGGTCAGGTCGTAGGGGCTGAGCTCCACGACCACGCGGTCCTCGGGGATGATGCGGATGTAGTTCTGCCGCATCTTTCCGGAGATCGTTGCCAGAACCTTGTGTCCGTTGGTGAGCTCAACGCGGAACATCGCGTTGGGCAGCGCCTCGGACACGACGCCCTCGATCTCGATGACACCGTCTTTCTTAGCCATAGCCTCGCTGACGCTTGTGCAGACCGGTCGATCTGCGGTGGGTGATGGGAGTTGCGGCACCTGACCGATCCGGACACGCCGAATTCAAGGCACAAGGCACCAAAGATCAATAATAGCTCACGGCGGTGACCCGGGCAAGCCGAGCCACCGCCGTGAGAGGCGTTGCCGTCAGACCTCGGTGCGACGCGCGCGTCCCGCGAGGAGCAGGATGCTGCCCCCGATGAGGACGACCGCGCCGGCGCCGATCAGTCCGAACGGAGCCCGACCGCCGGTGGTGGCCAGGTTGTCGGTGCCGTCCGTGCCCGTGGTGGCGCCGTCGGTGTCGGCGGCGTCTGCGTCGGCGGCGTCAGTGTCGGCGTCGGCGGCGTCAGCATCGGCGGCGTCAGCGTCCGTCGCGTCAGCGTCGGCGGCGTCAGCGTCCGCAGCATCGGCATCCGTGGCATCTGCGTCAGTCGCGTCAGCATCCGTCGCGTCAGCGTCCGTCGCATCGGCATCCGCAGCATCTGCGTCAGTGGCGTCAGCATCCGTCGCGTCAGCGTCGGCGGCATCGGCATCCGCAGCATCCGCATCCGTGGCGTCAGCGTCCGTTGCGTCGGCATCCGTCGCATCGGCATCCGTGGCGTCAGCGTCGGCGGCATCAGCGTCCGCAGCATCCACATCCGTGGCGTCAGCGTCCGCAGCATCCGCATCCGTCGCGTCAGCGTCGGCGGCATCAGCATCCGCAGCATCCGCATCCGTGGCGTCAGCGTCCGTCGCATCGGCATCCGTCGCGTCATCGTCGCCGTTGTTCGCCGTTGGCCGGCACTCGAGCGGGCTCGTGCGGAACGGGTAGTTGTGGTGCTCGTTGCCGACGCCCTGCATGAGGATCGAGCCGTTCGTGTAGAGGCGTCCGTTGGTGCTGGCCGTGAACGAGAGAGTCGGCTGCGTCGGGTCGGGGTTCACGCCAGGCACCAGAATCGAACCGAGCACCTGCGAGGATCCACCGAGGTGGACGCTGGTTGCGTCCGTGAAGTTCCAGAGAGTGCGTGTCGCCACGGCGCCGAAGCCGTTCTGCGTTCCGTCAGCGAGGTCGACGCGGACGCCGTCGTCAGAGAAGTAGTTCGGCGCCCAGTCGACCGGCCCGCCCGTGACATTGATGATCACGCTCGCGCTGTCCCCGATGCCGGTGAACTTGATCTCCTTGCTGGCAGTGAGCTGCTCAGCGGTGACAGTGAACACCTCTTCCAGCGCACCGGTGCCCGCGAACGTGAGCGTGAGGCCGTT
Organism: Microbacterium sp.; assembly: GCF_047607465.1. Lineage (GTDB taxonomy): Bacteria > Actinomycetota > Actinomycetes > Actinomycetales > Microbacteriaceae > Microbacterium. The sequence goes on along the minus strand of NZ_JASGCY010000050.1, from coordinate 43,545 downwards.
GACCGTGTTCGTGACGGTACCGGTCGGCGTCTTGCCTGCGTGGCTAGCCGAGGTGCTGGTGATGACGCTGCCGAAGTTCTCGTAGCCATCGAGCGCCGCAGTTCCCATCCCTGTGGTGAGGTCGCCGCCGTTGGTTTTGAACTGCGCGCTCGGTGCGACCGGGCTTGACACGCCGCCGACGCGGACGTCTCCGCCCCCGACGAATCCGCCAACGTTCGCGCCCACGTCGATGCTGTTGCCCGTGGTGGCGACGAGGTCTCCCCCGACGACGAGCATGGGTGATCCGGGCGATGGCACGACACCTGAGCCCACACCGACCGTGCCGATGTTGAATCCGCGCGGCGGGGTCATGTCGAAGGTCGCATCGCCGCCGACGACGAGCACACCCTCGACCTCGGCCGAACTCGCCGAAGCCGTGAAGTTCCGGCCCGCATAGATGGCGACGTTATTGTCCGTGAAGATCTCCCGCGTTCCAGTCGGCGATTCGATGGTGCCAGGGCTCGCGATCTCCTCCGATGTGGGGCAGCTGCCTATTGCCGCCTGCGCCGGCGTGAGCGAGCCGAAGGCTCCTGCCGCCAGAACACCAGCCGTGACCATGACAGTCCCGAGCACGCGCTTCGAGCGCGCGAAAGTACTTTCCATTGTTCCCTCCCCAGGTAACGTTCTCAGGTTTGTTATGTTAGCTAACAAACTCGGGGAGCGCAACCCGGCGACGGGACACACGAAGAGTGCGCGCGAAACAGTGACCGTGAGGGCAGGGGAAACGGGCTGATCTCGGGACAATGCCCGCCGCCCAGCGAGCCGCCCCCTGTTCCTGGCGTTCTCAACGCAGGCACGGATAAGGGCTCGCGCGCGCCTTGACCTCGGGCGCTACGCAGAAGCCTGCGCGCTCACTCGCCCGTGTTCTCCTCATCGGGCGCGGTGGTTGCGCTGACCTCGGCGAGCAGGTCTTCGAGCTTGCTGATCTCGCCGGCGTTGAGGTCGAGGCGCGTGCCGTCGATCTCCACGGTCGGCGTTCCCTGGATCTCATGCGACTTGGTCTGCGAAGTGACGAAGTTCTTGTAGGTGCCGTCGGTGATGCAGCTCGCGGCGTCGCCGGCGCCGACCTGCTCGGCGATCGCGATCAGCTCTTCGTCGGTGAGGCCGGTGGAGTTCTCCTCCGGCTGGTTGGCGAAGAGGGCGTTGAAGAAGTCGAGCGCGGCATCGGGCGCCTCGTCGGCGACGCAGTACATGGCGCTGGCCGCGCGCGTGGAGAACTTGGTGTTCTGCGAGTAGCGGTCGAGGATCGACACCGGGTGGATGTTCAACGTGATCTCGTCGGACGCCGCCGCCTGCTGCAGCTGCTCGCCGAACTGCTGCTCGAAGCTGTTGCAGATCGGGCACATGAAGTCGACGAACGTGTCGACCTCGGTGTCGCCCTCGCCGAACGTGATCGCACCCGTCTCCTCATTCACGACGGAGCTCTGCGGAGCAGTGCCGGGCCCGGTCGCCTGGGCGTTCAGCCACCAGACGAGGCCCCCGAGGCCGATGAGCAGCACGACCACGGCCGAGGACACACCGACGACGAACCAGTTCGTGCTCTTCTGGGCGCTTGCCATTGCATTCCGATCTTTCGAGCTCACCCCGGTGAGTCCCCTGCAAGTCTGTGAGGCGCAGAGCGCCAGCATCCATTCTGCCTGGTCTTTCCTATGTATCCCCTCTCCCCCTATTCGGCGAGAAACCACTTCCCGTCCGAGACACCCCCGACGCGGTGGTGTCTCGGGTCGCAGGTGGTGTCTCACCCGTACTGCACAGAGGCGGACGAGGAGCGAGTTCTGCACGGATCAGCACGGGCGAGCGGATGCCGGCGAGCAGCGCCCGCGCGAGGCGGACAGGATGCTGGACATGCCCCTGCTCCTCTCGGCCCGCGCGACGACGGCGTCGCCCATCGATCTGCTCACCTCCGCCGAAACGCGCCTGCTGCGCATCGACACGTCGTCGCCGCGGTTGATCCGCGTGCGTCGGGGCGTCTACGCCGATCGCGAGGAGTATCAGGGACTCACCGGCGCGAAGCGCTACGCGGTGCGGGTGCATGCGTTCGTGCGCGCGCATCCCGATGCGATCCTCTGCCTGGAATCGGCGGCCGTCGTCCTCGGGCTGCCGTCGTTCGGCGAGACGAGGGATATCCACATGTACTCGCCCGAGCGCCGACGTTCGCGGCGGTTCGGCGACGTCGTCGTGCACACGAGCCAGGATGCGCGTCGAGTCGAGCGGATCGATGGCGTGCGGGTCACTTCGATGCTCGACACCGTCGCCGATCTCGCTCGAGTGCTGCCGCCGGCACGGGCGATCGCCGTCGTCGACAGCGCCATCGCACCGGCGCAAGGCGGGATGCTGACACTCGACGAGCTGCGCGCGCACGTCCGTCCGCAGGTGAACCGCCGCGGGATCCTGCGGCTCGAGTGGACGTGGGACAACGCCTCCGCCCTGTCGGAGTCGCCGCCCGAGTCGCTCAGCCGCGTCGTCATCGACTGGAACGGCTTCGAGACGCCGATCCTGCAGCAGGTGTTCCACTACGAGGGGTTCGAGGACCGTGCGGACTTCTACTTCGAGGGCTCGCGCACCATCGGCGAGTCCGACGGCTGGCAGAAGTATGAGCTCGACGAGCCAGTGAAGGCGGCGAAGCACCTCGCCGACGAGAAGCGACGCGAAGACCGGCTGCGGCGCCACCGGCATCCGTTCGCCCGATGGGATCAAGCGGATGCCTGGAGGTCGACACCTCTGCGCAATGCGCTGCTCGCCGCGGGCGTCGAGATCGTGCGCCCCGCGCAGACCGAGATGCTGCGCACGCTCTCCGACCGCTCGCGCGACGTGCCCTTCGCGCCGCATCCGCCCGCCCCTCCCGGCCCCTCCCGCTGGTGAGCCCCTGGCGGCCCGCCCCAGCCACCCGCCCCAGCCACCCGCCCCTGCCGCCCACCCCAGGTGAGAAACCACTCCCCGCCCCGAAACACCACCCCGCAGGAGGTTTCTCACGCCGAAACTGGTTTCTCGACAGAAGGGCCGACGCCAGCATCCACCCCTGCCGCCCACCCCAGGTGAGAAACCACTCCCCGCCCCGAAACACCATCCCACAGGAGGTTTCTGACGCCGAAAGTGGTTTGTCGACGAAAGGAGCAGCGCCAGCATCCACCCCTGCCCCCACCCCTGCCGCCCACCCCAGGTGAGAAACCACCTCCGCCCCGAAACACCACCCCGCAAGGGATGCCTCACGCCGAAACTGGTTTCTCGACAGAAGGAAGGAGGAGAAGGAGAGAGAGGGAGGGAGGGAGGAGAAAGAGAGAGGGAGAGAGAGGGCGGGTCAGGCCAGGGGGGTCGGCGTCACGCCGAAGGCGGCGAGACCGGCAGCCCCGCCGTCAGCGGCGGTGAGCACCCAGATGCCGTCGGCGTGCACGGCGACGCTGTGCTCCCAGTGCGATCCGTCGGAGCCGTCGACGGTCGAGACCGTCCAGTCGTCGTCCTCGACGAAGGTCTCATCGCCGCCGGCGGTGACCATCGGCTCGATCGCGAGCACCAGGCCGGGCTTGATCTCGGCGCCGGGATCGGGCGTGCGGTAGTTGAAGACGCTCGGCGCCTCGTGCATCTTGCGTCCGATGCCGTGGCCGACATACTCGCGGAGGATGCCGTACTCCCCCTGCGCCTCGATGTAGTCCTCGATCGCCGCGCCGATGTCGCCGACGTGCGAGGCCGACACCATGGCCGCGATCCCGGCCCACATCGAGCCCTCGGTCACGCGAGAGAGCTCCTGACGCCGCGCGATGAGCGCAGCATCCGCTTCTCCCGGCACGATGAACGTGCGCGCGCTGTCGCCGTTCCAGCCTTCGAACTGCGCACCGCAGTCGACCGAGACGATGTCGCCCGCCTCGAGGACGCGGGATCCGGGGATGCCGTGCACGACCTGTTCGTTCACCGACACGCACACGGTGTGCCGGTACCCGCGCACGAGCTGGAAATTCGACTCGGCGCCGCACGCGAGGATCGTCTGCTCAGCGATCGCGTCGAGCTCGAGCGTCGTCGTCCCCGGCAGCACCAGCGGCGCCACCGCATCCAGGGCCGCGGCCGTGATGAGCCCCGGCTCGATCATCGAACGCAGCTGGGCCGGCGTCTTGTAGATCGAACGGCGGAACATCTCAGACCGCGACGCGCAGGCCGCGGGCATCGAGCGCGCGGAAGATGCGGGCGGTGATCTCGTCGAGGGAGCCGACGCCGTCGATCGTGTCGACGATGCCACGCGGAGCGTACACCGACAGGATCGGCGCGGTCTCCTTCTCGTAGATGTCCAGACGGTGCGCGATCGCCTCGGGCGTGTCGTCGGCGCGGCCCTGCTCGGTCGCGCGCAGCGCGAGGCGGGCGATGCTCTCCTCACGCGGCACGTCGAGCACGATCACGGCGTCGAGCGGCTCGCCGCGCGAGTGCAGGAACTCGTCGAGGTGCTCGACCTGCGCGGCGTTGCGGGGGTAGCCGTCGAGCAGGAAGCCCGCGGCCGCGTCGACCTGCGTGAGCCGGTCACGAACGATCGCACTGGTGAGCTCGTCCGGCACGAGGTCGCCGGCGTCGAGGATCGCGGTCACCTGCTGGCCGAGCTCGGTGCCCTCCTTGATGTTCGCGCGGAAGATGTCACCGGTGGAGACCACGGGGATGCCGAGCCCGCCGGCGATGCGCGCACCCTGGGTGCCCTTGCCCGAACCCTGCGGCCCGACGATGAGCAGGCGCGCGGTCGGGCGGTCGTCGACGGTTTCAGAAGCGGTCATCGAAGCAGCCCTTCGTAGTGACGCTGCTGCAGCTGGGCATCGATCTGCTTGACCGTCTCGAGACCGACGCCGACGATGATGAGGATCGACGCGCCACCGAACGGGAAGTTCTGGTTGGCGCCGACCGTCGCCAGGGCGATGAGCGGGATGAGAGCGATCAGGCCGAGGTAGATGGAACCGGGCAGCGTGATGCGGGTGAGCACGTAGTCGAGGTATTCGGCGGTGGGGCGACCGGCGCGGATGCCGGGGATGAACCCGCCGTACTTCTTCATGTTGTCGGCGACCTCGACCGGGTTGAACGTGATCGCGACGTAGAAGTAGGTGAATCCGATGATCATCAGGAAGTACGCGACCATGTAGACCGGGTGGTCGCCCTTGGTGAAGTACGTGGAGATCCAGGTGACCCAGCCCGCGGGCTCCGAGCCGTCGGTCGGCGTGTTGAACTGGGCGATGAGCGCCGGGATGTACAGCAGCGACGAGGCGAAGATGACCGGGATGACTCCCGCCATGTTGACCTTGATCGGGATGTACGTGTTCGTTCCGCCGTAAGTGCGGCGTCCGACCATGCGCTTGGCGTACTGCACCGGGATGCGACGCTGCGACTGCTCGACGAAGACAACGAGACCCATGACGATGACGCCCACGGCGATGACCAGAAGGAAGGTCTCGAAGCTCTTGGTCTGCCAGATCAGCGCCATCGCGTTCGGGAAGGTCGCGGCGATCGAGGTGAAGATCAGCAGCGACATGCCGTTGCCGATACCGCGCTCGGTGACGAGCTCGGCGAACCACATGATGAGGCCGGTGCCGGCGGTCATCGCGATGATGATGAGCAGCTGCGCCCACCACACGTCGTTCGTGAGCAGGGTCTGGCAGGCGGCGACGTCGGTGTTGCCGAAGAGCTGGCCGCTGCGCGCGACCGTGACGAGGGTCGTCGACTGCAGCAGCGCCAGAGCGATGGTGAGGTATCGCGTGTACTGGGTGAGGCGGGCCTGGCCGGCCTGGCCTTCCTTGTGCAGCGCCTCGAAGTGCGGGATGACGACGCGCAGGAGCTGCGTGATGATCGTCGCCGTGATGTAGGGCATGACGCCGAGGGCGAAGATCGACAGCTGAAGGAGTGCGCCACCGGAGAAGAGGTTGACCAGCCCCAGGAGGCCTTCGGTACCGGCGTTCTCGGCGAGACACGCTTCGACGTTCGGATAGTTCACGAACGGAGCGGGGACGTTGGAGCCGAGGCGGTAGATGGCGATGATCGCCAGTGTGAAACCGATCTTCCGACGCAGATCTGGCGTGCGGAAGATCCGCGCGATGGCGCTAAACAAGAACGTTCCTCCTGAAAAGGTTGCCCATCCTCGAGGGCAGGCTGAAAGACCAGGGTAACTCAAAAGAGGGGCCGGACATCTCCGACCCCTCTTCTGCTGTGGTTACTTGACGGATCCGCCCGCAGCCACGATCTTCTGCTCGGCGGAACCCGAGACCTTGTCGACCGCGACGGTGAGCTTCACGGCGATGTCGCCGTTTCCGAGAACCTTGACCTTCTCGTTCTTGCGAACGGCCCCCTTGGCGACCAGGTCGCTGACGGTGACGTCGCCACCGGAGGGGTACAGCTCCGCGAGCTTGTCCAGGTTCACGACCTGGTACTCGACGCGGAACGGGTTCTTGAACCCGCGCAGCTTCGGGGTGCGCATGTGCAGCGGCATCTGCCCACCCTCGAAGCCGAGCCGGACGGTGTTGCGGGCCTTGGTGCCCTTGGTGCCACGGCCAGCGGTCTTGCCCTTGGAACCCTCACCGCGACCGACACGGGTCTTGGCGGTGTTGGATCCGGGAACCGGACGCAGGTGGTGCACCTTCAGCACGCCGGGACGGGATGCCGGAGCATCCTTCTTCTCGGCGGGCTTCTTGGCAGCCGGCTTCTTCTCAGCAGCGGGCTTCTTCTCGGCGGCAGCCTTCTTCTCAGCAGCCGGCTTCTTCTCGGCGGCAGCCTTGGTGGCCGCTGCCTTCTTCGGAGCCTTCTCGGCGCCTTCGGCTTCGTTCTTCTCAGCCATTAGTCGATCTCCTCAACCTTGACGAGGTGGGCGACAGCGCGGACGTAGCCGCGGGTCTGCGCGTCGTCGGGGCGGACGGTGGTGTCACCGATGCGCTTCAGACCGAGCGAACGCAGCGTGTCGCGCTGATTCTGCTTCTCGCTCACCTTGGACTTGATCTGCGTGACCTTGAGCCGGGCGGCCATCAGGCACCTACCTTCTGTGCGGCGAGAGCCTCGGCCTCGGCACGGACGAGACGCGCCGGTGCGACCTGGTCGAACTCGAGGCCACGACGCGCGGCGACCGCACGGGGCTCCTCGAGCTGCTTCAGAGCCGTCACCGTGGCGTGCACGATGTTGATCGTGTTCGACGAGCCGAGCGACTTGGACAGCACGTCGTGGATGCCGGCGCACTCGAGCACGGCGCGGACCGGACCGCCGGCGATGACACCGGTACCGGCAGCGGCCGGACGGAGCAGGACGACGCCTGCGGCCGACTCGCCCTGCACGGGGTGCGGGATGGTGCTGGCGACGCGCGGAACACGGAAGAAGTTGCGCTTGGCCTCTTCGACACCCTTCGAGATCGCGAGGGGCACCTCACGAGCCTTTCCGTAGCCGACGCCGACCAGGCCGTTCCCGTCGCCGACGACCACGAGGGCGGTGAAGCTGAAGCGACGTCCACCCTTCACGACCTTCGAGACGCGGTTGATGGTGACGACGCGCTCCAGGAACTGGTTGTCACCGCGGTCGCGCGAGTTGCGGTCGCGGCCGCCCTGGTTGCGGTCGCGGCCGCCGCGGCGACCCTCACGCTGGTCGCGAGCGGGCTCGGCGGCCTCGGTCGCGGCAGCAGCCGTCTCGGTCACTTCGTTCTCCTTGATGTCACTCACAGTGCCAGCCCCCCTTCACGGGCGCCTTCGGCGATGGCGGCGACACGACCCGCGTAGCGGTTGCCGCCACGGTCGAACACTGCCTCGGAAATGCCGGCGGCCTTCGCACGCTCGGCGACGAGCTCGCCGACCTTGCGGGCCTTGGCGGTCTTGTCACCCTCGAACGTGCGCAGGTCGGTCTCGAGCGTGGACGCCGACGCAACGGTGTGACCCTTGCTGTCGTCGACGAGCTGCACGAAGACGTGGCGGGCCGAACGGTTGACGACGAGGCGCGGACGCACCTCGGTGCCCACGACCTTCTTGCGAAGGCGGGCGTGACGACGCGCGCGGGCGTCGGACTTCGACTTGAGAGCCATGATCACTTACCACTCTTTCCGGCCTTGCGACGCACGACCTCGCCGGCGTAACGCACACCCTTGCCCTTGTACGGCTCGGGCTTGCGGATCTTGCGGATGTTCGCAGCCGCCTCGCCGACGGCCTGCTTGGAGATACCGCTCACGGTGAGCTTGTTGGTGCCCTCGACCGTGAAGGTGATGCCGGCGGGCGGGTCGACCAGGACCGGGTGCGAGAAGCCGAGGGCGAACTCGACCGAGTCGCCCTTCTGCGCCACGCGGTAACCGGTGCCGACGACCTCGAGGCCCTTGGAGTAGCCCTGGGTCACGCCGATGATGTTGTTGTTGATGAGGGTGCGGGTCAGACCGTGCAGCGAACGCGAAGCGCGCTCGTCGTCCGGGCGGGTGACGAGAACCTGGTTCTCCTCGACCGACACCTCGATGGGGCTAGCGACCGTGAGGGTGAGCTCACCCTTCGGGCCCTTCACCTGAACCTCACGGCCGTCGACCGAGACGGTCACGCCCGCGGGCACGTCGATGGGAAGTCGTCCAATACGCGACATTTCGGATTACCACACGTAGGCGAGAACTTCTCCGCCCACGCCCTTCTGCTCAGCCTGACGGTCGGTGAGAAGACCGGAGGAGGTGGACAGGATGGCCACGCCCAGACCGCCGAGGACCTTGGGGATCTCCGTGGACTTCGCATATACGCGCAGGCCCGGCTTGGAGACGCGCTTGATGCCGGCGATCGACCGCTCGCGGTTCGGGCCGTACTTCAGGGTCAGCGTGAGGTTCTGGCCGACGCGGGCGTCTGAGGTCTCCCAGCCCGCGATGTAGCCCTCCTGCTGGAGGATCTCGGCGATGTGCGTCTTCAGCTTGCTCGAGGGCAGGGTCACGGAGTCGTGATGCGCCGAGTTCGCGTTGCGCAGACGGGTCAGCATATCTGCGACCGGGTCTGTCATTGTCATTGTTGTTTTCCTTCGTTCATGAGGTTCCGGCTGCCGTTACACAGCAGACGGCCTGCGATGAGCACGCAATCTTCAATTGTACGGCATGGTGGGAGCCGGATGCTGCGGCGAACGCAGCATCCGGCTCCCGCCTGTGCCGGCCCTTACGCCTGGGCGTCGTCCGTGCGGAACGGGAAGCCGAGGTGACGCAGCAGCGCACGACCCTCGTCATCCGTCTTCGCGGTGGTGACGACCGTGATGTCGAAACCGCGGACGCGGTCGATCTTGTCCTGGTCGATCTCGTGGAACACGCTCTGCTCGGTGAGACCGAACGTGTAGTTGCCGTTGCCGTCGAACTGCTTGGCCGACAATCCGCGGAAGTCGCGGATGCGGGGCAGGGCGAGCGAGACCAGACGGTCCACGAACTCCCAGGCGCGGTCGCCGCGAAGCGTGACGTGCGCGCCGATGGGCTGACCCTCGCGCAGCTTGAACTGCGCGATGGACTTGCGGGCCTTGGTGACGATCGGCTTCTGACCGGTGATCCTGGTGAGGTCGTCGACCGCACCATCGATCACCTTGCTGTCACGAGCAGCCTCGCCGACACCGGTGTTCACGACGACCTTGACCAGGCCGGGGATCTGCATGACGTTCGTGTAGCCGAACTCGTCCTGCAGAGCCTTCTTGATCTCAGCGTTGTACTTCGCCTTCAGGCGGGGCTGCACCTTGACAGCCTCCGCAGCGTCAGTCGTTGCCATCAGAGGTCCTTACCGCTCTTCTTCGCGTAACGCACGCGGACGGTGCGCTTGACGCCGTCCTTGGTCTGCTCCTCGACCCGGTGGCCGACCTTGGTCGGCTTCTTGGTCGAGGGGTCGACGACGGCGACGTTCGAGATGTGGATGGGAGCCTCGACGGTCTCGAGGCCACCGGTCTTGGTGCCGCGCTGGGTCTGGCCGACGCGCGTGTGCTTCGTGACGTAGTTCACGCCCTCGACGACGACGCGGTTCTGCTCGACGAGGACGTCGAGGACCTTGCCCTGCTTGCCGCGGTCGCCGCCCTTGGCCTGGGTGCGTCCGGTGATGACCTGAACCAGGTCACCCTTCTTGATCTTCGCCATGATCAGATGACCTCCGGTGCCAGCGAGACGATCTTCATGAACTTCTTGTCACGAAGCTCACGACCGACCGGGCCGAAGATGCGGGTGCCACGGGGCTCCCCGTCGTTCTTCAGGATCACGGCGGCGTTCTCGTCGAACTTGATGTACGAGCCGTCGGGACGGCGGGTCTGCTTCACCGTGCGGACGATGACCGCCTTGACGACGTCGCCCTTCTTGACGTTGCCACCGGGGATCGCGTCCTTGACGGTCGCGACGATGGTGTCGCCCAGGCCCGCGTAGCGGCGGCGCGAGCCGCCGAGAACGCGGATGGTGAGCAGCTCCTTGGCGCCGGTGTTGTCGGCGACCTTGAGGCGGGACTCCTGCTGAATCACTTGGCCTTCTCCAGAATCTCCACCAGACGCCAGCGCTTGGTCGCGCTCAGCGGGCGGGTCTCGTTGATGAGGACCAGGTCGCCGATGCCGGCGGAGTTGGTCTCATCGTGCGCCTTGACCTTCGAGGTGCGGCGGATGACCTTGCCGTAAAGCGGGTGCTTCACGCGGTCCTCGACCTCGACCACGATGGTCTTGTCCATCTTGTCGCTGACGACGTAGCCACGACGGGCCTTGCGGTACCCACGGGCGTCCACGTCGCGGACGTCGTGCGCAGCGTGCTCGACCTCAGCGGCTGCAGCCTTCTTCTCAGCCATCACTCGGCCTCTTCCTTCACAGCGTCGTCGGCGGCATCCGCCTTCTTCGCCTTCGACTTGGACGCCTTCTTCGCCGGAGCCTCGACGGGAGCCGGCGTCGCACGGATGCCGAGCTCGCGCTCACGGATCACGGTGTAGAGGCGCGCGATGTCGCGCTTGACGGCGCGGATGCGGCCGTGGCTCTCCAGCTGGCCGGTGGCCGACTGGAAACGGAGGTTGAACAGCTCCTCCTTCGCCTTGCGCAGCTCCTCAACGAGGCGCTGGTCTTCGAACGTGTCGAGCTCTGCCGGAGCGAGCTCCTTGGTGCCGATCGCCATTACGCGTCGCCCTCCTCGCGCTTGATGATGCGTGCCTTGAGAGGCAGCTTGTGGATTGCTCGGGTGAGTGCTTCACGAGCGAGCTGCTCGTTGACACCTGCGACCTCGAAGAGGACGCGACCCGGCTTGACGTTGGCGACCCACCACTCGGGCGAGCCCTTACCGGAACCCATGCGGGTCTCAGCCGGCTTCTTGGTGAGCGGGCGGTCGGGGTAGATGTTGATCCACACCTTTCCACCGCGCTTGATGTGACGGGTCATCGCGATACGAGCGGACTCGATCTGACGGTTGGTCACGTAGGCCGGGGTGAGCGCCTGGATGCCGAACTCGCCGAACGACACCTTGGTGCCGCCGGTGGCCTGGCCATCGCGCTTCGGGTGGTGCTGCTTGCGGTACTTGACCTTACGAGGGATAAGCATCAGGCAGACGCTCCTTCTGCGACGGGTGCGTCGCTACGAGGACCACGGCGACGGTCGCCACGGTCGTCGCGACGCGACTTCGGTGCGTTGGCCTGCTCGCGAGCAAGCTCCTTGTTGGTGAGGTCGCCCTTGTAGATCCAGACCTTCACGCCGATGCGGCCGAAGGTGGTCTTGGCCTCGTAGAAGCCGTAGTCGATGTTCGCGCGCAGCGTGTGCAGCGGCACACGACCCTCGCGGTAGAACTCCGAACGGCTCATCTCGGCGCCGCCGAGGCGGCCGGAGACCTGGATGCGGATGCCCTTGGCGCCAGCGCGCTGCGCGCCCTGGAGACCCTTGCGCATCGCACGACGGAACGCCACACGAGCAGAGAGCTGCTCGGCGATGCCCTGGGCAACAAGCTGAGCGTCGGCCTCGGGGTTCTTCACCTCGAGGATGTTCAGCTGGATCTGCTTGCCGGTGAGCTTCTCGAGGTCGCCGCGGATGCGCTCGGCCTCAGCTCCCCGACGACCGATCACGATGCCGGGACGGGCGGTGTGGATGTCGACGCGGACGCGGTCACGGGTGCGCTCGATCTCGATGTTCGAGACGCCGGCGCGGTCGAGCTGCGTCTGCAGCAGACGACGGATCTTGATGTCCTCGGCCACGTAGTCGGCGTAGCGCTGACCCGGCTTCGTCGAGTCCGAGAACCAGCGAGACACGTGGTCCGTGGTGATGCCGAGACGGAAGCCGTACGGGTTTACCTTCTGGCCCATTACTTGCTCGCCTTCTTGTTCGTCGACGCGCCCGCGGCAGCCGGGGCGGCCTCGGGGGTCGAGAGCACGACCGTGATGTGGCTCGTGCGCTTCTTGATCTGGAACGCGCGACCCTGTGCACGGGGCTGGAAACGCTTGAGCGTCGTGCCCTCGTCGACGTACGCGTTCTTCACGTACAGGTCCTGCTCGTCGAGGTACTCGCCGTCGCGATCCGCCTTGACCTGCGCGTTGGCGATCGCCGACGCGACAAGCTTGTAGATCGGCTCGCTGGCGCTCTGCTGCGCGAACTTCAGGATCGCGAGCGCCTCCTGGGCCTGCTTGCCCTTGATGAGCGCGACGACACGACGAGCCTTCTGCGGGGTCACGCGGATGTGCTTCACGCGTGCGATGGATTCGACCATTAGCGGCGCCGCCCCTTCTTGTCGTCCTTCTCGTGGCCGCGGAAGGTGCGGGTGGGCGCGAACTCGCCCAGCTTGTGACCGACCATGGTCTCGGACACGAACACAGGAATGTGCTTGCGACCGTCGTGGACCGCGATCGTGTGACCCAGCATGGCCGGGATGATCATGGACCGGCGGGACCAGGTCTTGATGACGTTCTTCGTGCCGGCTTCGTTCTGGCCGATCACCTTGCGAAGCAGGTGCTCGTCGACGAAGGGGCCCTTCTTAAGACTGCGAGGCATCTTCTCTTACTCCTACTTGCGCTTCTTGCCGGCGTTACGACGGCGCACGATGTACTTGTCGCTTTCCTTGTTGGCGTGGCGGGTGCGACCCTCAGCCTGACCCCAAGGAGAGACGGGGTGACGACCACCGGAGGTCTTGCCCTCACCACCACCGTGGGGGTGGTCGACCGGGTTCATCGCGACACCGCGGACGGTCGGGCGGACGCCCTTCCAGCGCATACGGCCGGCCTTGCCCCAGTTGATGTTCGACTGCTCGGCGTTGCCGACCTCGCCGATGGTCGCGCGGCAGCGCGCATCGACGTTGCGGATCTCGCCCGAGGGCAGACGCAGCTGGGCGTAGGGGCCGTCCTTGGCGACGAGACGGACGGATGCACCGGCCGAACGCGCCAGCTTCGCGCCGCCGCCGGGGCGGAGCTCGATGGCGTGGATGACGGTACCCGTGGGGATGTTCTTCAGCGGGAGGTTGTTGCCCGGCTTGATGTCCGCCGCGGGGCCCGACTCGACGATGTCGCCCTGCTTGAGCTTCGCCGGCGCGAGGATGTAGCGCTTCTCGCCGTCGAAGTAGTGCAGCAGCGCGATGCGCGCGGTGCGGTTGGGGTCGTACTCGATGTGAGCGACCTTGGCGTTAACGCCGTCCTTGTCGTCGCGACGGAAGTCGATGACGCGGTACTGGCGCTTGTGGCCACCACCGATGTGACGGGTCGTGATGCGGCCCTGGTTGTTGCGACCGCCGGTCTTCGAGAGCGGGCGCAGCAGCGACTTCTCCGGCGTCGATCGGGTGATCTCGGCGAAGTCAGCCACCGACGAGCCGCGGCGGCCCGGGGTCGTGGGCTTGTACTTGCGAATAGCCATTATCTAGTCCTTATCCCCCGGGTCAGCCGACTGCCGTGAAGATGTCGATGGTGCCCGACTTCAGGGTCACGATGGCGCGCTTGGTGTCCTTGCGCTTGCCGGTGCCGAAGCGGGTGCGACGAGCCTTGCCGACGCGGTTGATGGTGTTGACCGCCGCGACCTTGACGCCGAAGATCTTCTCGATGGCGAGCTTGATCTCGGTCTTCGAAGCGCGCGGGTCGACGAGGAAGGTGTACTTGCCCTCGTCGATGAGCCCGTAGCTCTTCTCCGACACGACCGGCTTCAGGATGATGTCGCGCGGGTCCTTGTTCAGGGCCGTCTGGAGAACAGATGCCTGCTCGCTCATGCGGAGACCTCCTGGGCTGCGACGGTCTTCGAGGCGATGAAGCCCTCGAGAGCCGCCTGGGTGAAGACGATGTCGTCGGAGACGAGCACGTCGTAGGCGTTGAGCTGGTCGAAGGTCAGCACGTGAACACCCGCGAGGTTGCGGATGCTCTTGAGTGCGAGCTCGTCGTCACGCGTGATGACCACGAGGACGTTCTTCGACGAGGCGACGGTCGCGAGGAAGCTCGCGGCGGCCTTGGTCGAGGGCGTGCCCTCGATGCCGAAGCCGTCGATCGCGTGCAGACGCTCGCCGCGGAAGCGGTCGCTGAGCGCGCCCAGGAGGGCGGCGGCGATCATCTTCTTGGGGGTGCGCTGCGAGTAGTCGCGCGGCTTCGGGCCGTGGACGATGCCACCACCGGTCATGTGCGGCGCACGGATCGAGCCCTGACGGGCGTTACCCGTACCCTTCTGCTTGAAGGGCTTGCGGCCGGCACCGGAGACCTCACCGCGACGCTTGGTCGAGTGCGTGCCCTGGCGTGCGGCGGCGAGCTGCGCGACGACGACCTGGTGGATCAGCGGAATGTTCGTCTTGACGTCGAAGAGCGCGGCGGGCAGCTCGATGGAGCCGGCCTTCTTGCCGTCGGCCTTGAGGACGTCGAGCGCGAGAGTCGAGTCAGCCATGATCAGGCACCCTTCACTGCGTTGCGGACGTAGACGATGCGGCCGCGAGCACCGGGGACGGCGCCCTTGACGAGCAGCAGACCCTTCTCGGCGTCGATGGCGTGCACCGTGAGGTTGAGGACGGTCACGCGCTCGCCACCCATACGGCCGGCCATGCGCATGCCCTTGAAGACGCGGCTCGGGGTCGACGATGCGCCGATGGAGCCGGGCTTGCGGTGGTTGCGGTGCGCACCGTGCGATGCCGAGACGCCTTTGAAGTTGTGGCGCTTCATGACACCCGCGGTGCCCTTGCCCTTGCTCGTGCCGACGACGTCGACGAGCTGGCCGGCCTCGAAGGTGCCGTCGACCGTGAGCTCCTGGCCCAGGGTGTAGTCGCCGGCATCCGCGGTGCGGATCTCGGTGACGTGACGGCGGGGGGTGACGCCCGCAGCCTCGAAGTGAGCCGTGAGGGGCTTGTTCACCTTGCGGGGGTCGATCTGACCGTAGGCGATCTGGACGGCGTTGTAGCCGTCCTTCTCGGGGGTGCGGATCTGGGTGACCACGTTCGGCGCGAGCTCGATGACGGTGACGGGAACGAGCTTGCCGTTCTCGGTCCACACCTGGGTCATGCCGAGCTTGGTGCCGAGCATGCCCTTGGAAATCTTTGCGTTGATGTCAGCCATGTCGAACCTCAGAGCTTGATCTCGATGTTGACATCGGCCGGCAGGTCGAGGCGCATCAGCGAGTCGACGGCCTTGGGCGTCGGGTCGACGATGTCGATCAGACGCTTGTGGGTGCGCATCTCGAAGTGCTCGCGGCTGTCCTTGTACTTGTGGGGCGACCGGATGACGCACACGACGTTCTTCTCGGTCGGAAGGGGCACGGGTCCGACGACGGTCGCACCCGCACGGGTCACGGTGTCGACGATCTTGCGTGCGGACGTGTCGATGACCTCGTGGTCATACGACTTCAGGCGAATGCGGATCTTCTGTCCCGCCATTGTCTGCTCTCTCTCTTTAGGCGTCTTACCGTCCGGGGCCGGGTGGCCCTGGGGCATTGGACGCGCGATGGCGCTGTTCACGCACCACTGTTCTGCTGTCAGCCCGCACGTCTTTCGATGAGCGGACGCCGACCCCCGTCACGCATGACGGAGCCTCGTGGAGGAGGCGTCGGAATGTTCTGCCACCCGCGGCCTAGGTCCCTGCGCCTGATCCCGCGAAGGATGACGCCGCCTATGCACTCTCGTGATGGTGATCCGGCACGCGCAGAGCACGCCGAAATGTCGAACCTGTCTATTCTGCCATGGCCCAATTCGGTTCCGCAAACCCGGGCGTGTCGCGGTCGTTCCCCCGGGTCGCTTGGCGCGTCGAAGCGTCAGGTGCGCGGGGCGAGGCATCCCCATGCCTCGCCCCGCTTGGGGAGGGCGTTCGGTGCGAGGGGGCACACCGAACGCGAGAGAGCCGGCGTGAAGGAACGCCGCGCCTCTCGTTCGAGGGCGTGGCGGAGCTCCCGCCGCGCAGACGGGGTGACGCTCAGGCGCGGATGGCGCGCGCGTCGCACGATGATCCCCAAGATCGTTCCCCAGTATTCAGGCGCGGCTCGGCCGCACGAGTTCGGGACGTCGAACCCCTTCGACAGTCCTCGACCGCAAGATCCCCAGGCGGTCTCGTCCACTATACGCGGTGGATGCTGAGAACGCGAGCACCGGGCCGCAGAATCCGCCCCGTCCCCTCGCCCCCGGCATCCGCCCGGCCCCGGCCTCGGCACAGATGCACGACCCGGGTACACCTGCACGACCGAATCGCCAGAATCCTCGTGCATCCGTTCCCGCGTCGTGCAGGTGTCCCCGGGCGATCGGGATCACGGCGGTTCCGGATGCCGGGTCGGCCGGCACCGGCTCGTCCTCGACGACGCGCGGGGCGATCGGGCAGACGTCGACGTCAGGAGGGTTCTGCCACCATCCGGCATCCGACACACGAAAGGGGCGGGATCCTTCCGGACCCCGCCCCTCGTGCGATTCAGCTCAATCGTTGCCGACGGCCTTGTCGACATTGTCGCGCACATCATCGATCTGCTCCGCTGCTCCCGGAGCGACCTTCTTCGCGAAGTCCGCGACGCCGTCGAGGATCTTGTCGCTGATGCCCTCGGCCTCGTCGCTCTTGAGCGCGGCTTCGACCTTCTCCTTGTTCTCCTCGTAGAGGTCCTTGCCCTTGTTGACGACGTCCTCGATACCCATGTGAATCCCCTTCTGAGGTGTACACCGACCGGATCGGTCGGACACAGACATTCTGCATCGATCGGGCACCGAACGAAACCCCGAAGACTCAGTGTGCAGATGCGCCGGGCGCGACGACGGCCTTGACCGTGCGGAACAGGATGACGATATCCTGCGTCAGCGACCAGTTCTCGACGTAGTAGAGATCCAGGCGGATCGCCTCCTCCCAGGACAAGGACGATCGGCCGCTGACCTGCCAAAGACCGCTCATGCCGGGCTTGACGAGCAGACGGCGATAGGCGATGTCGTCGTAGAGCGCGACCTCCGCGTCGCGCTGAGGGCGAGGGCCGACGAGACTCATCTCGCCGCGCAGCACGTTGATCAGCTGCGGCAGCTCGTCGATCGAGTGCTTGCGCAGGAAGCGTCCGACCTTCGTGATGCGCGGATCATCGTTGACCTTGAACAGAGGCTGGTCGCTCTTGCCTTGGAGGTCGAGCAGCGTGGCGAGCTGGTCGTCGGCGTTGGCGACCATCGAGCGGAACTTTCGCATGCCGAACGTGTGGCCGCCGCGCCCGATGCGCTCCTGGTGGTAGAAGATCGGCCCAGGCCCCTCGATGCGGATGGCGATCGCGGTGACGAGGAAAACCGGAGAGAGGGCGAGCAGGAGCAGCGACGATCCGACGACGTCGAAGGTGCGCTTGATGAAACGCTTGCTGCCCTCCATACGGGGGAAATCGACGTGCACGAGCGGCAGGCCGGCGACCGGTGTGGCGTGCAGCCGCGGACCGGCGACGTCCGTGAGGGCCGGGGCCATGATGAGCTGAATATCGCGATCCGAGACGGCGTATCCGAGGCGACGCATCGTGTCGGGGTCGAGGTCGTCGGAGCCCGCGATGATCAGGGCATCGATGTGCGCGGCGTCGAGTGCGCTCTCGGCATGGGCGATGTCGCCCAGGACGGCGAGATCGGGCACTCCTTCTGACGGCACCCCGTTGGTGATGACGCCGACGATCTGGTACCCGCTGCCGATGGAGCGTCTGATCTGACGCGCGATGTGATGGACCTTCGCCGCCTCGCCGATGATGACGGCGCGATGCAGGAACTCGCCTTGCGCCTGGCGTCGGCGCAGCCACTGGCGCCAGATCCAGCGCGAGAGGACCAGCAGCACGAGCCCGAGCGGGAAGATCACGGCGACGAGAACACGCGACAGATTCATCCCGAGGAAGAAGACGAGGGCGACGGTGGTCGCGAAGACGGCGATCGTCGCGTTGACGACCCGCCGATACTCGAGGAAGCCCTGACCGACCATGCGCCTGTCCCGGCTGTCGGAGGCGTCGAGCCCGATCAGCCACATGACGCCGATGATGACCAGCGTCGCGGCATAAGACAGGCGGGGTCCGCCCGACCACGAAACCGCTGACGACAACCCGGGCGTCGCGATCCACAAACCGGTGATGAGCGTGATGACGATCACGAGCAGATCACTGTAGAACAGACGCCCGGCGTACCGGCGGGTCCACTCGCTGCGCCGTCGCGGATGAACGATCGGCACTCCAGGGGGCACGGCCATGTGCTCGGCGGGTGCGGTCGATGCCGACGCATCAATACGTGTTCGCGCGGCATCCAATGCGATGCCGACCACCCCCTTCGATATTGCTGCTTCGTCGGCGATTCCGAGTCCCACCCGGAGGAAAGACTCGCCTGATTTTACTCCAATCGCAGGGCTTTCCCAGCGCGTCGAGGGCGCCGGCTCATCACCGGCACGCGTCGTCGACCTCGATCGTCGTCTGATTGATCATCGGGTTCGTCTGCACGGCGAGCGGGCCGAACTCCCCATCCCCGGCGAAGGTCGCGGTCATTTCGACCGTCTCCCCTGGATCGAACCACGCCTCGAAAGCGACCACGGGACGCCCGAGGTCATCGATGCCCTGATGCATCACGCTGATCTTCTCGCCGTTCACGCTGACCTCGCCGGTCGCCGTCGTTCCCGGGGGACCGTAGACGTACACCCAGTCCCGAAACGTCGTGCCGAACACCATGCTCTGCACATACCGGGGAAGCGCGTCGGCCTCCTTCTGCGAGATCGGCAGAGAAATGCCGGCTCTGACGGTGAACGTCGCGCCGCCCGCGGCGCACGTGGCCGCGGCCGCCACCGTGGTCTGCGTGTAGTAATCGATCTTCGACCCGTTGCTGTTGTTGAAGTAGACGCCGACGGTGGTCGCCTTCTCGTTGTCCGTCGGAAGGATGCCGCTGGCACGGGTGCCCGCGACCGCATCCGTCAGCTTCTCGTCGTCGCTCCAGACGAGGATGCTCCCCCGCGAGGCGCTCTCGTTGATCGCCCAGAGCATGTCCTTGATGTTGAACGAACCCGACTTGACCTTGTCGAAGATGGAAGTGGCCGCGACGGCGAAGAAGCCGTCGACGAGGTCGGGCTGCTCGTAGCTGTCCCAGCGCTTGTACACCTCGTTGAGCAGGAGCGAGACCGCGTTCTCGCTGGTCAACGTGTCGCCGGTGGGAAGGTCGATGGGCCCGGTCGCCTTGAGTATGCGCGCAAGCGCCAGAGGATCGATGGACACGACGCCGTCGATCTGGTCCGGTGCGATGTCGCGTTGCCACCAGGCCCGCATGATCTGCGCCGCCGTCGGGAAGTCGGGGCGGCTCATACTCGTGTTGAGGTGGTCCACGAGGTAGCTCGTGTAGAGGTCTTCTGCGCTCTGAGGCACCTCGACGTCGACGCCAACGCCATTGCGATAGCTGCCGCTGTCCCCCTGCGCCCCCATGGAGATGCTGCCGGCTTCGGCATGGACCATGGCCTGCGCCGCCGCGCTGCCGCCCAGCGCGAGCGACTCGGCGTTGTTCTGGAAGACGAGGAGATAGTTGCGTGGCCCGTCGGCGCCGAGCAGAGTGGGGAGCAAGGCGATCGCGGGAGCCGCGGCGCTGGTGACCTCTGCGACCTGATCCACGCCCGACCGCACCGGGCCGATCAGTGCCGACGACGATTGAACAGCCGTGATCTCGGCGGCGAGCTGCGAGATGCGGCCGTTCTCGGCTTGGGCGACGGCGAGCAGCGTCGGCAGGATCTCCCCGTCGCCGGCGCCGAGGACCGGCTTCGCGACGTCGTTCACGAGGGCATCGAGAGCCTGTGCCGCGAGCCGTACGCCGCGGAGGTTGTCCCCTGCGACCGGAATCCATTCGAGCGCACCCCAGACGGGATCGGATGCTGCCGACGCCGCCGCTTCGGCGTGCCCTGAGAGAGCGTCGATCGACGCTTTGACATCGGCGTCGCCGGACTGGATCTGCGCGACGAGGCTCTGCGCGGACTCGAGCTCGTTCTTGACGGTCAGCGCACGCAGCCCGACCCACACCGCGACCGCGAGCAGGACGATGAGGGCGATGAGCACCACCAACCAGACGGTGCGAGCGCGTGCTCTCTTCGGCTTCCTGGACGTACGCGGTTCGGTCGCGGTCTGCTGCGCCTGGGCGATCAGCCGCGCCTCTCTTCGGGTCTGAGGGGGCACCACGGAAGTGTACCCGTGCGCTCCCGGCTTCTGCTGATCGCCGCTCATCGTGCGTCTTCGTCGTCCTGTGCCGAATGGATGAAGACCGGCGAGGCGGTCAGCGGGATCGTGACCGTGCCGTCGACCGGCGCGATGACGGTCGTCCCGCCGCTCATGTCGACGACCGTGACGGAACCGTCGGCGGCGAAGCTCCGCTCGATCTCGCCGCCGGGCGCCCAGGCCACGCGCACGGCGTCGTCGCCGGTGCCGAAGACGTGGACTTGGACGGCCTCGTCCGACTCCTCGGCCGAATGGGCGAGCCCGCCGATCTGCGAGATGAGCGACGCCTGTGCGAACGCCGCCGGTTTCGGGGATCGCGCCAGCACGTTCGCACGCGGATTGTGCTCGTAGAGGCCGAAGTTCGCCTCGCCTGCCGCTGCGTCTTCCTTGTCGTTGACGAGGTCGTACCAGAAGAACTTCTCGACACCGGCCGAGAGCGAGTCGACTTCGGTGCGCACGAGCCACTCCGCCTGCTCGACGACCGAAACCCCACCGGGGTTGTGACTCGGGTAGCCGAACTCGGTGATCCAGACCGGCCGGTCGGCACCACCATACTCCTGCATATCCGCGTGCGACTGCTGGATGATCGGCGAGAGACTGTCCGGTGACCGGTCGCGCCACGCCTCGTACGGGTGGTAGCTGATCACGTCGGTGAGCGCGAGACCGCCGTTCTGCCAGAGCGCGATGAACCAGTCGCGGTCGTAGTACGCGGTCGAGCCCGAGACGATCGGCATCTCGGGGAACTCGGCCTTAACCTGACGATGCACCGATTCCAGAAGCGGCATGTAGCACGCGGCGCTCTGGCCGCATGGCGCATCGCTCGTGCGATGGTTGAACTCATTGAACACCTCCAGACCGACCATGTCGAAGGTGCGTGCGACCTCGCGGGCGTACGCGCCGTACGCTTCGACGGCCTGCGGCGTGTTCGGCGTGCGGGCGCTGCCGTAGAGCGTGTTGCCGTATGTGAGGAGCCCCAGAAGGCCGACCCCGTTCGCGTGGAGCTCACCGAATCCGACCTGATACTCCGGCGCCCAGACGTACTCGCCCGGCGACTTCTCGTTGCGGGCCCAGGTCACATCGTTGCGTGCTTCCGAGAAGCCGAGGCTGGCCGCCATCATCCCCGAACCGTCGAAACCGACGCGCTCGACATGGGTCGCGACACCGAACCTGGAGTCCTGCTCCAGGGTCAGGCCGGGAGTGTCGATCACCGCGATGTCCGTCGAGATCGAAAGACCGGCGGCGTCCGTCACTGAGAGGGAGTAGTGACCCTGCGGGAGGCCGTCCAGCGGAACCGGGGCGAGTCCGGCATCCACCGTGGTGTCGCCGACGACAGGCTCACCGCCGGATGTGGGTGTCGCCGTCCACTGCACCACTCCGGGAGACAGGGAGACGGCGAGCGCCGCGTGATCGGTCGAGAAGATCAGGGAGTCGTTGACAATCCCCTGCGGCGACGGTGCCTGTTCGAAGGAGCCGTTGAGGATCGCATCCGTCCCCTCCTCGTCGACGAGCCTCACGTCATCGATGCCGAAACCCTCGACCGGTCCGTTCAGGACGACATCGAGGGTCACCGGGGGCTGGTCTACCGCGGTCGTGAAGGTGAACTCCACGTCCTCCCACTCGGCATTCAGATCAGGAAGATCAAAAGCCTCACCGGCGACGGCAAGCTGGACCCCTGTGGGGAGCCGCTTCTCCTCCAGCAGACGCACTGACGCGGTGAGCGTGTATTCCGTGCTGGGCGCCAATGCGACCGGAGCGCTCGCGACGACGAGCTTCTCGCCGGCCGTCGGCGCATCGACCCGAAGCGCGACCTTGCCATCTGCCGTATCCCCGACCTCGGGGAGAACAGCCGCGACCACCGTGCGTCCGGCGAGCGTCCATCCGTCGACTGCCGCGCGGGCCGTCGCGACCCGGGGCACGACGGCATCCGGTTCGGGTGTCGGTGTCGGTGTGGACGCCGCTGGAGTCGCCTTCGGCTCGGGGTAATGGTTCATTGCGAACGCAGCCGCCACCACGCCGCCTCCGACCACGACGACAGCAGCGCTGACGAGAATGGCGAGCGTCTTCTTCGAGATCCGCTTAGGCATGACGCAGCAGTCCCCCTGCTTGTATTGGTGAAGATCCGGATTACGGTCGGCCCATGCCGAAGTAGCGCCATCCCTCGGCGCGCCACGCCGCGGCATCGAGACAGTTGCGGCCGTCGACGACCGCCTTCGCGCCGACGAGGCTCCCGGCATGCTGGGGTGTCAGCACACGACGGTACTCGTCCCATTCGGTCACCACGATCACCGCATCTGCTGCTCGCAGCGCGTCATCGAGGTCGTCGGTATACGCGAGCTGCGGGTGCGCCCGTCGCGCGTTGTCGATCGCAGCGGGGTCGGTGACGACGACCTGCGCTCCCAGGCCGTGCAGGCGCACGGCCACGTCCAAGGCGGGAGAATCACGGATGTCATCGGAGTGCGGCTTGAACGCCGCCCCCAGCACCGCGATCTTCTTTCCGAACGCGTTCCCGCCGGATGCCTCGACCGCCAGCTCCACGGCTCGCTCGCGTCGGCGCAGGTTGATCGCGTCGACCTCCCGGAGGAACCCGACGGCGTCGCCCTTGCCCAATTCCTCCGCCCGGGCCGAGAAGGCTCGGATGTCCTTCGGCAGGCACCCGCCCCCGAAGCCGATCCCGGCACCCAGAAACCGGCGTCCGATGCGCACGTCGTGCCCGATCGCATCGGCGAGCTGCGTCACATCGGCACCGACCGCTTCGGAGATCTCAGCCATCGCGTTGATGAAGGAGATCTTGGTGGCGAGGAACGCGTTCGCCGCGACCTTGACCAGCTCGGCCGTCGCGTAGTCGGTGACGATGAACGGCGTACCGGTGGCGACAGCGGGGGCGTAGACCTCACGGAGAATGTCTGCGGCACGCTGCCCGCCTGCGGTCGCCTCCCCCGTCGCGGTTCCGTCGATGCCGTCGGACACCGGTACCCCGACGACCAGGCGATCGGGCTCGATGGTGTCCTTGACGGCCCAGCCTTCGCGCAAGAACTCCGGGTTCCAGACGAGGGTCGCCCCGCTGCCTTCGATCCGTGTCGCCAGGCGGGCTGCGGTGCCGACGGGGACCGTCGACTTGCCGGCGATCAGATCCCCCGGCTTGAGGATGGTGCGCAACGAGTCCACCGCGGCATCGACGTAGGTGAGATCTGCAGCATATCCGCCCTTCTGCTGCGGAGTGCCGACGCCGATGAAATGGACAGTGGCCGCCGCGGCGTCCGCGATGTCCGTGGAGAAGGTCAGACGTCCAGCGGCGAGACCATCTGCGAGGAGCTCCTGCAGATCGGGCTCGAAGAACGGCGCGACGCCGCTGGAGAGCTGTTCGATCTTGCGCTCGTCGACATCGATGCCGATCACCTCATGACCGATCGAAGCCATCGCCGCGGCGTGCACGGCTCCGAGATAGCCGCAGCCGACAACAGAAAGACGCAACAGACGCTCCCCCGCTCCTTTTGACGTGGCCAAGCCTATCGCGACGACAGCAACGTCCCTGAATCGAGGTTGGCCCGGAATCCCGGACAGGTGGCTTGGTAGATGACGCTGCCAGTGCGAGCCGGTGGCGTTCGTGTTCCAGCGAGATGGGGCAGCCGCCAAACGCTCCTCGACGCTCGTCTCACCTACGGGCTTGAGACGGGCTTCGACATGTGGTGCAGAGCAGGCCGGCTACGGCTCAACGAGTATGCCTTCGACGAACGCTTCGTCCGTCGAAGGCACACCCGTTACGACTATGGCTGGTTGGAGCAAAGAACCTTCGCGTTCCCCCAGCCCGTACTTTGGCCGTTAGACGTGATACCCAGCCGGATACGGAACCCCCCGCTCACGTCAAGCTCCAAGCGCTGAGCTTGACCGAGACTCGCCGTCCCGTTCGCACGGTCCAGACCATCGACCGAGACGAAGAAGTTGGATGTCGACCCGGACGCAGCGGAATCCAGAATGCCTACGTAACCAAGGAAGGACGTGCATTTGTAGGAAAGATTGTACTCAGCCCAGCCCGCATATCCCCCCCACGACGTGGAACCGCCAGTCTTGATCACTCTCTGGAACGACGTTCCTCCGATGGAAGTCCACGTGCTTGTGTGACTATCATCCACGTCGACCCACTCGAGATCGTTGAGGTAATACCACTTGTACACCGTCACGGTCTTGGCGCCGCTTACGGTCGCCGGAGCGGAAGAATCCCCGCTGAATCGAAGGCGGATGTTCTGGGCGCCACCCTCATTGAGCGCGAACCGACCGCTGAACCGACCGTCTGCGCCGACCGCGATCGTCGCCGAGTTGTCCATCCACGAGCCGTCGCGCTGAATCTGAACGCTGAGCGTCTTGTTGCGGAGACCGGGTGTCGTCCAGCCAGACACCCATGTCTTCTGACCGGCTTGAACGTTCGCTCCGAAACTACCGATCGTGATGGTTTGGTTGACCGTGAGCAGCTTGACAAGACTCGTGCTCCCCGCCAACGATCCTGCCCCCGTGTACACGATGCGGAAAGAGGTGTTCCTCACCGGCACACCGGTGTTGAACGCGACCTTGCCTTCGCTGTTGGTCTGCGCCTTGCTCTTCAGCGTCCAGGTCGACTGACCGGCCGGCCGCATCTCGAGCTGCACCGTCTGCCCTCGCACGGGAGCACCGTAAGAGCGGAGGGCCCCCACGACGGTCGTCGACTTGTTCGGAGCGACGGTGGACTGAGAGAGATAGATGCCGAGCGTCGTAGGCGCCTTCGTCGCCGCGGCTGCCGGGCCTGCGCCGCCGAGAAGAAGCGCCAGCGCTGCGGCCGACGATGCGAGGACGAGTTGCCAACGCCGTCTGAAAATTAACTTCACTTTGTGACCCCCAGGAATCTGCGCCCGTCACTGTGAAGCTTCGGGAGAGAATCGATATACCGATGCGATCGGTCGATCGCATCAGCCCGATGCTAGTGGGTGCCGACGCTTCGGACAAACACGGCACCCGAAGCCATGTGCTCGACGCTTGCGAGAAGCTCGGCTCGAGCGCATGGTGCCTACCACCACCAGTTCTTCGAGCGCGCGGTCCGCAGCTCGTACTCCATGGGGTAGGGGCGACGAGCGATGACGCGGGCAGGTACGCCTCCGACGACGGTGTACCGATCCACGGCCTTAGTCACAACTGCGCCGGCAGCTACGACCGCCCCCTCTTCGATCCTGGTTCCGGGGAGCAGGGTCACGCGGGCACTGAGCCATACACGATCCCCTACCGACACTGGCGCCGACACGAAGCCGAACGATGGGGCTTGCCAGTCATGTTCAGCTGTCCAGATGTTGACACCAGATGAAAGATTGACGTGATCCCCGATCGTCAACCCGCCACGTGCGTCGAGAATGGCGTTATCACCGATGCTGGTATTCCGTCCGATCGTCAGACGGCGCGCTCGACGAACCTCCAGCCCATGATGAATCGTGACCCCTGGACTGATCTTCGCTCCCCAGGCGCGCAACATGGAAACCCGCATGATGTGCACAGGCGAGTATGATGCCAACTTGATTGAGATCAGCTCGAGGTCGTCGGCGCGCTTCTTTAGCCACAGCGTTATCCCCATAGAACTCCTATCCTTTCCTGGCAAGATATTCGAATCTACGTTCGGAGACATGAGCCAGAATGGCCAAGGTGAACACAACAGCCGGGAAGTTGGTATAGATCGGGGAGAAAGCGAGATCCCAGACGCACCAGGCTGCAAGAAACCAGATGAGCAATGGATAACGACGTGTCGTTGAACCTCGGGTGCAGAATCGAATGAGAACAAAGACTGCCACCGCTAGGAAAATGACCGTTGCAATCGGGCCGAAGTTCACCCAGAGGTCACCATAGGTTGAATGCAACTTGAAGCGAGTCGGATCGACGTCCGGCCCGGAAGGCGCGGCACTCCCGAGCATGTAAGTGTTCACGTGCTGCCAGCTTGGTTCCACCTTGGACCGTTCGAAAGCATCGTGAATGAGCTCTACGTCCTGGGGTTGAGGGACGGCGCCGGGGCCATACCCCCACGGGTGGGCAGAGAAGAGTGCGTTCGTCGCAACCCACTCATAGCGACCGCCGGTCAGCAGGTCCCCTGCTCGCTGAAGTTGTGACGCACTTGCTTCCTGGGCACGCGAACCTAGCGCACCCGCTAAGACAAGCTGCGTGAAAGCGAAAGCTGCGATGATCGACACCGCGGCTGCGGACGCGAAGAAGAGCAGCGGTCGCGCATCGACCCGGCGAATCTGGATTCGCCGACGTCGAAGAAGTGATCCAAGAGCCCACATCACCAGACTCATTGCGCAGAAGACTAGAAGACTGCGATAGCTCCCTGCGATGCTCAGCACAGCGATAACGAGAATGGAGATAATGCTGAGCAGCGATCGGCGGAGCAGGGCCGACAACGCGAGCAACAGGAGGCACACCGGATAGCTCAGCGAATACTTCCACGTGTTATCATTCACTACCAATCCAGTTGGTATGAAGTCGAGTAGCTGTCCGACGGCGAAAGCGATCGACGTGGCTTCCAGTCCGTATCGGACGAAGCTCCACGCGAATACGCCGATCGGCAGCCCGCTGGTTACCAGCAGTCCAAGCGCACTCGCCGCTACGCCAAGGTCCTGCCCGCCGCCCGAGGGGTTGAGCGAGAACAAGACTATTCCACTTATCGCAAGGAGAATCAGAGATCCACACAAGGCGAGCAGTACCCGCGAACGTGTGATGTACCGTAGGGTGAGCGGCAGAAGAAGTAGGGCAAGAATTTGGCCGACCGGAAAAGGGCCAGCCGAGATATTCGGGCTTGCGACGAGCGCAACCGCGATCAGCGGGACGAAGTACCGTTCCAGGCGCCCACGGGTTCCTTCCAGTCCTTTTGCCAATCGGTTCCTTTGGGCGGCCCGGGATGCCCGCTTTGGACTCTTTGCCGTCACCGCCCGCCGCCCTGTGGTAGCCGGCGAACCAAAACGGTTACGACCGGGATTTGAACCAGGACGATGCCGAGTATCGTCGCGAGCATCACACCTGGGGCCCCGAGCAGGGGGATCAGCCAGATGGCGAAGCAGATCTTCGCGATCAGGGCACCGAGCATACCCACACCCTGACTACGGAGCTGGTGGGGTAGAGTCAGCGCGCTCGTTCCAGGAAGAAGGACCGCCTGGAGCGCAACGGTCAATCCGATGAGGGGCGCCATCAGCGGATCGGTATCGGAAATGCCCGCAAGGAAGAGGTAGACCGGGAAGATAGCCCAAACTGCACCGCCCACGGCAACGCCCAACCCCGCAAAACCTAGCGTGTGGCGAGTTACCAGCGCTGGCGTCAACTCCGATTGAATCCTCAATCGTGTGTAGTGCGACCACAGGAACGAACCGATAGTCCCCAATGCTGATTGCGCCGCCGAGTAAAGAGAAATGCAGGTGGCATAAATACTGAGCATGACAGGAGAGCCGACCTGAGAAAGCATCACTCTGTCAAAGGAGAACAGAAGCATTCCCCCTAGCATGAACATCAAACCTGATGACCCATGCTGCACGACTCGAGCGTATCTCTTGCGTCCTATTCGCTGCGGCGCGATCGGAGGCCTGAAACCGTTGGGGATCCCGCGCAACGCAAACACCCAGCCGAGAGCGGACGCGAGAAGGGAGCAGACGAGCGGGAAGAACGCGAAAACGACGATGGGCGCGCCGACGCCAGCGGCGATCGCTGTCAGCGTGACGGAAGCGATGGGGCCAACTGCCTGAAGCACCACAACGGTGTTCACGTGCTGCTGGCCGATGAGGAGACGATACGCGGGCCCGGTAGCGACCCAGAGCCCGCACAATGCCAGGAACAGTGGCATGTAAGCGTCCGGGTTCCCGAGCAGGGTGGAAGCGGGGCCGAGGATCACGCGCCACACCCCGAGCCAACCCGCGATGATTCCCACTCCTGCGACCAGGATGCCGACGCCGAGGAGGATCCAGATCGTCGTCGAGAGTGAAAGCCGGAGGTCGGACGAACTAGAGGTGGTCTTCGCTCTGGTGGCTAGATTCGTTAGTCCGATGCTCAGTCCGAGGTCCGCGATCGGCATGAAGGCGACCACGGTCGCGACGAGCGAAACCGCACCGT
The DNA here is from genome assembly GCF_047607465.1 of Microbacterium sp. Lineage (GTDB taxonomy): Bacteria > Actinomycetota > Actinomycetes > Actinomycetales > Microbacteriaceae > Microbacterium. The sequence continues at coordinate 14,892 of NZ_JASGCY010000050.1, read as the reverse complement.
AAGCCTCGAAGCCGTAGGCGCTTGTGATGATGCGAATCGAACCCAGAGTCGCCAAGAACGTAAGAGCGAGTGCCGCGATCTTGATCGCGCCTAGCGAAGCGATCGACTTGAGCACGGGGCAAGCTTACAAACGATTTCCGCTGAGGGTGAACAGTCCGACGTGCCTCAGCTTCTTTGAGCGAGAAGCTCACCTGCGCGGAAGGCCAGAGCCCGATGGCCGCGAAACGTCACGTCACGAACGGGCTCAGCGCCGCATACGGGTTCACCGCAGACCGAGGATCCTCCTGGCAGTGCGTCATCGATGCAGGCATCCTCACCGACGAGCAGGCCCGGACCGAGACCGAGACCGAGTCGATGACGTCACCTGAACTGACCGCGTGGAACGTTCCTCCGTGCCCTCGCATAGTCTTGGCTTGTGTCCAACCCGACCCACACACCCCACGTCTTGCATCTCGACCACTCAACCGAATACGGAGGAGCCGAACTCGCGCTCCAGCGCCTCCTCAGCGACCAGGACCGAGGGTGGGATGCGAGCCTCCTTATCCCCCGAGGTCTGGATGAGGGGGTCTTTCACGGGCTCTCAGCAAAGAACGTGAAAATTGTCCGGGCCGGGCGACCGCAGAAGCCGGGGGCAACGCAAACCGGCCTGTTGGGCGCGATGGGAGTAGCCGCAGACCTACTGCGCAATGCATATGCGATCCGAAAGACGATCAACTTCGATCTCGTTGACGTGGTGCATGCGAACTCGACACGCTCCGCGGTTTACGGTGCCATCGCCCTCACAGGCCACCGCACGCCGTTTGTCGTCCACCTACGGGATCGTATCGAGGCCGCTGCCCTCGGTCGTATAGGTCTATTGGCTTTCAGGCTGCTTTCGGCGCGACGAGCAACGACATACATTGCGAACTCCGCTGCAACAGCCGAAACGATCCGACCGCTATTACGAGGTCGGCAGTCCGTTGCTATCATTCCCAGTGCGATCGGAGTCCGTCGGGCGTCATCGAGCAGAACGCCCGCCGATGGTCGATTGCGATTTGGCATGGTGGCTCGGCTCGACGACTGGAAAGGGCAAGATCTCCTGATCGAGGCATTCGCCATCTCCGGCCTGGATACGGAAGCATCGCTCGTCTTTTATGGTGACGCAGCATTCGGTAAGGAATCTTACGCCGCGAAGCTGCGGCAGCAAGTAGCCAGTCTCGGACTCAACAACGTGCAATTTCTTGGATTCACGCACGACATCGAAACTGCAATCGACTCGATCGATGTCTGTATCCAGTATTCAAGCAGGCCAGAGCCTCTGGGACAGAACGTACTTCAGTACCTTGCCAGAGGGCGCGTCGTTATCGCATCAGACGAAGGAGGTCCCGCTGAATGGGTGAGCGACAATAGCAACGGGTTGCTCGTGAAGCCGCGCGACCCCCAAGCGCTAGCCAAGGCGCTGAAACTCTTAGCCGACTCACCAGAAATCCGCACGCGCCTCTCGGCCGCAGCGCTCGCGACCGCAGACTTGCCTACCGACGAGTCGATCGCCCGTCAGCACGCACGAGTCTTCCGTGCCCCTGCCGACGGAAACCGAGTCTCATGAAAGTTCACTGAGGGCGTCTGAAATCTCGGACAGAGTGTCACGTGCTTCACGGATCGCCCTACCGACCTCGTCGGCGTAGACCCGCACCCGTTCCGATTCCAGACGATCAAGCGACTCCACTTCGCTGCCGTGCGGCACCACGACCCAAGCGAGATTCAGAGCTCTGAAATGTCTCGCCATCTTCTCGGTAGCCGCTTCGCACCACGCGAGTGGTACAGCGCCCTCAGTCGATGCAATGAGCAACCCGTGAAGACGGTCGCTGATCATGAGAGACATGCGCGCATATTCCAGACGAACGCGCCGTTCTTGCTCTGCGTGATCGGTGCCGTCTTCGAATGGGACGACACGTCCGCCCAGTGCGCGAGCAAGTCGATGCGCCCGTTCCGTGTCACGAACGACTTGGGCGACAACGACGATCTCAAGATCCAACCGTTCTGCTAGGCGACGAACCGCTTCAAGCCACAGCTCTGATGGATACGGGCGATCGAACCGCAAAGACACCCCTAGTGAGACGCGTTCGCCGGTCACCCCTGCCGAGTCAAGCGCAAGAGCCCAGTCGGGCATCCAGGGAGCAGGAGCAAACACCTCGGAGGTTCCCTCGTCGCGCCAACGAATCAGATCTGATGCTGCATGCAGAGGCTTAAATAGCCACCCTCGAAGTCTAGGGACATTTGGTACCGCTGCGCCTAGCCACACAACCTTTGCACCACGTCTCTTTAGAGCCTTGAGTGCCGGGACGAGCTGCAACATCATGAGCGTGTAGCGATTCGAAAGGCTGAACTCCCCGGCATTCAGAGCCACGAGAATCTGGTGTTCCGTGGAGTCCCGTATGGCACTACGCAGCCAAGAGGTGAGCGATGATTCGGTTCGGTCTGAACCGTCAAGGCCCAAACCGCTCGCATAGCTGTTCGATCCGTTGGCGATGTAGGCGACGACGGGACCCCGCGACTTCAGTGCGCGAATATACCCTCGGCGCAACGCGGAGTCTCCAACATTATCGTCCTGACCCGTAACCCACGCATACACCATCTGTTTCTTCATCGCGCACCTTCCTCAACGACGGCATTCCTCGTAATCATCAGAGTATTTTGCTCGACGTCGGCCGGTCGAGTACTGCTCGATAGAGCTTTGCGTGTTCGTAGCGTATCTTTTCCCATGAACGCGCCGACAGGTCGGGGCTAGAGTCGCGAGGAGTGTCACCCACCACTTGCAGAGCGCGATGAATGTCGTCTGCGCTTACAGGCGGGGTGAAGATCTGCACCCATTCGCTCCCTACTTCGTCCCTCAATGCCCTCGTCGTTGCTGAATCAGGAACGAGAATGGGCCTTGAGAGCGAAAGTGCCACAATCGCAACGCCCGAGCTATGCAGGTTGCGATATGGCAATATCACCAGCTGAGACTGAGACACTTCGCCGACCAGCTCCGCGTCGGAGACGAACCCGAATCTCGCAGTTACTCGCCCATCACGCTGGGTGGATCGAACGATGGCCTCACGCAATCTGTTGTCCATGACCTTGCCGACGATTCGCAGTGACGCGCTATTGTCGTCGAGCTCGTCGAAGGCAGAAACGAGTTCTTCAACACCTTTATAGGGGCGGATGAGTCCGAAGAACAGGCACCTCCCCGCCTCCATCTCCAACCGTGGATGCGGGGCAAATGCTTCGTGATAGTTTCCATGCGGTATGACCGCCGCGGGCGCAACAGGCTTCCTGTCTGGCTCTGGGACCAGATGAATCTCGGCGCGCGTGAGCGCCTCGAATCCGTGAACGACTTTGTTGAGGCGACCGTCGCCCCAGTCTTCGTGCGGAGCCACGTTATGCACTGTGTATACAACCGGAATGCGGCAACGCTTCAATCTCATTATCAGTGCGCGTACACGCCAATAGCTGAAAAGGGCTGCCGGACCAGATCCTCGTCGAAGCAGACCCTCGGGCCAATGCAAATGGAAGATATCGTAGAGCCCGAATAATGCTCTGCGCCAAGAGAAGAAGAGGATCTCAATTCCGTCTCCAGCGACGGCAGCCATGTGGTCCGCATACTTGGTGTCGCCATCAGGCTTCCGCATGGAGTGCAATACTCTCACTCGACCCCGAGCCGTCCTGCGCGCACTGATCCTCAACTTTTTCCCTCCACTCATCCGTCCACTCGATTACTGGCCGGGGAGTCTAGGGATAGCCTAGAGTACTTGCTGTGCCCGTTGGCTCTGGCGGTCGCGGGCAGAGGCGGACCACGTCTGGCACGGTCACCACATCACGATGACGAGTACGGGCTCCGAGCCAAGCAGACAAACGGAAGTGGAACCTTGCGCTACGTCGTGATCGTGAACTTCAACTCATCCGATGTCCTGGCTGACTGCCTCGCTTCGCTTCGCGATGATCGGGTGCATGTCGTCGTCGTTGAGAACGGGTCAACCGTAGCCGGTGAGCTCGAGCGCTGCGAAGCCCTCCTGGCCCCGCTGAGCAAGGCGACTCTTGTGTCGAGTCTTGACAACAGAGGCTTTGGCGCCGGGGTCAACCTTGGCGTGTCAGCCGTCCCGCTGACGCCCTCAGACGTTGTTTGGGTTCTCAATCCGGATACGGTGATTCCTGATGGAGCTTTCGACTCGCTCGAGCAAGCCCTTGTCGATCTTGGCGACGTGATCGTCTCACCGGTGATCACGTCTGGTACGCACGGTGAACTCATATGGTTCGCCGGAGGGACGCTGGATCTGCGTCGAGGTAGCAGCCGGCACGTATCGTCGGTTCCCGAAGCCACGGCGCCTATCCCGTGTTCATTCATGCCGGGTGCGGCACTGATGTGCACCGGCAGGACCTGGGAGAAGATCGGTGGATTCAGGGAGGACTTGTTCCTCTATTGGGAAGATGCGGATCTCTCACTTCGCGCTAGCGACCTGGGCATCCCGATGTTCGTGATCCCTGGTGTACGCGTCTGGCATCAGGTCGGCGCGTCTTCCGCCCGGGAGGGGAAGTCGACTATCTGGTACTACTACATCTCTCGGAACCGACTGATCGTGTGTTCGACCGGGTTCTGGTCCGCCTTGCGAATTCTGTTCGGACCGGGGCTTGCAACGACCGCTCGGCTCGCGATGCGAGCATTGTCCGAGCGGCAACGCCCAATCAAGAAGTTCTGCGCTTATGTGGCTGGGACGTCCGCCGGGCTTCAACGCTCAATAGGTTACGCGCGCAAGGGAACCCAGCCTCAGTGACGCGTGGTTCGTCAGTTGCGTCGTTTCAAGTCGAGAGGGCTGACCTCCACCTACCTCGATACTTCATCGGGTGTCTGATCTCGGTTGGGCGAGCAAGTGGCGCTCAACCGCGATCCTCGTGGCGCTCAGAAAAGGGAATACGCACGGCGCGGGCCAAGCGGTGGCTCGGCGCCTCCACGAACCGATAGAAGAGATACGCAAGAGGAAATGACAGCGCGATCGCCGTCACAGCCGCCCACGTCGCGTTGTCCTCGCCGAAGATGAAGGCCATCGACAGGACCAACGGCTCATGCGTCAGGTAGAGGCTGAACGAGATCAGCCCCATCCACTGCAGTGCGGGCAGGCGAAGCATCGCAGCGAAGGGAGTGTCCACGATCGCTGCGATGACCGCGAGGAGTGCGCCCAGAGCAACCGCGGGAAGAAGCAGACGCGGGTCGATCCCGAACGGGCGCAGGATCCAGGGAAGAACGAGCAACGACGGGATCAGCAACGCAGCGCCCCATCTCGCATATCGGTCTCTCCTCTTTCGGGGTTCGTCCGCCGACAACGGGTTCTCATGAACGCTGAAGCGCTTCCTCACGGCCGGAAGCACCACCGCGAGCTGCGCTCCGAGGAAGAACATCGGTAGATAGTTGAGCGCGTCGAGCCCGTAGAAGCTCCCGAACCCCACGGCGATCAACGCGATCGACATCGTCAGCCACGCCCAACGAGCCAGCTTGACCGCCAAGAACACCAGGATCGGAAGGAGGATCGAGAACCAGATCTCCCACTTCAGCGACCAGAGCGGACTGACGAACCCGCCCTTCTCACCGATCAGGAGAATGTCGCGCGGTATCCGATAGTCGTCGATCACCACCGACCTTGCCTGCACCCAGAGGCTGGTCATCTCCTCATCCCGCGGAACGAGCAGGACCCAGATGATCGCCACAGCAACAGCGCCCCATGCCGGAAGATACAGTCGCACGAGACGTTGCGGGTAGTACGAAGCCCACGAGAACCGCCGCCCTCTGCCGATGACGGGCAAGGTGAGAACCAGCCCGCTCAAGACGAAGAACACCAGCACCGCGGACTGTCCGGCCCACACGACATGCAGCGGTGTGTAGGTCATCGCGCGCATCCACGGGCTTGCGTCGGTATATCCAGTCATATACGGCTCGGCGAACGACGGGACGACGAGCAGAGCATGATGCAGTAGAACCACGAGCGCGGCGAGCCCGCGCAATCCGTCCAACGCGCGAATCCGAGACGTGACGGCCAACGTCTCCGGTTCACCGTGCTTCGGCAACCGAATCTCCTAAGACGTTCATGGAAGACCGCCGCTCACCCGGCGTGCCTCGCGATGAACTCGGCGATGCGGCCTTGGAAGACGACCGTCCCGAACTCCGCAGCCCGCGCGACGCACGCATCCGCCGCCGAGGCGACGGCACGATCGACGGCCGCGGCGAGCTCGGCATCCGAGTTCCAGTCGTGCACGTGCGCCCCCGTGACGCCGTCCACGACCGACTCGACGGCTCCCCCCACGGCGTTGGCCAGCACCGGAGTCCCAGAAGCCATGGCCTCGACCGGCACGATGCCGAAGTCCTCGATCGGAGCGAACACGAGCGCAGCCGCTCGACGATACAGTGCCCGAAGCAGCGGGAACGACGGGTGATGCAGGAATCGCACATCGACGCCGCTCTCCGCCGCGACGGCCCGCAGGCGCTGCTCGTCCGACCCCTCACCCGCCAGCACGACGGGCCGGCCCGAGGCGCGGCCTGCCGTGATCGCCGCATCCAGCCGCTTGTACGGCACCCAGCGGGACACGGCGAACAGGAAACCGTCCGGGAGGCCGTCGAGCACCGCCCGGTCCGCATCGGACAGGACGGGCTCCTCGGCGAAGTCTTCGACAGCGACGGGAGGATAGATCACCTCGGCGTTGCGCTCCCAGGTGTCGGCGATCCGCTCGGCGACGAAGCTGCTGTTCGCGGCGATCGCAGCCGGCTCCTGGGCCCGTTTGCGATCGAGCGGCTTGAGGGCGGCGGAGATCAGCTTGGCGGGCAGGGACCCGCCGCGGCCGTCCAACTCCGGCACCCAGACATAGCGCGCCGGCGTGTGGGCGTACACGAGCTTCGGGGCGTCTCGTGCAGGGCCCGCGAAACGCGCGTGATGGGCGAAGAGATGACTGCTGGTCAGCACCCAATCGGCGTCCTCGGCCGGAAGCCCGCGCCACGCGATGGGCATGAGCGGAAGGGCGAGCGCCTTGCTGCGACGCAACGGGGTACGGGCCAGCCAGGTCTCGTTGACGCCGGAGAACCTGCCGTCGCTGTCGTCCCAGAGAGCGTAGCGTGCAGCATCCGGGAACGTCTCGCCGAGCACCTCGAAGACGTTCTCGGACCCCCCCGTGCGAGCGAGCCACTCGTGAACGAGAATCCCGCTCAAAATCCACCCCCCGAGAGTTGACGACCTGTCAATCCTAGCGGCGGGCAGAGCGCTGCTCTGCGGATGGCATCCGCAGGTGTCCGGACGCTCTCAGCGCGTCAGGCGCGAGCGGCCGCCAGGGCCCGACGCCCCAGCAGGAAGATCGAAACGCCGCCGAGCACGAGAATCACGCCCGTCGTCGCGACGCCCGACGCGAATGCCGACTCGATTCCGGTGATCGCCAGATCATCAGTCACCACGATCCCGATGAACGCTGAACCGCTCGTCGCCCCGCGCACCTCGATCTTGTGGTCGCCGAGGTCCGTGCCTCCGGCGATGCCGACGTTCACGGAGATCGCTCCCTGCGCATCGGCGACCGCGTCCGTCAGCTTCCACGGGTCGGAGTGCAGCCAGATCTCCAGGGCTTCGCCCGGGGCGAACCCCTGAGCGCGCACTGTGACGTTGCCTCCGGCAGGAACCGAGGTGCTCGACACGCGCACGATCGGAGCTGCCGGCTTCTCGGTCGGGCTTGCGCTCTGCACCGGCTCAGGAACGACTTCCGATCCCTCAGCTCCGGCAGGAGGCGTCGTCTTCTCCGGATCCTCAGGAGTCGATGTCGGCTCGGCTGTCGGCTCCGGCGTTGGTGTCTGCGTCGCGCAGTCGCTCACCTCGTCGTACGTCTTCGCGCCGAGCGTCTTCGTCGCATCGCCGTCGCGCTCCACGACAGTGACCGTCGTGGGTCCTGTCGATGCGATCGGGAACTCCACGATCGCGCGACGATCGGAGTCCAGCTCGACCGGAAGCGTCTCGTCGATGTCCGCGCCGACGATGGTGGCCTCGATCGTGACGCCGTCGGGCTCAGCGGTCCCGACCTGCACCGTCGCGGTACCGGTGAGACGACCGTCATCGGTGCAGACGGGGTCGCTGAAGGCCACCGTCTCATCGACCGGGGGCAGGGTCGATGTCGGGTCGTCGCCGCCAGGCGCATCAGGGCAGGATGTCGCCGCCGCGAACTCACCGCTCGCATGCACGACATCGTTCAGAAGCCATTCGACGACGTGGGTGTCGGAATCGGCGAAGACGCTGGTCGTCGCGGAGACCGTGGCGACGACGTCATCGGCTTCCCCCGTGAAGGTCTTCGCCTCGCCGACGACGCCATCGACGCGGAGAGCGGATGTGACCGTGTCACCGATATCGAATGTGACCGCGCCGTCAGCGATGACCGTGAAGCCGTCATCTGCGCACTGGGCCGTCAGCACGACGTTCGCATCAGAGACCTCAGCGTGTGCCGGGGATGCTGCTGCGACGCTGATCAACGTCAGCGCCACAGCACCGACGAGAGACCCCATGCGCGCACCCGTACTGCGTCGGGAGCTGCGATCGCGGCTGAGTCTCGTCATGGTCTTGTCTTTCGGTCGGCTGACACCCGGTCGAGAAGCGGGTCGGCGTCGACATTGAGGCTTCAGCGAATCCTATCGCGAGATGGGGCTGCCGACGGCGAGAATGACTCGATCGATATCAGAGGTGCAACCGCTCCGTCGGAGCATCATCCGACGCCCAGAAGTCCGCATCGAGCACGCGGGTCACCGGATCGGGCTCGACGCTGACAGGGGTCGGCTGCGCCGCCCACGCCGGCTGCGCCGAGCGCCGTGCCGCTCTCTCGGCGTTCTGTCGCTGCAGCTGCGCGGCCGCGTACCTGCGCTCCCAGAGCTCGCGCTCGATCTTCGTGCGATCTCGCGCGTCGATCATCGCGCGCAGCACCATCGCCAGCAGCAGGCCGATGTAGCCGCCGATCGTGTTGGCGAGCACATCGAACAGTGTCGAGACGCGCTGGTCGAGCGCGATGCCCTGCACATACTCGATGCAGCCCGAGAAGGCCGGGATCAGAAAGAGCGCGACCCACCACGCCTTGCGCGCGAGAGCGAGACCGAGCAGGAAGCCGAGCGGGACGAACATGGCGATGTTCGCCGTGAACTCCAGCGTGTCGTAGCCGAACCAGGTCGGCACACCGATGTTGTGCAGCGCCTTGAGCACCCGCGACGCGATCCCGTCGAACTCCAGCTGCTTCGGCTGCGGCCACATCGTCACGACGAGCACGAACGCCACGTACACGATCAGCAGCAGCGTCGACACCCACAAACGCGCGTAACTGCGGGGCGGCGGCGGGCCGACATGGATCTCGCTCACGGGCGCCGTCCTTCAAGCTCGGGGAACGAGAGCCATGCTAACCAGCACGGCTGAGCATCCGCCCTACTCATCGCTGCGATCATCCGCCGATCACGCATGGCATCCGCTGCCGTGCAAATTTACGATGTGCTGGAAAATTTGCACCATGGAGATCGTCCGACGAGGTACCCGCGAGCAGCTGGTCGAGCACCTGGCATCCAACGCTGCGGTCTTGCTTCTCGGCCCGCGGCAGGTGGGCAAGACCACATTGGCGCGCGAGATCGCCGACTCGCGGCCGCACGGCGCCGTCTATCTCGATCTCGAGAACCCCACTCACCGACGCAGACTCTCGGATCCGGGCGCCTACCTGCGCGCTCAGGCACCGCGACTCGTCATCATCGACGAGGCACAGCGCGATCCCGAACTGTTCGACGTTCTCCGCGGCGTCATCGACGACAATCGTCGCGCCGGTCACCGCTACGGTCAGTTCCTGCTGCTCGGGTCGGCCTCGCTCGACCTCGTCGGGCTCACCGAGAGCCTGGCCGGTCGAGTGTCCCACCTTGAGCTCACCGGGATCCGCGTCGACGAAGCTCACGCCACGGATATCTCCGCTGAGCGCCTCTGGCTGCGCGGAGGCTACCCCGACAGCGTGCTCGCTGACAGCGACACATCCTCCCTCATGTGGCGCGAGAACATCGTGCGCTCCTATCTCGAGCGCGACGTGCCCATGTTCGCGCCGCGCATCCCTGCCGAGACTCTCCGCCGGCTCTGGACGATGATCGCGCACACCAGCGGCGGCCTGCTCAACGCCTCGTCACTCGGCCAGGCACTCGCAGTGAAGGGCCAGACGATCGATCGCTATCTCGACCTTCTCGCCGACCTCTACCTCATCCGCCGACTTCCTTCTTGGCACGCCAACGTCGGCAAGCGCGTCACCAAAGCCCCGAAGATCCTGATGCGCGACAGCGGGTTACTGCACGCACTCTTGGGGCTCGAAACCATCGATGACGTCCTGGGGCATCCCGCAGCGGGTCACAGCTACGAGAGCTTCGCGATCGAGAATCTGATCGCTGCCGCGGGCAACAGGTATCGCCCGCACCACTATCGCACTGCGAAAGGCGACGAGATCGATCTTGTGCTCGAGCGGGGCGGTGTCCCCGCGTACGCGCTCGACGTCAAACGCTCAACGGCCCCCGATGTCAGCGCAGGTCTCTTGCGTGCCCGCAACGACATCGGGGCGCCCAAGACATACGTCGTGCACCCCGACACCGGTGATGAGCCTTATCCCGTCGGGGACGTGACCGTCATCGGATTGCGTGAAATGGTGAAACGGCTGCTCGACGGAACCGCCTGAAGATACCCGCCCGATCGTCACCCGACGTCCATGTGCCGGGCTTCGCTGTCAGCCGCTGCGAGGTCTGGACAGCACCGGTGATCCTCGGAATCCATCAGCCGCCTCTGAGACACCCTGCGACCGCGCGGAGCAGGTCACCGAGGCTCGCAGCATCCGGGTACGACAAAGGGGCCGAGCCCGAAGGCCCGACCCCTTTGCGAGTAAGGAGTACTTACTTGACGATCTTCGTGACCGTACCGGCGCCGACGGTGCGTCCACCCTCACGGATGGCGAAGCCGAGGCCCTCCTCCATGGCGATCGGCTGGATCAGCTCGACCGTCATGTCGGTGGTGTCGCCGGGCATGACCATCTCGGTGCCCTCGGGCAGCGAGATGACGCCGGTGACGTCGGTGGTGCGGAAGTAGAACTGCGGGCGGTAGTTCGTGTAGAACGGGTTGTGGCGGCCACCCTCGTCCTTGGACAGGATGTACGCAGTGCCCTCGAAGTTCGTGTGCGGGGTGATCGAACCCGGCTTCACGACGACCTGGCCGCGCTCCACGTCCTCACGCTTGGTGCCGCGCAGCAGCAGACCGCAGTTCTCGCCGGCCCACGCCTCGTCGAGCTGCTTGTGGAACATCTCGATACCGGTGACGGTCGTCTTCTGCGTCGGGCGCAGACCCACGATCTCGACCTCGGAGTTGAGGGCCAGGGTGCCACGCTCGGCGCGGCCCGTGACGACGGTGCCACGACCGGTGATCGTGAAGACGTCCTCGATCGGCATGAGGAACGGCTTGTCACGGTCGCGCTCCGGGTCCGGAACGCTGTCGTCGACGGCCTGCATGAGCTCGAGGATGGCCTCGGTCCACTTCTCGTCGCCCTCGAGGGCCTTGAGAGCAGAGACGCGCACGACGGGAGCGTTGTCGCCGTCGAAGCCCTGCGAAGAGAGCAGCTCGCGGACCTCGAGCTCGACGAGCTCCAGGATCTCCTCGTCGTCGACCGCGTCGGACTTGTTCAGCGCGACGAGCAGGTAGGGCACGCCGACCTGCTTGGCGAGCAGAACGTGCTCGCGGGTCTGAGCCATCGGGCCGTCGGTGGCGGCGACCACGAGGATCGCGCCGTCCATCTGAGCAGCACCGGTGATCATGTTCTTGACGTAGTCGGCGTGGCCGGGGGCGTCAACGTGCGCGTAGTGGCGCTTCGGGGTCTCGTACTCGATGTGCGAGATGTTGATGGTGATACCACGCTGACGCTCTTCCGGCGCCGAGTCGATGGAAGCGAAGTCGCGCTGCACGTTGGTGTCGGACGGGAACTTGTCAGCAAGCACCTTCGAGATCGCTGCGGAGAGCGTGGTCTTGCCGTGGTCGACGTGACCGATCGTTCCGATGTTGACGTGCGGCTTGGTCCGCTCGAACTTGGCCTTAGCCACTGGGTCCTCCTCAGGACGTCGTTGTAGAGGTGCCGGGCACTGGATTGCGACCGGTTCTCTACGGGTTAGGTTCTCAGTTTAGTAGAGAGGGAATGTGAAGTTGTAGGTGCCCTGGGAGCCGGACCGGAGTCCGGCTCCCAGGAAAGGGTTACTCGCCCTTGGTCTTCTGGACGATCTCGTCGGCCACAGCGCGGGGCACCTCGGCGTAGGAGTCGAACTCCATCGAGTACACCGCACGGCCCGAGGTCTTCGAGCGCAGGTCGCCGATGTACCCGAACATCTCGGACAGCGGCACCGAGGCGCGCACGACCTTGACGCCGGCGGCATCCTCCATCGACTGGATCTGGCCACGACGCGAGTTCAGGTCGCCGATGACGTCGCCCATGTACTCCTCAGGGGTACGGACCTCGACGGCCATCAGCGGCTCGAGCAGCACGGGGTTCGCGCGGCGCACGGCCTCCTTGAAGCCCATGGAGCCGGCGATCTTGAACGCCATCTCCGAGGAGTCGACGTCGTGCGAAGCACCGTCGAGCAGGATCGCCCGCACGCCCACCATCGGGTAGCCGGCCAGCGCACCGGTCGCCATCGCGTCCTGGAAGCCCTGGTTGGTCGGCTCGATGTACTCGCGCGGGATGCGACCACCGGTGACCTTGTTCTCGAACTCGTAGGTCTTCTCGGCGTCGAGCTCGAGCGGCTCGATCGTGAACTGGATCTTCGCGAACTGACCCGATCCACCGGTCTGCTTCTTGTGCGTGTAGTCGTGCTTCTCGACGGCCTTCTTGATCGTCTCGCGGTACGCCACCTGGGGCTTGCCGACGTTCGCCTCGACCTTGAACTCGCGCTTCATGCGGTCAACGAGGATGTCGAGGTGCAGCTCGCCCATGCCCTTGATGGTCGTCTGACCGGTCTCGGGGTTGAGCTCCGTGCGGAAGGTCGGGTCCTCTTCGGCGAGCTTCTGGATCGCGAGACCCAGCTTCTCCTGGTCGGCCTTGGTCTTCGGCTCGATGGCGACCTCGATCACCGGCTCAGGGAACGTCATCGACTCGAGCACGACCGGCTGCGCGATGTCGGCGAGGGTGTCACCGGTGGTGGTGTCCTTCAGGCCGATGACCGCGTAGATGTTGCCGGCGGTGAGCTTGTCGACCGGGTTCTCCTTGTTGGCGTGCATCTGGAAGATCTTACCGATGCGCTCCTTCTTGCCCTTGGTCGAGTTGACGACCTGAGCACCGGACTCGAGCTCGCCCGAGTAGACGCGCACGTAGGTCAGACGACCGAAGAACGGGTGCACGGCGACCTTGAAGGCCAGAGCCGCGAACGGGTCCTTCGCGTCGGGGTGACGCTCGATGATCTTCTCCTCGTCCTTCGGGTCGTGCGCCTCGATGGCTGGCACGTCCAGGGGCGAGGGGAGGTAGTCGACGACGGCGTCGAGCATGGGCTGCACGCCGCGGTTCTTGAACGCCGAGCCGCAGAGGACCGGGTAGATCTCGCTGGCGACGACCATCTTGCGGATGGCGCCCTTGATCTCGGCGATGGTGAGCTCCTCGCCGCCGAAGAACTTCTCGAGAAGCTCCTCGTCGGTCTCGGCGACCGTCTCCAGCAGCTGCTGGCGGTACTCCTCGGCCTTGTCCTTGAGGTCGGCCGGGATCTCCTGGATCTCGTACGACGCCCCCATGGTCACATCGCCCTTGGCGTCGCCGGGCCACACGAGTGCGCGCATCTCGACGAGGTCGATGACACCGACGAAGTCGTTCTCTGCGCCGATCGGCAGCTGCAGCACGAGCGGCTTCGCACCCAGGCGGTTGATGATCGTATCGACCGTGAAGTAGAAGTCCGCGCCGAGCTTGTCCATCTTGTTGACGAAGCAGATGCGGGGGACGTTGTACTTGTCGGCCTGACGCCACACGGTCTCGGACTGGGGCTCGACGCCCTCCTTGCCGTCGAACACGGCGACAGCGCCGTCGAGCACGCGCAGCGAACGCTCCACCTCGACCGTGAAGTCCACGTGACCGGGGGTGTCGATGATGTTGATCTGGTTCTTGTTCCAGAAACAGGTCACGGCGGCAGACGTGATCGTGATGCCGCGCTCCTTCTCCTGCTCCATCCAGTCGGTGGTCGACGCGCCGTCGTGCGTCTCGCCGAGCTTGTGGTTGACGCCCGTGTAGAACAGGATGCGCTCGGTCGTGGTGGTCTTGCCGGCGTCGATGTGCGCCGAGATGCCGATGTTGCGATAGCGCTCGATGGGGGTCTTGCGAGCCATGATGAAACTCTTTCGTGAAACGGACAGGCCCGCTCGTGGCGGGCCGCATTCCAGGGGAGGAACGGGGAGAGGTTGCGCTTAGAAGCGGAAGTGGCTGAATGCCTTGTTCGCCTCGGCCATGCGGTGCACCTCGTCGCGGCGCTTCATGGCGCCGCCGCGGCCTTCGGTGGCCTCCAGCAGCTCGTTGGCCAGGCGCATCGCCATCGACTTCTCGCCGCGCTTGCGGGCGGCCTCCTTGATCCAGCGCATCGACAGCGCCAGGCGGCGCACCGGGCGCACTTCGACCGGCACTTGGTAGTTGGCGCCGCCGACGCGACGGGACTTGACCTCGACCATCGGCTTGACGTTGTTGATGGCGACGGTGAACAGCTCGAGCGGATCCTTGCCGCTCTTCTTCTCCATCTGCTCCAGCGCGCCATAGATGATGCGCTCGGCGACCGCCTTCTTGCCGCCCTCCATGATCACGTTCATGAACTTGGAGAGCTCGACATTGCCGTATTTGGGATCCGGCAGGATTTCACGC
>NZ_JASGCY010000049.1:0-85999 GCF_047607465.1 Microbacterium sp. | reverse complement strand
CCGGCGCGAGCGCGGCCCAGCGGCGCTGCGCCGCCACGGCGCGGGCGATGGCGGCATCCGTCTCCTCCACGCCGGCGCGCGCGATGTCGCGGATGGCGGCGCCGGTGGCGGGGTTGATCACGGTGAAGGCGCTCATCGGGCGCTCTCCTTCCTGTGCGTGTTGCGGTGCGCGGCGAACGCGCGCGCCTGCGAGATGAGGTCGGCGAAGAGGCGCCGATCCTCGGCGTTCTCCTCCGGATGCCATTGGACGCCGACGACGTGCCCATCGGACGCGTCGACGAAAGCCTGCACGAGACCGTCATCTGAGTGCGCGGCAGGAACGAGACCCTCGCCGAGCCGGTCGATCCCCTGGTGGTGGTAACTGTGCACCGTCATGTCGGTGTCGCCGATGATGTCGGCGAGAGTCGTGTCTTCAGCGACGGCAACGCGGTTCTCGGCGAAGACTCCGCCACCGATCCGGTACTTCTCGGTGCCGAGAGTCTCGGGCAGGTGCTGCTGCAGGGTTCCGCCGCGCGCCACGTTGACGAGCTGCAGTCCACGGCAGATCGCGAGCACCGGGATGCGGCGGCGCTCCGCCGCGCGGAACAGGGCGAGCTCCCAGGCGTCGCGGTCGGCACGCGCAGGGTCGGTGAGCGGATGCCGCTCCGCCCCGTACAGCTCGGGGGCCACGTCCGCCCCGCCGGTGAGGACGAGACCGTCCAATCTGGCGATCGCCGCGTCTGCGGCATCCGGATCCTGCGGAGGCAGCAGCAGCGCGATGCCGCCGGACCCGGTGACCGCCGTGAGGTACTGCTCGGGCAGGAACGCCGCCCTGACATCCCACACCCCCTGCTGCGCACGCTCGAGATAGGTGGTGACCCCGATCAGCGGCGGCCGGTCGGAGTCGTTCGACACCTCAGAGTCGCTCGAAACCACGGATGCGCTCCCAATCGGTGACGGCGGCGTCGTAGGCTTCGACCTCGATGCGCGCCTGGTTCAGGTAGTGCTCGACGACCTCGTCGCCGAAGGCCTGTCGGGCGATGGCCGACTCGCTGAAGAGCTGCGCGGCCTCGCGAAGAGTGGTCGGCAGATGGTCGACGGCGTCGTTGTAGGCGTTACCCGTGAACCTCTCGGGCAGGGGCAGCTCATTCTCGATGCCGTGCAGGCCACCGGCGATGATCGCGGAAATACCGAGGTAGGGGTTGACGTCGCCTCCGGGCACACGGTTCTCGACCCGCAGTGCCGAGCCCTGGCCGACGACGCGCAGAGCGCAGGTGCGGTTGTCGATGCCCCAGGCGACGCCGGTCGGCGCAAAGCTGCCCTTGGCGAAGCGCTTGTACGAGTTGATGTTCGGGGCGTACAGCAGCGTGAACTCGCGCAGCGTGGCCAGGATGCCGGCGATCCAATGCTCCATCACGGGGCTGAATCCGTGTTCGCCATCTCCTGCCATGACCGGAGTGCCCGACTGGTCGCGCAGCGAGAGGTGAATGTGGCAGCTGTTGCCCTCACGCTGATTGAACTTGGCCATGAACGTGATCGACTGGCCGTGCTTGCCTGCGATCTCCTTCGCCCCGTTCTTGTAGATCGCGTGCTGATCGGCCGTCTCACGGGCTTCGGCGTAGCGGAACGCGATCTCTTGCTGACCGAGGTTACACTCCCCCTTGACGCCCTCGCAGTACATACCGGCGCCATCCATGCTGTTGCGGATGTCGCGCAGCAGCGGCTCCATGCGGGTCGAGGCGAGCAGGTTGTAGTCGACGTTGTAGTCGGTCGCCGGTGTCAGCCCCTCGTATCTGCGGGCCCACGCGTCGCGGTAGGTGTTCTCGAACACGATGAACTCGAGCTCGGTGCCTGTGAACGCCGTCCAGCCGTGCTCGGCGAGGCGATCGCGCTGGTGGTCGAGGATGGCCCTCGGCGACTGGGCGACGGGCTCTCCGTTCTGCCAGACGAGGTCGGCCATCACGAGCGCTGTGCCCTCGAGCCACGGGGCGCGGCGCAGCGTCTCGACATCAGGGCGCAGCACCATGTCGCCGTAGCCGCGATCCCAGCCCGACATCGCATAGCCGTCGACGGTGTTCATGTCGACGTCGACCGAGAGCAGGTAGTCGCAGGCCTCGGCGCCGTGATGGAGGATGTCCTCCTGGAACAGCCGCGCCGACACGCGTTTGCCGACCAGCCGTCCCTGCGCATCCGCGAAGGCCACGATCACCGTGTCGATCTCGCCTGCGGCAATGCCGGCGTCCAACTGGTCGATGCTCAGGTTGCCCGACATCTGACGCTCCGTTCTCGTTCGGCGAAGCGATCGGCTGACCGGCTTCGCCCTTAGAGTAGATCACTTCGTCATCTAAAGGTAGACGAACCCACCATTAACTGCCACAATCGTCCGCAAGGTGCGCCCGGTGCCTGAACGCATGCGAACGGAGAGCGGATGTCCCAGCAGAGCAATGAATCCCGCAAGGTCGCCGGAGCGACCTATACCCGCGCGGGGAGCGAGTATTTCGAGAAACGCACCCTGAAGCGCTCGGCCGGAGTCTGGGGCCTGTGGGGCCTCGCGGTCGCCGCCGTCATCTCGGGAGACTTCTCGGGGTGGAACTTCGGCATCGACTTCGCCGGCTTCGGAGGGATGCTGATCGCCTTCGTGATCCTCGTCGTCATGTACTACGGCATGATCTTCTCGATCGGCGAGATGGCGGCTGCGATGCCGCACACCGGCGGCGCCTACTCCTTCGCCCGTTCGGCCATGGGGCCCTGGGGAGGTCTCGTCACCGGGGCTGCGGAGACGATCGAGTACGTCGCGACGACGGCGGTGATCGTGTACTTCTCCGCCTCTTATGCGAACGGCATCACCAGCGAGCTGCTCGGGCTCGTGCTGCCGGGGTGGGTCTGGTATCTCATCCTCTACATCGTCTTCATCGCCTTGAACTCGGCGGGGGCTGCGATCTCGTTCCGCTTCGCGATCGTGGTGTCGGTGATCTCGATCGCCATCATCCTCGTGTTCTCGGCGATGGCGCTGTTCTCCGGCGCGTTCAGCTGGGATGCGCTCTGGAATATCGTGCCCGACGAGGGCCAGTCGACCTTCCTGCCGCATGGCGTGCTGCCGATCCTGTTCGCCCTCCCCTTCGCGATGTGGTTCTTCCTCGGCATCGAGGAGCTCCCGCTCGCCGCCGAGGAGTCGCACAACCCGACCACGGACATCCCCAAGGCCGGCTTCTGGGCTCGCGGCACGCTGATCGTCACGGGGCTCCTCGTGCTGTTCCTCAACACCGGCGTGATCGGCGCAGAGGCCACCGGCACCGCCGGCGAGCCGCTGCTCGACGGCTTCCGCGCGATCGTCGGCGACCAGCTCGCCGCCGTGCTCGCGCTGTTCGCGCTCATCGGCCTTCTCGCGTCGCTCCAGGGCATCATGTTCGCCTACGGACGCAACATGTATTCGCTGTCGCGCGCCGGGTACTACCCGCGGTTCCTCTCCCTCACCGGCAAGCGCCAGACCCCGTGGGTCGCCCTGATCGTCGGCGCCGCGATCGGCTTCGTCGCCCTCATCGTGCTCGACGTGCTCGCCGCGCTCGACGCGGAAGGCGCGGGAACGGTCGCTGGTGCGATCGTGCTGAACATCGCCGTCTGGGGCGCCGTGCTCGCGTACGCACTGCAGCTGATCTCGTTCATGATCCTGCGCCGCAAGTACCCGAACGTCGATCGGCCGTATGTGAGCCCCTGGGGAGTACCAGGGGCGGCGATCGCTCTCGTGATCGCCGCGCTGATCTTCCTCGGGTTCCTCCTCAACCCTACCTTCGGCCCGGCGATCATCGCCATCGCGATCGTCTACGTGATCATCCTGCTGGGCTTCGGCTTCTTCTTCCGGCACCGGCTCGTGCTCTCTCCAGAGGAGGAGTACGCGCTGTCAGGCGGTGCGCACGGGGACCCGCAGGCCGAGGGCTATGACGCCATGGAGGGCGAGGTGTTCGACGGCGGCAGGTAATCCTCCGTCGCGGATTCGGGGTCTGGGCGCGCAGCTCAGGCCCCGAACACCTGCTCCCCTTCGACCCAGGTACCAAGCACCCGGGTGAGCCCGATCTCCTCGGCAGGATGCTCGAAGGGATCACGGTCCAGCAGGGCGAGGTCGGCGAGCATCCCGACCGCGATCGTTCCCGTTTCATCCAGGTGGTTCACCCGCGCCGACCCTGCGGTGTACGCGGTGAGCGCCGTACCCAGGTCGATCGCCTGCTCTGGCAGGAACGGCGGGTAGTCGCCCTCCCATTCGCTCGGCGCCGACTGCCGGTTCACGGCCACATGAATAGCGGCGAGCGGGTCCGGCGTCGACACCGACCAGTCGCTGCCGGCGGCGAGCGGCGCACCAGAGCGCAGCAGATCGCCGAACGGATACTGCCACGCCGTTCGTTCCTCGCCGAGGAATGGGATGGTCAGGTCGACCATCTGCGGCTCCAGCGTCGCCCACAGCATCTGCATGTTCGCCGTGACGTCCAGCGCCCGGAAGCGCGGGATGTCGTCGGGGTGCACGACCTGGATGTGGGAGATGTGGTGGCGGCCTCCGCTCGGCCCGTTCGCGACGAGTGCGGCTTCGACCGCGTCGAGGCATTCGCGCACGGCACGGTCGCCGATCGCATGGAAGTGCAGGGTGAAACCGAGCGCGTCCAGGCGCGCAGCCGCCTCTTTCAGCAACCCCGGCTCCACGAAGGAGATGCCATCGTTCGTGCCCGCATGGCCGTGCCCGTCGCAGTAGGGCTCGAGCATCGCCGCGGTGAAGTTCTCGGCCACGCCGTCCTGCATGATCTTCACGCTGCGAGCGCGGAATCGTCCTGCCGTACCGGCATCCCTCCGCGCGACGATGTCGTCGATCTGCTCCAGCCCGCGCGAGCGGTCCCACCACAGCGAGCCGACGACCCGCGCGGTCAGGGCCCCCGTCGATCCAGCGGTCAGATAGGCGGGCAGCGGGTCGCCGGCGTCGCCGTACTCGGTGCCGACGATCGCATCCTGCCAGGCAGTGATACCGAAGGAGTGCAAGTACTGCTGCCCCAGAAGAAGAGCCTCCACCAGACGTGACGCCGGCTCCTCGGGAAGGAGCCGGTTGACCAGCCCCATCGCACCCTCGTGCAGCGTGCCAGAGGGATTTCCCGCAGCGTCGCGCTCGATGCGCCCATCCGCCGGGTCGGGAGTGTCTTTGGTGATGCCTGCGAGCTCAAGAGCCCGCGAGTTCACCCAGGCGCCGTGCCCGTCGCGGTTGGGCAGGAACGCGGGGCGGTCGGGGACGACACGGTCGAGATCGGATGCCGTGGGCGTTCCTCCGGGGAACGCCGACATCTGCCATCCGCCGCCGAGCACCCAGTCATCCTCGGGATGCTCAGCAGCGTATGCGGCGATCCGCTCCAGGTATTCGTCTCGGGTCGAGAAGGGCGCGAGGTCGCAGCGGAGCATGTCGAGCCCGCCCCACACCGGGTGC
This sequence comes from Microbacterium sp., assembly GCF_047607465.1. Taxonomy (GTDB): domain Bacteria; phylum Actinomycetota; class Actinomycetes; order Actinomycetales; family Microbacteriaceae; genus Microbacterium. The sequence goes on along the minus strand of NZ_JASGCY010000049.1, from coordinate 80,565 downwards.
ACATGTGCGTCCTGGAAGCCGGGGACGAGCATGCGACCAGCGAGGTCGACGACCTCGGTGCCGGGTCCGATCAGGTCTGTGAGGTCGTGCCCGACCGCGCTGATCCTCCCTGCGGTGACGGCCACCGCCGCCGCAGTGCGACGAGCGCCGTCGGCGAGAAAGGCGCGGCCGCCCTGGCGGCCGCCGGTGAACACGAGATCCGCGTACGGCATCCGCTCACCCTCCTGCCATCGTGCGGGCGATGTCGGCCGCCGAGTCGCCAGCGCGTTTGAGCACCAGCGCGACGAGCCCGAGGGCGAGCAATGTCAGCACGAGCATGACCGTCGACACCGCCGCGATCTCGGGCCGAAGGCCGCTGCGCAGGGCGCTGAGCACGTACACCGGCCACGGGGTCGTGCCGGAGACCTGCACGAATGCCGAGACGACGGTGTTGTCGAGACCGAGAGTGAACGAGAGCAGGAATCCGGCGAGCACCGCAGGCATCGCCAGTGGCAGCGTCACCCGGAAGAACGTACGAACCGGCGGCGCGTAGAGATCGGCGGAGGCCTCTTCCAGCTTCGCGTCGAGCCCGACGAGCCGGGCGCGAACGATGTACGACACGATCGCGATCGAGAACAGCGACTGCCCGACGACGAGGCGCATGGTGCCGTCGTTGAAGATGCCGAATCCGACATCCTGTCCGAGGAAGACGAGCCAGGGCAGCAGCGCGACGGCATCCACGATCTCCGGCGTCACCGACACCAGGAGCAGCAGACCGAGGAACCACCCCACCCACTTGCCGGGGTTGCGAGCCATCGCGATGCCGGCGAGTGTGCCGAGCGCGGTTGCCAGCAGCGCCGCCAGGAGCCCAGTGCGAATCGACACGAGCACCGCCTCGCGGATCGCCGGCTTGTTCACGATCGCGAGGAAGGACTCGAAGCCGAAGTGATCCCAGGAGACGAGGAGTCGGCCCACATTGAAGGAGTAGGCGATGATGACGATGATCGGCAGGAACAGGAACAGGAACACCAGCGCCGACCAGATCGGCAGCAGATAGCGGCTCATGAGACATCTCCCAGCGTGAGTGCGTATCGGCGTCTGAGCGGCAGCGTCGCCAGCCACAGGAGTCCGGCTGCCACTCCGATCGACAGCATGATCACAAGGATCAGCAGCACGGCCATCGCAGAGCCCAGCGCCCAGTTCTGGGCGGTCTGGAACTGGCTGGCCACGACCTGCCCGATCATGTTGCCCTTCGCGCCGCCGAGCACGGTGGCCGTGATGTAATCGCCCATCAGCGGGATGTAGACGAGCAGCACTCCGGCGATGATGCCGGGGCGGGCGAGGGGCACGGTGACCCGCGCGAGGGTGGTGATGCTGTTCGCCCCGAGGTCCTTGCTGGCTTCCAGCAGCGGCCCCGATACCCGATCGAAAGCGACGAACAGCGGCAGGATCATCAGCGGCAGGTAGTTGTAGACGACACCGAGTAGCACGGCACCGCGCGAGTACAGCAGGTCGAGAGGGCCGGGGATGATGCCGATTCCCTGCAACAGCTGCGACAGCCAGCCTTCCGGGGCGAGGATCACCTGCCAGCCGATCGTACGAACGAGGAAGTTCGTCCAGAACGGCACCATCACCAGGGCCAGCAGCATCCCGCGCTTCGACGCAGGCGCTTTGACGGCGATCCAGTACGCGACAGGAGCGCCGATCACCAGGCACAGCAGGGTGCCAAGGATGCCGATCCACAGCGTGTTCACGAAGGTGGTGAAGAACGTGGGCGACAGCGCCTCGATGTAGCGATCGAAGGAGAGCTGGTCGAGCGCGTGCGTGGCGAAGATGCTCGGCTTGTAGCCGAAGCTGAACACGACGACCATGCCGATCGGGGCGATGAAGAAGATGAGCAGCCAGGCCCAGGCGGGGATCGCGAGGCCGAAACGGATCTTAGGCACCGGCGGCCGCCTTCATCGCGTTCCAGATCGCGACGACCCGGTCCTGAGCATCCGTCAGCGCGCCTTCGTGCATGGTGGCGACCTGATCTTCGGTGAAGTACACCATGTCGAGCCTCTCCAATCCCGCTTCCTCGGCATCCTCGCGGATGCCGGAGATGCCGGTGTCGTAGCCGATGTAGTCGACCTGTGCGAGCTGGATGTCCGGCTGCAGCACATAGTTGATGAACGCGTGCGCCGCTTCGGGGTGCGGGGCGCCTGCGGCGATCGCCCAGTTGTCCATCCACAGTTCGGTGGCAGGTGCACCGAGCACCCACTGCCAGCGGTCGGGATCGTCGGATTCGAAGATACCGAGGCGCGCGTCGCCGTTGTACGCCTGCAGCAGAGCGTGCGAGGCCTGCGGGATCGCAGATCCCCCGGGGTACGAGTCGAAGGCCGAGACGTGCTTGGCCAGGTCGTTCACGAGGAACTTCTCTGCCGCGTCGAGGTGCGAAGCCTTCGTCGTGGTCCAGTCGATGCCGTTCGCCCAGAAGTAGATGCCGAGAAGAGGCGCTGGATCGTCGAGCACGCTGGTCGAACCGGATGCCTCGTTCTGCGCGGCGTCGATGAAGTCGTTCCAGGTGGTGAGCTCGCGGTCGATGACGGTGCGGTCGTAGACGAAGCCGGTTGTTCCCCAGGCCTTGCACACCGAGTACTCGTTGCCAGGATCCCAGCTGCGCCCGCGGAACTCGGGAGCCACGTGCTTCATATTCGGCAGCAGGTCGAGGTTGAACTTCTGCAGCAGACCGTTCTCGGCCATCGGCCCGACGAACACTCCGGTGGGCACGACGATGTCGTAGCCGGAGGTGCCGCGCGCGGCGACGAGTTTGGCGATGAGCTCTTCGTTGGAGTTGAAGGCGTCGAGCACGATCTTCGGGCCCTGCTCGGCGGTGAACTGCTCGAGCACTTCAGGGGCGTCGTAGTCGCCCCAGCTGTAGATGGAGAGCTTTTCCTCGAGCGGTCCGCCCTTCGCGTGCACGGCCGCCGCGTTCGAGCCGCCAGGGGTGCATGCGGTGAGCAGCACAGCACCGCCTGCGGCGAGGGCTGTGGCGAGAAAGCCGCGACGGGTCAGCTCGGTGCGGATCACCCGCGCCGCCGAGCGGTGCGCGAGCACGCGGACCGGTGGCAGATCGTTCACAGCGCGTCGGCTTTCGGCAGCGAGATGGCGTGGGTGGCGGTGGTGGGGATGCCGTCTGCAGCGAAGAGCCGCGCATCGGCGGGGTCCCACAGGCAGCGGACGTCGTCGCCGACAGCGACCAGCGTCGCCGTTGGCGCCGGCATCCGCGAGAGGAAGGTGGCATCACCACCGACGCTCACGGCGACCTGCACGGTCTCCCCCAGGTGCGAGACGCCGATGACGCGGCCGGGGACGCCGGTGTCGCCGTCGCGCCCGACGCGCACGTACTCAGGGCGGATCGCCGCGACCGCAGGGTGACCTGCGGCAACCGTCTCGCCGCCCCAGCGCCCGGCGATCACCCCGACCGCCGTGTCGACGGATGCCGCATCGGCGCGCACCGTGCCGTGCACGAAGTTCTGCTGGCCGATGAAGCTGGCAACGTACGCGGAGGCGGGTTCGGCGTAGATCGCCGATGGCGCATCGAGCTGTTCGATGCGGCCTGCGCGCATGACAGCGATGCGGTCGCTCATCGAGAGCGCCTCTGCCTGATCGTGGGTGACGAAGACGAAGGTGGTGCCGAGGCGCGATTGCAGCAGTTTCAGCTCGAGCTGCATCTCTTCGCGCAGTTGCCGGTCAAGGGCCGCGAGCGGCTCGTCGAGGAGGAGGACGCTCGGCCGGTTGATGAGGGCGCGAGAGAGCGCGATGCGCTGCTGCTGGCCGCCGGAGAGCTGGGTGGGCTTGCGGTCGGCGAAGTGGCGCAGCTGCACCATGTCGAGGGCCTCGGCGACCCGCTCTCGTTGCTCGGCTTTGGAGACCCGGCGCTGCTGGAGCCCGTAGGCGACGTTCTCGGCGACGGTCATGTGCGGGAAGAGCGCGTACGCCTGGAAGACGGTGTTGACCTCGCGCTTGTACGGCGGCAGCGACAGCACGCTTCGCCCGGAGATGCGGATGTCGCCGGCATCCGGGAATTCGAAGCCCGCGATCATGCGCAGAGTCGTCGTCTTGCCGCAGCCCGAGGGGCCGAGCAACGACAGGAACTCGCCCGGCTCGATATCGATGCTGAGCTGGTCGACGGCGACCGCGTCGCCGTACCTCTTGGTCACGCTGTCAATGCTGACGGCGCCTGTAGTGCCCGACATAGGACCTCCGCAGTGGGTTGGATTGGAGGAAGTCTGACACAAGAATCGTCGTGCGTACAGCGAAAACCGAGGTCTGTTTACATGATTGCAACGATTTCCGTTGTGGAACCTACGTTTCGCGGCTGATCAAGTCGTCCACTCAGGTCGTCTACTTCGAATCGAAGTCGAAGGCCTTGAGGAGTTCTGCGACGGCCTTGTCGCGCTCGTCGCCGCCGTGCTCGAACATATGCGTGACGTGGGTTCGGAGGTGGTTCTCCAGGAGCAGACGGTTGAGGGATTCCAGGGAGCGCTGGATCGCCCGCGACTGCGTGATGATGTCCATGCAGTACTCCTCGTTCTCGATCATCCGCGCGATTCCGCGCAGCTGGCCTTCGAGGATGCTGGTGCGATGCAGCGCCCGCTTCTTGATGTCTTCGATCACGGTTAGAGGGTACGCCCCGCGGGTGCTGGTCGCCCCGCGGGCAATGGTCGTGGAGCGAGACGAAGGCGAGACGAAACGCAAAGTCTCAGGCGATCCGATCCTTCGGACGCCAGAACTTGTCGTCGAACGCGCTCAGCGGCTGCGGGCGGTCCTTGCCGGTGAGCCCGTACGGGTCGAGCCCCGCGAACAGTTCGCTGAGATCTGCCTCGAGCACGCCCGCGATCTTCAGGATCGTCGCCAGCCGAGGGTTGCCCTGCCCCTTCTCGATGATCCGCAGGTTCGACTGATCGAGCTCCGCGGCCGCCGCGAGTCCCTGGATCGTCAGCGAGCGCCGCAGCCGAAGCTCAGCAAGCCGCTGGCCGAGGACGACGCGTGGATCAAGTGGGGTTTCGGACACTCATCCTTGTTAATCGCCACGCGCCGCCAGTCCAATGTTCGCACCCGCTAGGTTAACCACGCGGGGTTAAAACCTCATGGCTTTCTCCGCATCGCCTGCTGTCGATCCGGGAGCGATGCCGCGTGCCTGCCCAAGACCCCTCCTCCGCCGTCCGGTTCGAGCAGGAGCACGAATCGGAGACGCCGTTCGATGCCCTTCTCGCCGAGTTCCGCGCATTGGCCGATTCGAAGCGGATGCAGGGCAACTACCTCGAACAGCTCGCTCGTCACTACCTCACCGTCGAGCCGCTGCGTGCGGAGCGCCTCGGCGCCGTGTGGCTGTGGAAGGACTGGCCGGGGCGAGACGGGCGCCCCGACACCGGTATCGACCTCGTGGCCGAGATCCAGGGCGGGGGGCTGCTCGCCGTGCAGGTCAAGTTCTTCGCCGAGCACCACCGGATGCAGAAGGGCGATCTCGACTCATTCTTCGAGGCGCTGGGCAAGGAGCCGTTCACCGAGGGGCTCGTGATCGACACGACGAGCGCGCCGTGGTCGACGAACGCCGAAGAGGCGCTGAAGAACCGCACGAAGCCCGTGGGCCGAGTATCTCTGGCCGAGCTCCGCCACAGCCAGATCGACTGGTCGACCTACGAGCTCCTGAAGCCAGAGGTGGCCCCCGGACGGCATGCGCGCAAGGCCCTTCGTGCGCACCAGCACGAAGCGATCCGCGCGGTGATCGACGGCATCGGCCCCGGCAGCGGCCACGACCGCGGCAAGCTCATCATGGCCTGCGGCACCGGCAAGACGTTCACGGCGCTCAAGCTCGCGGAGTGCTGGACGAACGAGATCACCGGCGGAGCATCCACGGTGCTGTTCATGGTGCCGTCGCTGGCGCTGCTTCAGCAGTCACTCGACGAGTGGTCGCGCGAGCGCGATCCCGAGCTCGGCTTCCGCGCGTTCGCCGTCGGATCCGACACGAACATCGGGCGCCGCAGGAACGACGATCTGACCAGCGTCCTCATGGCAGACCTGGGGGCGCCAGCAACGACCGACGGTCCGACCCTCGCCGGGCTGCTCGGCGATGTGGACGAGGAGCACGAGGGGCTCACGGTCGTCTTCTCGACCTACCAGTCGATCGAGGCGGTGGCTGAGGCTCAAAGGCTCCGAGGGGACACCTTCGACCTCGTCATCTGCGACGAGGCGCATCGCACGACCGGCGTCACTCTCGCGAACGAGGACGAGTCGCACTTCGTCAAGGTTCACGACAACGCTGTGATCCCGGCATCCGCTCGCGTGTATATGACGGCGACGCCGCGCATCTTCGCGCCAGAGGTCAAGAATGCGGCCTCTCAGAAGTCGGCCGAGCTCGTCTCGATGGACGACGAGGAGCTGTTCGGGCCGGTGCTGTACCGAATCGGCTTCGACGAGGCGGTGCGCAAGGGCTTGCTCACCGACTACAAGGTCGTGGTGCTCGGCATCAGCGAGGACGAGATCGTCGAGACGCTGCAGCAGGAGCTCGCCTCGGAGGGGCGCGAGCTGCTCGTGACCGATGTCGCGAAGCTCATCGGATGCTGGAACGCGCTCGCCAAGCGCAACGCGGGCGCGATCGCCGAGGGCTTCGGGGCCGACGTCGAGCCCATGCGGCGGGCCGTCGCGTTCGCGAAGGACATCAAGACGTCGAAGGGGGTCGCGAGCGACTTCACCGCCCTGGTCGAGGGGCATCTGTCGAACATCGAGAACGACGATACGACGGATGACCTGACCGTTCAGGCCGAGCACGTCGACGGCACGATGAACGCGACGCAGCGCAGCGAGCTGCTCGACTGGCTGAAGGCCGCGCCCGAGCAGGACCGCTACGGACGCCCTGTCGCTCGAGTGCTCACGAATGCGCGCTGTCTGAGCGAGGGCGTCGATGTACCGAGCCTGGATGCCGTGCTGTTCCTGAGCCCACGCAAGAGCCAGGTCGACGTCGTGCAGGCTGTCGGGCGGGTCATGCGCCGGGCCGAGGGCAAGCGCCTCGGGTACATCGTGCTGCCGATCGCGATCCCCGCGGGTGTCGCACCGGAAGAGGCACTGAACGACAACGAGCGCTACAAGGTCGTGTGGCAGGTGCTGCAGGCCCTGCGCGCGCACGACGAACGGCTCGATGCGGCGATCAACCAGGCCGCGTTCACCGGGCGGCTCCCCGAGCAGGTGGTGATCGAGCGCGTCAGCCTCGCGCCGGAGAAGAAGCACGAGGGGTCGGCGTTCGATTCCGAGCGCGACCGCGAGCCTGCCGACGACGACACCTCGAGCACAGGCCCCTCGCATCTCGCGCCGACACTCCCCGGTCTCACCTCGACGGCGGATGCCTGGAAGGACTCCGTCTACGCCAAGCTCGTCGCCAAGGTCGGCGACCGCATGTACTGGGACGACTGGGCCGGCGACATCGCCCTGATCGCCCAGCGCTTCATCGCGCTGATCACCGCGCACATCGGCGCGGAGAACAGCGATCGCGCGCCGTTCGACGAGTTCGTGAAGGCGCTGCGCGCCACGGTGAACCCCGATGTCACCGAACCAGAGGCGATCGAGCTGCTCGCCCAGCACCTCATCACCCGTCCCGTGTTCGAGGCGATGTTCCCCGAAGGGTCTTTCACGCAGGACAACCCCGTCTCGACGGCGATGGAGCATGTGCTCACGACGTTCCACGAGAACGCCGCGTTCGCGCGCGAGCGCGAGCCGCTCGACGCGTTCTACGGGCGGGTCACCGAGCGCATCCGCGGCCTCGACTCGGTGCGCGCGAAGCAGCAGATGCTCGTCACCCTGTACGACAAGTTCTTCACGAAGGCGTTCCCCCTACTGGCCGACCGCATGGGCATCGTCTTCACCCCGGTCGAAGTGGTCGACTACATCCTGCGGTCGGCGGATGCCGCACTCCACCAGCACTTCGGCAAGCGCCTTTCGGATGCCGGGGTGAACATCCTGGAGCCGTTCGTCGGCACCGGCACGTTCCTGACGCGGCTCATGCAGATAGGGCTCATCAAGCCCCAGGATCTGACGCGCAAGTACACGCACGAGCTGTTCGCGAACGAGGTCGTGCTGCTCAGCTATTACATCGCAGCCGTCAACATCGAAAGCGTGTACCGCGAGGTGTGTGCCGAGCACGGCCTCGAACCTGCCGCGCGAGGCTTCGAGGGGATCAGCCTGACCGATACGTTCGCGATGGACGAGCGCGACAGCCAGTTGGCCGGCGGCGTGTTCCCCGAGAACACGGCCCGTCTGGAGAAGCAGCGGGCGACGAAGGTCGACGTGATTGTGATGAATCCGCCGTATCGGGCCGGGCAGTCGAGCGCGAACGACGGTGCACAGAACGCGAAGTATCCGAAGACGGATGCTCGAATCGAAGAGACCTACGCGAAACGCTCGACCGCAACCAACAAGAACGGCCTCTACGACTCGTACTACCGTGCGCTGCGCTGGGCGACCGATCGTCTGGGCGAGGAGGGCGTGATCGCCTTCGTGTCGAACTCCGGCTTCATCGATGGGAGCACAGCGGCAGGAGTCCGGCTGAGTTGGACAGACGAGTTCAGCGACATCATCGTCTACAACCTGCGTGGCAACGCCCGGCACATGGGAGAGGTCCGAAAGCGCGAGGCGGGCAACGTCTTCGGCGAGGGCTCGCAGACCGGCGTCGCCATCACGATCCTGGTGAAGGACAGAGGCCACACCGGCCCCGCCCGCATCCACTACGCCGACATCGGGGACTATCTCAGCCGCGAGGAGAAGTTGGACCGTCTCCGCGCAGAGCACTCCATCGAGGGTACGGAGTACGTCGAGGTTGCCCCCAACACCGCCGGCGACTGGATCAACCAGCGCGATGATCGGTTCAGTACCTGGCCCGCGATCAGTAGCAGAAATGCCAATACAAGAGCTTTCTTCACCTCCTACGCCCCTGGCGTGCAGACCAACCGTGACGCCTGGCTCTACAGCTTCAGCATCCATGATGCGGAAGAGAACGCTACCCGCACTGTCGAGGAGTTCAACCGCCTTCTGAAGCATCCGACGGAACAGCCCGACCCAAGTCGGATCTCCTGGACCAGCGGCTTTGAAGCACGTCGTCGTTCTCAGAGGCCTCTGACCTCTGGAACGGACTTTCGTCGAAACGTCGAGTACCGCCCGTTTGCGAAGTCGGCAGGCTGGTTGGATCCGGCACTCATACATCGACCCGGCATCCTCCTCAAAGGCTGGCCTACAGCGCGATGCGCGAACATCGCAATCGTTGTCCCCGCCGGTCCCTCAGCCGCCCAGTTCATGCCTCTCATGTACGGGTCGGTGCCAGCACTCACCCCGAACGGCGGAAACCAGGTCTTCCCCCGCTACACCTGGGAGCCGGCATCCGCCCCCGACGGCGCTTTCAACCTCGACGCTCTGACAGCATCCGATTCCGACGATGTCGTCGACGGCTACCGTCGCGTCGACAACATCACGGATGCGACGCTCGCCGCCTACCGCGCCGTCCACGGCGACGACATCACGAAGGACGACATCTTCTACGGCGTGTACGCGCTGCTGCACCATCCGACCTACCGCCAGACGTACGCTGCCGATCTGCAGAAGATGCTGCCGCGCATTCCGCAGGTGCAGGGCTTCCCCGAGTACGCCAGGATCGGTCGTGAGCTGGCGGCTCTGCATGTCGACTATGAGTCGGTCGCGCAGCATCCGCTCGGTGAGGAGCTCTCGCTCAGTGCCCCCGATGATCCGTATGAGCGCTACCGCATCGACAAACTCACGTGGGTCTCCCGCAAGGATCACACGGTGATCCGGTACAACGCGCATCTGACGCTCACCGGCATCCCGCTCGAAGAAAGCGAATACAAGGTCGGCGGGCGCAGCCCCCTGGAGTGGGTGCTCGACCGCTATCAAGTCAAGGTCGACAAGGCCTCCGGCATCATCAACGACCCGAACGCGTGGCTGCGCGAGCAGCACAACCCGCGCTATGTGGTCGACCTCATCCGCTCGCTGGTCACAGTGAGCCTGGACACCCAATTCCTTATCCAGGAACTACCAGCCTTTGAGGTCATCGAATGAGCACACCCGGCCCATCCGACTACGAGCTGGAGGCTTGGAGACGCCTACAGAAGTTCAGCAGCCGACCGCTCTCTCGCTTGGGGCAGAAGCACAGCGTGGAAGATCGCGAGGCTCTCTCAGAATCAGAAATGAGCCTCGCGATCTCCGTTCGAAGCTACGTCAGCAGGTATCGCAGGCATCGAGACTTGCGCTCTCCACCCATCGGAGACCGAAAGATCGGTCGTGAGGAGTGCCGTCACTCCGAGGTCGGCAAAAGAGGCCGTGGGGAGGAATCGCTGGAGGTAGTCTCCTGCTGCGGTGACGCAGAATAGCAAAGCCTGAAGCGAGTCAACGCCGTAGGTTTCCAACGACTCCGTCACCTGTCCGGTGTGATCGAGGAACTGATACCCGAATGACGGTGAGCCGTCCGCGCTTGCGAGGATCTTCAGGGTCAGTCCTCCACGGTCAGTCGTGAACTCCCGGCTGGCGATGACCCGACGCTCGTGCTCAGCCACTGGCGCCTGCATTCATCTCACGATCACACTGCTTCTTCGTATGCATCGGTACGATGCGGCCTGCCTGTGTTGTCGTATCCAGCCCGGCCGTAGCCACCACCGCCGGCGCGGATGCTCCGAAAACCAGCAGGGCATCCGTAGAGCCATCCACCGCCGTTCCTGACCCGCCGAAAGCGAGAATTGCGGCAAGCGGTAAGGCCGCCAAGGTTGCGACAAGAGACATCAGTTACTCCAGTCGTGTGATGGTTAATGCTGTTGTGAATCTACCGAGTAAAACGCTCGCTGTCTGTCGGCCATTTGGGGGACAAAAGAGGAACTACTGGCGCGTCCCCTCAGGCTCTCCTCCGAGGGAGAACGTGGGCCGAGCTGAACAAGCATCTTGTCGCGAGGGTCTCCAGCCAGGTCGCCCCCAAGTTTGGGTTTCGTCTGACTCAGAGGAGTCTCGGAAAGGTCGTCCCGATCGCTGGCATCGCAATCGGCGGCACGATGAACTGGGCGACGCTGGAAAGTATCGTCGACGCCGCCGAACTCGCCTACCGCCGACGGTTCCTGATCGACAAGTACCCGCAGCTGGCCGACGATGCGCCAATCGAGCTCGTAGGGGACGACGACGACATGGCGGGCGACGAGGCGATCAGTGTGCTGGATGTCGTGCTTCACGACGCCGCATCTGAGGTCGACGAAGGCTCCGCTGCGGCCCATAAGTCAGACGGGGATTGACCTGCCGAGCTTCGGACAGCAACGCTCACCGCATGATGAGCCCAAACCTCAGGCAGTGATGCCGCAGTCAGCGACCTGGACGCCCAGTCGAACCAACGCGGATCCTCGTCGAAGATGTCGAGAAGCACGTTGATGTCGGTGTGCACACCGGGCTCGACGTGCACACCGGGCCTACCTATCGCGCAGCAACGCCATGATCTCGTCGGTACTCATCGAACTCATCGTGCTCGTCGCGCGCCCTCGCATTCGGGCGACGACCTCGACCTCGTCGCCCTCACCGAAACCATGACTGCGCCTGAGCTCGGCGGGGATGGTCACCTGACCCTTGGAGTTGAGCTTCATTCGCTGCTACCTCGCCTCATCGCAGACGTATTACATACTACGCATGTTACGTAATAGATCCCCGTATTCTGAACTGAAGTGCAACGCTTCCGACCCGCAATGTCGGCGCCCTCTGCCACTATGGCGAGAGGGCGCGGCTTGCGCGTCCGTCAGAGAGGGGAACCACGCATGGGCTTTGCCGTCATCGATCTTGAGACCACGGGGTTCTCCCCCGCCCGCGGCGACCGAATCGTCGAGGTGGGAGTCGTCTTGGTCGACGACACAGGCCTGATCGAGGGGGAATGGACGACTCTCGTCAACCCGCAACGTGATGTCGGGCCGACGCACGTGCACGGCATCCGTGCGAGCGACGTCACCAGCGCACCGCTGTTCGGCGACCTCGCTCCTCACCTGGTGAGCCTCCTCGCAGGCCGCTCACTCGTCGCTCACAACCAGGCGTTCGATCTGCGCTTCTTGCGCGCCGAACTCGACAGACACGGATTCGACCTCCCGCCCGCCTACGCGGCAGTCTGCACGATGCTCTGGGCACGAGCGACCTTTGGTGCCGCAAAGCTCGGCGACGTCTGCGCGGCCCTCGACATCACACACGAGTCCGCCCACGCTGCACTCGGCGATGCGCGCGCAACCGCCCACGTGCTCTCCGCACTGATCTCGTCGGTCGGGCACACCCGTCGCTGGCGCGAGCACGTCACCCAGGCGCACTTCCCGTTGAGCTCGACACAGCGCGACCCGCTCTCAACCCCGGGACGCGACGTGACACGTCCTCCCGGCTGGCGCCCCTCCAACTCCGCGAAGGCGCCAATGGCGTTCGTCGACACCGCCTCCCTGCCACTGTGGGAGAGAGTCAGCATCCCGATCGATCATTCGGATGCCGCGGCATCCGTCTATCTCGACATGCTCACACGCGTCCTCGAAGACGGCCTGATCTCAACTCTCGAATATTCGCGTCTCGACGCGATCGCTGAGGTCGCCCATCTCGACCCCGAACGCATCGCCTCCCTGCATGCGGCGTACCTGTCCGCCGCCACAGCCGAAGCACTCGGCGATGGTGTCGTCAGCGACGCGGAACGTCGCGAGCTCGCCCAGATCGCAACCATCCTCGACCTCCCCACGCCCGAGCTCCCACAGGCCGCGCCACCCGCCCCATCCCCGTCCATACCGGCGACACGTCAGCGCGACGACGCGCGAACCGCAGCCGCCCCCACCGGCTCGGCGTTCACACTCACCCCCGGCGCACGCATCGTCTTCACTGGCACAATGAGCCGTTCCCGCGAAGAATGGACGCGCGCAATCGCCGAGGCAGGCTTCATCACAGGCAGCGTCACGAAGAACTGCGCCGTCCTCGTCGCCGAAGACCCGGCGACGCAGTCCGGCAAGGCGAAGACTGCCCGCAACCACGGCATCCCGATCGTCACCGAGGCGGAGTTCACCCCGGTGTTCGAAGCATTCCTCGCGCGGGCATGCTGAGACCGCACGCAGAGTCGCCGACGCGGCAGGATCAATCCGGCACGATCGATCAGCACCATCAAATCAGTACGGCGCAGACAGCCCTCTGAACATCGGGAAATGCTTGATGTTGCGCGTCAGCAATTTCGCGTTGAGCACTACCGCCGTCGCCGCGATCGCGAGGTCTGCGGAGTCGATGCCCCGGTTGCTGGGAATCCACTCACGTCCAAGCTCTCCCGCCACTTCGGCAATGCGCTCATCGAGCGGATGCCAGCTGAGGATCGCGAGCAGCCCGCAGGTAGCCTCCTTCTCCGACGGCCGCATACCCGCCAGCACCTCCAACCTCGTCACCTCGCTCGCGTGCAGCGGGCCGAGCATTCGCGCTTCACGAAGAACCACGGCAGCCTTCGCGTCGCCGCGAAGCACGTCAATGAGCACGGAGGTGTCGACGAGCATGTTCATCGAACAGTGGCGCGATCGAGCCGACCACCCGAGCGAAGCCCCTGAACGTATGCCTCACCGTCGACACGTCGATCGGCCCACGCACCTGTAGCCACCTCGATCGCCCGCAGATCCTGCTCGATATCCTGACGGAATCCGTATGTCTGCGCCACCGCATCACGGATCAACGCAGAGATCGACCGACCCGTGCGTGCAGCTTCGGCGTCGAGAACGCTGCGGTCCTCTGCAGTCAGGGAAATCTGAGTGCGCTGCATGATGTAACTATACATCATCGATGCCTTCACAGGGATTGATCACCGCAAGTCCCGGAACCTCAAAATCGCGAACGTTCCGCGTCACCACAGTCAGGCCGTGATGCAGGGCCGTCGCGGCGATCAGCGCATCCGGAAACGGACGACGGTCGGGCACCTGAATCGCCGCGCAGATGCGAGCGATCTCCGCGGTCACCGGCAGCATCCGTTGGCCGAACTGCAGCCGGATGCCATTGAGCCACTGGCGCAACGCGATGCCTTGGCGCAGATCTCGCCTCTCCAACAGCAGGACACCGCGCTCCAACTCGAAATCACTGATCACGCTCATGAAGAGACCCTCGAACGCGACCGTGGCCATCCACTCCCGCGCCGCCTCCCCGACCGCTCCTGACCGACGAGCTTCGGAGAACGTGTTCGTGTCGACGAGATACATATCAGAACTCGATCGGGGGTCGGCCGAAGTCCTTCTTCCGGTCCGCTTCGATCTCGGCCATGATGCGATCGAACTCGTCGTCTTCGTCGGTGAGCACCGCTTCATACACCGGTGCCAGCGCCTCCCAGGCGTTCATCGGCTCCGCCTCCCCCGGCGTCAGGGCCAGCCGCTCGTACTCCGCGACGCTCAACAGCACGTACGCCGGCTCGCCGTGCCGCGTCACCATCACCGGCTCCGCATCCGCGACACGCTGAGCCTTGGCCACAGACTGATTGAACTCGCGCGCGCTCATAGTGAACATCTTCCACCTCCAACCAGATTGTAGTGATAGTACTACACAGTGCGCTCGTGAAAGGATGTCCCCATGCCGCGAACACCCACGACGCTGCTCTCTCCCGCCGACCAAGAACGCCGCCGCGCCCTCAGACGCATGAAGGCGGCCGCCCTCGGCGCCCTGATCGTCATGGCCCTCGCCTTCATCATCGCCTTCGCTCTGCAGCAGCGCATCGAGTGGCTGGCCTACGTCCGCGCCGCCGCCGAGGGCGGCATGGTCGGGGCCCTCGCCGACTGGTTCGCGGTCACCGCTCTCTTCCGGCATCCGCTCGGCATCCCGATCCCGCACACGGCGATCATCCCGACGCGCAAGAACGAGATCGGCCGCACGCTCGGCGAGTTCGTCGAGACGAACTTCCTCGAAGCCTCCGTCGTGCGCTCCAAGCTCGCCAGCACCCCGATCGCGCAGCGCGGCGGCGAATGGCTGCGCGAACCCGCGCACGCCGAACGCGTCGGCGCCGAGGCCGCGACGATCGCGACGGCCGTCCTCAACGCCCTCAGCGACGACGACGTGCAGGGGCTCATCGGCGACCTCGCCCGCGAACACCTCATCTCCCCCGATTGGGGCACCCCCGCCGGCTCCTGGCTCGGCCGCATCGTCGCCGCTGACGCCCACCACGGCGCCGTCGACCTCGCCGTCGACAGCATCGCGACCTGGCTGCACGCCAATGCCGCCTCCTTCAACGGGCTGATCTCCCGCCGCCTCCCCTCCTGGGTCCCCCGGCTCGCTCACCGCTTCGTCGACGACACCGCCTACAACGAGGCCGTGCGCTTCATCCACGCGGTACAGGCCGACCCGCAGCATCCGGCCCGTCTCGCGATCGACGGCTACCTCGCCCGCCTCGCCGACAACCTGCAGCACGACCCCGCAACCCGCGCGAAGCTCGAGAGCGCGAAGGCGTCGATCTTCGACAGCCCCCGCATCGGGGCGCTGGCAGCCGAGGCCTGGAACACCGCGAAGAACGGCCTCCTCGCCTCGCTCGCCGACCCGGAGAGCGGTCTGCGCCGCCGTATTGTGCAGGTAGTCCAAGAAGTCGGTGAGCGGTTGACGACGGATGCCGCGCTGCAGCGCCGCGTCGACACCTGGGTCTCCGACGCCGCCGTCTTCCTCGTCGACCGCTACCGCCACGACATCGCCTCGATCATCACCGACACCGTCGAACGCTGGGACCCGGCCGAGACGACCGAGAAGATCGAGCTCATGGTCGGCCGCGACCTGCAGTACATCCGCCTCAACGGCACGATCGTCGGCGCCCTCGCGGGGCTCGCGATCTTCACGATCGCGCACGCCCTGATCCCGGGCCTCTGATCCCGGGGCTCTGACTACAGCGCCAGCCGATCACCCGGCGGCACCGCCGCCGCCTCCGACGGCACCTGGCCGCTCAGCCACCGCGCCAGCACCCCCTGGGGCACGTCGTGAGTCGTGAGCGCGAACGCGTAGTGGTCGCGCCACTCGCCGTCGATATGGATGTAGCGGCGCCGGAGTCCCTCGTACCGGAACCCGAGCTTCTGCACGACCCGCAGGCTCGCCGCGTTCTCGGGGCGGATGCAGATCTCCATGCGGTGCAGCCCGTACTCGACGAAGCAGGCGTCGGTGGCCAGGGCGACCGCGGTCGGGGTGATCCCCTTGCCTGCGAACCTCTCGCTCACCCAGTAGCCGATCGTGGCCGAGCAGAGCGACCCGCGAGCCACGCCCCACACATTCAGCTGCCCGGCGATCTCGCCGTCGTACTCCATGACGAACGGGTAGCCGTGACCGTCGCGGTACTGCTGCAGCAGACGGCGGATGCTGAGGCGCATGTCGAACGACACGGTGCCGTACGGCACCGTCGCCTCCCACGGCTGCAGCCAGGAGCGGTTAGTCAGCAGCTCGTGCTGCAGCGCGCGCGCATCGCGCGGCCTCACCAGCCGCAACCCGACCGCGCCGTGGCGCATACCCGCCTGCTCCATCACCGTGTCCTCCGCCGCGCTGCGCTTACAGACGCGCGGCGAACTCCTTCAGCCATGGGCGAAGCTCGGCGCCGAGATCCTCGCGGTCGGCCGCCAGCTGCACGATCGCCTTGATGTAGTCGACGCGGTCGCCGGTGTCGTAGCGGCGCCCCCGGAACACCACGCCGACGACGCCCGGACCGTCGGCGGCGGCGAGCTCCTGCAGCGCATCGGTCAGCTGGATCTCCCCGCCCTTGCCCGGCCCCGTGCGCTCGAGCACCTCGAAGATCGACGGGGGCAGCACGTAGCGCCCGATGACCGCGAGGTTCGACGGCGCGTCCTCGGGCGCCGGCTTCTCGACGAGACCGGTGACCCGCACGGCATCCGACCCCTCGAGCGGCTCGACCGCGGCCGCGCCGTAGAGCTGGATGCTTGCCGGGTCGACCTCCATGAGGGCGATGACCGCGGCGCCGGTGCGCTGGTGCACCTCGATCATCTCGGTGAGCAGGGTGTCGCGCGCATCGATGAGGTCGTCGCCCAGCAGCACCGCGAACGAGCTGTCGCCCACGTGCGCCTTCGCGCGCAGCACCGCGTGGCCGAGCCCCTTCGGCTCGCCCTGGCGCACGAAGTGGATGTCGGCGAGATCGCTCGAGTGCATCACGCGCTCCAGTCGGCCGGTGTCGCCCTTCTCCAGGAGCTTCACCTCCAGCTCGGGCACCGAGTCGAAGTGATTGGAGATCGGGCTCTTGTTGCGGCCGAGGATCACGAGGATGTCATCGATGCCCGCATCCACCGCCTCCTCGACCACATACTGGATCGCTGGTTTGTCGACGACGGGCAGCATCTCCTTGGGCATCGCCTTCGTGGCGGGGAGGAACCGCGTGCCCAGGCCCGCGGCGGGGATGACGGCCTTGATGCGATGTGCGCCCATGTGCACAGCCTAGTGCGCCCCTCCCCCGTAGACTCAGAGCCATGTCGAACGACGTCGAGCACGCGAAGAGGGCACTGCGCGCCGAGCTGCGCGAGCGTCGTCAGCTGCTGAGCGCCGCGCAGCGCGAAGCCGCAACGACCGCTCTCGGCAAACGCCTGGACGCCCTCGTCGACTCCCTCGGCGCCCGCTCCATCTCCTGCTTCCTGTCGACGACCACCGAACCGGGCACCCGCGAGTTCGTCACCCGCGCCGTGCGCCGCGGCATCCGCGTCCTGCTGCCGATCACCCGCGCCGACGGACTGCTCGACTGGGCGGTGGCGACAGACGACGACGAGGTCGCCGAGGGCCTCTACGGCCTGCCGGAGCCGACCGGCGAAGTACTCAGCCCGATGGCCGTGAACGACGTCGACCTCATGATCGTCCCCGCCGCCGCCGTCGACCGCACCGGCATGCGCATGGGCTGGGGCCGCGGCTACTTCGACAAGACGCTCGGCTCGATGCAGAAGTGCCCGCCCGTCTACGCCGTCGTCTATGATTCCGAGGTACTCGATTCGCTGCCACGAGAGGTCCACGACCAGCCGGTGACCGGTGTCGTGACCCCGTCGCAGACCCTTCTCCTGTCGCCGACCCGGCGCTGACCTGAGGATCGCCATGCCCACCTACGCCTATGCCTGCACCTCCTGCGGGCACCAGTTCGACGCCGTGCAGAGCTTCTCCGACGACGCCCTCACCGCCTGCCCCGAATGCGACGGCGCGCTGCGCAAGCAGTACGGCTCGATCGGTGTCACCTTCAACGGTTCCGGCTTCTATCGCACCGACTCGCGAAACAAAGCTGGCGGATCGACGGATGCTTCGGCATCATCGAAGACGGAATCGTCAACGAGCGCCAACAAGACGCCCGCCTCGAGCCCCGCCTCCATCTGAGGCGGACAAACCATTTGGGGGTTTCCATGTTCAAAGGTTTCAAGGAGTTCATCGCCCAGGGCAACGTCATCGACCTCGCGGTGGCGGTCGTCATCGGCGGCGCGTTCACCGCGATCGTCAACGCGGTGGTCTCGGCGATCATCACGCCGCTCGTCTCCCTGTTCTTCA
The DNA here is from genome assembly GCF_047607465.1 of Microbacterium sp. Lineage (GTDB taxonomy): Bacteria > Actinomycetota > Actinomycetes > Actinomycetales > Microbacteriaceae > Microbacterium. The sequence continues at coordinate 62,052 of NZ_JASGCY010000049.1, read as the reverse complement.
ACGCCGACGAGACCGGCAAGATCGGCATCCAGGCCACCGGAATCTGGGGACAGACCGTGACCTTCCCCATCGGGGAGCTCATCAGCGCGATCATCAGCTTCCTCGCGGTCGCACTCGTCGTCTACTTCGTGTTCGTCGCGCCGATGAACAGGTACAAGGAGCGACAGGCCGCACGCAACCCGCAGGTCGAGGAGCCGACGCTGCCGAACGAGCAGGAGCTGCTCGTCGAGATCCGCGATCTGCTCCGCAAGAACAACGCGGGCTGACCTTCTCCGTCACCGCTCACGTGCCGTCGCGCTATCAGTAGTGCGGCGGCACGTCCTGTCTCAGCCGGTCGTCGTTCGGCCCCTTCGCCGCTGATCGCCCCTTCGCGCCGGAGGCCGACGGCGCGGCATCCGCCTCCTGATCAGCGCTGCGCGTCTCGGGCTGAGGATCCGTTCCGGGCACCGCTGTCAGCCGCGCCCGCCGCGATCCCGGCACCCGCACGACGCGCTGGGCCTCATCAGGCATCGATCGGATCGATCGGCTGGGTGTCGTTCTCGGCGCGCGCAGCGGATGCCGAGATGCCGAGCACCTCGGCGATGCGGGCCGCCACGGTCGCCGGATCGCTGTACAGGTCGAAGGCGTGCACGCGCACGTAGTGCCAGCCCAGCCGCCGCAGCACGTGCGGGCGCAGCCGCAGCGACTCGCGCAGCGACTCGCCCCGCGACTCCGGGTCGGGCTCGATGACGACCGCCTTGCCGTCGTGCTGCGCGACCAGCGGCAGCAGCCCCCGGTAGTCGACGTCGACCGCGGCCCCGAGACGGCGCAGCTCACGGGCCAGAGCCAGGGTCAGGGGATCGGCGAGGTCCTCCAGGCGCGCGTCGCGGCCGCGCGAGGCCAGCCCGCCGAGGATCGACATCAGCGTGGCGGCGCCGTGTTCGAGCCGGCCGTCGTCGAACGCCGATGGGCGGATCGACGACACGATCACCATCGACCGGCGCGCCCGCGTCATGCCGACGGTGAGCAGCCGCTCTCCGTCGGGCGTCGACAGCTCGCCGAAGTCGCTGAGCACCCGGCCGTGCTTGGTCAGGCCGAATCCGAGCGAGAGGATCACCCGGTCGCGGCTCTCGGCCACCGACTCCTCCAGCGTGAGCACCGCGAACGGCTCCGCGGTGTCCCGGCCGACGAAATCGGCGACGTCGCTGCGCCCGGCGAACGCCGAGGTGACCGCGGCGCGGACGCGCTCGGCGTGACGCGTGCTCGCGGTGACGACCATGAGCGACTCGTCCGGACGATGCACGGCGTGCTCGACGACGAGGGTGACCACGCGGGCGACCTCCGCGTCGGGGCTCTCCACCGCACCGGAGACAGGGTCGGGCACCCCCGTGCCGCCCTCGACGTAGTCGACGGTGAGGCTGCCGCGGCCGAGGTACGACCCCGCCCAGGGCAGAGAGACGATGTCGCCGCCGTAGAAGGCGTCGTTGATGAGTTCGGCGAGATCCTCGCCCCCGGCCCGATAGCTGCGCGTGAGCGTCGTCACCGGCAGCAGTTCCGAGAGCCGTTCGAACACCGACACCTCGTCGAAGGGGACCTCGGGCTCCCACGCGGGATCGGGGTCGACGGCGACGTGGAACGGCCGGGGCTTCTGCGTGATCGGGTCGCCGAAGGCGACGACCTGCCGCGCGCGACGGATCGCGGGGACGGCCTCGGCGAGGTTGATCGCACCGGCATCCACCAGCAGCACGGCGTCGAACTCGACGGAGTCGGGGATCTCAGGCACGAGGTACGGCGACGAGATCCACACCGGGGCGAGCACGTTGACCAGCGTGGGCGCGGCGCTCACGATCTGCGCCGTCGACGTGCCCGGATGCTTGAGCGCGTGGCGGAGGTTCGCCGACTCCTCTGGCTCGTCGACGATCGCGATCTTCCACTGGTTGGCCAGCTGCCACGCCAGCAGCGGCCCCGCCGCCGCCGCGTGCGCCTCGTCGACGAGACGGAAGTCGCGCTCGAGACGATCGACGACGGAGGTGTTGGCGCCGAGGAGCGCGCGGTCGTCCTGCAGGGCGCGCTCGAGCAGCGACTGCCACCAGGCGAACTCAAGCTCGTCTCCGACGCGCGCCTCGGAGACGTGCCGCACCGAGAGCTCCGTCAGCAGCGGCCCCAGCCCCAGCTCCTCGAGGTCGTCGCGCAGCGCGGCGCGCTCGACGAGGTTGTCGAACACGTCCGACTTCGCGGCGAGACCGGCGAGCGTGCGCACGAGACGGGCGACCGGCAGCGACGAGAGGGGCTCTCGCCGTCCGAGTGCCGCGTCGAGCTCTGCGAGCTCGGCGTGCACCCGCTGCCACGATGCGTAGACGTCAGCGAGGCCGAGCGGCACCTCGGGCGCGACGCCGGATTCCACGCAGCGCTGCCACTGGGTGCGCTGGGTCTGGATGCGCAGCAGCGCCTCGTGCATCTCGGTCACGTGCACGCCGGGGCGCACATACTCCTTGGCGAGCTTGCGCAGCCGACGTCGATTCGCCCCGGACATGCCGGGGGCGTCCCGGCGCGATCCGTGCGCCTGGATGAGCTCGCCCAGCGGACGCTCGAACACCGTCGGGCTGAAGCGGTCGAGCGAGTCGCGGATGCCCTGCAGCAGCCGCAGGTACTCCCCCAGTTCGTCGATCGTCGAGAACGGCCTCATGTGCGTCTGCGCGATGAGGGCGTAGCCCCGCTCCAGCAGCGCCGACACGCTCGCCGAGTGCAGACGCGCGGCGAGCTCGTGCGCCGAGCGCGCCGCCTCGGTGCTGGTGAACGTGACCCCGTACCAGGGCGAGTCGTCCGGTCCGAAGCGGAACTCGCCGAGCCGGGCCGCCTGGGCGAGCTTCTCGGCCGCGGCCGTTCGGTCGACGGCGAGCCGGCGCAGCGCGTGCGCGCTCAACCGCGCCGTCGTCGACGGCGGCTGCGGAAGCGAGGCCAGGCGGGTGAGGTGGCGGGTCGCGTCGAGCACGGAGGCGCCGGTGCCCGGCACCTCCGAGGTCAGCGCCCGCCGGTAGTCGCGCAGCACCGTTCGCAGCCGCAAGAGCGCGTCGTCGATCTCGCTCACCTTGGGCGCCGCCGCCTTCTCGTTGCGGACGATCGCGCGCACGAGGTCGCGCCGCACCCCCGACGTCGAGATGGCGAGGCTGTCGAGCCCGATGCCGGAAAGGCGATGGCGCACGCCGTCGAGCGTCGACCGTCGCGCCGAGACGACCAGCACGCGCTTGCCTGCGCGCACGAGTTCGCCGAGGGCGTTGATCACGGTCTGCGTGCCGCCGGTGCCCGGCAGCGTCGCGACGGTCAGCGAATGCCCGGCCGCGATGCGGGAGAGCACCGCCTCCTGTTCGGCATCCGCGTCGAGGAGGAGGTTGTCGGATGCCGGGGCGCGGTCGTCCGGACCGGTGAAGTGCGGCGCCGGCCGCGCAGCGGCGATCTGCTCGCGGTCGCCGACGTGGCCCGCGAGGGCGTTGAGCAGCGGGGTGTCCAGCGATCGGGCGTCGCGCGACATGGCACCCCTGACGTCCGCGAACACTGAGACGACCAGGCGCGGCTCCACCGAGAAGGTGTCGATCGATCTGGTCGTCGCACGCAGGCTGTCGATCACCGGCTGCGGCTTGAAGATGCCGCCGTCGTAGGCGCGTGCAGCCAGGGACTCCGCATCGATCGAGATGCCGAAATGCTCGCGCGCGATGCGCACCAGTTCGGGGTTCACCTCGAACGAGCGCTGCAGCTTCAGCTCGAAGTCGGAATGGTGCCGCCGGATCGCGAGCGGACGCAGCAGCACAGGGGCGGCGAACTGCGCACCGCCGATCCGCCAGCCGGCGACGCCGACGGCGAGATGCACCGCCTCGATCCCGCGCACGGTGCGCAGCTCGGTGTTCTTCGCCGTGATCCGCTCCGCCGCCAGACGCGCGGTACGCAGTCCCACCTCGTCGCGGAACAGGTTCGACAGCAGCGTCGACTTGCCGGTGATGAACTGGGGAAGGCTGCCGGGGTGCGCTTTGGAGATGTCGATGCCCGACTCGACCGTGTCGCGGAACTGCACCAGCGGGGAGGGCCCGCCGAGGTCGGCGGCCTCGGCCTTCAGGCGCGTGCGCTCCGCCTCCGCCGCGTGCGCCACCGGGATGCCCATGGCCGATCCGCCGAGGTCGCCGAGGGGCGCTACGGCATCCGCCTCCGCCTCATCTGCGCCATTGTCTTCACGTCGCCACACCCTCTCACCCTACGCGCGACACGCCGCGCGGGCCGGTATCCCTGGCGGGTTTCCCGTGATCCGCACTCGTTATGCACCGCGCGCCGTCATGACGAGTTGTCCACCGGATGCGCATCCCCGGCGGTGCGGAGTCGGCGGCACGCGTCAGGATGGGCTCATGACCTACCGCTACGACTTCGCCCCCACGCCGTTCGGCGACGCCCTCGCGGTCTTCTCCGACGAGGGGATCGTGAGCTTCGACCTGTCAGAGGCCGAAGACCCCACCGTGCCCTGGCTGCTCGAGAACGTCTCCGCGCGCCTCGGCGCCCGCGTCGACCCCGACCCGGGAGCCGCCGACGAACTCGCGCACCTCCTCGATGAGTACTTCGAAGGTGCGGAGGTGCGCTTCGACGAGCACCTGCGCTTCGACTGGTCGCTCGCGGAGGGCTTCACCCTCAAGGCGCTGCAGAGCATCCAGACCATCCCGTGGGGCGAGACGCTCAGCTACGGCGAGGTGGCGGTGCTGGCCGGTCACCCTGGCGCCGCGCGTGCGGTCGGCACCGCGTGCCGCATGACGCCCTTCTCGATCATCGTGCCGGTGCACCGGGTGGTGCGCTCCGACGGCTCGCCAGGCCAATACGGCGCCCACCCCGAGCGCAAGCGCTACCTGCTCGATCTCGAGGCCCAACGCCGCTAGACGGTGCCGCTGGACGACGCGGACCCCGGCGAGTAGGCCGCCGGGGCCCGCGTGCTCTGCGCATCCGATCAGCGATCGATCAGTGATCGACCGCCTTCTCGGCGCCGAAGCCGGTGAGCGAGCGCACCTGCATCTCGGCGGCCAGCTCACGCGACTCCTCGCTCCGGCTGGTGACCGAGCCGAGCCAGCCGAGGAGGAACCCCAGCGGGATCGACACGATGCCGGGGTTGTTCATCGGCCAGACGGCGATGTTGATGCCCGGGATCATCGAGGTCGGCGAGCCCGAGAACACCGGCGAGAGGACGATCAGGATGATCGCCGCTCCCAGTCCGCCGTACATGCTCCACACCGCACCGCGCGTGTTGAAGCGCCGCCAGAACAGCGAGTAGAGGATCGTCGGGAGGTTCGCCGACGCCGCGACCGCGAAAGCGAGCGCGACGAGGAAGGCGATGTTCTGCCCCTGAGCGCCGATGCCGCCGATGATGGCGAGCACGCCGATCACGATCACGGTGCGGCGGGCGACCTTCACCTCGCCGTTCGGATCGGCCTCGACGGGCCTGCCCGCGGCATCCTTCCTGCCCTTCTGGATGACGTTGGCGTAGATGTCGTGCGCGAACGAGGCCGCCGCCGTGATGGTGAGACCGGCGACCACCGCGAGGATGGTCGCGAAGGCCACCGCCGAGATGAAGCCGAGCAGGATCGGCCCGCCCAGCGTGAGCGCGAGCAGGGGAGCGGCGGAGTTCACGCCCCCTGGTGCGGCAACGATCGTCTCGGCGCCGACGAGGGCGCCGGCACCGTAGCCGAGCACGAGGGTGAGCAGGTAGAAGCCGCCGATGAGCCAGATCGCCCAGACCACCGAGCGGCGGGCCTCCTTCGCCGTGGGGACGGTGTAGAAGCGCATCAGCACGTGCGGCAGACCCGCCGTGCCGAGCACGAGCGCCATGCCCAGCGAGAGGAAGTCGAGCGGGTTCGCCCCGTACTGCAGTCCAGGGCCGAGGATCGCGTCGCCCTTCGGCGAGTTGGCGACGGCCGACTCGAGCAGTCCGTTCAGGCTGAAGCCGTTCAGAGCCAGCACCCACAGCGTCATCGCGAGCGCACCGGCGATGAGCAGCACCGCCTTGACGATCTGCACCCAGGTGGTGCCCTTCATCCCGCCGATCAGCACGTAGACGATCATCAGCGCGCCGACGACGGCGATGACGATCGACTGTCCGACCCGGCCGTCCAAGCCCAGCAGCAGCGACACGAGACCGCCGGCGCCCGCCATCTGCGCGAGCAGATAGAAGAAGCACACCGCGAGGGTGGTGATCGCCGCGGCCATCCGCACCGGTCGCTGCTTCAGCCGGAACGACAGCACATCGGCCATCGTGAACTTGCCGGTGTTGCGCATGAGCTCGGCGACGAGCAGCAGCGCGACCAGCCAGGCGACGAGGAATCCGATGGAATAGAGGAATCCGTCGTAGCCGTTGACCGCGATGGCCCCGCAGATGCCGAGGAACGAGGCGGCGGAGAGATAGTCTCCGGCGATCGCGAAGCCGTTCTGCGGACCGGTGAAGGAACGCCCGGCCGCGTAGTAGTCCGCGGCGGTCTTGTTGTTCCGGCTGGCACGGATGACGATGAACAGCGTCACCGCCACGAAGGCGACGAAGATCGAGATGTTGAGGACGGGATTGATGTCGAGTTCGACCGGGTCTGCGGCGTGCACGATGCTCATGACGACGCCTGCGCCTTCTCGAGCTCTTCACGGATCTCGGTCGCGATCGGATCGAGCTTCCTGTTCGCGAAGGACACGTACCACATGGTGATCACGAATGTCGTGACGAACTGACCGAGGCCGAAGAGCAGGCCGATCGTGATGTCGCCCCAGACGCGCTGGGCCATGAAATCGTGCGCGAATGCGGCGAACACCACATAGATGAAGTACCAGATGAGGAAGAATGCCGCGAGCGGGAAGATGAATGATCGTTGCGTGCGTTTGAGAGTTCGGAATCGTTCGGATTCCTCCACGGCGATGTAGTCGATCGAATCCGCGGATCCCGCGGTGTTCTGGTCTTGCATGGGCCTCCTTGCCACATGTTCGGACATCCCGCGCACGAGGGGCCGCGCGGGTGGTAGGGTCGACGCTACGAAAAGGGGGCACAACGCCGTCACCCCCGGAAGTAGGTAGTCGTGAACACGTCGCCGGGCATCGAGACCGAGACCGAGCTCGTCGCCAGAGCCGTACGCGAACTCGCACAGCGCACCCGCTTCCCCGTCGCCTTCGGCGGCCTCGTCTGCGATGGAGTGGTGAACGTGACGAGCATCGTCGGAAACCGCACCCGCAGCCTCGACGGCCTGCGCGTGCGTCCCGAACGCGGGCTCGGCGGACGCGCGATGACCGAGCAGCGGCCACGGATGACGAGCGACTACGGATCCTCCCGCCAGATCACCCACGACTACGACGGCTTCGTCCTCGGCGAGGGGCTGCGAACCCTCCTCGCCCTGCCCATCGTCGTGGCCGGGCGTCCGCGCGGCGTGCTCTACGCCGGGGCGTGGCAGGACACCCCGGTGGGCAGCATCACCACCGCCCCGGCGATGCAGGTCGCCCAGTCCGTCGCCGACGAGCTGCGCATCCGCAACGAGGTCGATCGCCGGTTGCGCGCGCTGGCCCCGTCGGCGGATGCCGTCGCCGGTTCGCACCGCGAGGAGCTCCGCGAGAGCTTCGCGGAGCTTCGCAGCATCGCGGCCGCCGTCGAGGATGCCGAGCTGCGCACGCGCATCGCCGGAGTGCAGTCGCGCCTGGTCGCCCTCTCCGGAGAGGCCGCAGCCCCCGCGACCGGGCCGGTGACGACGGTGCGCCTCTCCCCCCGTGAGACCGATGTGCTCGCGTGCGCAGCGCTCGGCGCGACGAATGCCGAGATCGCCGCCCAGCTCGGCCTCAAAGAGGCAACGGTGAAGGCGTATCTCGGCACCGCGATGTCCAAGCTCGACGCCTCCACACGGCACTCGGCGGTGGCCAAGGCCCGGCGTGCCGGGCTGCTGCCCTGAGTGCGCACGAGATCATTTCCGTAATCAGCGACGCATTCTCTGGAATTCTTGTCGCAATTGCGCGATACGGCTAATCTCTTATCCATGGCAAGAAGAATTGTGCACCAGCTGGTAGACGACATCGACGGCAGCGTCCTCGAGGTGGGAGAGGGCGAAACCGTGCGCTTCTCGCTCAACGGCACCTCCTACGAGATCGACCTGAATGCGGAGCACGCGGCCGAACTGCGTGCGGCATTCGAGCCGTACATCTCAGCCGGGCGCCGCGCCGGATCGAGCGCCTCCACCGCCCGTGCCGCCTCGCCCCGCAAGCGCGTCGCACGCAATCCCGAAGTCGCTGCGATCCGCGCCTGGGCGAATGACAACGGCTACACGCTGTCGGAGCGCGGCCGCATCCCCGCCCCCGTGATCGAGGCATACAACGCCGCCCACTGAGGTTCTCCCCTCGGACGACCTGCTCACCCCTTGGAGGGCGCCCTCCAAGGGGTGAGCAAGCGGGAGATTGGTGCCCTCGACAGGATTCGAACCTGCGACCTGCCCTTTAGGAGAGGGCTGCTCTATCCTGCTGAGCTACGAGGGCCTGAACCCAGCTTAGAGGAAGCCCAGCACCTCACGCCGCGAGCGCGAGATACGGCTCCCAGCGCGGGTCTCCGCGCTCGCTGCCCCGCACGGTCCAGGATGTGCCGTGCGGCGGGCGCGGAGTGAAACGGAGCTCCCAGTGCATCTCCTGCGGCGTGCGGTTGCTCTTGATGTTGTTGCAGCGCAGGCAGCAGGCGACGAGGTTCTCCCACGAATCCGCCCCGCCCCGCGAACGCGGCAGCACGTGGTCGATGGTCGAGGCCGCCTTGCCGCAGTATCCGCAGCGGTGATCGTCTCGGCGCAGCACGCCACGTCGCGTCACCGGCACCCGTCTGCTCGACGGCACACGGACGTACCGCGAGAGGATGATCACCGCCGGCCGGTCGTAGACGCCGTGCGTTCCCCAGACCGGTTCTCCTTCGACGTGTTCGATGATGGAGGCCTTCTCGTTCATCACGAGCACCAGTGCCCGCTTGAACGACACGATCGCCAGCGGTTCGTACCCGGCGTTTAGGACCAGTGTGCGCATTCGTCATCCTCTCGATCCGCCGGGACGGCTTCCCGGCACTCTCGACTCCTACGAAGCCGCACCGTCGGCAGAGCGTTCGCTGGGACGAAAAAAGGCGCTGTCTACAGACAGCGCCTTTCGCGCACGGCGGCACCGTGGCATCCCTGCAGACGATGCTGAAGGACATGACGAGCGAGATCATCCATGGTGCGGATGCTCGGTATCGGTTCCATCAGCCTCTCCTGTCAGTGCGACAACGGAAACAGGCTAACCCATCCTCACCGGTGTGGGGCGGAACACGGGGTGAACAACCGATGGCGTGTCAGCCGGCGTTGGCGGCCAGCCACCCGATGGGCTCGACCAGCGTGCCGTTGATCTTCACCTCGAAGTGGAGGTGGTTGGCCGTGGAACGGCCCGTGCTGCCGACGAAGCCGATGAGCTGACCGGCGGCCACCGTGGCGCCGACCTCGACCTGACGGGTGCCGTATGTCATGTGGCCGTAGGTGGTCGAGACACGCTGACCGCCGACCACGCCGTCGATGACGACGCCGACGCCGTAGCCGTAGTAGCTCTCCGAGGAGATCCGCACTGTTCCGGCCGTTGCGGCGTAGATGGGCGTCATGGCCGCGCACACCATGTCGGCGCCGTTGTGGCCGCCGCCGAGGGTGCGGGAGACGTTGTACACGCCCTGCGGCAACGGATAGCGCACCTCGCCGGAGCCCGGAGAGACGAGCGAGTACTTGCTGATGTCGAAGCTCTTCGCCGCCGTGGCAGCGGCGGCCGCGGCACGGGCTGCGGCAGCCTCTTCGGCCTTCTTCTTCGCGATCTCGTCGGGCGTGGTCGCCGTGAAGACGCCGTGCGCGACGGGGGCGGTGGTCGCCGTCGAGGCGACGACGAGCGACTGCGCGTCGACGGAGGCGAGCTGCTGAAGAGTCGGGGCTTCCTCGACGGGCTTCGATGAAGCGTAGGCAGGAAGGGCTGCAGCGGCGACGAGCGCACCCACCGCTCCGAAGATCGCAATCGATCGGAGCGACTCCATGATCTTTACGGCCAAATCGTTGTCCTCCAGCACCTGCGCGCTCGGGTAGCGCTGGCTCGTCGGCACTCTGCTTCTCGTGGCACGAATGCAGCTCGGGGTACTTTGTGCGTTCTTACCGCGAAGACGACGAGCCTGAGAGGCGATCCTCGCGGGTTGCCGTCAGCGGGCTTCTTCGCTGACGACTTGTCCGAGGTTACCGGAAGATAACGATCCTGTCACCTCACGAACCTGGAAATGCTCGGGGAGCAGCTTCAACCTCTACTCGAAGGTCACTCGGTGTCGCCGACGAGGAAGATGTGCGAGGCGAGCTCGACGGGCAGCTCCAGCCCTTCGTCCTTGCCGTCCATATGGATGAGCACGTAACCCTCATTGAAGCGATACTCGCCCTTCGCGCCGGGCACGACGCCGGCGTCGCGGAGCTGCTCGAGCAGCTCCGGGTCGACCTGCGCGGGCTCGGCGAGACGGCGCACGGTGCCCTCGACCGGCGCTCCGATGATCGTCAGCTTCTGCACGAGACCGATGACGCCGTCGTCGAACGTGCGCGCAGGCAGGTCTCCGAGCTGGTCGAGTCCAGGGATCGGGTTGCCGTACGGCGACTCCGTGGGGTGGCCGAGCAGCTCGACGAGACGGCGCTCGACCTGCTCGCTCATCACGTGCTCCCAGCGGCAGGCCTCTTCGTGCACATAGGCCCAGTCCAGGCCGATCACGTCGGAGAGCAGGCGCTCAGCGAGACGGTGCTTGCGCATCACGTTGACGGCCTTGCGGCGACCGGCCTCGGTCAGCTCCAGCGTGCGGTCCTCGGAGACGATGACGAGGCCGTCGCGCTCCATACGCCCGACGGTCTGCGACACGGTGGGCCCGGAGTGACCCAGACGCTCCGAGATGCGGGCGCGCAACGGCACGATGTTCTCCTCCTCGAGTTCGAGGATGGTGCGGAGATACATCTCCGTGGTGTCGATCAGATCGGTCATATGAGCCTCCGGGTCGTCTTAGGCAAGCCTACCTTCCCGCTCGCTGTCTGAGGCGTCATCGGGCGAAACGCGACCGCCGCCTCGCCATAGAATCGAGCCATGGCAATCGAGATTCCCCGTGACCTCCTGCCCGCTGACGGCCGCTTCGGATGCGGTCCGTCCAAGATCCGCGAAGAGCAGCTCGACGCGCTGCTCGCCGCAGGTCCGAGTCTGCTGGGGACCTCGCACCGTCAGGCGCCGGTGAAGAACCTCGTCGGCAGCGTGCGCGAGCAGCTCGCTGTGCTCCTGCGCCTCCCGGACGGCTACGAGATCATCACCGGCAACGGCGGCTCCACCGCCTTCTGGGATGCCGCGGCCTTCGGCCTCATCGAGAACCGCAGTCAGAACCTCGTCTTCGGCGAGTTCGGCGGCAAGTTCGCCGCCGCCGCAGCGGCTCCCTGGCTGCAGGCGCCCGATATCCGCAAGGCGGAGCCGGGCTCGCGGATCTCTGCCGAGATCGTCGATGGCGTCGACGTGTACGCCTGGCCGCACAACGAGACGTCCACAGGTGTCGCCGCCCCGGTCGAACGCGTCGCCGCCGATGGCGCTCTGACCGTGATCGATGCGACCAGCGCCGCCGGCGGCATCGACTTCGATGTCACCCAGGCCGACGTCTACTACTTCGCCCCTCAGAAGAACCTCGGCTCCGACGGCGGGCTCTGGTTCGCCGCCGTGTCTCCGGCCGCCATCGAGAGGATCGAGCGGATCGCGGCATCCGATCGCTACATCCCCGAGTTCCTCTCCCTGAAGAACGCCGTCGACAACTCTCGGCTGAACCAGACGCTGAACACCCCGGCCCTGACGACGCTGCACCTGCTCGACAGCCAGCTGCGGTGGATCAACGGCAACGGTGGGCTCGCCTGGGCGGGATCTCGCACGGCCGAAACCTCGAGCGCCCTCTACGACTGGGCCGAGGCCGGCGATGTCACGACGCCGTTCGTGACGGATGCCGCCCACCGCTCCCCCGTGGTGGTCACCATCGACTTCGACGAGAGCATCGATGCCGCGGCCATCGCGAAGACCCTGCGCGCGAACGGCATCGTCGACACCGAGCCGTACCGCAAGCTCGGCCGCAATCAGCTGCGCGTCGCGACCTTCGTCTCGATCGAGCCCGACGATGTGCGCCAGCTCACTCGCGCGCTCGACTTCGTGCTCGCCAACCAGGATTCCTGAGCCGTACCGGCGCTCCGTGTGACGGGTGCGCCGCGCGCCCGTCGCGCTGCTGTTCTGCGCAACACACTGCTGTCTTCCGCGTCACGTCGCGCTGCTGTTCTCCGCGTCGCGCTGCTGTCTCTCACATCGCGCTGCTGTTCTGAGCTACACCCTGCGGTCTTCCGCGTCACGGTGCTGTCTCCCGCATAGCGCTGCTGTTCTGAGCAACACGCTGCTGTCTCCCGCGTCGCGCTGCAGTCTTGCGCAACACGTCGCGCTGCAGTTTCGCGCCCGCGCTGCTGTTTGGAGCAACACGCTGCTGTTCTGCGCCTGCGCTGTCGATTAATCAGCAGCGCAAGCGGAGATGAGCAGCGCAACGCGGAGAACGACAGCGCGACGTGGAGAACGACAGCACGACCGACGCATCGGGGCGGTCATTCCTCTTCGGAGGCGTCCTCGTCGGGGGCAGCGGCATCCGTATTGGAGGCATCGGCATCCGGGGCATCCTCGTCCGAGGCATCGGCATCCGGGGCATCCTCGTCCAAAGCATCGGCATCCGGAGCGTCCTCGTCCAAAGCATCGGCATCCGGAGCGTCCTCGTCCAAAGCATCGCCGTCCGGGGCATCCTCGTGCGATGCATCGGCATCCGGGGCATCCTCGTCCGAGGCATCGGCATCCGGGGCATCCTCGTCCGGAGCGTCCTCGTCCGAAGCGTCCTCGTCCGGAGCGTCCTCGTCCGAAGCATCGCCGTCCATGAAATCGTCTTCGGAAGCGTCGGCATTCGAGTCATCGTCTTCCGACTCCACGTCCAACACCTCATCCGAGTCCTCGACTTCCGGCTCCTCGACCGAGGCGTCGTCTTCCGAATCATCGGCATCCGTGGAATCGTCTTGCGAGACGTCGTCGTCCGAATTCTCGTTCAGCACCTCTTCCGCGTCCTCGGCATCCGAGGCATCGCCATCAGGGGCGTCCTCGTCAAAGGCGTCGTCGTCGTCGAGACCATCGGAGTCGTCCAGCTCGTCGATGTCGACGCCGTCGAGGTCGCCGGCGTGCAGCGCGCGCGGCGCATCCGCCTCATCCTCGATGTCGTCGTCGAGATCATCCAGCTCGGAGTCATCGTCGAGCGCGTCTGCTGCCGCGACGGCCGCCTGCTCGGCGAGCTCGGCCCGGTGCGCGCGGTACTCCGCGAGACGCTCGGCCCACGGCACCCAATCGGGCGCGAGCAGCGCGCCGTCGCCGGGGAGCAGCTCGACTTCGAGCACCGTCGGCTCCTCGCCGTCGAGGGCCGCCACGGTGACGGTCCAGTACCACCCGGGGTACCCGGGAAGACGGTTCTCGAAGCGCAACGACACGGAGCCGTCGTCTTCGACGAGGTAGTCGGCGGCGGGTCCGACCGTCGCCGCCGGAGTGATCTCGTGCAGCGCCTTCAACGCGAGATCACGGGCGCCGACGAGACGCGGGTCTGCTTCAGGCTTCGAGGTCATCGGCGACCTTGCGGAGCATGGCGGCGACCTTGCGGCCGTGACCGGATGACGGGTACCGGCCGTGGCGCAGGTCCCCGCCGATCTTGTCGAGCAGGTTGACGAGGTCTTCGACGATGACGGCCATGTCGTCGGCGGACGGACGCTTCGCCTTTGCCAGGCTCGGCGGCGCATCGAGCACCCGCACCGACAGCGCCTGCAGACCGCGCTTGCCGTCGGCCACGCCGAACTCGACGCGGGTCCCCTTCTTCACCGCGGTGCCCGCGGGCATGGCGGATGCATGCAGGAAGACGTCCTGACCGTCGTCGGCGGCGATGAAGCCGAAACCCTTGTCGTCGTCGTAGAACCTGACCTTGCCGGTGGGCATGGGAGAAACCTCGCTGGATCGGTACCGGAAGGGCACGCTCGAAGAGCGCCCCGACTCCAGCCTACCGGTCGAGGACGCACTAGGCTGAGACGGATGAGCACCCCGACGCCAGAACCGGAGATCCGCCGCGTGGACCGCGCTCTCGCCTTCTGCGCCCTCGCCCTTATCGCGGCGTCGATCGCCGGATTCGTCTCGATCATGGTCGGCACTGCGAACGGCATGGACGCTGCGGCTTTCGGAGAGGGCGCCTGGCCGTTCATCGCCAGCATCCTCTACTGGGGTCCGCCGCTGGCCTTCATCCTCATCATCACGCTGCTGATCATGAGCTTCGTCCGCAAGGGCCGCGCGGCGAGGCGCTGAGGATCCCCGCATGAGCACGCACGCGCGACCGCTGGCCGATCAGCTGGCAGCGGCGAGCGATGCCGAGCTGACCGCCCTGTTCCAGCGCCGCGGTGTGCGAGCGGATGCCGGCTGGGAGGACTTCTTCGATGCCGCCGAGTCGCTGCTCGAGACGGGCTCGATCCAGCGTGTGCTCGCCACGCTGACCGCGCACGAGGCTGCGGCCCTCGGTGCCGTCGCCGCCGGAGCGGATGCCGGTCCCGAACGCGCCGCACTGACCGCGCTTGGCCTGCTCCAGTCCGACGGCTCGATGTATCCGCCGGTCGCCGCCGCCGTCCACGATCGGCCGGTCGTGGCGGTGCCGCCGCCCTTCGCCGACCCCGCGCCGTCGTCGCCCGATGCCGCAGCGCACGCGGCCGAGCGCGCGTTCACGACCGTGGCCGCGGTCGCGGACCTGCTGCTGTTCACCCGCGCGGCGCCTCTGGCGCTGCTCGCCGCTGGCACCGTCAGCGCGGGAGAGCGGAAGCTGCTGGCCGAGCACGGCGTCCCCGGCGATATCGAAGTGCTCGTCGATCTCGCCCGCGATGCACGCCTGGTCGCCGCCGATGGGCGGGCCCTGCACGCCACCACTCTCGCCGAGCAGTGGCTGCACTCCCCGGCGATCGAACGCTGGGAGGTGCTCGCCCGCGGATCCGCCGACGCGCTCCCGCGCGGCATCCGCTCCGGCACCGGCTGGGTGCCGCCATCAGCCTGGGATGCGGCCCAGCCGTGGGACGCGCACTGGCCCGCCCGCAGCGCCGCACTACGCGCCAGGGCGGTTCTGCTCGCCCTCCTCGCCGACGACGGCACGGAGCCGGAGTGGGCTCGACCGCTGCGCACGGGAGGGCGTCCAGACACCGGCGCACTGGCCGCGCTGCTGCCGGCCGAGGTCGACCGCATCTTCCTGCAGAACGACCTCACCGCGATCTCCCCCGGACCGCTCGCACCGGCACTCGACGTCCGGCTGCGCACGATGGCCGCGCGCGAATCGGCGGCCCAGGCCTCGTCGTACCGCTTCACCGAGGAGTCGGTCTCGCGCGCCCTCGTGCTCGGCGAGACGGCGGCGTCGATCACCGAGTTCCTGGGCGGACTCTCACTCACCGGCATCCCGCAGCCCCTGGCCTACCTCGTCGACCGTGCGGCGCACCGCCACGGCCTCGTGCGCGTCAGCACCGACAAGGAGACCGGCCGCACCCGGATCGAGAGCACCGACCCGACGCTCCTCGAGGCCATCGGCGTCGATCAGACACTGCGACCGCTCGGGCTCACCGTGCACGCCAGCTCGATCACGACGCGGGTGAGCTGCGAAAGCGTGTACTGGGCCCTCGTCGACGCCCGCTACCCCGCGACCCTCGTCGACGAGCACGGCGAGGTCGTCAGCGGTGCCCGGCATCCGTTCGCCCTCCCCGGCGATGCGCAGCCGACCGACTACGCGAACCTCATCGCGGCGCTGCGCGCCCATCAAGGACCCGATGCGGATGCCGCGTGGCTGGACCGCGAGCTCGAGGCCGCCGTCCGGGCGAAGGCCGTCGTCCGGGTCGTCGTCGGCATGCCCGACGGGTCGAGCCGGGAACTGGTCATGGAGGCCACAGGCATCGGCGGCGGCCGCCTGCGCGGGCGCGACCGTGCGGCCGACATCGAGCGCACGCTGCCGATCTCCAGCATCCGCTCGGCCGCTGTGATCGAGCCTTGAGCGCACCCGGACGGTAGACTGGAACGCTATGTCCGATGGCCCCCTGATCGTCCAGAGCGACCGCACCGTGCTGCTCGAGGTCGCGCACGCCGACGCCGAGAACGCACGGCACGAGCTTGCGATCTTCGCCGAGCTCGAACGCGCGCCCGAGCACATCCACACCTATCGGATCACCCGGCTGGGGCTGTGGAACGCCCGCGCGGCCGGCCACACCGCCGACGACATGCTCGACACCCTCGATCGCTGGTCGCGCTTCCCCGTTCCGCCGTCCGTCGCCGTCGATCTGCGCGAGACGGTGAACCGCTACGGGCGCCTGGTCATCGAGCGCGACGACGATGGCGCCCTGATCCTGCGCTCCGACGATGCCGCCGTGCTCACGCAGGTCGCGAACAACAAGCGCATCCAGCCGCTGCTGATCGGACACCCCACCGCCTCGACCTACGTCGTCGACGCCTGGGCGCGCGGCGAGATCAAGCAGGAGCTGCTGAAGATCGGCTGGCCGGCCGAGGACCTCGCCGGCTACACCCCCGGCACGCCGCACGAGATCGATCTCGCGCAGGACGGCTGGCAGATCCGCCCCTACCAGCAGGATGCCGTCGACGCGTTCGCGAAGGACGGATCGGGCGTCGTCGTGCTCCCTTGCGGCGCGGGCAAGACGATCGTCGGGGCCGGGGCGATGGCCGCGACGAAGACGACCACCCTCATCCTCGTGACCAACACCGTCTCCGCCCGGCAGTGGCGCGACGAGCTGCTCAAGCGCACCTCGCTCGCACCCGAGGAGATCGGCGAGTACTCGGGACAGTCCAAGCAGATCAAGCCGGTCACGATCGCGACCTACCAGATCCTCACCGCGAAGCGGAAAGGACAGTACGCGCACCTCGCGCTGCTCGACGCGCTCGACTGGGGCCTCATCGTCTACGACGAGGTGCATCTGCTCCCCGCACCCGTCTTCAAGCTCACCGCCGACCTGCAGGCGCGGCGGCGCATCGGCCTCACCGCGACCCTCGTGCGCGAAGACGGCCGCGAAGGCGACGTCTTCAGTCTCATCGGCCCCAAGCGCTTCGACGCCCCCTGGAAGCAGATCGAGGCGCAGGGGTTCATCTCCCCCGCCGTCTGCTACGAGGTGCGCGTCGACCTGCCGCCGAGCGACCGCCTCGAGTACGCCGCGGCGACCGACGACGAGCGGTACCGGCTCGCGGCCTCGGCGCCCGCGAAGATCGCGGCCGTTCGCGAGCTCATCGCCAGGCATCCCGACGAGCAGATCCTCGTGATCGGGCAGTACCTCGACCAGCTCGACACGCTGTCGGCGTCGCTGGATGCACCGCAGATCACCGGCGCGACCCCCGTCGACGAACGCGAAGAGCTCTATCGGCGCTTCCGCCAGGGCGAGATCCCGCTGCTGGTGGTCTCGAAGGTCGCGAACTTCTCGATCGACCTGCCGGAGGCCTCCGTCGCGATCCAGGTCTCCGGGTCCTTCGGTTCGCGGCAGGAGGAGGCGCAGCGCCTCGGTCGGCTGCTGCGTCCGAAGCAGTCGGGGCGCACCGCGAGCTTCTACACGCTCGTCGCCCGCGACACGATCGACCAGGACTACGCGCAGAACCGTCAGCGCTTCCTCGCCGAGCAGGGATACAGCTACACGATCATCGATGCGGACCAGCTGGACGCTGCGTGATGCGCCGCTCCGACCGACAATCAGCCACTGCATGGGCGAAGTCACCATAATGGGGTCATGACTGCTGCGCGCATCCTGGTCGTCGACGACGAGCTCAACATCCGCGACCTGCTCTCCACGGGTCTCAGCTTCGCCGGATTCCAGGTGAAGACGGTGGCCAACGGCGCCGCCACGATCTCGGCGGTGCTCGAGGAGGAGCCCGACCTCATCATCCTCGACGTCATGCTGCCTGACATGAACGGCTTCAGCGTGACCAAGCGGCTGCGGGGCGCGGGATTCACCGCGCCGATCCTCTTCCTCACCGCCAAGGACGGCACCGACGACAAGATCGAGGGCCTGAACGCCGGCGGCGACGACTACGTCACCAAGCCCTTCAGCCTCGACGAGATCGTGGCCCGCGCGCAGGCGATCCTGCGCCGCACGATGCAGGCCGACGAGGAGTCGATCATCCGCGCCGGCGAGCTGTCGATGGACCAGGACACCCACGACGTGCACGTGGGCACGCAGCAGATCGAGCTGAGCCCGACCGAGTTCAAGCTGCTGCGCTACCTCATGCTCAACCCGAACCGGGTGCTGTCGAAGGCGCAGATCCTCGACCACGTGTGGGAGTACGACTTCAACGGCGACGCCGGCATCGTGGAGAGCTACATCTCGTAC
The DNA here is from genome assembly GCF_047607465.1 of Microbacterium sp. Classification (GTDB taxonomy): domain Bacteria; phylum Actinomycetota; class Actinomycetes; order Actinomycetales; family Microbacteriaceae; genus Microbacterium. Next base: position 43,603 of record NZ_JASGCY010000049.1, on the reverse strand, counting down.
CTGCGCCGCAAGATCGATCCGCACACCGAGGAGTCGCTCATCCAGACCAAGCGCGGCTTCGGCTACATGCTCAAGGTCGGCAAGTAGCCGCTCCATGGCCCGCAAGCCCGATGCGGTCACCCGCTGGTGGCGGGCGATAAGCCTGCGTGCGAAGGTCACCGGCGTCACCGTCGCCGTGCTCGCGCTCGGCCTGCTCGCCGCAGGGCTCGGCACGGTCCCGATCATGCGGGGCGCGCTGATCTCGAACCTCGAAGCGCAGCTGCCCGCTCTCGTCTCCACGGATCTCGCCGGGCGCTATCTCGACGTCGACACCTCCAGCGGCAAGACGGCGTACATGCCGCGGGATACCCCGCGCGACTTCTTCTTCGCCATCTACGACGCCGAGGGCGTGCTCCAGGCGACGGCGGGAGCCAGCGGCGACGACACCCCGCTGTTCCCCTCCAGCTACACGATCGCCGAGGCGCAGGCGAACCTCGACGCGGTGATCGCGCTCGAGGGGACGAAGGGCTCGACCTACCGCGCGGCGGTCGCGACGATCCAGAGCGGGGCCGGCGGCGAGCTGCGCACGCAGATGGTCGCGATGCCGCTGACCGCAGCCGACCGCATCATCAGCCAGTTCTTCGGCATCTACATCACCGTTGCCCTCTTCACGATCGTGATCGCTGCACTGCTCACCCGTGGCCTGGTGACGCTGACGTTCCGGCGGCTCGGCCAGGTGGAGGCGACCGCCACGGCGATCGCGGCGGGCAACTTCAGCCAGCGTCTCACCGACCTCGAGCCGACCACGGAGGTCGGCAGGCTCAACGCGGCCATCAACGCGATGCTCGACCGCGCCGACCACTCCCTCGCCCAGCGCGACCGCACGGTGCAGCACATGCGCCGCTTCATCGGCGACGCCAGCCACGAGCTGCGCACGCCGCTGGTGAGCGTGCGCGGCTACGCCGAGCTGTATCGGATGGGCGCGATCAAGGGCGAGGAGGACACCGCCCGCGCCATGGAGCGCATCGAGAAGGAGGCGATCCGCATGGGCGTGCTCGTCGAGGACCTCCTCGCGCTCGCCCGCCTCGACGAGGAGCGCGAGCTCGAGATCACCCCTCTCGATCTGCGGCCGATCGCCCGAGATGCCGCCCTCGATGTGCAGGCGGCGGCACCCCGGCGCACAGTGACGGTCATCGACAGGACCCTCGAGGCGCCGATCACCGCACCGACCACGCGCCCGCCTCTTCCCGCCCCGGTCCAGCCCGCGCCCCGCGGGCTCTCCCGTGCCGCTCTCACACGACTCCGGCGCCGCCCGCGCACCCCGGAATCCGCCACCGCTTCGATGCCGGCGATCGACTTCAGCGCCGTCGAGGACATCCCTGTGCGCACGCCACCGATCATCCTCGGTGAGGAGAACAAGGTCCGCCAGGTCGTGGCGAACCTCCTCGGCAACGCCCGCCGCTTCTCCGCCGAGGACAGCCCGATCGAGATCGTGGTCGACGCCGACCGCGTGCGCGGCACCGGCAGCATCGCCATCGTCGACCACGGCGAAGGCATCCCCCCGCAGATCCGCGATCAGATCTTCGAGCGGTTCTGGCGCGCCGACACCTCGCGGGCGCGCGCGACCGGCGGCTCCGGGCTGGGACTGGCGATCGTCGCCTCGATCCTCAAGGCGCTGCGCGGCGGCGTGACTGTGACGGAGACGCCCGGCGGCGGCGCCACCTTCACCGTGTCGTTCCCGCTGGCCCCGGCCAGGGCGACCCCGGAGCACCTCCTCGAGGACACCCAGCCGATCGACCCGCTCGACCTCTAACACCCGTTCTGCACAATCCCCCTCGTTGACGACTTATGCACAGCCGAGGGCGATCACGCGGATCAACGCGGATGCCGGACCGACGATCTCTCTAACGTGTGGAGTCCACCAACCCACGTCAAAGGAGTTCACATGTCCGTCTTCACCGTCGACACCGAGGCCGTCACCGCGGCGCAGGGAGCCACCCGCGCCACGATGGAGCGCCTCCAGAGCGAGGCCGCCACCCTGATGGCTCAGCTCACGCAGCTCGAGTCCTCATGGTCTGGCACCGCGTCGGCCGCGTTCCAGAACTGCGCGCAGCAGTGGCGCGGCGCGCAGGTGCACGTCGAGCAGGTGCTCGAGTCGATCGGCATCGCCCTCGGGGATGCGGCGTCCCAGTACGCCGATGCCGACCAGTACTCGGCGAGCCTGTTCCGCTGACCCCTCTCCGCGCACACGCAGAAACGCCCCGGCCGAAGCCGGGGCGTTTCTGGCTGTCAGGCGATGCGCTCCTGAGCCGTGCGGCGGATCAGAAGTCCATGCCGCCGGTCGGGTCGCCCACGGGAGCGGCGGTCTTCTCGGGCTTGTCGGCGACGACGGCCTCGGTGGTGAGGAAGAGACCGGCGATGGAGGCCGCGTTCTGCAGCGCGGAACGGGTCACCTTCGCGGGGTCGATGATTCCGGCGGCGAACAGGTCGACGTACTCACCGGTCGCCGCGTTCAGGCCCTGGCCAGCGGGGAGCTCGGAGACCTTGTTGGCGACGACACCCGGCTCGAGACCGGCGTTCTGGGCGATCTGCTTCAGCGGAGCCTCGATCGCGACGCGGACGATGTTCGCACCGGTCGCCTCGTCGCCCTCGAGCGACAGAGCGTCGAGAGCCTTGGCGCCCGACTGGATCAGCGCGACGCCACCACCGGGGACGATGCCCTCCTCGACGGCCGCCTTCGCGTTGCGCACGGCGTCCTCGATGCGGTGCTTGCGCTCCTTGAGCTCAACCTCGGTGGCCGCACCCGCCTTGATGACGGCGACGCCGCCGGCGAGCTTGGCGAGGCGCTCCTGCAGCTTCTCGCGGTCGTAGTCGCTGTCGGTGTTCTCGATCTCGCGGCGAATCTGGGTCACGCGGCCCTCGATCTGCTCGACCTCGCCTGCACCCTCGACGATCGTGGTCTCGTCCTTGGTGACGATGACCTTGCGCGCACGGCCCAGCAGGTCGAGCGTCGTGTTCTCGAGCTTGAGACCCACCTCTTCGGTGATGACCTGGCCGCCGGTGAGGATCGCGATGTCCTGCAGCTGCGCCTTGCGGCGGTCGCCGAAGCCGGGAGCCTTGACTGCGACCGACTTGAAGATGCCGCGGATCTTGTTGAGCACGAGGGTCGCGAGAGCCTCGCCCTCGACGTCCTCGGCGATGATGACGAGCTCCTTGCCGTCCTGGATCACCTTGTCGACGATGGGCAGAAGGTCCTTGATGTTGCCAATCTTCTGGTTCGCGATGAGGATGTACGGGTCCTCGAAGACGGCCTCCTGGCGCTCCGGGTCCGTGACGAAGTAGGGGTTCAGGTAGCCCTTGTCGAAACGCATGCCCTCGGTGAGCTCGAGCTCGGTGCCGAAGGTCTGCGACTCCTCGACGGTGACGACGCCCTCCTTGCCGACCTTGTCGATCGCCTCGGCGATGAGCTCGCCGATGGCGGGGTCTGCGGCGGAGATCGATGCGGTGGCCGCGATCTGCTCCTTCGACTCGATCTCCTTGGCGCTGGCGAGCAGCTCCTCGGTGATCGCCGCGACGGCCTTCTCGATGCCGCGCTTGAGCGAGATGGGGTCGGCGCCGGCTGCGACGTTGCGCAGACCCTCGCGGACCAGTGCCTGGGCGAGGACGGTCGCCGTGGTGGTGCCGTCGCCGGCGACGTCGTCGGTCTTCTTGGCGACCTCCTTGACGAGCTCCGCGCCGATCTTCTCGTACGGGTCGTCCAGCTCGATCTCCTTGGCGATCGAGACACCGTCGTTCGTGATCGTGGGGGCGCCCCACTTCTTCTCGAGCACGACGTTGCGACCGCGCGGGCCGAGGGTCACCTTGACAGCGTCGGCGAGGATGTTGAGGCCGCGCTCGAGGCCGCGGCGGGCCTCCTCATCGAAAGCGATGATCTTTGCCATGAGTTTTGTCGTCCCTCCTGGACGTAGGCGTCGGGTTTAGCACTCGGGATCTGAGAGTGCTAATGCCATTCTGGCACTCGGCACCGTCGAGTGCAAGCCGCAGGAAGGACGCGGCCCCGAGCTCAGGGGGCGGGGGCGCTCTCGTCCGCCGGTTCGTCGGAGCCGGCGTGGTCGATGCCGATGACGACGGTGAGCTGCTTCTGGTCGGTCGTGTTCTGCTCGACGTAGAAGTCGCTCTGCTCCACGGCCGCGCCGCCGATGAGGCCGGCGAGGCCGATGGCCGCGAGCTCGTCGTCATCCTCGACGTAGAAGACGGTCGTCGTCTCGAAGTCCTGGCTCGTGCTGTCGCTCGCGAACACGATGTCGGCGGGCCAGCCGTTGTTGACGACGATGTCGCGCATCTGCGTGTCGAGGCTCCCGTCGGCCGTCGCGTTCAGGATCATGACCGAGTAGCTCGTGTCGATGACACCCGTCTCCTCTGGCGTCGGCGCCGCCGACGCCACGGCCTGCGGGAACAGATCGATGCGCCCCATCACGACCAGAGAGCCGAAGATGCCGCCGATGATGAGCACGAGGGCGGCCACGAACGACCACAGCAGCACGATCCACCCGTTCATGCCCGGCGCCTCTGCGCGGTGCGCCCCTACACGGCCGCCCGATCGGGGGACGTCGTCGAATCGGTCTCGGGTGGGCTTGGGCACCACTCGATGCTAGCCGACGAAACCGGGAGTGCGCGCGGAGCGCTGCAGCGCCCTCGCGTCGCGGATCCGACGGAGCCGTCCGACGAGAAGGGGGTCGTACTCCAGGGCCGCCTCGGAGTCGATGAGGCGCCCGAGCAGCTGGTAGTAGCGGGCCGCGCTCATGCCCAGCTGAGCGCGGATGGCCTCCTCCTTCGCGCCGCTGTGCCGCGGCCACACGGTCTCCAGCGCGAGGATGGCGCGATCGCGCTCGCTCATCTCACCCAGCATGCGATCAGACTAGATCGCCGCACGTCCTGCGTCCGCACGCCACTCCCAGGAGCGGCCGAGCGGATCCGCCGCGGCCCGGACGGCGCCATCGAGCGCGACGACGAACCCCGGCCAGTCGGCGGCGTCGACGGGAGGCGTCCAGACGTCCAGGAGCGCCGGAGGGTCGATCGTGACCCAGCGCGCGCTCAGCGCACGAATGCGCGCGACGAGCGCCGTCCGCTGCGCCCGCGGGATGTGCACGAGCACCCCGGGGGTCGTGATCACCAGGGTCGCGTCGGCGGGCGCCAGCGCTGCGAGCGCATCGAGCTTCTCGAGCGCGTCGCCGGCGATCAGCAGCGGAGGATCGGATCGCGCGATGTCGAGCGCCGCATCGACCCGCCTCTCCCGCTCCGTCTCCTCCGGCCACACGAGCCCGCGCAGCCACCGACGGTCGCGCGCGTCCGCGGCATCCAGCGGCGCGAGGTCGATGCCGGCCCGCCAGCGCACCTCCGGCATCCGCATCGGCGGGATCGGGCCGCGCACGACGCTCTCGAGCACGACCGCAGACGCCCCGTCGTGCGGGTCGAGGGCGAGACGCACGGCCCCCGATGCATCGAGGAAGCGGTACGAGTAACGGTCGGGGTAGAGGCAGAGCCCCGCGGACGCGCCGACTTCGAGCAGGGCGATCGGCCCGTCGATCTCGGCGAGCACTGGCAGCAGCGGAGCAAGGCGCAACGGCTCGTTGGTCTGCAGCCGCCGCGCCGTGCATTCGGCGACGATCTCGTCGGCGCGGGCGAGCACGAAGTCGCGCCAGTCGTCGAAGCCCGACAGCTCCGCCCCGAGCATCCTCGTCACGGCGAACACGAGCGGGGGCTGGCGGCGGGTCTCGGGGATCTGCGCGAGCACGGCCGCGACCTCGGGAGAGCGGGCGACTCCGCGCGCCCATGCCGCGTACAGCTCGCTGCGCCCCGGCGCCTCGTCGGCGGCGAAGCGCGCGAACCTCTCCTGCACGGCATCCGTCATGCGTCCATTCTCGTGTGCGCGACTTCGAAGCCGTGCGCAGGCGCGAGAATGGAGGCATGTCCTACAGCGTGAACAAGACCGAAGAGCAGTGGCGCTCCGAGCTGAGCGCCGACCAGTACGCGGTGCTGCGCCAGTCCGCGACCGAACGTGCGTGGACCGGCGAGCTGCTCGACGAGAAGCGAGCGGGCCTCTACACCTGCGGCGCCTGCGGCGCCGAGCTGTTCCAGAGCGGCACGAAGTTCGACTCCGGCTGCGGGTGGCCCAGCTTCTACGAGTCGATCCGCCCCGAGGCCGTCGAGCTCATCGAGGACACGAGCCTTGGCATGGTGCGCACCGAGGTGCGGTGCGCGGCGTGCGGATCGCACCTCGGCCACGTCTTCCCCGACGGGTTCGGCACGCCCACCGGCGACCGCTACTGCATGAACTCGCTCGCCCTCGATTTCACGCCCGACCCCCGATGAGCGCGCTCCAGGCGGCCTGCGACCGCCAGTCCTGGTCGAAGGTCGACGATCGCGCGCCGAGCCGCGAGGAGCTGCTCCCCCTCGTCGCCGCGGCCGGACGGGTTGCCGACCACTCCTCGCTGCGCCCCTGGCGGATCATCGAGCTGCGCGGCGCCGACCGCGAGGTGCTCGGCGCCGCGATCGCGAAGGCCGAGGGCGACCAGTCGCCCTCGGTGAAGCCGCTGCGCGCCCCGCTGCTTCTGGCGGTGGTGGCCAGCTACCGCAAGAGCGAGAAGGTGCCACGCTGGGAGCAGGAGGCCGTGGCCTCCGGCGTCGCGCACGTGCTGAGCCTGCTGCTCGATGAGGCGGGATGGGGCGTGATCTGGCGCACCGGCCACTACACGCGTACGAAGGCCGTCGCCAAGGCGCACGGCCTCGGCAAGAACGAGGAGCTCCTGGGTTGGCTCTACGTCGGCGGCAAGCCCGCAGGCAAGGGCCCCGGCCGACGCAAGCCCGTCGATGCGAGCGCGCTGGTCACCCGGATGCCGGAGCCGGACGCCCCGAAGAAGGCGAAGAAGCCGAAGAAGAAGTAGCGGCGCTCTGGGCTCCGCTGAGGGCGGCGAGCAGATCGGCGAAGTGGTCGAGGTCGTCCGCCGACCACTGCCGCAGCGTCTCGCCCAGCCTCGATTCGTAGCGTGCTCGGGCGGCGGAGACGCGCTCCTGGGCGAGGTCGGTCGCGACGAGGACCCGCGCGCGGCGGTCGGCCCGGTCCGGCACGCTCTCCACGAGCCCCAGCCCCTCGAGCTGGCGCACCTGGCGGCTCACCGCCGACTTGTCGGTCTGCAGCCGCTCGATGATCTCCCCCGCAGAGGTCGCCTTGCCCGTCGCGATCGAGACGAGCACCTGGTAGCCAAGGGGCTGCAGATCGGGGTGCACGGTCTCCGCCGCCTCGCGCCAGCCGACCCGGATGCGGGCGAACAGTGCGGCCAGCTCGTGCTCGACCCTCGTGATCGCCAGGTCGAGGTCGGAGGAGTCGGTCATGCTCGTCAGCTTAGGGGGCGCCGCGTCAGACAGCGGCCAGCCGCTCGAACACCCTGGTCGCCGCGCGGATCTCGTCGACCGTGAGGTCGTCGATCGCCTCGCGCACGCGCTGCGCATAGCCGCCGCGCACCCGCGCGAGGGCCGCGTGGGCCTCGGCGGTCGCGGTGAGCACGCGCTGCCGCCCGTCGCGCTCGTCGGCGCGAGAGACGACGAGGCCGCACTCCTCCAGCATCCGCACCTGCCGACTGATGACGGACTTGTCCGTCTCAGAACGCTGCGCGAGCTCGTGAGCGGTGCACTCCCCCGCCCTGTCGAGGTGGGCGAGGAGCTTGTAGCCCGACACGTGCAGCCCCGGCGCGATCCGGGCGGCGGAGTCCTTCCAGAGCAGCCGCGCCTTCGCGAAGATCAGCTCGAGCCGACCCTGCAGCTCGACAAGGGCGCTGTCGAACTCGGGCGACACGACGGCATCCGGGGAGGTCATGTCAGCGCTTCGACGCCTCGGACCCGACGACGCGCACCGCGCCGGTGCTCGCGCCGACCTCGGCCTCTGCGACGTCGATCATCGACTCCTCCGCCTGCTCGCGCAGCTGCTCGGCGGCGTTCTTCGTCGACAGCGGCTTGTTCTTGATGAACGCGATCGCGACGATGGCCAGCACGGCGAGCGGGATCGCGATGATGAACGCGTCGGCGATGCCGTGCCCGTAGGCGCTCTCGACGATCACGCGGATCGCGTCCGGCAGCTCGCCCACCTTCGGCACGTTGCCCGAAGCGAGGTGCTTGAGCGCCTCGACCTCTTCGGCGCTGCTCGGAGTGAAGGCCGACAGGCCGTCCTTGATGTAGCCCGAGACGCTGGTGGAGAGCATCGCTCCCATCACCGTCACGCCGATGGTGCCGGCGATCGTGCGGAAGAAGTTCACGTTCGACGAGGCCGCGCCCAACTGCGTGGGCGGGGTGTCGTTCTGCACGATGAGGGTGAGGTTCTGCATGACCATGCCGAGACCGGCGCCGAGCACGAACATGTACACCGCGACGACCGCGAACGGGGTGTCGTAGCGCAGCATCGCCATGAGGGTGACGCCGATCGTGGTGAGCACGGAGCCGGTCAGCATCCAGCCCTTCCACTTGCCGAAGCGGCTCACGAGCTGACCGATGATGATCGACGCGCCCATCTGCCCGACGATCATCGGGATCGTCATGAGACCCGACTCCGTGGGCGTGGCGCCACGGGCGAGCTGGAAGTACTGCGCGAGGAACACCGAGGTGGCGAACATCGACACGCCGATGGCGATCGAGGCCAGCACCGAGAGCGTGAACGTGCGATTGCGGAACAGCGACATCGGCACGATCGGCTCCTTCACGAAGAACTCCACGGCGATGAAGGCGGCGATGGCGGCAGCGGCGATGGCTGCGAGCGTGATGCTCGTCGACGAATCCCACTCGAACTGCGAGCCGCCCATCGAGACCCAGATGAGCAGCGTCGAGACGCCGACGGCGAGCAGCACGATGCCGGCGTAGTCGATCGAGACCTCGACCCGCTGGGGCCCCGGCAGATGCAGCGTGAACTGCAGCAGCACGAGCGCGATGAGAGCGAAGGGCACGCCGACGAAGAAGTTGGCGCGCCATCCCCACAGGTCGGTGATCACACCGCCCAGCAGCGGCCCTCCGATGGTGGCCAGCGCCATGATGCCGCCGACGACGCCCATGTACTTGCCGCGCTCACGCGGGGAGATGATGAGCGCGACCGCGATCATGACGAGGGACATGAGGCCGCCGACGCCGATGCCCTGGACCACGCGGACGGCGATGAGCATGTTGGTGTCGGTGGAGAAGCCGGCGATCACGGTGCCGACGGTGAACAGCGCCAGCGAGAGCTGGACGAGGATCTTGCGGTCGACGAGGTCGGCGAGCTTGCCCCAGATCGGGGTGGAGACGGCCGTTGCCAGCAGGCTCGCGGTGATGACCCAGGTGTACTGCGACTGGGTGCCGCCGAGGTCGGCGATGATGACGGGCATCGAGGTCGACACGATCGTGCCGGACAGCACGGCGACGAACATGCCGACGATGAGGCCGGAGATGGCGGTGAAGACCTCGCGCGGCGAGCGCGCGGTCTCAGCGGAGGAAGAGATTGTGGTCACGGGTGTATGACTCCTGCACGAAAGTTGATATAGAGCAACCATACGCCTTTAGTTGCGATAAGGCAACTATCGACTGAAGTCAACCATCTCTCGGGCGGCGGCGCCGCGGGATCGCGACGACCACCGAGCAGACGGCGAGGACGACCATCGCGATCAGCTGCCACAGCGCCGGCCCCTCGGCCGGAGGCCAGAGCAGATCGATCGCGACGGATGCCGCGAGCTGACCGAGCACCGACCCCAGCCCCAGCAGCAGCACCCCGGTGTGCGCGACGATGAACGCGCCCAGCAGGATGTACGCGAACCCGAGGAGACCGCCGAGATAGAGCCAGGGGTCCACGGGGAGCGGCTGCGGTGCGCCGCGCACGAGGATGCTGACGCCCGCAGCGACCGCGAGTGCGATCACCCCGCCGATGAAGCTCATCAGAGTGGCAGCGATCGGCGACTGCAGACGCTCGGCGAGGCGGCCGTTGGCCGCAGACTGCCACGCGATGCCGACGCCGGTCGCGAACGGCAGCAGCAGCATCCACAGTGGTGCGGCGTCGAGGACGTCGCCGGTCAGCGAGATCGCCACCGCGACGAGCGCGAACAACCCGCCCAGGACCCGGCCCATCGTGACGGCGACGACGCCCGCCGGGCCGACCCCGAGCCGGTCGAGGACGAGGCCGTTGAGGCTCTGACCTGCGACGACCCCGACCGTGAACAGCGAGACGCCGAGGAAGCCGGCGGTGATGCCCTGCGTCGAGACGGTGAGGGCGCCGCAGAGGCCGCCGCACAGCATCCAGAACGGGATCGTCCTGGTCCGCACGCCGCGCCACAGGCGTGCGGTGGCCTCTCGGGCGCGGGGAAGGCACGGGATCACCACGACGAGCACGAGCAGCCCCACGGCGAACGAAACGAGGCCGGCGACGATGCCGTTGTCGACTGCGACCCCCAGCACCCCGTTCACGCGCGCCTGCGCCGCCGTCATGACGCCGATGACGACCGCACCGCCGAGCGCGACGGTGGCGGGAAGGGCGCGCTGCTCGGTCACCCGTCGACCCTATCCGAGCCGATGTCGGCGGGCGGGGCTAGCCTGTGGGCATGTGCGCGAGTTACGGGCTGGATCCGCGGTTCACCGACGCCGAGCTCATCGACGACGCCGACGCCGATCTCCTCGACGGTCTGCGGGCGTGGGCGGCGTCCAACGCCGGCGAGACCCTGCGCCCGACGGGCAGGAACCTGCGCAATCTCAACCCGATCATCGCCGACGCCAACGGCGAGAGCACACTCGTCCCCGCCTGGTGGGGGTATCTCGTGAACGGCGAGCCGGCCAGGTTCCCCTCGATCAACACCCGCTCCGAACGCCTGCAGGATCGGCCGGGCGGGCTGCGCTCGCGCGCGCTCGTGCCGGCGACCGGGTGGTACGAGCTGCGCAAGACCGATCGCGTCTGGCACGAGTTCGGCCTCGACACCGGCGCACTGTTCGGCATGGCGGCGGTGACGCAGCGCGGCCGCACCGCCGACGGCCAATGGTTCACCTGCTACTCGATCGTCATGCGTCCGGCCCCGGATCATCTCGCCGCGATCCACGAGCGGATGCCGGTGCTCATCCCCACCGCGTTCGCCCGCGACTGGCTGCGGGCCCACGGCGACCGCGAACTCATCGACGAGGCGCTGCTGGCCGCGGCGGCGCTCGACGAACGCATCGTCGCCGTGCCGCGCGAGAGCGACAAGGGGTCGGAGCGGCTGTTCTGAACATCCGCGAGATGGAGCCGACTACGGGACTCGAACCCGTAACCCCCGTATTACAAGTACGGTGCGCTACCAATTGCGCCAAGTCGGCGGACACCACCAGCTTAGCGATGGCGGCGACGCGCTCACGACCGCCGAGCGGTCGGGACTACTGCGCCGGCGTCTCGGTCGGCGCGGTCGACTCCTCGGGCGCGGGCGCCTCGGTCGCCGCCGGCGTCGGCGAGGGGCTCGGCGTCGACTCGTAGTAGGCGTCGCTCGCCACCGTAAGCACGAACTGCGAGAGCTCGGCCGCATCATCGAGCGCGCCGACGTACTGCTCGCCGTTGACGACGATCATCGGCGACGAGGTCAGCACGAGGTCGTCTGAACCCGCCAGCGGCCCCTCGAGGGCGCGGGAGGTGGCGTCCTTCGCCCACGTCACGTAGTCCTGGCCCTCGATGCAGGCCTTCACGGTCTTGGCGCTGCTCACGCCGACGGCGACCGTGGCGTTCGCCAGCTCGGCGTCGCTGAAGCCGTCGCTGTTGATCTCGGGCTGGTCGTCGAGGAGGTCGTGGTTGAAGGCGTAGAACTGCGCCGGAGAATACGACGCGACGCAGGCGGCGGCAGCGGCGGCACGCAGGGAGTACTTGGTGCCGTTCGAGCTCGCGGTGAGCAGCGCCACCGGGTGGTAGGTGACCTTCGCCGCGCCTTCGGCGATCCAGTTCGCCAGCTGACGGCTGTTGGCCCGCTCGAAGGCTCCGGCATCGGGCGACAGATAGTCGACGTAGATGTGGATGTCGACAGCGTTGGCCGTGCTCGTGGGCTCCGGGGCGGCTATGGGCTCGGAGCCGGCCTGGGTCGGTACGGCCGTCGGGTCCGCGGGAAGCTCATCGGCCGACGCGCTGACGGCGGCGAGATCTGTGATGAGGAAGCCGTCTCCGTCGAGCCCGACCGGGGTGAGCTGAGGCTTCGCGACCTGCGCGGTGACGGCGAGGACGACCGAGGTCGCGATGGCGCCGACGGCGACGACCGCGACGACGCCGATGATGAGTCGTCGCATGAGCCGCGCCCTCGACTGCTGGGCGTGCACCATCTGTGCCTTCTCCCGCACGGCCTCGCGCGAATTGCGAGGGGTGGGGACGTTCGGCGTCTCGTCGCTCGACATCGTTCCTCTTGCCGGTCTCACGGGGGCAGGGTGACCCCGTTCGCCGCTTCCTGCGGCGAACGCCGCAGCGGCGGCCGGGTTCGATGCTAGTCAGCCATGCTGAGAAAAACCCAGGTGCCGCCTCTTCTGCGCAGGCCTGCGCATCTGCCATACTGAACCCGACCCAACGAGGGGTCACGGCGGGCGTGAGCCCACCGCTCTATCACTACGGATCGTCCGGCACGTACCTGCCGGTGAAGGAGAAAACAATGGCAACCGTGACTTTCGACGACGCCACTCGGCTCTACCCCGGCGGCACTCGTCCCGCGGTCGACAAGCTGAACATCGAGATCGCCGATGGCGAGTTCCTCGTCCTCGTCGGCCCCTCCGGCTGCGGAAAGTCCACGTCGCTCCGGATGCTCGCAGGCCTCGAAGAGGTCAACGCGGGCCGCATCCTCATCGGAGAGCGCGACGTCACCGACGTGCCCCCGAAGGACCGCGACATCGCGATGGTGTTCCAGAACTACGCGCTCTACCCGCACATGACCGTCGCCGAGAACATGGGCTTCGCCCTCAAGATCGCCGGCGTCGGCAAGGAGGAGCGCGCGCAGCGCGTGCTCGAGGCCGCCAAGCTGCTCGACCTCGAGCAGTACCTCACCCGCAAGCCGAAGGCGCTCTCGGGCGGTCAGCGTCAGCGCGTCGCCATGGGCCGCGCGATCGTGCGCCAGCCGCAAGTGTTCCTCATGGACGAGCCGCTGTCGAACCTCGACGCCAAGCTGCGCGTGCAGACCCGCACCCAGATCGCATCCCTGCAGCGCCGTCTCGGCGTCACCACGGTCTACGTCACCCACGACCAGACCGAGGCTCTGACCATGGGCGACCGCATCGCCGTGCTCAAGGACGGTCTGCTCCAGCAGGTCGGCACCCCGCGCGACCTCTACGAGAAGCCCAACAACGTCTTCGTCGCCGGCTTCATCGGCTCCCCCGCCATGAACCTGTTCTCGGCGGACCTCGCCGACGGCGGCGTCCGCTTCGGCACCGAGGTCGTTCCGCTCGACCGCGACACCGTCGGCCGCGCGAACGGCTCGCAGGTCACCGTGGGCGTGCGCCCTGAGGACATCACCGTCGGCCCCGCCGACGGCAAGGGCCTCTCGGTCGTCGTCGACCTCGTCGAGGAGCTCGGCGCCGACGGCTACCTCTACGGTCACACCGAGATCAACGGCAAGCGCGCCGACCTCGTCGCCCGCGTCGACGGCCGCAACCACCCGAACGCGGGTGAGACGGTCACTCTCGCTGCGAACGCCGGCCACGTGCACGCCTTCGACATCGAGTCGGGCGAGCGCCTGAACGACAAGCCGATCGTCTCGGCTTCCTGAGTTCGAAGCACCGCGGCGCGGGTCGACCTTCTGGTCGCCCCGCGCCGCGTCGTTTGCCCCCCGGCATCCGTCCCCGTCAGGAGAACCATGCAGGACGCTCTTCGCATCACCGCCAGCACCATCGACCCTGGGCTGCTGTCGCTGCCGTGGTCGACAACACTCGCCAAGTGGCCGTCCGAGCACATCGTGTCGCTGCCGAAGGGCCTGTCCCGGCACCTGGTGCGCTTCGCCGACCTCTCCGGACGCGTGGTCGCCGTGAAGGAGACGACCGCCGCGATGGCGCAACGCGAGTACGACATGCTCGGCAACCTCACCCGTCTCGCCGTCCCGTGCGTCGACCGCGTCGCGGTGATCGCCGGACGGACGGATGCCGCCGGCGACCCGCTTCCTGCGGCCCTGGTCACCTCGCACCTGCGCTTCTCGATGCCCTACCGCGCCCTGTTCACGCAGGTCCTGCGCCCCGACACCGCCACCCGTCTCGTCGATGCGCTCGCCCTGCTGCTCGTGCGCCTGCACAACGTCGGCTTCTACTGGGGCGACGTGTCGCTGTCGAACACGCTGTTCCGCCGCGACGCCGGTGCCTTCGCCGCCTACCTCGTCGACGCCGAGACGGGCGAGCTGCACGAGGAGGGGCTCACCGACGGGCAGCGCGCCTACGACCTCGACCTCGCCCGCACGAACATCGCCGGAGAGATCATGGATCTCGCCGCCGGCGGGCGGCTGGAGCACGGCGTCGATGCGATCGCCATCGCCGACGGCATCGTCTCCGCGTACCGGTCGCTGTGGGCGGAGCTCACCGCGCAGGAGTCGTTCGCAGCATCCGAGACCTGGCGCATCACCGAGCGCGTCGAGCGGCTCAACGCCCTCGGCTTCGATATCGATGAGATGTCGATGTCGACGACCGCCGACGGCACCGTGGTCGAGATCCAGCCCAAGGTGGTGGATGCCGGTCACCACCAGCGCCGCCTCATCCGTCTCACAGGCCTCGACGTCGAGGAGAACCAGGCCAGGCGTCTGTTGAACGACCTCGACGAGTTCCGTGCACGCTCGAGCAAGAGCTGGGCCGACGAGGAGATGTACGCGCACGAATGGCTCACCCGCGTCTTCGAGCCGGTCGTGCGGGCGATCCCCTATGACCTGCGGGCCAAGCTCGAGCCCGCCGAGGTGTTCCACCAGGTGCTCGAGCACCGCTGGTACCTCTCGCAGGCGCAGGGGCGCTCGGTGCCCCTGGCCGAAGTGATCACCAGCTACATCAACGAGGTGCTGCGCCACCGCCGCGACGAGGCGACGATCATGGGGCCGCCCACCGAGACCATGAGCCTGCCGGTGATCACCGGGGTCACCCCCGTCACCGATGACGACGACGAGGGCATCGACTGGCGCGACCTCGTCTGACCCCGCAGCCCCTCTCCCCCTCCTCCACTTCTTCTTCCGCCGACGCCCCACCTGCGCGCCCACGCCCCACCCCAGACGCGTCTGCCAGGTGGGGCGTCGCGGCGCAGATGAGGCGTCGGCGGGTTGGAGTTGGGGGGCGGGTGGTGGGGTGGGGGGAGGGGCGGGGGGTCAGTAGCCGACGGTGAAACGTTCGCGGCGGTGGTTGCCCTGCTCGATCTCGTCCACCACGGCGACGGCGAAGTCGGCGCCGGAGATGAACGACTTGCCCTCCGCATCGCGCACGAGCACGTCGCCGCCGTCGCGGTACTGGCCGGTGCGCACACCCTCGGCCCACGGCCCGAACACCTCGGCGGGGTGCACGAAGAACCAGTCGAGACCGGCATCCGTCGCCTCCAGCAGTGCCAGCGAATCGATGCCGACCTGCGCCTCGTGCCGGTACTCCTCGGGGAAGTCGAGGTCGAACAGCCGCGGACCCTCCGGGGCGACGAGGCTGCCGCCGGCACCGCCGACCACGCCGAGCCTGGTGGAGGTTCCGCTCAGCAGCCCGACGAGGTTGGTCAGCGCCTCGAGGACCCGATCGGCCATATCGCCTCGCGGCGAGAGCGCCGAGACGACGGCATCCACTGCCGTGAAGGTGTCGGCGACGGGCGCGAGATCGAGCGCCGTGCCCTGCACGTACTCCGCCCCGACGACCGGGTCCGACGGCGTGGAGCGCGACACGGCGACGACGTCGTGCCCGCGGCTCACCGCCTCGGCGACGATGTGACGACCGGCATAGCCGGTACCTCCGAGAACGACGATGCGGGCCATGATGCGCCTTTCTACTTCTGAGCGTTGCGGACGGTGGCGACCTGATACAGCGCGACCGAGGTCGCGATACCGGCGTTCAGAGACTCGGTCGCCGAGGAGATCGG
Organism: Microbacterium sp.; assembly: GCF_047607465.1. Classification (GTDB taxonomy): domain Bacteria; phylum Actinomycetota; class Actinomycetes; order Actinomycetales; family Microbacteriaceae; genus Microbacterium. The sequence goes on along the minus strand of NZ_JASGCY010000049.1, from coordinate 27,558 downwards.
GATCGACACGATCTGGTCGCAGGTCTCGGCGACGAGGCGCGAGAGCCCCTTGCCCTCCGAGCCCGTGACGATCACGACGGGGCGGTCGGCGAGCTGCACATCGGGCAGCTGCACGTCGCCGTCGCCGTCGAGGCCGAGCACGAACACGCCCTGCTTCTTGAGCTCCTTCAGCTGCGTGGTGAGGTTCACCGCGAGCGCGACGGGGATGCGTGCGGCAGCTCCCGCGCTCGTCTTCCACGCCGCCGAGTTGACCCCGGCCGAGCGACGCTGGGGCAGGATGACGCCGTGACCGCCGAAGGCGGCGGTAGAGCGGATGATCGCACCGAGGTTGCGCGGATCGGTGATGCCGTCCAGTGCCACGAACAGCGGCACCTCGCCCTTGTCGATGACGGCCTCCAGCAGATCCTGCGGGTGCGCGTACTCGTACGGCGGCACCTTCAGGGCGACGCCCTGGTGCACGCCGTCGAAGCCCGCCATGCGGTCGAGCTCCTGACGGGTCACCTCGAGCACGGGGATGCCGCGGTGCGTGGCGATCGACAGCATCTCCTTGACGCGGTCGTCCATCTCCACGCGCTGGGCGATGTAGAAGGTCGTCGCGGGGATCTTCGTTCGCAGCGCCTCGAGCACCGAGTTGCGACCGGTGACGATCTCGGTGTCGGTCGTGTTGTCCTTCGCGCGGGCGGCGCGGTTCGGGTTGCCGCCGGCGCTCTGCCGCTGGCCAGGGCGCCCCTTGCCGCCTGCGGCCGCGAAGCGCTCGGCTGCGGCCTTGCGCTTTCCGGCGGGGTGCCAGGCGCGATCCTCCGCCTTCGGGGTCGGTCCGCGTCCCTCCAGCGCCTTGCGCCCGAGTCCGCCGGTGCCCTTGCTGGGGCCCTTCTTCTTGCCCTTGCCCGCTGAGGGGTTTCCTGGCTTAGCCATCGATGCTCCAATGAGTTCCGGCCGGAGTGTCCTCCAGCGTGATTCCTGCGGCGGCGATCGCGTCACGGATGCGATCCGCCGCCGCCCAGTCCTTGTCGGCCCGCGCCCGGGCGCGCTGGGCGATCATCTCCTGCACGAGGCCGTCCAGAGCGGATGCCGCCGCTCCCCCGCCGCTCGGCGTCGTGGCGGCGTCGAGACCGAGCACTTCGAGCATCGCCCGCACCTCGAGAAGGGCGCGCGCCGCGGCTGCATCGTCGCCGTCGTCGAGCGCCTGATTGCCGCGGCGCACCCTGTCGTGCAGCACGGCAAGGGCCTGCGGCACCCCGAGGTCGTCGTCCATCGCGCGCGCGAAGTCCTCTGGCACGAGCGGGACGTACTCGGCATCCGTCGGCGCCGTCTGCGCACTCGGCACCGCCGGCACGCGCTGCGCGCGCTCGACGAACGTGCGGATGCGCCCGAGCGCGGCCTCGGCCTCGCTCCACGAGGAGTCGGAGAGGTCGAGGCTCGAGCGGTAGTGCGCGGCGGCGAGCGCGTAGCGCACGACCATCGGCTCGTGCCGGTCGAGCACGTCGGCGGCGAGCGTGAAATTGCCGAGGGACTTCGACATCTTCTGGCCGTCGACGGTGACGAGACCGTTGTGCACCCAGTACTGCGCGAAGCCGAGCCCCGCCGCGCTCGACTGCGCGAGCTCGTTCTCGTGGTGTGGGAAGCGCAGGTCGAGCCCGCCGCCGTGGATGTCGAAACGGTCGCCGAGATAGCGCCGGGACATCGCGGAGCACTCGATGTGCCAGCCGGGGCGACCGGGTCCCCAGGGCGAGGACCACACGGCGTCCGCCGGCTCCTCGGGCTTGGCGCCCTTCCAGAGCGCGAAGTCCTGCGGGGTGCGCTTGCCCCGCGGATCGGCGTCGACCGCCGCCTCCATGGCGTCGACCGACTGGTTCGTGAGCGTGCCGTACTCCGGCCACGAGCGCACGTCGAAGTACACGTCGCCTGAGCCGTCGGGCGCGGGGTAGGCGTGCCCCCGCTCGATGAGCAGGGCGATGAGCTCCTGCATCTGCGGGACGGATGCCGTGGCCCGCGGCTCGTAGGTCGGCGGAAGGATGCCGATAGCGGCATATGCCGCGGTGAACTCCTGCTCCATGCGGTAGGCCAGCGCCCACCAGGGCTCGACATCGGTCGCGTTGTCGAGCACCTTGTCGTCGATGTCGGTGACGTTGCGCACGAAGGTCACGCGCCCGTACTGGCGGGAGAGCCAGCGGCGCAGCAGGTCGAAGCTCAGCGCGGCGCGGACATGGCCGATGTGCGGGCCGGACTGCACGGTGGGTCCGCACACGTACATCGTGATGTTCTCGGGGTCGAGAGGCACGAAGTCGCGCAGCTGCTGCGCGCGGGTGTCGTAGAGGCGGATCGTCACCGCTCAAGCCTACTGGGACGCTCGTGCACGCGCCCTGAGTGCGTCAGCGCGCGCTCGCCGCGTGCCGCGCCGGCCGCTCATAGATGATCACGCTCACCCGTCCGCGGAAGGCCGAGCGCCGCTCGACCTCGACGTACGGGGCGTCGTCATCGATGAAGTCGCGCACGGCCCGGTGCTCCTGCATCCGCGGTTCGAGCTGGGCGATGAGGGCGCCGTCGGCGGCGAGGAGGCGGATCACGCCGACGCGCGGCTCGTTCACGGTGAAGCGCGCGATGTCGGCGCGGCGCACATGCGTCTCGCGCTGCCCCACGCGGATCGTGAGCGTGTCCGCGTCGCGGCGCAGCCGGATGCGCTGGGTGGCGAGGGCGGCGATCGCGATGATCGGGACGAACACCACGGCGCCCACGATCATCCCTGTGCTCTTCGCGCCGCCCGCGGCCATGTCGTCGACGATGTCCGCGAGAGCGTCGAAGTTCACGATCATCAGGGTGAGGATCGTGACGAGGTAGAGTCCGCCGACGATGAGGATGAACCACCGCCGCGGCTGCCGGAAGACGATCTCCTTCATCGGCCGCACTCCGTCTCGAACACGAGCGCGACCGCGGTGACGGCGATGCCCTCCCCGCGCCCCGCGAACCCGAGGGCGTCGGTCGTCGTCGCGGTCACCGAGACGGGCGCGCCGAGCTGGCGCGAGAGCACGGCCTGGGCCTCGGTGCGCCGCGGGCTGAACTTCGGACGGTTGCCCTGGAACTGCACGGAGACGTTGCCGATCGCGTACCCCGCCTCGGCGAGGATCTCCCGGGTGCGGGCGAGGAAGACGTCGGCGTGCGCGCCCGCGTACTCGGGGTGGGCGGTGCCGAAGTGCTCCCCGATGTCGCCGAGACCGGCGGCCCCCAGGAGCGCGTCGACGATCGCATGCGCGACGGCGTCGCCGTCGGAATGGCCTGAGAGCGCCTGCTCCCCCGGCCACTCCAGCCCCGCCAACCACAGGTCCCCCTCGCCGCCGAAGGCGTGCACATCGGTGCCGATCCCGATTCGCGGCGAACGCGCGACCGCGGGTGGGGCGAGCAGGTGCCTGGCGCGCTCGAGGTCGGCGGGCGTGGTGATCTTGAAGCCCCGCTCCGAGCCGGGGATCCGGTGCACCGCGTGCCCGGCCGCTGCGAACAGCGCCGCGTCATCGGTGTACTCGAGCCCGGCCTCCGCCGCTCGGGCGTAGGCGGTCTCGAGCAGGGCACGCGGGAACCCCTGCGGCGTCTGCGCCGCAGCGAGTTCGGCACGATCCACCGGAGCGACGACGAGGTCGCCGTCCACCCGCTTGAGCGTGTCGACCACCGGCAGCGCGGGAATCGCCCCGGCGTCGGCGCCCACCGCTTCGACGACGGCGTCGAAGAGCGCGGGCGGCGTGAGGGCCCGCGCCGCATCGTGCACGAGCACCGTGTCGACGTCGGCCCAGAGCGCCGCGAGCCCCGCGGCCACGGACTGCTGCCGGGTGGCGCCGCCGGTGACGACGCGGCCGAGGTCGGCACGGTCGCCGGCAGCGGTGCGCAGCTCCGACTCGGCATCGCCCTCGAATCCGGCGGGGGCGACGACGATCACCTGAGCGGGCGCCGCGGCGAAGACGCCGTCGAGGCAGTGCCGCAGGATCGAGTGCGAGTCGATGCCGACGAACGCCTTGGGCGCCCCGCCCGCAAGACGGGTGCCGCTGCCTGCGGCGACGACGATGATCGCGGTGTGCGGGACGGGTGTCGATGTCACGCTCTCACGTTACCGACTCGACCGCGCCGCCGCCGTCAGGAGGACATGCCGCCCAGAGTAACAAGACGGCCCGCAGGAAAGAGGGAGGGGGCGGATGCCGCAGCATCCGCCCCCTCCCTCTGAAGAGCCCGGTGTCAGGAGGCGAGGACCTCGTCGAGCAGGGTGCCCGCCTTGTCCTCGTCGATCTTCTCGGCGAGCGCCAGCTCGGAGATGAGGATCTGGCGGGCCTTCGCCAGCATCCGCTTCTCGCCGGCCGACAGGCCGCGGTCCTGGTCACGGCGCCAGAGGTCGCGCACGACCTCGCTGACCTTGATGACATCGCCCGAGGCGAGCTTCTCGAGGTTCGCCTTGTAACGACGCGACCAGTTCGTGGGCTCTTCGGTGAACGGCGCGCGCAGCACCTCGAACACGTGATCGAGGCCCTCCTTGCCGATCACATCACGAACACCGACCAGATCGACGTTCTCGGCGGGGACCTCGATGATCAGATCGCCCTGAGTGACGTTGAGCTTCAGGTATTTCTTCGTCTCGCCCTTGATGATGCGCTCCTTGACCTCGATGATGGTCGCAGCGCCATGGTGCGGATAGACGACGGTCTCGCCAACCTCAAAAAGCATAAAAACGTGTCCTTTCGGCAACCTCAAGGATACCACAGGAGGAATGCGCTAAGGTTCGTCCCGCTGCGTCCGGGGGGTGCGCGGGCATACCCGTAGAATGGATGCGGATATCCCGCCGGACCCCAGGAGGACCAGTGAAATCGCGCCTTGTCGCAGCGGCCGCCCTCAGCGCCCTCGTTCTGCTGGGCACCACCGGATGCACGTTCATCTCGCCGCAGGCGACGACGATCGGCTACTCGGCATCCGACGGGGTGAACGTTCCCGATGAGGCCGGACCTCTCGCGGTGCGCAACGCGTTCGTCGTCGCGAACGAAGACGGATCGGTGGGCAGCTTCGTCGCCGCCGTCGTCAACTCCACCGACGAGAAGAAGACCCTCACGATCGCGATCGAGGGTCACGACCCGCTCACGGTCAGCGTCCCCGCCGACAGCACCGTCAGCTTCGGCGCCGATGAGGACCCGCTGCAGATCGACGACCTCGACGTCGAGCCCGGCGCCACGATCGCCATGCACTTCCAGTCCGGAGACAGCGAGGGTGCGAAGGCCGAGATCCCCGTGCTCGACGGTGCGCTCCCCTACTACGCCGACCTCGTCCCCGACGAGTCGAAGTAGGTCACGACGAGTCGAAGTAGGTCACGACGAGTCGAAGTAGGTCACGACGAGTCGAAGTAGACAACGACATCAGAGAAGGCCGGCGCCCCCGTGGGGTGCCGGCCTTCTGTGTACGGGGCCTCAGCCCTCGAAGCGGTAGCCGAGCCCGCGCACGGTGACGAGCATGACCGGCTCGCCGGGATTCTGCTCGATGCGCGAGCGGATGCGCTTGATGTGCACGTCGAGCGTCTTCGTGTCGCCGAAGTAGTCGCTGCCCCACACCCGATCGATGAGCTGGCCTCGGGTGAGCACGCGGCCGGAGTTGCGCATCAGCACCTCGAGCAGCTCGAACTCCTTCAGCGGCATGTTGATCTGCTCGCCGTCCACCGAGACGGTGTGCCGGTCGATGTCGAGCGAGACGCGACCGCCCTCGAGCACGCGGTCATCGAGCTCCTCGTCCGCCTGGGCGACCCGGCGCAGCACCGCGCGCATGCGGGCGAGCAGTTCCCGCGACGAATAGGGCTTCGTGACGTAGTCGTCGGCGCCGAGCTCGAGCCCGACGACGATGTCGACCTCGGAGTCCTTGGCAGTCAGCATGATGATCGGCACCGCCGAGCTCGAGCGGATCTGCCGGCAGACCTCCGTGCCCGGCATGCCGGGGAGCATGAGGTCGAGCAGCACGATGTCGGCCCCGCGCTCACGGAAGGCGGCGAGCGCGCCGGGTCCGTCCTCGGCGATCTCGACCTCGTATCCCTCGCGGCGCAGCAGGTACGCGAGCGGGTCGGCGAGGTCGGGTTCGTCTTCGACGAGGAGGATGCGAGTCATACGGTCTCTCCGTTCCGCACGCGGGAAGCGACGGAGGCCGCGTTCTTCGCGCGCTTCTTCTTGCGTTTCTTGTCTTTCCCGCGGGAGCCGTCGACCGGGGAGTCGATGCGCGGAAGCCGGATGGTGAAGGTGGATCCCCGCCCCGGCCGCGACCACAGCAGCACCTCGCCGCCGTGGCGCTGCACCGCGTGCTTGACGATCGACAGCCCGAGCCCGGTGCCGCCGGTGCGGCGCGAGCGGGCCTCATCGGCGCGATAGAAGCGCTCGAAGATGCGCTCGCGATCGGCCTCGGCGATGCCGATGCCCTGATCGGAGACGGCGATCTCGACCATGCCGCCATCGGCGCGCACGCCGACGCCGACGCGCGACCCCTTCGGGGAGTAGACGATGGCGTTGGTGATGAGATTGCCGACGGCTTCGATGAGGATCTGCGCATCGCCGCGCACCCACACCCCGCGGTCGCCGCCGCGGACGAGGTCGACGCCGGCGGAGTCGGCCTGCACGGCGTGCGCCTCGATCGATGCGGCGACGACCTCGTCGACCGAGACCGGGCGGACCTCCCCTGTACCGTCGTCGGCCTGCAGCCGGGACAGGCTCATGATGCGTCCGGTGAGCTGGCCGAGCCTCGTCGCCTCCGCCGAGATGCGCGCGGCGAAGATGCGCACCTGCGCGGGGTCGTCGGCGGCGGACTCGATCGCCTCGGCGAGCAGGGTGACCGCACCGACCGGCGTCTTCAGCTCGTGGCTCGTGTTCGCGACGAAGTCGCGGCGCATCTGATCGAGGCGTTCCTGCTCTGTGACGTCGCGGATGATGAGCAGGGTCATCCGCAGGCTGATCGCGCTCGCCCTGGCCGAGACCAGCCGCGGGTCGAGCAGCACGCCGCCACGGGTGATGCGCATCGACTCGGTGGCGGTGCTGCCGCTGGAGCGGACCCGGCGGACGAGCTGGCGCAGCTCCGGATTGTCGACGCTCGATCCGACGTCGATGCCGAAGCGGGCCGCGCTCGCGGAGGCCGCCAGCACGAGGCCGGAGGCGTCGACGACGCAGGCCGCGTCATCCATGCTGCCGAGAACCGCTGTCACGCCGTCGGGAACCGTCGTCGAGGCCTGCTCGTCGACCCTGGCCCTGGTGCGGTACGCCCACACGACCACCAGCGAGAGCGCGACGCCGATCGCCAGCCCGATGGCGAGCGAGATCAGGGCGATCTGGGGCAGGGTCACCCCTCAATCGTAGGGTGCGTTCACCTGCGCCCCTGAGGGTTCCCGGCCCCGCAGGAGCACGCGAGAAGTACTATTCACGTGCTGGGCACCGTTCGTTAACCTTCGGGGCACACAATCGTCTCGGGCTTGGGCGCAAGCGCGAGCCCCACCCTCGCGGACCGACCCACCGCGATTCGAATGAAAGGTTGCGCCCGAACATGCGCGAAGTCTTCCACCAGTCCCTCGAGGACCTCCAGGCCCGCCTCGTCGAGATCGCCGACCTCGTCACCGTCTCGATCGACAAGGCCACCCGTGCATTCGCGACGAGCGACGTGTCGCTGGCCGAAGAGGTCATCGCCGACGACGCGAAGATCGACGTCCTCGCCGTCGAGCTCGACGAGCAGGCGATCGAGATCCTCGCGCGTCAGCAGCCGGTCGCCCGCGACCTGCGCATCGTCGTCACGGCGCTGCGCGTCAGCGCCTCGCTCGAGCGGATGGGCGACATGGCGGAGCACATCGCCCAGCTCGCGCGCCTGCGCTTCCCGGAGCGCGCCATCCCGAAGGGACTGAAGGGCACCTTCTCGAAGATGGGCGAGCTCGACGTGCAGATCTCCCGCACCCTCTCCGAGCTGCTGCGCACGCAGGACCTGCGCCTGGCCGACAGCATCCGCAACACCGACGACGACATCGACGAGCTGCACGCCCGCGTGTTCGAGAAGGTCCTCAGCGACAACTGGAAGGGCGAGGCGACGGCGACCGTCGACGCCACCCTCGCGAGCCGTTACCACGAGCGCTTCGCCGACCACGCCGTCGCCGTGGCGAAGAAGGTCGTCTACCTCGCAACAGGCGACTGGAAGGTCGACGAGGAGGACATCGCGATCGCCGTCGAGCAGCAGGAGCTCGGGCAGCAGGAACCCCGGAACGCCTGACCCGGATACGACGAGGGCCGGATGCTTCGCGCATCCGGCCCTCGTCGTATCGACCTACTTCTTGCCCTGCGCGGCGACCGCCGCTGCACCGGCGGCGGCGGCGGCTGGATCGAGGTAGCGACCGGGGCCGACGGGGACGTTGTTCTCGTCGAGCTCGTAGACCAGCGGGATGCCGGTGGGGATGTTCAGCTCGGCGATGTCGGCGTCGCTGATGCCCTCGAGGTGCTTCACGAGGCCGCGCAGCGAGTTGCCGTGCGCGGTGACGAGCACCGTCTTGCCCGCCTCGAGGTCGGGGATGATCGCGCTCTCCCAGTACGGCAGCAGGCGGTCGATGACGAGCTTGAGCGACTCCGTGCGCGGCACCTCGCCGTCGATGCCGGCGTAGCGGGGGTCGTTCACCTGGCTGAACTCGCTCTCGTCGTCCAGCACGGGCGGCGGCACGTCGAAGGAGCGGCGCCACAGCTGGAACTGCTCCGGACCGAACTCCTCCAGCGTCTGCGCCTTGTCCTTGCCCTGGAGGGCGCCGTAGTGGCGCTCGTTGAGACGCCACGAGCGGGTGACAGGGATCCACAGCCGGTCGGCGGCGTCGAGGGCGATGTTCGCCGTCTGGATCGCGCGGCTCAGCAGCGACGTGTGCAGCACGTCGGGGAGGATGCCGGCCTCGGCGAGCAGCTCGCCGCCGCGCTGGGCCTCGGCCTTGCCCTGCTCGTTCAGGCGGACGTCCACCCAGCCGGTGAAGAGGTTCAGTTCGTTCCACTCGCTCCGGCCGTGGCGGAGCAGGATCAGCGTGCGGGTCATGGTCCCAGCTTATCGAGCGGACTGCGAGGATTGAGGCATGGCGTCATCTCCCGTCGGCCGCCCCACCCGTGGCACCACCGGCACGAACCGGCTGCGCCGCAACGACCGCTGGATCGCGGCATCCGACGCCTTCCGCCGCGCCAGGGACCCGCTCGTCGTCGACCTCGGCTACGGGGCCAGCGGCGTCACCGCGTTCGAGCTCGCCGCCCGGCTGCGGCGGGTGCGGACGGATGCCGAGGTGAAGGGCCTCGAGATCGATCCGGCGCGCGTGGCCATCGCCACCGCCCAGCTCGACGAGGTGCGCGCCGGCGCGACGCCGTTCCCCGCCGACCTGAACGTCTCGTTCGCGCGCGGCGGCTTCGAGGTGCCGCTGCCGGGTGGGCGCCGCGCGGCCGTCATCCGGGCGATGAACGTGCTGCGCCAATACGACGAAGCGGACGTCTCAGGCGCCTGGGGCACGATGACCGATCGCCTCGCCGACGGCGGCCTCCTCGTCGAGGGCACCTGCGACGAGATCGGCCGCGTCGCGAGCTGGATCGATGCGACAGCCGCCGGGCCGGTGCGCTTCACGATCTCCCTCCGGCTGGCCGGGCTCGATCATCCCTCCGTCGTCGCCGAGCGGCTGCCGAAGGCGCTCATCCATCGCAATGTCCCCGGTGAGCGCATCCACGCCCTGCTGACGGACCTCGACCGGGAGTGGGAGCGGGCGGCGGCGCTGTCGACGTTCGGGGCGACCCAGCGCTTCGTCGCCGCCGTCACCGCGCTGAAGGCCCAGGGCTGGCCGGTGCAGGGCGGCAAGCAGCGCTGGCGGCTCGGCGAGCTCACCGTGCCGTGGGCGGCCGTCGCCCCGCTGGTCTAGCTCCGACGGTCCTGGGCGCTGGGCCGACGGGAGAGCCGGGTGAGACGGGGCACATCGGCTGTGGCCCCGGCGTCGGCCGGCACGATCACCTGCTGGGCCGCGGCGATGTCGCCGTCGGCGGTGCGAACGACGAGGTCGCCCTCCGGTGCGCGCCGCGCGAGGATCGCCAGCGCGATCGGCCCCTCCTCGTGGTGACGTGCGACGGAGGTCACCCGGCCCACCTCCGTCTCGCCGGCGAAGACCGCATCTCCCGGCGCCGGGAGGACCGCGTCGCTGCCGTCGAGGTGGAGAGCCGCGAGCCGGCGCGGCGGATGCCCGAGGTTGTGCACCTTCGCGACGGTCTCCTGCCCGCGATAGCAGCCCTTGTTCAGGTGCACCGCCGTGCGGATCCAGTCGGACTCGTGCGGGAGCGCCCGCTCGTCGACCTCGCCCGACCACCGCGGACGCCAGGCCGCGATGCGCAGGGCCTCCGCCGCGAGGACGCCGGCCACGGCATCCGCCGGCAGCGCTGCCACGAGCGCATCGACGGCGTCCGTCTCGACGATGGCGACCCGCCAGGCGAGGGCGGCGCCGGGATGCGCCGCCACCTGCGCGTACTGGTGGCCCCCAGCGCTCACGCCCTGCCAGGGATCGCTCCACACCAGCGGCACGCCGTTCGGCGCGGCGGCGACGGGGCCCGCGAGCGCCGCCGCGGATCCGCCGTCGACGAAGCCGATCAGCTGCAGGTCGGCGCGCACCTCGACGGTGGCGTGCGTGCGGAACTTCATACGAGTGAGCCATGCGGCCAGCGCCTCCGCGTCGGCGGCGTCGGCGATGAGCCAGGTCGAGGCGCCGTCATCGACGACGCCGGCCGCGTGCTCCACGTGCCCCTGCGGGTCGAGCACGAGCAGCTCGGTGCTCTCGCCCGCGGCGAGGCGTCCGAGCGCCTGCGAGGTGATCGAGTCGAGCCAGCCCAGCCGTTCGGGGCCCGCGACCTCGACGACGGCGCGATCGCCCAGCGGCACGACGGCGCTGCCCGCGGCGAGGCGGCGCTGCTCGCGGAACGCGTCCCCGAAGTGCGCGACCGTCGCGCCGTCGAGGACGGCGCCGTCGAGATCGGCGAAGCCGGCCATCAGATCCTCGCCAGGCGCGCCGAGGCGTGCGAACGCAGCGGCGTGCCGAGAGCGGCGATGTCCCAGGCCCAGAGCAGGTGCGCGTCGACGAGCCCGTACATGCGCGACGAGGCGGCGTGCGCCTTGCTGCCAGCCGGACGCACGATGGCGTCGGAGACGATGTCGATGCGCGGACCGCTGATCTCGCCGAGGTACAGCTCGAGCGCACCGTCGGAGTGCGCGATCGAGACCTCGAGAGGGAAGCCGCCGGATGCCGTGCGCAGCGCCTCGACGTCGTGCACGTCGCGCGGGGCCACGGCCTCGGCGGGCGGAAGCAGCGCCGGGCCGGCATCCGCCGCGGTCGACGGCCGCGACAGCCGCCAGAACCCGGTCTCGGCGACGAGCGGGATCGACGGCGATCCGTCGCCGGTGAAGGAGGCGGTGGCCGCGTAGTTGAGGAAGCCGCCGCCGTCGTGGCTGAAGCTCACGCGATGCGTGAACTCGCCCTGCAGCCGCTCACCGCCGATCGGGTAGTCGATCACGCCGGTGCCCTCCCAGACGCCGATCAGCCACGAGAGCGGGGCGAGGTCGGCGGGGAGATCGGCCGGCAGCTCGAGCATGCGCTCAGCGCTGGCCGCGGAAGAGGTTGCGCAGCACGACGACCGAGACGAAGGCGATCGCGAGGCTCGCAAGACCCAGCAGGCCGATGAAGAAGAATTCGAGGGCGACGAGATCCATGTGCACAGCCTACCCCTCCCCGGGGACTGTTACGCGGGGATGAGGGCGGCAAGGCCGAACCCGACGGCGATGATCCCGGTCAGCAGCAGTGCGCCCATCACGCTGCAGGCGACCCGGAAGATGAACCCCTGCGCGCTGCCGTACCACAGCTGCACGGCGAACGACAGCAGCACCAGGGCGCCGAAGACGACCAGCATCCACGACACGCGCCAGGCCTCCGGAACGAAGACGCCGACGGCGATCGAAGCCGCGAACGCCACCCCCCACACGACGAAGACGCCGACGAAGGCGTTGCGCGGGGCGAGGACCACATCTGTCATGGCTCCATTGTGAACCATCGGCTGCCGGTATCATGGCGGCACGACGAGATCCGCTCGCCGAGAGGAGTGCGTGTGGCCCGGGTGCTGGTGTTGACCAACGCTCCTTCGACGGAGCAGGTGCTGCCTGCGATCGAACTGCTCAGCCACGTCGTGCGTCAGATCGCGGCGGAACCCGCCCAGCTCGTCGGCGCTCCCGAGTGCGACATCGTCATCGTCGACGCCCGCGTCGACCTCGTCAGCGCGAAATCCCTGTGCCGGCTGCTGCGCGCGGCCGGCCAGACCGCACCGCTGCTGCTCGTCGTCACAGAAGGCGGCATGAGCGCGGTCTCCGGCGACTGGGGCATCGACGACGTGATGCTGACGACCGCGGGGCCCGCCGAGATCGACGCACGGCTGCGACTGGCCCTCGCACGCCAGGAGGAGGCCGCGGAGCCGACCCGCGTGCAGGCGTCCGGCGTCACGATCGACGAGCAGTCGTACTCGGCGAAACTGCACGGCAGGCCGCTGGATCTCACCTACAAGGAGTTCCAGCTGCTGCACTTCCTCGCAACCCATCCCTCCCGCGTCTTCACCCGCGAGCAGCTGCTCAGCGAGGTGTGGGGCTACGACTACTTCGGCGGCACCCGCACCGTCGATGTGCACGTGCGGCGCCTGCGCGCGAAGCTCGGCGACCAGGAGCACATCATCGGCACCGTGCGCAACGTCGGCTACCGGTTCAACGTCTACGAAGACGAATCCATGGCCTCGGCCTGAGAGTCGTTCACGCACGCGACACCTTGCGGTGCTTAGATGTACCCCATGATCGATCCCGCTCTCGCCGACGCAGGTCTCGGTGACGCCGAAGACGACGACTTCGATGCCATCGAGTCCCACGACTCGCTTCTGCCCGACCACCGCTACCTCGATCGCGAGCTCAGCTGGCTCGCGTTCAACCAGCGCGTGCTGGAGCTGGCCGAGGACCCGAGCCTGCCCGAGCTCGAGCGGGCGAACTTCCTGGCGATCTTCGCGAGCAACCTCGACGAATTCTTCATGGTCCGCGTCGCCGGTCTCAAGCGCCGCATCGTGACAGGGCTCGCCGTGCCGACGAACATCGGCCGCTCCCCCGTCGACGCCCTCGCCGACATCTCCCGCGAGGCGCACAAACTGCAGCTGCGCCACGCCGACGCCTGGACGAGCCTCGTGCGCCCCGCGCTGGCGGATGCCGGCATCGAGATCACCGACTGGGACGCGCTGTCGCCCGACGAACGCGGCGCGCTGTCCGAGTACTTCCAGGCGCAGGTCTTCCCCGTGCTCATGCCGCTCGCCGTCGACCCCGCCCACCCCTTCCCGTACATCTCCGGCCTGTCGCTGAACCTCGCGATCCGCATCCGCAACGCCCGCACCGGCCGCCAGGAGTTCGCGCGCCTGAAGGTGCCGCCCATGCTCCCCCGCTATGTCGAGGTCCCGGCATCCAGCGAGATCATGCGCTTCATCCGCCTCGAGGACCTCATCGCCAACCACCTCAGCGACCTGTTCCCCGGCATGGAGATCCTCGACCACCACGCGTTCCGCCTCACCCGCAACGAGGACATGGTGATCGAGGAGGACGAGTCGGAGAACCTCATCCAGGCCCTCGAAGCCGAGCTCATGCGCCGCCGCTTCGGGCCGCCCATCCGTCTCGAGATCACCGACGACATGGACGACGTCACCCTCGAACTGCTCGTGCGCGAGCTCGACATCACGGACCAGGAGGTCTACCGCCTGCCTGGCTCCCTCGACCTGCGCGGGCTGTTCGATCTCGGCCGCATCGACCGTCCGGACCTGCGCTATCCCCCGCACCTGCCGACGACCCCGGTCGCCTTCCAACCCGGTGACAGCAACTCGCGCGCCGACGTCTTCAAGGCGATCCGCAAGTCCGACGTGCTCGTGCACCACCCCTACGAGTCGTTCACGACGAGCGTCGTCGCGTTCCTCGAGCAGGCCGCCCGCGACCCGCACGTGCTCGCCATCAAGCAGACCCTGTACCGCACCTCGGGCGACAGCCCGATCGTGCAGGCGCTGATCGACGCCGCCGAGGCCGGCAAGCAGGTGCTCGCGCTCGTCGAGGTGAAGGCCCGTTTCGACGAGGCCAACAACATCGTCTGGGCCCGCAAGCTCGAGAAGGCCGGCGTGCACGTCGTGTACGGGCTCGTCGGGCTCAAGACGCACTGCAAGCTCGCACTCGTGATCCGCGAGGAGGAGGGCGTGCTGCGCCACTACTCGCACATCGGCACGGGCAACTACAACCCGAAGACGAGCCGCATCTACGAGGACTTCGGGCTCTTCACGACCGACCCGCAGGTCGGCAAGGACCTCACCCGCCTGTTCAACGAGCTCAGCGGCTACGCGATCGAGAAGAAGTTCAAGCGCCTCCTCGTCGCGCCCCTGCACCTGCGCAAGGGACTGCTGCGACTGATCGACGCGGAGCGCAAGAACGCGGCGGCGGGCAGAGCCGCCGGCATCCGCATCAAGGTGAACTCGATGGTCGACGAGGAGATCATCGACGCCCTGTACCGCGCGAGCGCCGCCGGCGTGAAGGTCGAGGTGTGGGTGCGCGGCATCTGCAGCCTGCGCACCGATCTGCCCGGCGTCACCGACAACATCACCGTGCGCAGCATCCTCGGCCGCTACCTCGAGCACTCGCGCATCTTCGCCTTCGAGAACGACGGCGACCCGCAGGTGTACATCGGCAGCGCCGACATGATGCACCGCAACCTCGACCGCCGTGTCGAGGCGCTCGTCCGGGTGACCGACCCGCAGCATCTGCAGGAGCTGCTGTCGTTCTTCGACCTCGCGATGGATCCGGGCACGAGCTCGTGGCACCTCGTCGCGGACGGGGTCTGGGAGCGCCACGCCGAAGACGCCGATGGCAACCCGCTGGTCGATCTGCAGGACACGACCATGGGTATGATCCAGAAGCGGCGCCGGGCTCGGGCGGTTCGATGACGCGGGCCAAGTGGACGGACAAGGCCGTCTATGCGGCAGGCGCCGTCGTCTGGCGCATCGTCGACGGCAAGCTGCGGATCCTGCTGATCCACCGCACGAAGTACCGCGACGTGACCCTCCCCAAGGGGAAGGTCGACCCCGGTGAGATGCTCGCCGAGACCGCCGTGCGCGAGGTGCACGAGGAGACCGGCATCCGCGTCGTGCTGGGGGTGCCTGTGGGTGTCAGCCGCTACCACATGCCCTCGAACAAGCAGAAGGTCGTGCACTACTGGGCGGCGGAGGCCACCGACAAGGCGATCCGCGAGTCGAGCTTCGTGCCCGGCCGCGAGATCGCCGCGATCGAGTGGGTGAGCCTGAAGAAGGCCAGGGCGCGGCTGAGCTATCCGGTGGATCTGGAGATCCTCGACTTCTTCGCGAAGCTCGTCGACGACGGCGTGCTGCGCACCTTCCCGGTGATCGCGCTGCGGCATGGCAAAGCGCTCCCGCGCGCGGAGTGGGACGAAGCGGATGCTGCGCGCCCCCTCACCCGCAGAGGCGCCCGCCAGGCCGAATCGATCGTCGGGCCGCTGCGGGCCTTCGGCGTGCGGAAGGTGATCACCAGCGACGCCGTGCGGTGCGTCGACACCGTCACGCCGCTCGCGCACGCCCTCAGGCGCCCGATCGCTGCGACCGGGAGGATCAGCCAGGATTCGTGGGAATCCGGCACGGCCGACGTGCGCGCGGTGGTCGGCCGCCGCGTGCGGGCGGGCAAGCCGGCGGTCATCTGCAGCCACGGCCCGGTGCTGCCGAGCATCCTCGCCGAGATCGCCCTCGCGACCGGGACCATCCACGGGTCCTACATCGACAGCGCCGCCGACCTCGAACCCGCCGCCTTCTCGGTCGCGCACCTGTCGGCATCCAATCCCGGCTCCGGGATCATCGCGATCGAGACGCACGTCCCCAAGGTCTGACCTTTCCCGCTCGTTCACCTCCCGTTCACCTGGACGGGAGAATCTCGTTAACCGCCGCATTTAGCGTCACTGTGTGCCCTGCACCGGGCCCAATCCCATTCCCGATCGAACGGATCCACAGTGAAGATCTCCCGCATCGCACGCATCGGCGCCATCGGCGCCGTCGCAGCCCTCGCTCTCGCCGGTTGCGCCGCGAACGAGACCCCCGCCGGCGACAGCTCCGACGCACCCGCATCCGATGTTCCTTCGCTGTCCGGCTCGCTGGTCGGCGCCGGCTCCTCGGCGCAGCAGGTCGCCATCCAGTCGTGGACGGCCGAGTTCCAGAAGACCAACCCCGACGCGGTCGTCGAGTACGACCCCGCCGGCTCCGGCGCCGGCCGCGAGTCGTTCCAGCAGGGCGCTGTCAACTTCGCCGGCTCCGACCGCGCGTTCAAGACCGACGAGATCGCAGCCGGCGGCTTCGGCGCCTGCGTCGACGGCTCCGACCTCATCGAGGTCCCCGCCTACGTCTCGCCGATCGCCATCGTCTTCACCCTCGACGGCATCGACTCCCTCAACCTCGACCCTGCCACCATCGCCGGCATCTTCGCAGGCACGATCACCAACTGGAACGACCCGGCGATCGCCGCGACCAACGAGGGCGTCGAGCTTCCCGACCTCGCCATCTCGCCGGTGCACCGCTCCGACAAGTCGGGCACGACGGGCAACTTCACCGACTACCTCGCCCAGACCGCCGAGGACGTGTGGACGTGGGGCAGCGTCGAGGAGTGGCCGACCGAGCTGGGCGGCGAGTCCGCGGAGAAGACCTCGGGCGTCGCCAACGCCGTCAAGGGCGGACAGGGCCTCATCGGCTACATCGACTCCTCGCAGGCCGCCGACTTCGCATCGGTCGCCGTCAAGGTCGGCGACGAGTTCGTCGCGCACTCGCCCGAGGGCGCGGCCGCCACCCTCGACGCCTCGAGCGTCGAAGAGGGCCGTACCGCCGGCGACCTCGCGTTCACGATCGACCGCACGACCGACGCCGATGGCGCCTACCCCGTGCTCCTGGTCAGCTACCTCATCGCCTGCGCCGAGTACGAGGACGAGAACGTCGCCGCGCTCACCAAGGCGTTCTTCACCTCGGCGATCAGCGCCGAAGGCCAGGAGGTCGCGGCGACCAACGCCGGCTCCGCGCCGATCTCCGACGACCTGCGCACCCAGGCGCAGGCGGCGATCGACCTCATCAAGTAAGCGCCGACGACGGTGTCCGGAGTGCGATCCGCGCTCCGGACACCGTCGCATCCCGACCCGAAGCCCGTACCCGAGCAGGAAGCAGCGCCCATGACAGTCACGACACCGGAGACCCGCGCTCCGATCGTCGCGAAGCAGCGCGCCGGAGACATCTGGTTCTCGCGCACGGCGGTCGCCGCCGCCTCCATGATCATGATCACGCTCGCCGCGGTCGCGATCTTCCTCGTCGTGCAGTCGGTCCCGGCCTTCACCGCCGGCGCCGAGGACGCCTCGCTCCTGCAGACGGGGTTCTGGGCGTATGTCGGCCCGCTCCTGTTCGGCACCCTGTGGGCGGCGCTGCTCGCGCTGATCATCGCCGTGCCGCTCTCGCTCGGCGTCGCCCTCTTCATCACCCACTACGCCCCGCGCCGGCTCGCACAGGGCATCGGCTACATCGTCGACCTGCTCGCCGCGGTGCCATCGGTCGTCTACGGCCTCTGGGGCATCTTCCTGCTCGCCCCGGCCGTGCAGCCGGTGTACGCCTGGCTGAACGAGAATCTCGGCTGGATCCCGTTCTTCGGCGGCATCGTCTCCCCGACCGGACGCACGATCCTCACCGCAGCCATCGTGCTCGCGGTCATGGTCGTGCCGATCATCACGGCGATCTGCCGCGAGATCTTCCTGCAGACCCCGCGTCTGCACGAGGAGGCCGCCCTCGCCCTCGGCGCGACCCGCTGGGAGATGATCCGGATGGCGGTGCTTCCCTTCGGCCGCTCCGGGATCGTGTCCGGCTCCATGCTCGGCCTCGGCCGCGCCCTCGGCGAGACGATGGCTGTGGCGATGGTGCTCTCGGTGAGCAAGGCCGTCACCGTCGAGCTGCTCACCTCGACGAACCCCTCGACGATCGCCGCGAACATCGCGCTGACCTTCGCCGAGGCCTACAAGACGAACATCAACGTGCTGATCGCGACCGGTCTGATCCTGTTCGTCGTGACCTTCGCCGTGAACGCGATCGCGCGCTGGTTCGTGAACCGCCGCAAGGAATTCTCGGGAGCGAACTGACATGACCGCTATCGCCCCTCAGACGCCGCGCACGGTGGCCCCGTCGCGCGTCTCCCTCTCCTCCGGCCACCTGCCCGCATGGGCACCGTGGGCGCTGCTCGCCATCGCCCTGCTGGTGTCGGCGACGCCGTTCGGCCTGTCCGCTGCGGCATCCGGCTCCGATTTCAACATCGCCGGCTTCCTCGTCGTCGGCGCCATCCTCTACCTCGTCATCGTCTACGTGACCTCCCGCATCGTCGAGGGATCCCGCAAGGCGCTGGACCGGTTCGTCACGGGCGTTGTGACCTCGGCGTTCCTCATCGCGATGGTGCCACTGATCTCGGTGAGCTGGACCGTCATCTCGAACGGCGTCGCCCGGCTCGACCCGCTGTTCTTCAACTCGTCGATGCGCGGCGTCCTCGGCGAGGGCGGCGGCGCCGTGCACGCCATCATGGGAACGCTGCTGGTCACCCTGGCCGCTGCGGTCATCTCCGTGCCGATCGGCCTCATGACGGCCGTCTACCTGGTCGAGTACGGCCAGGGCAAGCGGATGTCACGGATCATCACCTTCCTCGTCGACGTCATGACCGGCATCCCGTCGATCGTCGCCGGCCTGTTCGCCTACGCGGTCTTCGCCCTCATCTTCGGGCCGGGCGTGCGCATGGGCATCATGGGCTCCGTCGCGCTGTCGGTGCTGATGATCCCCGTGGTCGTGCGCTCCACCGAGGAGATGCTGCGGCTCGTGCCGAACGACCTCCGCGAGGCCTCGTACGCGCTGGGCGTGCCGAAGTGGCTGACGATCATCAAGGTGGTGCTGCCCACGTCGATCGCCGGCATCACCACCGGCGTCATGCTCGCCATCTCGCGCGTCATCGGCGAGACCGCCCCGCTGCTGCTGACCGCTGGCTTCACCGACGCCATGAACTACGACCTCTTCAGCGGTCGCATGCAGACGCTGCCGGTGTTCATCTACTCGCAGTACGCCTACCAGGGCATCCCCGCCGAGGCCTACGTCGACCGCGCCTGGGCCGCCGCCCTCACCCTCATCGTCATCGTCATGGTGCTGAACCTCGTCGCGCGCATCGTCGCCAAGGTGTTCGCCCCCAAGACCGGTCGCTGACCAGCAGAATAGGAATCCACATGTCCAAGAGCATTGAAGTAGACGACCTCAACGTCTACTACGGCGACTTCCTCGCCGTCGAGGGCGTCTCGCTCGACATCGAGCCCCGCACCGTCACCGCGTTCATCGGCCCGTCGGGCTGCGGCAAGTCCACGTTCCTGCGCACCCTCAACCGCATGCACGAGGTCATCCCCGGCGCCCGCGTCGAGGGGCAGGTACTGCTGGACGGAGACGACCTGTACGGCCCCTCGGTCGACCCGGTGAACGTGCGCCGCCAGGTCGGCATGGTCTTCCAGCGTCCGAACCCGTTCCCGACGATGTCGATCCGCGAGAACGTGCTGGCCGGCGTCAAGCTCAACAACAAGCGCATTTCGAAGAGCGACGCCGACTCGCTGGTCGAGAAATCGCTGCAGGGCGCGAACCTGTGGAACGAGGTCAAGGACCGCCTCGACAAGCCGGGATCGGGCCTGTCCGGCGGGCAGCAGCAGCGTCTGTGCATCGCCCGCGCGATCGCCGTCTCCCCCGATGTGCTGCTGATGGACGAGCCGTGCTCAGCGCTCGACCCGATCTCGACCTACGCGATCGAGGAGCTGATCGGCGAGCTGAAGAACGAGTACACCGTCGTGATCGTCACGCACAACATGCAGCAGGCGAGCCGGGTGTCCGACAAGACCGCGTTCTTCAACATCGCCGGCACCGGAAAGCCCGGAAAGCTCATCGAGTACGCCGACACCACGACCATCTTCACCGCCCCGAGCGTGCAGGCCACCGAGGACTACGTGTCCGGCCGCTTCGGGTGAGGGCGGGTCTCTTCGGGAAAACCCAGACCAACTGATCGTCCGACGGCGTGTCTCAGCGAGACACGCCGTCGGCGTTCGTGTCGGTCTGGGTTTTCCGTTGGGCGCACTGGTTCTGCACAGGCGGCGGATGCTGGGCACTTGTGCGCTGTCCAGCGGCAGGTCGCGGGATGCGGTGTGCGGAGGCACCGCGCGGAACGCGAAGCTCGGACGCATGGTCAGAGCGGATGCGGCGCTGCGCGCACTCGGACGCATGGCGCGGACACGCGAGCTGAGGAGCAGAGGCGTGAGCGAGGCCGAGCTCACGCGAGCGGTGCGCGGAGGCGCCGTCGTACGCCCCCGCCAGGGCGTGTACGCACTCGCCGGCGACGCTGGCGTGCACGCCGCGGCGCACGGCGGTGTGATCGGATGCTGCGCCGCCGGCGCCGCGCTCGGACTCTGGACCCTCACGATCCCCGAAGAGCCGCATGTCTGGATGGGTCACGCCGGGACACCCCGGTCGATGCCCTGCGAGCACTGCGTCCTGCACTGGGACGACGGCGCCGCCGCGGTCGGGGAACTGCCGCCCGTGGCGAACGTCCTGCTGCAGATCTCCCAGTGCGCGGACGAGGACGCCTTCTTCGCCGCGCTCGAGTCGGCGCTGCGCAGATCGCTCCTGTCCCCCGCGGCGATCGCGTGGCTGTGGTCGCACCTGGCGGTCGACAAGCGCTGGCTCCTGGGTTTCGCGCGCGCAGACGCCGATAGCGGGCTCGAATCGCTGATCCGCCTCCGACTGCATCGGCTGGGCATCGACGTGCGCTGCCAGGTGCTCATCGACGGGGTCGGCGAGGTCGACCTGCTCATCGGCGACCGCCTCATCATCGAGGCGGACGGCCGAGAGAACCACGAGCGCGAGGCCCAGCGTTCGAAGGACCTCCGACGCGACGCCCGCGCTGCCGCCGCCGGCTACACGACGCTCCGCTTCACGTACGCCATGATCGTCCACGACTGGCCGGTCGTCGAAGCCGCCATCCGCGGCGCGATGTCCCGCCGCTCCCACCTCCACTTCTGACCCCCCCCCCCGCATCCGCCCTCCGCCTCTCGCCTTCCGGAAAACCCAGACCATCTGGTCACCGCACGGCGTGCCGCGACGTGACACGCCGTGGCGAAGCGATCCGATCCGGGTTTTCCGGCGGCAGACGCGGCGCGGGGTCAGTCGCGGGGGGAGAGCAGGTAGGCGTTCAGGTCGGCCGTCAGGGCCGCGTCGACGGGAAGCTCGTGGTCGTCGATGCGCGACACGGGGGCGGCCAGGCGCACGCTCGACACGAGCCACGCGGCATCCGCCTTCCCCAGATCGGATGCCGGGATCTCGGCGTATCCGACGTCGAACCCCCGCTCGGCGAGGTGCTCGTAGACGCTGAGCTGGGTCGTGCCGTGCAGGATCCCGCCGTTGGGCGCGGGGGTCACGAAGCGGTCGCCAACGCGCAGGATCAGCGAGGCCGTGGGCGCTTCGAGCACGAAGCCGTCGCTGGAGAGGAAGATCGCGTCGTCCGCTCCCCGGCGGTGCGCCTCGCGGAGGGCTGCCATGTTCACCGCGTACGAGAGGGTCTTCGCCCCCAGCAGCAGCCACGGCGCGCGCTCGGCGACGTGCAGGTCATAGCCGCGGTCGAGGGTGACCACGCGGATGCCGTCGACGCGGGCCGCGGAGAAGTCGGCCGCGGGCGCGACGGTCACCCAGGCGGTCGGCGTCGGCCCGTGCTCGACGCCACGGCTGAGGATGAGCTTGATCACGGCCTCGCCCGCCCCGCAGTCGCCCGCCGCGATCTCGATCGCCTGCTTCCACTGCGCGATGTTCGGCTCGGGCAGATCGCACAGCCGTGCCGAATGCACGAGGCGCTCCAGGTGCGGCATCACCTCCTGGGCGTGTCCGTCGACCACACCGATCGACTCGAACACCCCGTCGCCGCGCTGCGTGCTGAGCTCACCGACGCTGAGGGCGGGGGCGGCGGCATCCGCTCTGGCGAACGTGTCGGCGAAGTCGGCGCGTTCCTCGCTCGCGTCGACGGGGATGATCATCAATGCGCTGCGCCGGGTCATGACAAGAGCCTAGACGCCGGGAATGCACCCGCCGATATCGCGTTACAATTGATCGGCCGGGCCGCATAACCCCGGGCTCCAATTTTTGCCGCTGCGAGCGGCCTTCCGCCGAGAGGCGTTCTTGCGGCCCGGTCTTTCCGTATCTACGCCAGCGCGTCCATGCGCCACAGCGCGCCGGCCGCCGACAGATCCTGGGCGTAGCTGCTCAAGCGCAGCGCCCGCGTCGTCAGCGCACTCGCACGGTCGGGCTCTGTGGCCTCGCAGTCGTCGGCGAGATGCGTGCCGCCGGACGCCTGCACACGGCAGAAGGCGGCCGCCCTGTCGAGCGCGACGGCGAAGTCGCCGCGGAAGGCGCCGCGCAGGATCGTGTCGATCAGCACGACGAGTTCACGGGGCTCGGCGGGCGTCGGCGCCCCGGCGATGACCGCATCCGCCGAGGCCAGTTCGATGCGCCCGCGGTCGTACAGCAGCGCGGCCGTCTGCGGATCGCCGTGGATGGCGAGCTGCAGCACGTACAGCCGCCAGAGCGCCCCGGGGAGCGTCCGCGATGGCGCCTTCGACCACAGCTCGGCGATCTCGTCGATGCCGTGCTCGGCGGTGAAGGCGACGAGCCGCTCGGCGCTCACGCCGCTCTCGTCGGCGCGCACGCGGGTGAGCAGAGCGGATGCCGTGGCATGCGCGATCCGAGTCTGCTCGGCCGGATCATGCGTGCCGACCATGTTGTCGAAGACGCTGGTGGGGCGGCGCACTGGTCGATGGTGCTGCTCGGGCATCGTCCCAGGGTACGCTCGTGCGCCCGGCGTCCGCGATCAGGTCGGCGCACTAGACTGGAGGCACACGGGCCTCTAGCTCAGTTGGCAGAGCATCGGACTTTTAATCCGCGGGTCGAGGGTTCGAGCCCCTCGGGGCCCACCAAGCATTCATCGGAATCGCATCGTTCCACCGGAGGAGCGGTATCGGCCGCGACGTCAGCCCGCACGGGTGCGGTGTCGACGCACCGCGGCCCGATTCGCGCAGCGCACCGAGCAGAAGCGCTGGCGGCCGTTGCGGGTGACGTCGACGACCACGTTCGTGCAGGGCGGCGCCTGACACCGCCCGAGGCGCGTCATGCCCCGCGTGACGAGGTGCAGCGAGGTGCCGACGCTGATGACCGCGCGCAGCACGTGCGGCAACGAATCGACGTCATCGCGGTAATGCAGGTGCCAGCCCTCGGCGTCGTGGTCGGTCAAGCGGGGGAACGCGGCGGCCTGCGCCATCTGCGCGTTCAGCAGTTCGGCCCGCCGCGCAGGCTCGGCCTCGTCTACGATGCGCAGCCAGTCGTCGATCACCGCGCGCACCGCCTCGTAGTCGCCCGGAGCCTCCGGGAAGCGCATGGTCATGCCCAGCTCCCTCGTGCGCTGCTCGATGCCGTCCCGGTCGTCGGGCCAGTCGTCGGCGAGCGACGCGGCCAGCAGCACCGCATACTCACCGTAAGGGTTGAGATGCACAACACCATTACATCACGCTGGAAGCATGACCGCTCCGCAGACGCTTCCGATCCCCCGCCCGACCGCCGTCCCGCAGGCGCACGAACACGCGTGGCTGGCCGAGTCCCGGCATCCGACGAGCGAGGGCGTCGTCGTCTACGTGCGCTGCGCGAGCTGCGCCGCCCGCCGGGTCGATGTGCAGCAGCATCCGCTCCTCCCACCGGCTGCGGCGAGCCGGACGCTCACGCCGTGAGCGCTGCCGACATGCGCACGGTGCGCAGGTTCCTGGCCTCCCCAGAGCTCACGCGCGAGCGCTCTCGGCCAGCTCGGCACCGGCGTGCGCGAGCTCGGCCAGAGCCGCCTCGCTCGACGCCGCGCTGACGCCCGCGACGAGGTCGGTCAGCACCCGTACGCGCACGCCATGGGCGATCGCATCGAGCGCCGAGGCCCGCACGCAGTGGTCCGTGGCGATGCCCACGACATCGGCATCCGTCACACCCGCCGCCGTCAGCACCGCGCCGACCGTGTCGCCGGCATCCGTCACGCCCTCGAACATCGAATAGGCGGGCTTTCCCTGCCCCTTGCGGATGTGGTGGGTGACGGCGTCCGTGGCGAGCAGCGGATCGTAGTCGGCGCCCTCGGTGCCGGCGACGCAGTGCACGGGCCACGTGTCGACGTAGTCCGGACTCTCGGAGAAATGGCCGCCGTTGTCGCCGGCGGCGTCGTGCCAGTCCCTCGAGGCGATGATCACCGCGTAATCGGCGGAATGCGCCTCGAGAAAGGCGGAGATGGCAGATGCCATGGCGTCGCCGCCCGCGACGGCCAAGGCCCCGCCCTCGGTGAAGTCGTTCTGGACGTCGACGATGAGAAGCGCTCTGCTCATGATTCGAGAGTACGCCGAGTCGGAGGATGAAGAGAGCCCCGAGTCAGGATCGAACTGACGGCCTTCTCATTACGAGTGAGATGCTCTACCACTGAGCTATCGGGGCGCGATCACCGATGTTACATGGTTCCGAGCGCGCTCGCGAATCGGGGCGATCAGGCCTCGCAGCGCAATCCGTCCTCCGGGATCTCGCCCGTGACGAAGTAGGCGTCGACGGCCTGATCGACGCACACATTGCCCTTGTTGTAGCCGGTGTGCCCCTCACCGACGCGGGTGATGAGCACGCCCGATTCGAGCTGCGCGGCGAGAGCTTCGGACCACTCGTACGGGGTCGCCGGATCGTTGGTCGTGCCGACCACGAGGATCGGGTCGGCACCTGAGGCGTGGATCTCCCCGCGCGTGCCAGTGGGCGGGTACGGCCACACCGAGCAGGAGTCGGGACCGTCCCAGTACGGGGCAACGGTCGGGGCGCCCTCGGCGATCTTCTTGCGGGTCGCGGCCTCGGTGTCCGGGTCGTCCTCGATGGGGTAGTCCATGCAGTTGTATGCGTTGAACGCTTCGGTGGAGTTGTCGGTGTAGACGCCGTTCTCGCGGCCGTTGTAGAAGTCGGCGAGGAAGAACGCGGTCGACGGATCGCCCTGCATCGCCTCATCGAGCGCCTGGGTCAGATACGACCAGCTGTCCTGCGAGTAGAGCGCGGAGATGATCGACGTCAGCAGCGAGTCGGCGCCCATCAGCCGGCCGTCGCCGTTCTTCAACGGCATGGCATCGACGCTCGCGAGCAGCGCGCCGAGGTCGGCCATCGCCGCGTCGACCGAACCGCTGAAGGGGCAGTCGCCCGCGTCGAGGCAGTCCTGCATGTAGGCGCGCAGCGCCGATTCGAAGCCGAGGGCCTGGGTGGCGCCGACGTCGTAGCCCGGGATCGACGGATCGATCGCGCCGTCGAGCACGAGGCGCCCGACCCGCTCGGGGTACAGCTCGGCGTAGGTCGCGCCGAGGAAGGTGCCGTAGGAGTAGCCGAGGTAGTTCAGCTTCTTGTCGCCCAGCACGGCGCGAAGCAGATCCATGTCGCGCGCGGCATTGACGGTCGTGATGTACGGGAGGATGCCGTTGCTGTTCGCGTCGCACGCGTCGGCGAACCGCTTGTCGGCCTCCAGCAGCTCGGCCTCCCAGGCTTCGCTCCCCCGCGGTGACGCCGGGATCGCGTACAGGTAGTCATCCATCTCCGCCGCGTCGAAGCACTTCACCGCGCTCGAGCGGCCGACGCCGCGCGGGTCGAACCCGATGACGTCGAAGTTCTCGATCAGGTCGCCGCCGACGGCATACGTCAGGCTGTCGGCGATGAGGTCGTAGCCGCTGGCGCCGGGGCCGCCCGGGTTGGTCAGGAGCGATCCCTGCGCGGTGCCGCTCGCCTGATGGCGCACGACGGCCAGGGTGATCTCGCCCTCGCCGGGGTTCTCCCAGTCCAGCGGCGCCGTGACCTCGGTGCAGTCGAGGCCAGCGCCGCACTGCTGCCACTGCAGCGCCTGCCCGTAGTACGGCTGCAGCTCGGCCGGCACACCATCGGTGTCCGGGGCCTTCGTCGCCGAGGGCCGCTGCTCGGGGATCGCCGCGTAGAGACAACCGCTCAGAACGACGGATGCGGTGGCGAGACCGGCGAACACGGCGACGACGCGGCGCCGGAGGGAGGAGGATCGAGTGTTCACGGTGTCCTTCCGCTCGTGATCGTCACGAGCAAGCTCTCCAGGGCGAGCAGCGGAGCGACGTTGCGCTCCAGCGACTCCCGGGTGTCGGCGAGGTGGTCGAGCACGATCAGGGTGCGCCTGTGCGACCAGGCGTCGGCGAGAGCGCGCAGTTCAGGCAGGAGCTCGCGGTTGATGAGATCGCCGTCGCGTCCGAACTGCAGCATCACCACATCGCGGAACAGCGACTGCAGGTCGGTCAGGACCCGGTCGATGCCGTCGCGGAGACTCCGTGTGGCGCGTTTCTTCTGGTCGTCCTCGAGAGCCGAGAGCTGGGCGCGCAGCGCCGGCGGAACGGCCTGACCCTCGGCGATGCCGACGGTGCGCAGCAGGCTGGCGCGCTCGGCGGCGTCGCGCTCGGCGGTGAGCGCCTTGGCGTCGTCGGTCGCCGCCTGGATGATCTGCCCCGCCACCTCGACGGCGTCGTTCACTCCGCGCACGGCGAGCACCGAGCGCAGCGTCTCATCGCGCCGACGACGCGCTGACTCGTCGGTGGCGAGCCGCTGCGCCATGCCGATGTGCCGCTGCGCATGGCGCGCGGCCTGCTCGGCGATCTCCGCGTCGACGCCAGTGCGCAGGGTGATGAGCCGGGCGACGTCGGCCACCTCGGGTTCGCGCAGGCGCAACGGGCGCACCCGCGAGCGGATCGTCGGCAGGAGATCGGCCTCGCTCGGGGCGCAGAGGATCCAGACGGTCTGCTCCGGCGGCTCCTCAAGTGCCTTGAGCAGCACGTTCGACGTGCGCTCGACCATGCGGTCGGCGTCTTCGACGACGATCGCCCGGTAGCGGCCGGCGGAGGGCGCGAAGTAGGAGCGCTCGACGAGGGCGCGGGCCTCGGCGATCGTGATGATGACCTTGTCGGTGCGCAGCGCCGTGAGATCGGGGTGCGTGCCGGCGAGCACCTGCCGCATGGTCGCCTCGTCGTCTGGACGGTCTGCGATGAGCGCGGCCGCGAACGCGTATGCGAGCGTCGAGCGGCCAGAGCCCGGAGGACCGGTGATCAACCAGGCGTGCGAGAGCGCAGCCGGATCGGATGCTGCCGCGCGCAGCGTCTCGACGGCGGCGTCCTGACCCCAGACATCGCCCCAGGGGAAGGCGGCGGCGACAGTCTGGGTCATGACTCCAGCGTAACCCGGAGCACCGACAGCATCCGCTCCCGGGCGCGGCCTCGCGTCGCGCTGCTGTTCCTCGCGTCGCGCTGCTGTTCCTCGCGTCGCGCTGCTGTTCCTCGCGTCGCGCTGCTGTTCCTCGCGTCGCGCT
>NZ_JASGCY010000048.1:0-5111 GCF_047607465.1 Microbacterium sp. | reverse complement strand
TTGCCCCGGGGCATTTGGGGTTCTTCAACCCCGCCTTGTAACGCCCGGGCGTTGCGGCGCCCCCCCTCGACGTCACTTGGGTTGGCGGCATCCGCCGGATCGGCGACCGTGAGATTCAGGGTGACGCCGAGCTCGAGCCCACCGTCACGGGAGCGCAGCTCCTCGACCGTGCGGCCGTGGGCGAGCAGCAGGTGATGCGCCGCCAGCATCCCGTCGCCGACATCCATGCGGCCGGGGGCGTGCACGCCCGCCGTGTAGGAGAGGAACGACGAGCACCACGGCTCGTTGAGGGTCGTCCAGTAGTGCACGCGGTCGCCGAGGGCGTCGTGCATGGTGCCCGCGTACTCGAGGAAGCGGTCGACGGTGTCGCGGCTCGTCCAGCCGCCCTGCTCCTCGAGCGCCTGCGGCATGTCCCAGTGGTAGAGCGTGAGCCATGGCACGATGCCGGCGTCGAGCAACTCGTCGACGAGGCGCTTGTAGAAGTCGACGCCCTTGTCGTTGACGGCCCCGCCGTCCGGTCGCACCCGCGACCACGAGGTCGAGAAGCGGTAGACCTGCAGGCCGAGCTGCTTCATCAGCGCGACGTCCTGCGGCATCCGATGGTAGTGCTCGCAGGCCACGTCTCCGTTGTCGCCGTTGATCACGGCGCCCGGCACGCGGGCGAACGCATCCCAGATCGACGCGGTGCGGCCGTCCTCGAAGGCGGCGCCTTCGATCTGGAAGGCCGCGGTCGCGGCGCCGAACAAGAAGCCCTGAGGGAATGCACGAGTCACAGAGATCATCCTTTCACCGCGCCCTGCATGATGCCACTGACCAGCTGCTTGCCCGCGACGAAGAAGAGCAGAAGTAGCGGGAAGGTCGACAGCAGCACACCGGCAAGCACGATCGAATAGTCCACGAAGTGGTTCGACTGGAGGAGAGACAGAGCCACAGGCAGCGTCGGGTCCTGGCGGTCGAGCACGATGAACGGCCAGAAGAAGTTATTCCACGCCGAGACGAAGGTGAACAGCCCGAGCATCGCTGCCGCTGGGCGCGCCGCCGGCATCCCGATCGTCCAGAATGTGCGCAACGACGAAGCGCCGTCCATGCGAGCCGCTTCGATGAGCTCGTCGGGCACGGCCTGGCTCAGGTATTGGGTCATCCAGAACACTCCGAACGCGCTGGTGAGCGCAGGGATGATCACCGCGCCAGTGCTGCCCGTCCAGCCCAGCTCGCTGAACAGCACGTACAGCGGCACAACGCCGAGCTGGGTCGGCACCGCCATCGTGCCCACGACGAAGGCGAGCAGCCAGCCGCGGCCCTTGAAGTGCAGTTTGGCGAACGCCCAGCCCGCGAGGGTGGAGAAGAAGACGACGGATGCCGCGATCAGCGCCGACGTATAGATCGAGTTCCACAGCGCTCGCCAGAAATTGACCGCCGGATCGTTCACCACCGTGAGCGCGTTCTGCCAGAAGTTGCCGCCGGGTATCCACGACATGTGCGGGTCGCGGATCGTGTAGGCGTCGCCCGATCCGATGAGGAACGACCAGTAGAACGGGAAGACGCTGCCGGTGAGCACGATCGCGAGGCACGCGTAGACGACCCAGCCGGGGCGCGAGCCCTTCGCCCGCCGCGCCTTGTGAGTTGTGGAGATCGCGGTGGCCATCAGCGCTTCCCCTCACTGCGCACGAGGGCGCGGGTCACGAGCAGATTGATGAGTCCGATCACCAGGACGATGACGAACAGGATCCAGGCGAGGGCCGAAGCGCGACCGAAGTTCCACTCCCCCCAGCCGATGTTGTAGAGGTAGAGCGTGATCGTCAGCCACTGGCTGTTCGAGCCGCCAGTGCCGTACTGGTCGTACATGCGCGGCTCGTCGAAGATCTGCAGCCCGCCGATCGTCGAGGTGATGATGACGAAGATGAGGGTGGGGCGCAGGCTCGGCAGGGTGATCGCGAAGAACTGGCGTATCTTTCCTGCGCCGTCGACCGTCGCCGCCTCGTAGTAGTCGCGGGGGATCGCCTGCATCGCCGCGAGCAGGATGAGGGTGTTGTACCCGGTCCAGCGGAAGTTCACCATCGTGGCGATGGCGATGTGACTCGCGAACGCGTTCGAATGCCAGTTGATGGGACCGGCGCCCACGTTCGACAGCAGCGTGTTGATGAGGCCGTACCTGTCGCCGAAGAGGTTCGAGAAGATGAGCGCCACGGCGACGGGGGCGACGACGTAGGGCACGAGCACGCCCATGCGCCAGAACGTCTTGGCGCGGATGTTCTGATCGAGCATCGCCGCGATCACGACGGCGGCGATGAGCTGCGGGACGCTGGAGAGCAGGAAGATGCTGAAGGTGTTGCGCAGCGCGATCCAGAACTTCGGCTGGCTCAGCACGTAGGCGTACTGGTCGAAGCCGATGAAGGTGCCGGAGCTTCGTACCTGATCCCAGTCCATGAACGAGATGACGGCCGTGTAGGCAATCGGGAAGAGCCCGATGACGAGGAACAGCAGGAAGAACGGCGAGATGTACAGGTAGGGCGAGAGCTTCAGGTCCCAGCGGGAGAGCCGCTGGCCGAAGCCGACGCGCCTGGCGGGCGCTGTGGTGGGTGTCATGTCGATTCCCCTCGAGGGCGGATGCGGACAGCGATCGGATGCCGGGGCCCCAGCCCCCGGCATCCGATCGAGTTCCTTACTTCAGTGCGCCGACCTCCTCGACCCACTGCTTCCAGCTCGTCGCTGCATCCTGCGTTCCCTCCTCAACGCGGGTGAGCGCCTTCTGCATCGCATCATTCACCTGGAAGTAATACTCGCCCTTGAATGGCGAAACCGTGACGGCCTGGGCGCGCTCCGAGAGGATCTGCCCCGTCGGCGCGTCGTTGAAGAACGCGTTCGTGGCGTCGAGCAAGGTGCTGTCGGTGAGCGCGTCGTTCTGGCTCGGGAAGGTGCCGGCGTTCTGGAACGCCTTGATCTGCTGCTCGGGAGCGGTCAGCCAGTCGGCGAGCTCCTGCGCGGCCTCGACGTTCTCGCCGTTCGCCGGCACGGTGAGGTAGGAGCCGCCCCAGTTGCCGCCGCCGTTCGGGAACGCGTTCGCGATGTCCCACCCGGTGACGTCCTTGGCGTTGCCCTCGATGACACCGAGCATCCAGCCGGGGCAGAGCATGGTCGCGAAGGCGCCGTTGGAGAGGCCGGCGAACCAGTCGTCAGACCACTGACCCAGGTGCGCCGACTGGGTGGCCGACGCCTCGAGCACCTGGTCGTAGATGTCCTTGACCTCGTCGTTGTCGGTGGCGATGATGTCGCCAGAGTCCGGGTCTTCGTAGGCGGCTTCGACCTGGTTGATCATGCCCTGGTAGGTGCCGCCCGCGGAGTCGAAGAAAGCCTTGCCTGTGGCGTCGACGTACTTCTCGCCGAGGTCGAAGTAGGTGCTCCAGTCGCCCTGGAGGAGCGTCGCGACCTCTTCGCGGTCGGTGGGAAGGCCTGCTGCGGCGAACAGATCGCTGCGATAGCACACGCCCTCCGGGCCGATGTCGGTGCCGTAGCCGATGAGGTTGCCGTCCTTGTCGGTGGCGGCAGCGGTCTTCCAGTCGAGCCAGCGGTCCTTCAGGCTGTCGTCGACGGGTGCGAGCAGGTCGGAGTACTTCATGACCTCAGGCAGCCAGTCGACCTCGATGGCCTCGATGTCGGCGAGACCGGTCTTGCCGAGCTTCTGGAAGTAGTTCTCGCGCGCCTCATTGCTGGTTGCGGCGCGGTTGTGGACGATCTTCACGTTCGGATGCTCGTCCATGTACTCCTGGAGGAGATCGTCGGTGTAGCCGAAGTCGTTGAAGGTCGCGACGGTGAGGGTGATCTCCTCGTCGCCGCCGCCGGTGTTCGGGTCTTCGGCGTTTCCGGCGCAGCCGGTGAGGGCGAGGGCGGATGCGGTTGCGACGGCGGCGATCGTCGTCAGCCTGCGGGTTTTCGTGGTCACGATGCACTCCTTTGTGTGCGTGGTTCTGGTCATGTGATCGGGGCGTGGGAGCGCTCCCATCTCGGTGTGACGAGTGTATGAGAGCGCTCCCACGCGTGTCAAGGGGGGTCCCTGAGCGCCCTCCCGGTTCCTGCGCGCCTCCGCTCCCGGTCCCTGAGCGAGCGCAGCGAGACGAAGGGCGGTCCCTGAGCGAGCGCAGTCCCGGCCCCTGAGAGAGCACGCTCCGGGCTCCTGAGCGCCCTTCGTCTCGTCGCTACGCTCCTCGCTCAGGAACCGCGCAGCGAGACGAAGGGCGCCACTCCCGCTCCCGCACCACCGCGCGATCCGGCGTAGCCTTGACCGGTGCCCGATGCCGAACTCGCCCCCGCCCTCGCCCACGCCGAATCGCTGATCCGCTCGCTACCCGACTACCCCCAGCCCGGCATCGTCTTCCGCGACATCACCCCGCTGCTCGCCGACGCCGAGGCACTGCGCGTGACCACCGACGCGATCGTGGCGCCCTTCGCCGGACGATTCGACTACGTCGCCGGCATCGAGGCCCGCGGGTTCATCCTCGCCGGAGCCGCAGCCATCGCGGCCGGGGTGGGGTTCATCCCGATCCGCAAGGCCGGCAAGCTCCCCCGGCCCGCGGCATCCGTCGATTACGCGCTCGAGTACGGCACGGCCACCATCGAGATGCACGACGATCTGCCCGCCGGTTCCCGCGTGCTGCTCATCGACGACGTCCTCGCCACCGGCGGCACGCTGGCCGCCGGACGCGAGCTCGTCGAGCGCCTCGGCAGCCACGTCATCGGCATCTCGGTGCTGTTCGAGATCGACGGCCTGGGCGGCCGCGAGGCCGTCGGAGACCTGCACACCGTCTTCCACTCCTGACCAACCCCGCCCCCTCCCCACCCCACCTCCTTCTTCCTTCTTCCGCCGGCCGCCCGCCCGCCCGCCCGCCCGCGCCAGCTTCTTCCGCCGACGCCCCACCTGCGCGACGACGCCCCACCTGGCAGACGTCGATCAGATGGGGCGCGGACGCTCAGATGGGGCGTCGGCAGCAGATACGGCGGCGGCGGCCGCAGCGGATGCCGGCGGCCGCAGCGGATGCTGGCGGCCGCAGCGGATGCTGGCGGCCGCAGCGGATGCTGGCGGCCGCAGCGGATGCTGGCGCGAGCCGATGCTGGCG
>NZ_JASGCY010000047.1:0-11132 GCF_047607465.1 Microbacterium sp. | reverse complement strand
GTGCAGCGACTCCGCCCCTGCCCCGCACAGCGCCGCCCCGGCCCCGCGCGACTCCGCCCCTGCCCCGCGCAGCGCCGCCTGCACGCGCCCCGCGCTCTCTGGGTCCGCGCAGAGGAGGGCGACGGTCGGGCCCGACCCCGACACGATGCCCTGCAAGGCGCCGGCGCGGATGCCGCGCTGGATCACCTCGTCGAGATCGGGACGCATGTCGATCGCCGCGGCCTGCAGATCGTTGAGCAGGCTCGTCGCCAGCTGCTCCGCATCACCGGAGCGCAGCGCCTGCAGCACCGCCACCGGCACGTCCAGAGACAGCGGCGGGTCATCGGCGAGAGCGCCCTCCTCGGCGCGCAGCTCGTCGAGTCGGGTGTAGACAGCCGGCGTGGACAGCCCCTCGTTGCTGGTGACCAGCACCCAGTCGAAGCGCCCCCGCGCGAGTGCGGGGTTGAGTCGGTCGCCTCGGCCGGTGCCGACCGCGGTGCCGCCGTGCAAGGAGAAGGGCACGTCCGCGCCGAGCCGGGAGGCGAGCTCGTGCAGGCGCGCCTGCGAGAAGCCGGTGCCCCACAGCTCATCGCACGCGACCAGGGCCGCCGCGGCATCCGCCGATCCTCCGCCCATCCCGCCGGCCACCGGCACGCTCTTACGCACCTCCAGCGCGACACCACCGTGGTAGTCGGCGGCCGCCGCGAGGAACTTGGCCGCGCGCATCGCGAGGTTGCGATCGTCCAGCGGCACGGAGTCGGGATCCGCCGCCCCCGACACCGTGATCGAGAAGTCGGCGGCCGGACGCGCGATGACGTCCTCGTAGAGCGAGACGGCCTGGAACACCGTCGCCAGCGCGTGGTATCCGTCATCGTGCCGTCCGCCGACGCCGAGGTACACGTTGATCTTGCCCGGCGCCCGAACGTGCACCGATCCGTCCGACCGCGCCAGGCTCATCGTCGGCTCACAGGTCCGAGGACGTCGCCCAGAGATTGACGTCGATGGCGCCCGACAGCTCATCGATGCGCTCCAGTTCCGCCGCCGAGAACGCAGGGCCGTTGACGGCCGCGATGTTCTCGTCGAGCTGCTCCGGCCGCGAGGCCCCGATGAGCGCCGAGGCCACGACCGGGGTACGCAGCGTCCACTGCAGGGCCATCTGCGCGAGTGTCTGACCGCGCTCGCGGGCGACCTCGTTCAGCGCGCGCAGGGTGGCGACGGCATCCGCTGTCAAGGGCGCGTCGGGCAGCGAGCCGCGCTTCTGCGCGCGCTCTGCCGTGCCGTCGCCGAGGTACTTGCCGGTGAGGAGCCCCTGCGCGAGCGGGGTGAACGCGATCGCGCCGAGGCCCGACTGCTCGAGGGTCTCGGCGAGAGCGCCCTCGACCCAGCGGTTGAGGATCGAGTAGGCGGGCTGGTGGATCACGAGAGGGGTGCCGAGCTCCTTCGCCACCGCGACCGCCTCGGCGGTGCGCTCTGCGCTGTACGAGGAGATGCCGACGTAGAGCGCCTTGCCCTGCCGCACCAGGGTATCGAGCGCGCCGACGGTCTCGCCGATCGGCGTCACCGGGTCGACCCGATGCGAGTAGAAGATGTCGACGTAGTCCAGGCCCATCCTCGTCAGCGACTGCTCGGCGCTGGCGAGGATGTACTTGCGGCTCGCGAAGTCGCCGTACGGACCCGGCCACATGTCCCAGCCGGCCTTCGACGAGATGATGAGCTCGTCGCGGTAGGGGCGCAAGTCCTCGGCGAAGATGCGGCCGAAGTTCTTCTCCGCCGACCCATAGGGCGGGCCGTAGTTGTTCGCCAGGTCGAAGTGCGTGATGCCGCGATCGAACGCGTGCCGCAGCAGCGCACGCTGGTTGTCGATCGGGATGTTGTCGCCGAAGTTCCACCACAGACCCAGCGAGATCGGTGGGAGATACAGGCCGGATGTGCCGACCTGGCGGTACTCGAACCGTCCGTAGCGGCCCTCATCGGCCGCATAGGGCCGGTGGATCTCGGGGACGTCGGGGCGGAAGCGGGGCGAAGCGGTCACGGTGCCAGAGTAGTCGCTGCGATGCGCTGGTAGTCGTCGACGGCGAGGTCCTCGCCGCGTGCGGTCGGCGCGACGCCCGCGGCCTCGAGCACAGCGGATGCTGCGGCGGAGCCGCCGTACAGACCCGACAGCGCCTGGCGCAGCATCTTGCGGCGCTGGTTGAACGCGGCATCCACGATCTCGAAGGTGCGCCGGCGCTCCTCGATCGTCCCCCGCTCGCCCGCTGCCCGATCGAACCCGACGAGCAGGCTGTCGACGTTCGGCACCGGCCAGAAGACCTGGCGCGACACGGTGCCGGCGAGCCTCCATTCGCCGTACCAGGCCGCCTTGACGCTGGGGGCGCCGTAGATCTTCGAGCCCGGCTTCGCGGCGAGGCGTTCGGCGACCTCGGCCTGCACCATCACGACGCCGCGCTGCAGATGGTCGAAGGTCTCGAGGAAGTGCAGCAGCACAGGGACCGACACGTTGTACGGCAGGTTCGCCACGAGCACCGTCGGCTCCCCCGGCAGCTCCGTGACCCGCAGGGCATCGGCGTCGACCACGGTCAGCATCCCCTCTGCCACCCCGTGCTCGGCCGCCGTCTGCGCCAGCCGGGCCGCGAGGCGGTGGTCGATCTCCACGGCGGTGACCGACGCCCCCGCCTCGAGGATGGCGAGCGTCAGTGAGCCCAGGCCCGGCCCGACCTCCACGACCTTCTCCCCCGGCTGCACGCGCGCGGCGTGCACGATCTTGCGGACGGTGTTCGCATCGACGACGAAGTTCTGCCCGAGCTTCTTGGTCGGAGTCACATCGAGTTCGGCGGCGAGGGTGCGGATCTCGGTGGCGCCGAGCAGGGTGACGGTCATCAGACCATTGTCCCCCACGACCGGTAGTCTTCACGGGTGCCAACCCTGGGAGAGCTGATCGCGCCGCGCCGGATGGGCAGAGACTTCCGCTGGTTGCTCGCCTCTTCGTGGACCAGCAACGTCGGCGACGGCATCGCGCTGGCCGCCGCTCCCCTGCTGATCGCGTCGATGACGTCGTCGCCGATGCTCGTCGCGTCGGGCGCGATCCTGCAGTTCCTGCCCTGGCTGCTGTTCGGGCTGCACGCCGGCGCCATCGCCGATCGCGTCGACCGACGGCGCCTGGTGATGATGGCCAACGCCGCGCGCGCCGTCGTGCTCGCCGCGCTCTGCGTCTTCCTCGTCACGGGAGCGGCGAACATCGGGATCGTGCTGGCGGTCGCCTTCCTCTACGGCACCGCCGAGGTCTTCGTCGACACCGCGGGCAGCACCCTCCTGCCGATGGTGGTCGAGCCCGCCGACCTCGGCATCGGCAACGCCCGCCTGCAAACGGGCTATCTCGTGGCGAACCAGTTCGCAGGCCCTCCGCTGGGCGCTTTCCTCTTCGCCGCAGGCGCCGCCTGGCCGTTCCTCGTCGAGATCGTCTGCGTGAGCCTCGCCGTCGTGCTCATCTCGCGGATGGCACGCACACCGGTGCCGCCGCGGGGCCCTTCGACGAGCTCAGGGAGCCGCGCGGCGGTGCACACTGATATCGCCGAGGGCGTGAAGTGGCTGTGGCACAATCCGCCGGTGCGGATGCTGGTGCTGATCATCCTGCTCTTCAACGCGACGTGGGCGGCGCCGTGGGGCGTCCTCGTGCTGTACGCGACCGAGCACCTTGGCATGGGGCCAGTGGGTTACGGGGCGCTGACCACGGCCTCCGCGGTCGGCGGGCTGCTGGCCACAGCGAGCTTCGGCTGGCTCGAGCGGCACGTCTCGTTCGCGACCCTGATGCGCATCGTGCTGACGCTCGAAGTACTCATGCACCTCGCGTTCGCGCTGACGACCACGGGCTGGGTGGCGCTCATCATCATGTTCGTCTTCGGCGCCTACTCGTTCGTCTGGGGAACGATCTCGACGACGGTGCGTCAACGGCTCGTGCCGCAGGAGCTGCAGGGCCGGATCGGCTCGGTGAACATGGTCGGGGTGTTCGGCGGCATCGTGATCGGACAGGCGCTCGGCGGTGCGCTCGCCGAGACCTGGGGGCTCACCGCCCCGTGGTGGTTCGCGTTCGCGGGCGCCGCGATCACCCTCGTCGTCGTGTGGCGCCCGATCTCGCAGATCGTCAGCGCGAAACCGGTGTGACGCCCCGGCGGCGCCGTGCGAGCCGAGCCTCGAGCCCGTTCCGCACCGCCGGCCACTCATGCGGCAGCACCGAGTACACGGCCGTGTCGCGCAGCGACCCGTCGGGCATGATGCGGTGGTTGCGCAGGATGCCGTCGAGCTTCGCGCCCAGCCGCTCGATCGCAGCACGCGACTGCCGGTTGTGGAAGTGCGTGAGGAACGTCACCGCGATGGCATCGCACGCGCCGAACGCGTGCGCGAGCATCAGCCGCTTCATCGCCGGGTTCACCTCGGTGCCGTGCACCGAGGCTGCGAGCCAGGTGTAGCCGATCTCGATGCGGCGGTTCGGCTGGTCGGGGTTGCAGTACGACGTCGCGCCGACGACCTCGCCGGTGGACAGCCGGCGCACGGCGAACGGGTTCATCTGGCCGGCATCGCGCAGGGCGAGGCGGCGGTCGATCTCGGCCGGTACCTCATCGGATGCCGGCACCGACGTGTACCACGCGTGCTCGATCGTCGCCGCGGCCCTGGCGAGATCCGCGGCGTGCTGCGGGCTCAGCGGCTCCAGCCGCACGAACTCGTCTTCGAGGGTGATCGGATCGAGAAAGCGCATCCGGCCAGATTAGTCTCCGGTGGGCTGGTCCTCGAACGAACCGTAGACGCGGAGGGTGTTCGCCGCGAGCTGCGCGCACAGCTCGTCGAGGTCGAGACCGAGCTCGGCGGCCATGAAACGCACCGTGATCGGCACGAGATAGGGCGCATTCGGTCGGCCACGCAGGGGCACGGGGGTCAGGAACGGCGCATCGGTCTCGACGAGCACCCGATCGAGCGGGGTGACCGCGAGAGCATCGCGCAGGTTCTGCGCGCTCTTGAAGGTCACGTTGCCTGCGAAGGACAGGTAGTACCCGGCATCCGCGCAGACCCGCGCCATGGCGTCGCCGCCGGAGAAGCAGTGGAAGACGGTCCGCTCCGGGGCGCCGACCCTGGCGAGCGTCTCGAGCACCGCCTCGTGCGCGTCGCGATCGTGGATCTGCATCGCGATGCCGTGCTTCTTCGCCAGCGCGATGTGCGCCTCGAAGGACTCGAACTGCGCGGGGCGGCCGGGCTCGTCGGTGCGGAAGAAGTCCAGCCCGGTCTCGCCGATCGCGCGCGTGCGCGGGTGAGCGGCGAGCTCGTCGATCACGACGATCGCCTCGTCGAGCATGCCGTTCGCGGCATACGTCGGTGCGTCGTTCGGATGGATCGCGACAGCGGCGAGCACGCGCGGGTCGGATGCCGCAGCATCCACCGCCCAGCGCGACGACTCGATGTCACCCGACGCCTGGACGACGCCCGCGATGCCCACGGCCGCTGCACGGTCGAGCTGGTCGGTCAGCGACAGCGGCTCATCGCCGTCGAGGATCTCGAGGTGCGCGTGGTTGTCGTAGATCGGCACGGCGAGGGGCTCAGGAGCTGCGGGGTACCGCAGATCCTTGCGCCCCTCGCCGTCACGCCGCTGCACGTAGGTCTCAGGCACGCAGAGACTCCGTCAGGCCTGCTCGACCCGGGGGAACAGGGGTGCGAGAGCGTTCACGCTGGTCCCTGGGCGCAGCACGCCCCAGGATCCGGCCTCGCGGATCGGCTGGTCCTGCAGGCGTCCGATGCTCTCGGCGGCACCGAGCGCGATCCACAGCTTCTCGGTCGACTGCGGCATCACCGGCGAGAGCAGCACAGCCAGCGCGCGCAGACCCTCGGCGCACGTGTAGAGCACGGTGCCGAGGCGCTCGCGCTGCTCCTCGTCGCGGGCCAGCGCCCACGGCTCATTCTCGGTGATGTAGCCGTTGAGAGCGTCGACGATCGTCCAGATCTCCCTGATGGCCTCGTCGATGCGGAACTGCTCGATCGCGGCATCCGCGTTCTTCACGGTATCCGCGACGATCCTCTGGATCCCGAGGTCGGCCTCCGTGTATTCCGCGGCCGGCGGCACGATGCCCTCGAAGTACTTCTCGATCATCGCGGTCGTGCGCGAGGCGAGGTTGCCGAAGCCGTTGGCGAGCTCGGCCTGGTAACGGGCCGACAGATCCTCCCAGGAGAACGAGCCGTCCTGGCCGAACGCGATCGCCGACAGGAAGTAGAAGCGGTAGGCGTCGGAGCCGAACACGTCGGTGATCTCGGTCGGCGCGATGCCGGTGAGCTTCGACTTCGACATCTTCTCGCCGCCGACGAGCAGCCAGCCGTGCGCGAACACGCCCTTGGGCACGTCGAGACCTGCGGCCATCAGCATGGCGGGCCAGATCACGGCGTGGAAGCGCAGGATGTCCTTGCCGACCACGTGGTAGGCGGGCCAGCGGCGGGCGAACTCACCGGTCCCTGAGCCCGACGAAGGGTCCTCGCCGTAGCCGACGGCGGTGGCGTAATTGAGCAGCGCGTCGACCCACACGTAGATGACGTGCGACTCGTCCCACGGCAGCGGGATGCCCCAGTCGAACGCGGAACGCGAGATCGAGAGGTCCTTCAGCCCCTGCCGGACGAAGGAGACGACCTCGTTGCGGGCGGACTCCGGCCGCACGAAATCGGGCTCGTCCTTGTAGAGCTCGAGCAGGCGGTCCTGGAACTCGCTGAGCTTGAAGAAGTAGTTCTTCTCCTGCAGCAGCTCCAGCGGCTTCGAGTGGATCGCGCAGACCTTCAGCCCCTCGAAGGGACCGGTGCCGTCGAGGATCTCGGACTCGGGCTTGAACTCCTCGCACCCCACGCAGTACAGCGCCTCGTACTCGCCCGCGTAGATGTAGCCGCGGTCGTAGATGGCCTGCACGAACTTCTTCACCCGCGCCTCGTGGCGCTCCTGCGTGGTGCGGATGAAGTCGTCATTCGCGACGTCGAGCGTCTTCAGCAGCGGGAACCAGGCCTCGCTGACGAGGCGGTCCACCCACTCCTGCGGGGTGACGTTGTTGGCCGCCGCCGCACGCAGCATCTTCTGTCCGTGCTCGTCGGTGCCCGTCAGCATCCAGGTGTCGTCGCCCGCCTGCCGGTGCCAGCGCGCGAGCGCGTCGACAGCCACCGATGTGTACCCGTGGCCGATGTGGGGCACATCGGAGGGGTAGTAGATGGGCGTGGTGATGTAGAACGATTCGCCTGCGGGCATAGGAAGATTCTAGGCGGGGCGGCGGACCTGTTACGCCGTGCGGGCGAGCCCGAGGGCGTCGAGCGCCGCGGTGACGGTCAAGACGACGAGCTCCTCCGTGATCGGCGGAAGACCGGGCAGCGTGACCCGCATGAGGAGGGGGCCGGTGAGCAGATCCGCGATCCAATCGGCATCGGCGCCTTCGCGGATCTCGCCCCGCGCCACCGCCCGCGCGAGGATCACGTGCGTGAACGCCCGACGCGGTGCGAGGTAGCTCGAGACGAAGGGCTCGGCCCGCTCGGGATGCGCACTCACGTACGCCGCCCAGCCGATGAGCCCGCGCGACACCGCCGGGTCCGTGAACAGAGCCAGCTGGCGACGCTGCACTTCGAGGAGGTCCTCCACCAGTGATCCGGTGTCGATGTCGGCATCGAGTCCGTGCCGCTCGGCGAGCAGGCGCGGTACCACGTCTGCAAGGTCGCGGAACCGCCGGTAGAAGGCGGGCTTGTTCGACCCGGCGCGATCGACGACGTCGTCCACGGTGACCCGCGTGTAGCCGCGCTCGACGACGAGCTCGGCGAAGGCGTCGAGGATCGCCTCGTCGATCGAGGGTTTACGCGGGCGGCCGGCTGCTGTCATTATGTTACCAATAGTAACGTTTTGGAGGCCGACATGTACAAGACGATCGTCCGATCCCAGGTGCGGCGGGTCTTCGACCGGATCAATCACGGCGATTACCTCGCCATGGTCGACGGACTAGCCGACGAGTTCGTCTACGTGTTCCACGGCGATCACGCTCTCGGTGGCCGCCGGACCAGCCGGGAGGCGATGATCCGCTGGTGGGAGCGGACGCTGCGTCTGCTCCCCGGCGCGCGCTTCGAGGTCGAAGACGTGCTGGTCGTCGGCGGCCCGTGGCGGACGCGCGTCGCGACCAGAGCCCAGGTGTCGGGGACTCTCCCCGACGGCAGTGTCTACGCGAACACGGTCTTCCAGTTCTTGACCCTGCGGTGGGGAAAGGTCACGAATGTCGAGACGGTGGAGGACCTTCAGGTTCTCCAGCGCGCGCTCGACGCCATCGCCGCCTCGGGCGTCGCCGAGGCGCTCAGCCCGCCGATCGAGGGATGACCGCCGAGACCGCGGCGTGCGGGCGCGTGCTGATCTCGCCCGGCATCCGCATCCCGCAGTGGATCCGCGCTCATACAGTGCCCGCATCCGCATCCGGCCCCTGCAAAACGGCGAAAGCCCTGCAGGATGCAGCCGCAGTCACGGCTTCCGCGCGGCGAGCGCCGCCTGGTACAGGTCGCGCGCCGAGAGGCCGGTCAGGCCCGCGACCTCGGCGGTCGCCTCCTTCAAGCGGATGCCGGAGGCCACGAGCTCCTGCACCTGGGCGAGCGCGTCCTCCGGCGAGGCCTCGCGCCGCGGCGCCCCCTCCACGACCACGACGATCTCGCCCTTCACCCCGCCCTCCGCCCAGGCTGCGAGCTCGGACGCGCTCCCGCGCCGCACCTCCTCGTAGAACTTCGTCAGCTCCCGGCACACCGCGATGCGGCGGTCGTCGCCGAAGGCCTCCCCCATGTCCGCGAGCGACGACGCCAGCCGCGACGGCGACTCGAAGAACACCATCGTGCGCGGCTCGGCGGCGAGCGCCCGCAGCGACGAGCGCCGCTCTCCGGGCCTGCGTGACAGGAAGCCCTCGAACGTGAACCGGTCGGTGGGGAGCCCCGAGATCGCCAGCGCCATGATGACGGCGCTCGGCCCGGGTACCGCTGTCACCGTCACACCCTGCGCGACCGCCGCGGCCACCAGGCCGTACCCCGGGTCGCTGATCGCCGGCAT
Organism: Microbacterium sp.; assembly: GCF_047607465.1. Taxonomy (GTDB): domain Bacteria; phylum Actinomycetota; class Actinomycetes; order Actinomycetales; family Microbacteriaceae; genus Microbacterium. The sequence continues at coordinate 2,080 of NZ_JASGCY010000047.1, read as the reverse complement.
CCCGGCGTCGCTCATGACGACCACGTCCGATTCCAGGGCGAGAGCGGCGAGCTCGGCGGCCTTCTGCTTCTCGTTGTGATCGTGCAGGGCGATCAGCCGGGGCCGGTTCGAGATCTGCAGGGCCTGCAGCAGCCGACCGGTCGTGCGCGTGTCCTCCGCCACGACGACCTCCGCGTTCTCGAGCACCTCGATGAGGCGCCGGGAGGCGTCGCCGAGGTTTCCGATGGGGGTGGCGGCGAGGATGATCACCGGTTCAGCCTATGCGGGTTGTCTAGGCTGTAGCGGTGACCGCGCCCGCCTCCCTGCTGCCCGCCACCCGGCACCGCGCGCTGCGCTGGCTCGCCCCTCTTGCCCTCACGGTGCTCGCCGCCGTGCTGCGCCTGGTGAATCTCGGCCACCCGCATGAGCTCGCCTTCGACGAGATCTACTACGTCAAGGACGCCTGGTCGCTGTGGACGCTCGGCTACGAGGGCACGTGGGGCGACAAGGCGAACGAGGCGTTCGTCTCCGGCGGTGAGCTCCCCCTCGACGCCGCCGGCGCATTCATCGTGCATCCGCCGCTGGGCAAGTGGCTCATCGCCCTGGGCATGGCGGCGACCGGCCCGTACGACAGCACCGGCTGGCGCCTGGCGAGCGCGCTGCTGGGCGCAGGAACCGTGCTCCTCACCTATCTCATCGCGCGACGACTCTCCGGATCCACCGCCGTCGCCTCGGTCGCCGGGCTGCTGCTCGCGATCGACGGCCTCAGCATCGTGCTCAGCCGCATCGCGCTCCTCGACGGCATCCTCACCTTCTTCATCCTGCTGGGCGCGCTGTTCATCCTCATCGACCGGCAGCGCAGCATCCCCCTCATCGACAGGCCCGACGACGAGGCTCCCGATCCGATGTGGGGGCCGCTGCTCTGGCGGCGACCCTGGCTCCTCGCCGCCGGTCTCGCGCTAGGAGCCGCGTGCGCGGTCAAGTGGTCAGGGCTGTACGCCCTGGCGGCCTTCGGCCTCTACGTCGTCGTCACGGATGCTCTCGCCCGCCGTCGCGCGGGAGTGGCGCTGTGGCCGTCGGCTGCGGCCTTCACGCAGGGGCCGATCTCGTTCGTGCTGCTCGTCTTCCCCGCCCTGGGCGTCTACCTCGTCAGCTGGACCGGCTGGCTGGCGACGGCGGGCGGCTACGACCGCGACTCTGACCCGAACCCGCTCCTCGCGCTGTGGAACTACCACGAGGCGATGATGAGGTTCCACGTCGGGCTCTCCAGTGGCCACCCCTATGCGAGCCCCGCGTGGCAGTGGCCTCTCCTCGTGCGCCCGACCGCCGTGTGGGTGGGCAGCGACCAGAAGGACTGCGGCACCGACCACTGCATCGCCGTGATCAGCAGCATCCCCAACCCGCTGATCTGGTACGCAGGCGTCGCTGCGGCCGTGTACCTGCTCTGCCGCCTCGCGCGCGCCCTCATCGACCGGACCCCGATCGATCCCGCTCTCACCTACCCGCTCATCGGGCTCGCCGCCGCCTACGTGCCCTGGCTGCTGTTCCCGGAGCGCACGATCTTCCAGTTCTACACCGTGGCGATGATGCCGTTCCTCGTGCTCGGGCTGGTGGCGGTCCTGCGGGTGGTGGCCGGCCGCCCCGACGATCCGCTGCCCCGGCGCCGGTCGGGTCGGCTGACGGTGCTGATCTTCCTCGTCTTCGCCGTGCTCGTCTCGGCGTTCTTCTACCCGGTGTGGACGGGGATGAGCGTGCCGTACGAGTTCTGGCTCGTGCACAACTGGATGCCCAGCTGGATCTGAGTCAGCGCTCCCTCTCGATGAAAGCCGCCTCGGCCATCGGCAGCCGGCAGACGAACGCCCGGCAGTCGTAGGCGCGCTCCGACGGTTCCGATCGTCCAGAGAACAGCTCGAAGCCCGCGGCGGCGAACGCCTCGGCCTGCGCGGGCGACACGACCGCGACCAGGTCGGCGTCGGCGGCGCGCGCGGCCTCGGCCAGCGGCCCGTCCGGTCGGTCGGTCACCACGACGAGTTGGCGCGGCGGCTGGGCGAGGACCGCGGCGGCGCGCAGCAGCGCGCCGTGCGCGAACGGCTGCGCGAGG
>NZ_JASGCY010000046.1:0-68645 GCF_047607465.1 Microbacterium sp. | reverse complement strand
TGACCGGAAACCGAAGTGGAAAAGCCAGAGCACCGGCTGGCAGATCCTGCACGCCCACACAGCGAGCTTCATCACCGAAACACGAAAACGCACCCATCGACACCACGACGGTGGATCAAGGCTGAGACTTCAACGAGTCCAGCTGACCCTGAATGTCATCACGAGCCTGCGACAACTACGACGCCACCTGCTCCATCTCCGCATAAGACGCACCGAAATCCGCCATGACCACACCTCCGAAAAATCAGTGAAACCGAACCACCCCGGCCCGACACCACAACCATAACAACCCCACCCCGCGCCGTCGATGGGGACAACTACCCATCCGGCCGGGGATGCGGACTCGGCGGTCGGTGCCGGAGGACGTGGAGGGGCGGCTCAGGCCGCGAGCCAGAGGCCCTTCCGATCGGTGGCCACGGTGAGGCCTGCGGCGACCGTCTCGTCGTCGCCGATCTTCGCGCCCCGCACGATGCGGGCTCCGGCGCCGATCTCGGTGCGGACGCCCACGTGCGCGCCGTCGCCGATCGCGGCGCCCTGGCCGATGTGCGCGTGCGCATCGATGTACGCGTTGTCGCCGATCACAGCATCCGTGTCGATCCACGCGCCGCGCGCGATGGTCGCTCCCTTGCCGACGCGTGCGCCGGGCTCGATGTACGCACCTGCTTCGATGTGCGCCATCGGATGCACCTTCGCGCCATGCGCGACGAGGCCACGACCGTTGGCGTGCTTGCGGTACCGCAGCGTCCCGCCCTGGTCGTTCTCGATGTCGACGTAGTTCTTGCCCACGATTCCTCCCGTGTTCCGGAGTTCTCCGGATATAGCTACAACCACGCAGGGGGAGGATTCATTCCCGGGCGGTGATCCTTCGGCAGGCTCAGGAGCCCAGCGGGGAGATCTGGCAGTGCGGACACCAGAAGGTGACGCGCTCGCTGGTCCGATCCGCGCCCTGCGAGCCCTTCCGGATCAGCGTCCCGCAGCGCCGGCAGGGGCGTCCGGCGCGGCCGTACACCCACGTGGTCCGACCGGGCCGGTTGACGCCGGTGAAGGTGCGGTGGACCCGGTCGCGGTTCGCCCGGATGGTCCTCACGCCGAGATCGATCAGGGCGGCGACGTCGACCTCCGATGTGGGTGCGGTGGGCAGGATACCCCGCAGGAACAGGAGTTCTGCCGCGTACTCGTTGCCGAAGCCGGCGACGTTCCGCTGATCGAGGAGGGCGACGTGGATGCTGCGCTGATCCGCTCCGAGGCGCCGCACCGCCTCCGCGGCGTCCCAGTCGGCGGCCAGCGGGTCGGGGCCGAGATGTCCGACGAGCGAGGCCTCGTCCCGCGTGGGCACGACCTCGATTCCGGCGATGTCCACGCCCACGGCTTCGCGCTCGGCGGTGCCGACGATGGCGCGGACCTTGAAGGCCGGATGCCGCCACCTCTCGCCGGGGCGGTAGACGAACCAGGCGCCGTCCATGCGCAGATGCGAATGGACGGTGCTCTCGCCGATGCGCATCAGCAGGTGCTTGCCGCGCGCGGCGACCTCGTGCACGGGCTGTCCCGTCAGATCGACGGTGGCGGCCTGCGGCACGCGCAGGTCGAAACGCGTGATCTCGGAGCCCGCCAGCGCCTCGTCGAGCCGGCGCGCGGTGCGGTGGACGGTGTCGCCCTCGGGCATCAGACCGGAGCCGTCCTGTTCGCGCGCGCGAGCATGTCGCGGGCGAGCATCGTCGAGCCGCCCACCGCGACCGGCATCGTGAGCACCGCCCCGAGGGGGATCAGGAAGCACAGCTGCGTGGCGACCCCGAAGCCCAGCACGCGGGCCCTGCTCGACCGGAACAGAGCGGCGCGGGTCTGCGGGTCGAAGTCGCGGGCGTCGAACGCGCGTCCGGTGAGCTCGCGGGCCAGCAGACGTCCGGTGAGGACGACGCCGGTCACCGCGGCGAGTGGCCCGCCGACGATCGGGACGAGCCCGATCAGGAGCACGAGGAGGGCGACGAGGACGCCGAGGACCGCCAGGCGCAGGCTCTCGCCCACCGAGGTCCAGAACCTCCCGCCCTCGGCAGGCGGCGGCGAGCCGAGGTCGGTCTCAACGGCGCGCCAGATCCTCTCGTAGAAGGGATCGCCGATGACGAGGGCGAGTGCGCTGAACACCACGCCCGCGAGCGCGAGGGAGGCGACGAAGATCACGGTGCAGACCGCCACGCGGAGGATGCTGCGCCACTCCAGGACCCAGGAGTCGGCGAACGGCGTCGCCCAGTCGGCGATGTCGCCGATCTTGAGCGCCAGCGGCACGAGGGCCGCAGCCAGGAGGAGGAAGGCGATCGCGGCCGGGACGAGACCCAGCGCCATGAGCCCCGGGCGACGGCGCCACAGCCCGAACCCGCGGAACAGGGTTCCCACGCCGGCGAAGAACTCGGAGATCAATAGTGGTACCTGGCCTGGAGAATGGCGACGGAGCTGTCGTCCGCGATGTAGACGAGGCGGTTCACCTCGTCGATCCGGCGCGACCAGGCGCCTGCGAGGGCGTGCTTCAGCGGCTCGGGTTTGCCGATCCCGTCGAAGGGGTCGTCTCGGAGAAGATCGGCGATGAGCAGATCGATGCGCGTGAGCGTTCGTCTGTCTTGGGTCTGCCAGTACACGTAGTCCTCCCAGCCCTCGACAGTCCAGCTGAGGAGGCGATCGTTCATCCGTCGATCAGATCGTGCTCGGACACGGCACCCGTGCGGGCCTGCTCGAGAGCGGAGATTATGCGGCGAGCGTTCGCCGGGGACCGCAGCAGGTGGCTGGTCTCGATGAGGGAGTCGTACTCGGCCTTCGACATGAGCACGGCGGAGCCGCGCTTGGACAGGATCTCGATCTCCGAATGATCGAGGTTCACGCGTTCGATCAGTCCGAAGAGATCGCGACGCGCCTCGGTGGTGGTGATGGCCATCGGCCTCTCCTTCTCATGTACAGGATATGGTACCGCTCTGCGAGTCAGACGACCTTGCGGAGCGTGTAGCCGCGGGGCGTCACCACGAACCCGGCTTCGCTCAGAGCGAGGGCGAGCTCGGTGCCGTACACACCTTCGCCGTCGATTTTCTCGACAGTGAGCGTTTCGAGGTGTCGAGCCCTGGCAGTGGATGCCAGATCGGATGCCGCAGCCCGCAGCACAGCCGGATCGTCGCTGAACGACAGCACAGTGCGCCCTCCGCGTTCGAGGTAGAGGACGAGGGCTCCGTCAACCAGCACGACCAGGCCGCCGGCCTTGCGCCCTGGGCGGTGCGATACGCCGTCGCGACGGGGCCACCCGAGGGCAGCGCCGTAGGGGTTTGCCGGGTCGGTCGCGGCGAGGGTGATCGCGTGCCGGGGCGGCGGGTCGGCGAGAGCGGCGAAGGTGCGCAGACGGTCGACGGTGGTCGATGCCGCGAACTGAGCAGCGCCCAGCCTCTCGATCACGTATCCTCGGCGGCAGTGCCCGGCCTCCTCGAAACCGGCGAGGATGCGGTACGCCTGGGCGAACCCGCCGGGAACCCCTTCCGCCTGCACGGCTCCACGCGTCACGACGCCGTACCGATCGAGCAGGAGGCCTGCGGTCACGGTGGCCCTTCGCGCCAGGTCCTGGGCCGCTGAGCCCGCCGAAGCGCCGGCGGAGGGCAGCAGCGACCAGCGCCCGCCGAGGGACGCCGGGCGAGGCGCCGTGCGCGCGAGCGAGATGCCACGGTACGTCCGCGCGCGGGGAGCACGGCGGGTGACCTTGTGGGCCTGCGAACCGCCGGCCAGCAGCGAGCGCACCGGCGCGAAGGTGTCGTTCGTCACCCGGCTCGCCCAGGTCAGGTTCCACAGCGCCTCGAGCACGGACTGCTCGTTCTCGGCCCCCGTCATCTCCTTGAGCTGCGAGGCGAAGTAGGCTCCGCCCGCGCCGAGCGCGGCGAGCAGCCGCGCCTCGAGGTCGCTCCCCGGTTCCTGGGCAGGATCGGACTCGGGCAGTGTGAATGGCGCGAGATCGGCGGCGTGCAGCGATATCCAGCCGTCACGCCCAGGCAGCGCACCGCAGCCGACCCACACGACCTCTCCTGCTGAAGTGAGTTCGTCGAGCATGGCTGGCGAGTAGTCACGCACTCGTGAGGGCAGCACGAGCGACTCCCAGGCGCTCGCCGGGATCGGAACCCCGGCGAACTGCTCGATCACGGTGAGCACGCCGTCGAGGCCTTCGAGAGGCCGGGTGAGGTGCTGCCAGTCGGGCAGGAAGCGGGCGTAGGCCTCGGGGGAGACCGGCTCGACGGAGCCGCGGATCGCGGCGAGCGATCGCATCCGAAGCCTTCGAAGGACCTCGGTATCGCACCATTCTCGGTCAGTGCACGAATCGGTGTCTGAGCCCGACGACGGGGCCGGTAGAAAATAGCCGCTCGTGATCCTGCCGACCTGCTCGAGCCGCTGCAGGGTGTGGCGGGCGACGGCTGTGCCGATGCCGAAGCGGGTGGCAACGGCATCCGTCGTGAAGGGTCCGTGCGTGCGCGCGTGGCGGGCGACCAAGTCGCCGAGCGGATCAGAGACCTGCTCGAGGAAGGCCAAGGGGATGCCGGTGGGGAGCGCTGCCCCTAGCGCATCGCGCAGGCGAGCGGCGTCTTCGATCGCGGCATACCGGTGGATGCCGGCGATCGTGACCGAAATTGCACGTCGCGCGGACACCAGGGCGTCGAGATGTGCTCGCGCCCCCGCAGCACCTTCGAGCCGTGCCGTGGCCTCTTCGACATCGAGGGGGCCGAGCACTCGCAGCAGGTCGGCGACCCCTTCGAGGCCGCGCGCTCGCCACTGGGCGTCAAGGCGTTGCACCTCGCGCTCGAACTGAGCGATCACGTCGGGGTCGAGCAGTTCTCGCAACTCGACGGTGCCGAGCAGCTCGCCCAGCAGCGCTGGGTCAACCGAGAGCGCGGCCGCGCGGCGCTCGGCGAGCGGCGAGTCGCCCTCGTACATGAACGCGCCGACGTAGCCGAACAGCAGGTCGCGGGCGAAGGGTGAGGGCTGTGCCGGCTCCGTCTCGACGAGGCGGATCCGCCGATCGGCGATCGACGTCGCAAGCCTGCGGAGCGAGGGGAGGTCGTAAACATCCTGCAGCACCTCGCGGAGCGTCTCCAGGATCACAGGAAAGGTCGGATGCCGACGCGCCACCTCCAGCAGTTGTGCTGAGCGCTGGCGCTGCTGCCACAAGGGAGTGCGCTTATTCGGGTTCATGCGCGGAATAAGCAGCGCGCGCGCGGCGCATTCGCGGAAGCGTGAGGCGAACAGTGCGGATTCGCCGACCTCCTCGGTCACCAGCTGCTCCAGCTCGTCAGGGTCGAACACGAACAGCTCGGCGCCCGGCGGTTCGGCGTCGGCATCCGGGACGCGCACGATAATGCCGTCGTCACTCGCGACGGCCGATCCCTCGACGCCGAGCCGCTCGCGAACCCGTGCGTTGATCGCGAGAGCCCAGGGCGCATGCACCTTCATGCCGTATGGGGAATGGAGAATAATGCGCCAATCACCGACCTCATCACGACCGCGCTCGACCGTGAGCGTGCGGTCGGTAGGGAGTGTTCCCGTGGCTTCGCGCTGCTCCGCGAGATGGGCCATGAGATTCGTCCTCGCCTGCTCATCGAGACCCGCATCGATGAGCCGTTGCGCAGCCTTCTCGGGAGCCGAAGTCGACACTTCCCGCGAGAAACGGCCGAGTGCCTCGCCGAGCTCGAAGGGGCGTCCGATGCCGTCTCCGTGCCAGAACGGCACCTTGCCCGGCTGCCCGTAAGCGGGGATGACGTTGACGCGGTCGTGTGTGATCTCGGCGATGCGCCAGCTGGTGGTGCCGAGGGTGAAGACGTCGCCGACCCGCGACTCGTAGACCATCTCCTCATCGAGCTCGCCGACGCGTGCTCCTGTGGTCTCGCCGGCGACGAAGACGCCGAACAGGCCGCGGTCGGGGATCGTGCCGCCGCTGGTGACGGCGATGCGCTGTGCGCCGGGGCGGCCGGTAAGCGTGCCCGCATCGCGGTCCCAGACGAGCCGCGGGCGCAGTTCGGCGAACTCGTCGGAGGGGAAGCGACCGGCGAGCAGGTCGAGCGTCGCCTCGTAGGCGGAGCGCGGCAACGACTGGAAGGGCGCAGAGCGCCGCACGGTCTCGAACCACTCCTCGACGCCGATCTCGCCGAGGGCGCTGGCGGCCACGGTCTGCTGCGCGAGGATGTCGAGCGGGTTGCGCGGCACCTGAATCGCCTCGATCTGACCGTGCAGCATCCGTTCGGTGACGATCGCGGTGCGCAGCACGTCGCCGCGGTGCTTCGGGAAGAACGACGCACGGCTGATCTCGCCGACCTGGTGGCCGGCGCGTCCGACGCGCTGCAGGCCGGATGCCGCGGACGGCGGGGCCTCGACCTGGATCACGAGGTCGACGGCGCCCATGTCGATGCCGAGCTCGAGGCTGCTCGTCGCGACGACACAGCGCAGCACGCCCGATTTCAGTTCCTCCTCGACCAGCGCCCGCTGCTCCTTCGAGACCGAGCCGTGGTGCGCCTTGGCGAGCACGGGGTCGGCGCCGGCCGTGGCCCCCGCCTGTGCCATCGTCGCCGCGGGCACGGTCGCCGCGGGCAGCGCAGCCTCGATGCGCTCGGAGTAGATCTCGTTCAGCCGACCGGTGAGACGCTCGGCGAGGCGGCGCGAGTTCGCGAACACGATGGTCGAGTTGTTCTCGAGGACGCGGTCGACGATCGCCTCCTCGACGTGCGGCCAGACGGATCCTGTGACCTCCGTGTACTCGGCGGGTTCTGCATCGGCGGCGGTGACACCGGGCGGCGGAGGCGGGCTGGTCATGTCGTCCATCGGCACGACGACCCTGAGTTCGAAGGTCTTGGACGCAGGAGGGGCGACGATCTCGACGGCGGCCGCGCCGCCGAGGAAGCGGGCGACCTCGTCGATCGGGCGCACCGTCGCCGACAGGCCGATGCGCTGCGCTGGCGCATCGGCGCCGTGGGCCGTGCGCAGGGCGTCGAGGCGTTCGAGGCTCACCGCGAGATGTGCTCCGCGCTTTGTCGCCGCCACCGCGTGCACCTCGTCGATGATCACCGTGTGCACGTCGCGCAGAGTCTCGCCCGCTCGGCTCGTGAGCATCAGGTACAGCGATTCGGGGGTGGTGATGAGGATGTCGGGCGGGGAGGCTGCGAGTGTGCGCCGGTCGCTCGAGGTCGTGTCGCCTGTGCGCACACCGACGGTGATCTCCGGCGCCGCGAACCCGAGCCTGCGGGCGGACTGCCCGATGCCGACGAGCGGAGAGCGGAGGTTGCGCTCCACGTCGACGCCGAGCGCCTTCAGAGGGGAGATGTAAAGGATGCTGGTGCGCCCGGCATCCGTTTCGCTGTGGCCCGCACGGAACGTGCGGTCAATCGCCCACAGGAACGCTGACAGCGTTTTGCCGGAGCCTGTCGGCGCAACGACAAGCGCGTGCTTGCCCGCCGAGACCGCTTCCCACGCTCCTGCCTGGGCCGGCGTGGGCGCGGTGAAGGCGCCCCGGAACCAGTCTTGTGTGGCCGGGGTGAAAAGGCCGAGCACGTCACCCACCCCTCCATCATGCGGCCTACCTCCGACATCGACCCGCCTGATTCTCGTGCTCACTTCTCCTACACCGTCGCGGAACCTTCTGCAGTTCCCCACAGTTGTCGGGATACGGCAGTCTGGCACCCGCCGTCGCGCGGCAGACTGTGGTGGTGAATCCGGCGCGGCCGGAGCAGAATGGAGGAGTGCTCGTGTCCGCAGATGTGATCGGAATGATCATCGCGCTGTTCGCCTTCACACTCACGGTGCTGGGAGGCGTCGCTGGCATGCTCGCGCGCCAGACCAGGGCGATCGACGAGCGCTTCGAGCGCTTCGGCGCACAGGTCGACGCCCGCTTCGGTCAGGTTGACGCCCGCTTCGATCAGGTTGACGCCCGGCTCGATCGGATGGACGACCGCTTCGATCGGATGGACACGCGCCTTGATCGAATGGATTCGCGATTCGACCGGATGGATATCCGTCTTGACCGCATGGACGAGCACCTGGGGCAGCTGGGCTCCGAATTGGTCGAGGTCAAGATCGCAATCGCGCGGTTGGAGGGGCCGCAGCGTCGGCTTCAGCAGCTCTGAGTTCGGCGCGCAGAAGGAGCATACGGTGGTGTCATGGCGAATGAGGAGCTGAGCACCGGTGAGATGGTGCGCCGTGTGGGTCTTGGCAGCGGACTCGCGATCGGCATAGGGCTCGGCGTTGCCTTGGGGTTCGCTCTCCACAATTTAGCGCTGGGCATAGGCCTCGGCGTCACCATCGGCATGATCATCATGGTCGCGTTCACCGTGGCCGGCGCACGGCTCGAGCAGGGCGGGGCAGCGTCTGACGTGGAGGAGAACTCGCACACCGAGAACCCGGATGCCGAAGGCCCAGCATCCGATCCAGACCCTGATCCGCGCTGATCAGCGCTCGAGCCACCTCGTCAGGAACTGCTTCACATCGTGCAACTCCTCCTCCGAGATGCTGTGCGTGAGGCCGGTGTAGACACGGCCCGCCAGCTCGGAGTGCGCGGGCAGCCAGTCGGCGGTGTGTGCGATCAGGTGCTGCGGGATGACATCGTCGTGCGTGCCACGACCCCAGAAGACCGGACGGCGAAGCCGCGTCAGCTCTGCGTCGTGAGGGAGGTCTCCCGGTGTCGCGTAGCCGCTCAGGGCGACGACCGCGCCGATCCTCTCAGGCGCCAGTCGCAGCACCTGCAGCGACACAGCAGCACCCTGCGAGAACCCGAGCAACGCGATCCTCGCGGCGCCCGTCGTGTCGAGCCAGCGCAGTAGCGCCTCGGCGGCCGCGGTGACATGCGTCGCATCGCGGCCGTCGAGCCCGTCGATCGGATACCAGGAGCGGCCAGGCATCGGCCACGGTGGCGAAAGCGGGGCAGCGACGGATGCCACGGCGAGACCGTCTGGCAAGTACGGCACGAGTCCGAACAGGTCATTCTCATCGGCGCCATATCCGTGCAGGAGCACCAGCAACGGCATCCGCTCTCTGTCGCCAGGAGACCATCTCGTTGCGGTGTCGTCGATCGTCAGGTTGTCGCTCACGTGTCCATCCTGCCTGGTAGAAAGGACACATGGCGGTGCGCACACCTGATCCTGATCCCGAACCCGATGACAACGGGCTCCCCGGTTTCGGCGCCCCGGCGCCCGCTCCCGGAGCGAATCCGGGCTGGCTGAGCGAGTTCGAGCTCGCAGATGCGCGCCGTCGCCTGCCGATGCTGTACGTCGAGGCGATCCCGGTGAGAACCGACGGCTCGGGGGTTGTGACTGCGATCGGCATCCTGCTGCGCTCCACCCCCCTGGGCGAGATGACCCGCACGATCGTGTCTGGCCGGGTGCGCTGGGGCGAGAGCATCCGCGATGCGCTGTTCCGGCACGTCGAGAACGATCTCGGTCCTATGGCCTTCCCGCTGCTGCCGCCGCAACCGCTGCCGTTCACGGTGGCCGAGTACTTTCCGATCCCGGGCGTCAGCGCCTATCACGACGACCGTCAGCACGCTGTGTCTCTCGCGTATGTGGTGCCGGTGACCGGCACCTGCGAGCCGCGTCAGGACGCCCTCGAGGTCACCTGGTTCACCCCCGAAGAGGCGGGGTCGGATGCTGTCGCCGCCGAGATGGAGGGCGGACGCGGCACGCTCATTCGCCAAGCGCTCGCCTACCTCGGTCTGCTGCGGTAGTCGGCTGGCACCCGTCTCGAAAACGGTCGGGGTGAGTCGGGCGCGCGTCGGGCGCGCGTCAGGCGCGGGTCAGACGCGATAGCTCCGCGATGAAGGCGTCGACGTCTTCCGCCTGGGTGTCGAAGCCGCACATCCAGCGCACCTCGTTGCGGGAGGCATCCCAGTCGTAGAAGCGGAACGACTCGCGCAGCCGGTCGGCGACGCCGTCGGGGAGCGTCGCGAAGACGCCGTTCGATTGGGTCTGCTGCGTGAACGCGACGCCGCGAATCGAGCCATCGGCGATGCCGGCCTCGATCCCGCTGCGCAGGCGTTGGGCCATCGCGTTCGCGTGCCGCGCGTTGCGCAGCCACAGGTCGCCATCGAGCAGCGCGATCAACTGCGCCGACACGAAGCGCATCTTCGATGAGAGCTGCATGTTGAACTTGCGGGAGAAGAGCAGGCCTTCTGAGGCCTCGGGATTCAGAACAACGATCGCCTCGCCGAGCATGGCGCCGTTCTTGGTTCCACCGAAGCTGAGCACGTCGACGCCGGCATCCGTTGTGAAAGCGCGAAGCGGCAGGTCGAGAGCCGCCGCAGCATTCGAGATCCGGGCGCCGTCGACGTGCAGTCTCATTCCGCGTTCATGGGCGTGATCGGTGAGTGCCCTGATTTCCTCTGCCGTGTAGACGGTGCCGAGCTCGGTCGATTGCGTGATCGAGACGACGAGCGGTTGCGCGCGGTGTTCGTCGCCCCAGCCCCATGCCTCGCGGTCGACGAGTTCGGGGGTGAGCTTGCCGTCATCGGTGGGGACGGTGAGCAGCTTGAAGCCGCCGATCTTCTCTGGGGCGCCGCCTTCGTCGACGTTGATGTGAGCCGTGGATGCTGCGATCACAGCGCCCCAGCGCGGAAGCATCGACTGCAATGCGGTGACGTTCGCGCCGGTGCCGTTGAAAACGGGGAAGGCTTGGGCGCTTTCGCCGAAGTGTGAGCGGAAAACCTCCTGCAGACGCTCGGTGTAGGCGTCTTCGCCGTAGGCGATCTGGTGACCGCCATTGGCCTCGGAGATCGCTGAGAGGACATCGGGGTGGATGCCGGAGTAGTTGTCGCTGGCGAATCCCCGGATCGCGGGGTCATGCTGAATGCTCACCGATCGATTCTATTCAGTGCTTGCTCCGGGGGGATGGTAGCGGGGCGGATATCGGCGGGCTCGAGGTCAGCGGATCGAACGTCGGAGGGGTCGCGTACTCTCGAACCATGCATCGCACCGCAGCGAAGACCGTCTTCGCGAACGTTCTTGTCAACACGTTGATCGCCAACGTGACGACGAGCTTTCTGTGGTTCGCTTTGACCTTCTGGGTGTACATCGAGACGCGGTCCGTGTTGGCGACCGGGATCATCGGCGGCGCATATATGCTGTTCATCGCGTTCTTCGCCATGAGTTTCGGCACGGTCGTCGACCGGCACCGAAAACACACAGTCATGCTGGCGTCCAGCGTGATCTCGGCCGCGGCCTTCCTGGTCGCTGGGGTGGTCTATCTCTGGCAGCCTGAGGCGGCTCTGCTCGATATCGGCGGGCCGTGGTTCTGGCTGTTCTCCCTCGTGATCCTCTTCGGAGGCGTGATCGAGCAGTTGCGCAACATCGCCCTGTCGACGACCGTCACCGTGCTCGTCGAAGAAGACAGACGCGCGAACGCGAACGGTCTCGTCGGCACGGTGCAGGGTCTCGCGTTCCTGGTGACCAGCGTGTTCTCGGGACTCTCGATCGGCTTTCTCGGTATGGGCTGGACCCTCGCGATCGCGATAGCGGCGATGGTGCTGACATTCGTGCATCTGCTGTTCATCCGCATACCAGAGCCCGCGCCTGAGCCCGACCCGAACGCTGCGAGCGCACTGGACTTCCGCGGCAGTGTGGCGGCGATCAGGCTCGCCCCTGGCCTGTTCGGGCTGATCGTCTTCTCGACCTTCAACAACCTCATCGGCGGTGCGTACATGGCGCTGATGGACCCGTACGGCCTGACGCTGTTCGACGTGCAGACCTGGGGATTCGTCCTCGCATTCGCCTCGACCGGCTTTCTCATCGGCGGGGGACTCGTCGCGAAGTTCGGCCTCGGCGCGAAGCCCATGCGCACGCTGCTGCTCGTCGTGATGGGGATGGGCGTGCTCGGTGCGATTTTCATGGTGCGTGAATGGTGGCCGCTGTTCGTCATCGGCATGTGGGCGTATATGACGCTTGTGCCGCCGGCCGAGGCCGCAGAACAGACGGTCATTCAGAAAGTCGTGCCGTTCGATCGGCAGGGGCGCGTCTTCGGCGTCGCCGCCGCGATGGAGGCCGCCGCAACACCTGTCACCGCTTTCCTGATTGCTCCGCTCGCCGAGTTCGTCGTGATCCCGTACATGAAGACGTCCGCCGGGAACGCGCAATGGGGTTGGCTGCTTGGCGCGGGAGAGGCGCGCGGGATCGCCCTGATCTGCCTGCTCGCGGGGATCATCGTCGTCGTTGTCGCCGGGCTCGCGTTCTTCACGCGGTCATATCGAAAGCTCACCGAGCTGTATGCGAACGCCCCGGATCTGGAGGGTTCCGATGGCGTCGATCACCCCGATGCGGCCGAGCCCGACGGTGGCGTGGATGCAGCCGAGCCCGCGCCGTCAGAGATCGATGACTCGGTCATTCAGCGCGGGGGCATCCTCCGACCACAGGCCGACGATCGCGGAGGCGAGGGCGCCAGGGTCTAGAGACTTCACGCGGATAATGACGGATGCCGCCCGCAGAGGTTTCTCCTCCTCGCGCGCAGCCTTCGCGTAGCCCTGGGCAACGGCGCGCGCCCACGCTTCACTCGCCGCCTTGACCGCAGCGTAGTTCGCGCCGCCCGCCAGAGGGCGCGCTGCGGCGCTCGATGAGACGATCGCGAAGCGTCCGGCATCCGAGGCGCGCAACGCGCTGTCGAAGGCGCGGCTCGTAGCGCGCACGGCCTGCAAGGCCGGCAGGAGCGCATCGAAGTCGGCATCCGTCTGCCCTGCGAGTCCGCCGCCCCCGCGCCAGCCTCCGACAAGGGGAACGACACCGTCGACCACGCCGAGTCGTGCGGCAAGGTCGGTCATGGCCGTGAGGGATGTCGCATCAGCGACCTGCGTCTCGGCCCCTGCGTCCTGCAGCGCAGCCAGTCGCTCGGCCGAGCGACCTGTCGCGATGACTCGCGTTTCGCCAGCGAGCAGAGCCTGTGCCACCGCGAGTCCTGCCGCGCTCGTGGCACCGGCGAGCACGATCGTGCGACCGCTGAGACCCATGACAACGTCCTTTCAGGCAGTGTCTGCTGTGCGAACGAGAATTGCCAGAGACGATCAGTCGTCGGTGCCGCGGATGCCGACGGTCGACTCGATCACCGGCTTCATCTTCTTCTCGAGCGTCTCGAAGAACATCGACAGCGGAAACTCGTCGTCCATGACGGCATCCGTGTAGCCCTTAGGGGGCCCGGCGAGGATTTCGTCCGAGAGGCCGCGCGCCCACTGCGACGCCGGGTGCGGGGTGAGCGTGCTGCGCACCAACTCGTAGGCGGCCAGCCAGTGCGCCACCTTCGGGCGGTCGATCGAGTGCCAGTACAGGTCGTCGATCGCATCTCCCAGTGCCACCACGGCATCCGGCACGTTCTCCCAGTCGAAGGCGAGCGCGGTGTCGGTCCAGTGCAGCACGCCGCGCTGGTGCAGCCAGGCGAACAGCAGCTGCCCGCCGACCGCGTCGTAATTGCGCACCCGGTTGCCCGTGATCGCGAAGCGGAAGATGCGGTCGAAGATCACGGCGTACTGCACGAGGCCGGCGTGGTCGTGCATCTCCTGCTCGGTCGCGGTGAGCTCCTCGCCGGCGGCGATGCGGGCGGCGAGTGCGCGCTCGATCTTCACCGACTCGCGGAACGCGGTCATGTCGCAGCGCATCTCCTCGAGCGAGTAGAGGAAGAACGGCATCCGCTGCTTGATCATGAACGGGTCGAACGGCAGGTCGCCGCGCATGTGCGTGCGGTCGTGGATGATGTCCCACATCACGAACGCCCGCTCGGTGAGCGCCTGATCGTCGAGCATGGCTGCTGCCCGCTCTGGCAGCTCGAGGTTGGTGATCTCGGATGCCGCGCGCACGACCCTGCGGTAGCGGGCGGCTTCGCGGTCCTGGAAGATCGCGCCCCAGGTGAACGAGGGGATCTCGCGCATCGCGACGGTCTCGGGGAACAGCACCGCCGAGTTCGTGTCGTAGCCCGGGGTGAAGTCGATCAGCCGCAGTGAGACGAACAGCTTGTTGCCGTAGTCGCCGGCCTCGAGCGCGGCGATGAACTCCGGCCAGATCGCCTGGACGATGAGCGCCTCGACGAGGCGGTCGCTCGAGCCGTTCTGCGTGTACATCGGGAAGATCACGAGGTGGCGGATGCCGTCGACCCGGTGCTGCTGCGGCTGGAACGCCACGAGGGAGTCCAGGAAGTCCGGCACCCCGAAGCCCTCATCCGCCCAGCATTCGAAGTCGATGATGGAGGCGGCGAGGTACTCGGCGTCGTGCGGGAAGGCGGGGGCGAGGGCGCGGATGCCATCGGTGATCGCGGAGACGAGCTCGCGGGCGGCGCCGTGGTGAGCGGCATCCGGAATCGATCCGTCCTTAACCTGCAGCTCGCGGATCGCGATTGCCGCAGCCTTGAGCTGCGCCCAGGCGGCGGAGTGCTCGGCGGTCGATGCGTCCACTTCGTCTCGCTGCGCTCGCTCAGCACGGCGCTCGACGACCTCGGGTTCGCCGATGAGAGCATTGCTGGTGGTGGTGAGGGACATCGGGACCTCCGATCGCGAAAACAGGAAATATTCCGGCAAAAGCTGGCTTTCAGGGTATTATTTCATGTATGAACGACGCTGTCGACCACGCGATCCTCGCCGAGATCTCCCGGGACGGGCGGGCGACGCTCGCGCAGCTGTCGGATGCCGTCGGCCTCTCGGTCTCGGCGGTGCAGTCGCGGCTCAAGAGGCTCGAGACGCGCGGGGTCGTCACCGGTTACCGGGCGATCCTCGATCCGGAGAAGGTGGGCGCGCCGCTGTCGGCGTTCATCGAGATCACCCCGCTGGATCCTGCGCAGCCCGACAACGCACCGGAGCTGTTGGAGCACCTCACAGCGATCGAGGCGTGCCGCTCCATCGCGGGAGATGCGAGCTACATGCTCTTCGTGCGCGTGCCTTCACCGCGCGCGCTGGAGGAGCTCGTGCGCGACATCCGCCTCGCGGCGAACGTCAGCACCCGCACCACGGTGGTTCTCCAGACTTACTACGAGCACCGTCCGATCATCCCGGTGGCGCCCACCACCCCTTAACGCCCCGTGGATGGCCAAAAGCGCACCTGAACTGACCTGCGGAGCAGTGCTTTTGACCACCCCACGGGGCGGGAGCGGGGGCGCGGCGGGGAGCCCATCGAGACGCGCAGTAGGATGCCGTGCGTGGCAGCATCCTCCCAGCGCAGAAAGAGCGCGAGTAAGAAGAAGAGCGCGAGCGCGAAGCGCAGACCGAACCGCACGAGCGGCAACCCGGCGAAGAAGCCGATCGTCGAGCTCGGTCCCGTGACGGCGCGCGACTGGATCGGCGCCGCGCGGCTGCGCACCCTGCCGCTCGCCGTCGCGCCCGTGCTCATCGGGACCGGTGCCGCGCGCAGCACCGGACCGGAGTTCCACTGGGTGATCGCGCTCGCGTGCCTCGCCGTGTCGGTGTTCCTGCAGATCGGCGTGAACTTCACGAACGACTACAGTGACGGCATCCGCGGTGCCGACGTCCACCGCGTCGGTCCCGTCCGCCTCACCGCCTCCGGACGGGTGAAGCCGCGCACCGTGCTCGTCACCGGCCTCGCCTTCTTCGCGCTCGCCGCGGTCGCGGGCCTCGCGATCGTGATCCGCACGCAGCAGTGGTGGATGCTGGCGGTCGGCGCCGCTTGCATCCTCGCCGCGTGGTTCTACACCGGAGGCAAGCGGCCCTACGGCTATGCCGGGCTCGGCGAGGTGTTCGTGTTCACGTTCTTCGGGCTCGTTGCGACGCTCGGCACGACGTGGGTGCAGATCTTCGATCTCCCGCAGCAGGCTTGGATCGGCGCGGTCGCCGCCGGCCTGTTCGCGTGCGCCGTGCTGCTGGCCAACAACCTGCGCGACATCGATCAGGATCGCCTCGTCGGCAAGCGCACGCTCACGGTCCTGATCGGCAGGCGGGCGACGCAGGTGCTGTTCACCCTCTTCGTGCTCGCGCCCTTTGCCCTCTCCACTGTGATCGCGTTGCTCTTCCCGATCGCGTGGATCGCGCTGCTCGCGCTGCTGGCAGGGCTGCCGGCGATCCTCATCGTGTGGACCTACCGCAAGCCGGCCGAGCTCGTGATCGCCCTCGCGCTGACTTCGGTGACCGCGCTGCTGTACGCCGGCGCGCTGTTCTGGGCCTTCGTGGGCTGACCGCGCGCGGGCGCGCGCGGGGACGCGCTGACCGCGCGTGGGGACGCGCTGACCGCGCGCGGGGACGCGAGGGCGCGCGCGTGGGGACGCGAGGGCGCGCGTGGGGACGCGAGGGGACGCGAGGCGCGCGCGACGCGCGCCTCAGGCGCCCTGGAGCCCGAGGCGGTCGAGAGGGATGCCGCGCACCACGCGCCGCCACGGATGCTCGCCGAGCGTCCAGAGCACCCGGCGCTCGAGATCCAGCGCGAGGTCCTGACAACCCGCCGGCAGCGGAATCGCGGTGCGCTCCAGTGCGTCGACCGCGCCCGCCCAGAGGGTGCCGGGGCGCGTGGCGTCGGACTGCGACACGAACGTCGTCCCTCCCCAGCGCACGGCTCCCTGCATCTGACGAATGCCGGTGGCTACGACCTCGCGCGCAGCGAACCCGTCGAGATCGAACTCGCCGATGCGGCCGTCGCCGTCGGCGCGGAACTCGCCGATCAGCACCCGCGGCAGCGCGGCTGCGCGTTCGTCGAACACCCGTCCGATGAACGAGCAGCGCAGGGCCACGGGGTGCACGCGCGTGCGCGGGACGGCGAGGGCCTGCGAACGTTCGCCCGCGGTGAGCCGTCGCGCGGCATCGCCGCGTACCGAGCGGATGCCGGTCAGATCGAACTCCCAGATGCCCTGCCCCGTCGCCGCGGCGAACAGGCGGTCATCGAACCAGGCCAGCCCTCCGGCATGGATGCGGGCTGGTTCGAGCGCGCCGTCGGGTCCGAGAACCGCGAGGGCGACGTCGAGCGGGCGCGGGCGGTCCGCATCGACGAACGTGACCCGTGCGGCGAGGTGATGCCGCTGCGCATCCTGCCGGAACCAGCTGATCGCCAGCATCCGTCGCCCCTGCAGGAGACCGGTGTCGACGCCCTGCGGGTACCACCGGTTCGTCCAGGACCGTCTCGTGAGCCAGCGCAGCTCGGCGGCACGACCGTGCAGGACGGGTCTCCAGGGGGAGCGGTGCTGAGAGGTCACTCGGATCGCGGGGGCGTCGGCTCGCCGTCGACGATGCCGTCCTCGGCATCCGCGTCCTCCGCGGCGGCGGTGCGCTCCTGGCGGCGTTCGTAGAGGCGGGCCGAGGCATCGGACAACGGCTGCCGCAGGAACAGCATCGAGATGCTCATTCCGATGAGCGCGGCGAAGATGGCGGCCAGCCACCACAGTTCCCGGAAGATCGGGAAGAAGAACCAGAAGATGGCGAGCGGCACGAGGAAGGCCAGTAGCCGCAGCACGGTGTAGACGAGAATCGGCGCGGGCTTCACCTCTCAAGTCTACGGCGCTCTGGCATCGGGCGAGCGTGCTGGGTCGTGAGGAGCGGACCGTCGGCGGCCGTCTCGCGCTCGCGCTCGGAGTGCCGGCGAGCCGCGCCATCGCGGCGGTGCAGGCGCGTCGGCAGCCGGCGGGGCCTGGCACCTGGGGCGACGCCTCGACCGACTACACGCTCGAGCCGAACCCGTTCCACGATTCGATCCGACGTCGATGACGAGGCGGTCTTGCCGTTGCGCGGGCGCGTGTCCCGTCCTGCGTCATCGACGGACTCATAGGGTTATCCCAGGCAACGGTCCTCGCTTTGCACACGGCCACCGGGTAGCGTCGGGCACATCGCGGCGATCCGGGCGGTCCCGGGCCTCAGCTCATAACTGACGGCGTTGCGGGTTCGACTCCCGCCGTCGCGTCCAACGCCTCCGGCGGTCCGTTGCCGTCAAGCCCCCTGAATCCCGCGAGCCGTTTGTCGGGAGAATCCCGCCTGGCATCGGCGTGTCGCGCCGAATCCGCCCGACAAATGCGAATCCGCCCGACAAACGGACCGCAGGCGCCGCGGGCCGGCTCGGCACGTCGCTCAGGACGACGGCAGCCCGCGCGAGGAGAGGATGCCGCGAAGGCGCTCTCGCCCGTGCAGCGCCGAGCGGCTGCGCACCCGCGCGACGACGGCGTCGAGCCAGCCGCCGGTGCGCCCCTGCGACTGGTTGAACAGGCGCAGCGCTTCGTCGTAGACGGCGAGATCGTCGTCGGATGCCGCAGCGTAGCTCTCGTCGTGACGCACCACCGACTGCGGCAGCCGCGGCTTCACACGGGCCGGGCGGTGCTCGTCGGGCCAGCCGACGGCGACGCCCACCACCGGATACGAGGCGTGCGGCAGGCCCAGCAGCGCCGCGAGCTCATCGGGGTGGTTGCGCACGGCGCCGACGAACACGGCACCGAGGCCGAGCGACTCCGCGGCGACGACCGCGTTCTGCGCGGCGATCGCGGCGTCGATCGTCGCCACCAGGGTGCTGTCGAAGTAGTCGATGCCTTCGGCCGCCTCGCCGCGGCCACGGGAGATCGCGGCCCCGCGCGCCCAGTCGGCGACGAAGACGAGGAACAGGGGAGCATCGCGGATGAACTGCTGATCTCCGGCCAGGGCCGCGACCTCGCTCTTGCGCGACTCGTCCCTGATGACGACGACGCTCCACGACTGCAGGTTCGACGAGGTCGACGCCGATTGCGCTGCGGCGATGAGCGTGTCGACCGTCGCGGGCGCCAGCGGCCGGGAATCGAACGCTCGCACCGAGCGATGCCCCAGGAGCCCTGCGATGGTGCCTGCTTCATCCAGGTGCAGGGCGAGGTCATCCGCATCCGATCCGTACCGGTCGCGCAACAGCGTGCCGCTGTCTGTCACTTCTGCCATGTCACGAGTCTCACCCGTGGCCGGGACCTGCGCGTCGTCGGCGAAACGCGACGTCATCCGCCGCAACGATCAGCCGTCGATGTCGCCGTGAGACGCCGGATGACGATCCGGGTCAACTCGCGCCATCCACTCTCCCCTCCGCCATTAGCGTGGGTGGGCGCCGAGCGCCCGCGCGGCGAGAGAGCCGAGGAGAGCACGTGTCCGATTACTTCGACCGCGACGCCGACAAGACCTTCACCCGCGTCTACAAGAACCAGACGCCCGACATCCTGGCGGCGTTCGCCGCCTTCGACCAGGCCGTGTTCGCGACCGAGGGCCGGGTGATCCCCCTGAAGTATCGCGAGCTGATCGCCCTCGCCGTCGGCATCACCACGCAGTGCGTGTACTGCATCGACGGCCATTCTCAGAACGCCGTGCGCGCCGGGGCCACCGAGGCAGAGCTCGCCGAGGCGGCGTGGGTCGCGACCGCGATCCGCGCGGGCGGCGGCTATGCGCACGGCCGGCTCGCCTTCAAGCTCGCAGGCGATGCACTGGCCGAGCACCAGCACTGAGCGTCCGCCGTGACCTCCGCGCTCGAGGCCGAGGCCCTCGACTTCATCCGCGCGCTCATCCGCATCGACAGTGTGAACACCGGAGAGCCCGCCACGATCGGCGACGGCGAGACGAGGGCCGCGCTGTTCGTGAAGGAGAAGCTGGAGGAGGTCGGCTATCACGTGGACCTCGTCGAGCCGCAGCCGGGCAGGGCGAGCGTCGTCGCCAGGCTCGCCGGAGCGGATCCGGATGCCGGCGCCCTCGTCGTGCACGCCCACCTCGACGTCGTCCCCGTCGAGGAGTCCGACTGGACGCATCCGCCGTTCGGGGCGGAGATCCACGACGGCATCCTGTACGGCCGCGGCGCGGTCGATATGAAGAACTACGCGGGGACGATCCTCGCGATCGCCCGCGCCTACCGTCGAGACGGCGTGGTGCCCCGGCGCGGCCTGATCTTCGCGTTCTTCGCCGATGAGGAGGCAGGGGGCGTCTGGGGCGCGCGCTGGATCGTGCGCCACCGGCCAGAGCTGTTCGCCGGGGCCACCGAGGCGATCAGCGAGGTCGGCGGCTTCTCGATCCCGCTCACCGGCGACCGCCGCGCCTATCTCGTCGCCACGGCCGAGAAGGGCGTGACCTGGGCGACGCTGACGGCTCGCGGACATGCCGCGCACGGCTCGCGCCCGACCGCCGACAACGCGGTCGTCCGACTGGCGAGGGCCGTGACCGCAGTCGGGCAGCATCGCTTCCCCGTCGTGCGCACTCCGGCGCTGAACCGCTTCCTCGACGTGTTCGGACGCCATCGCGGCATCCGCTTCTCCGATGTCGACCTCGACGCCGAACTGGAGAGCCTCGGGTTCGTGGCGTCGTTCATCGGCGCCTCAGCCCGCAACACCGTCTCGCCGACCGTGCTCGCCGCCGGAGGCAAGACGAACGTGATCCCCGCCGAGGCCGAAGCCCGCCTCGACATCCGGGTGCTGCCAGGAGCGGATGCCGCGCTGCGCGCGCAGCTGCAGGGGATCGTCGGCGACGACGTCGAGATCGCCTGGGGCCGCCCGGTACCGGCGATCGAGTCCCCGCTGGACACGCCGCTGCTCGACGTGCTCCAGGATGCGATCACGGCGGAGGACCCAGGCGCGCTCGTCGTGCCCTACCTGCTGCCGGCGAGCACCGACAACAAGCACCTCGCGCAGCTGGGGATCCGCGGCTACGGCTTCGTCCCGCTGCGGGTGCCTGCGGACTTCGACGTGTTCGGGGAGTTCCACGCCGCGGACGAGCGCATCCCTGTCGAGGCCCTGCACTTCTCGACCAGGGTGACCGATCAGATCCTCCGCAGCGCCTGAGTGCTCTGCCTGTCGTGTTACGGGGAGAGCCTCTCCGTTACGGCATGCGTCGGCCGGTTGCGGCGTGTGAAACACGGTTGTGGCCGGTAGCCCCGGTGACTCTAGCTTTGCTTCACGCGGCGCATCCGGCGCCGCGGGGAACACGAGGATCATCATGACTGACACCGCCGCACGATCGCTCGGCACCGCTGTCGCTCCCGAACCCGAACTCCCCGTCGAGAACCGCACGAACCTCGACCTCGGCGCCGTCACGGTGGTGCACACGCGCCACTGGTGGCGGTGGACGATCGCCGCCATCATCGTGTTCATCCTCGTCCAGTTCGCGTGGAGCCTCGTCACGAACGACCGCTACATGTGGGGCACCTTCGCCGAGTACTTCTTCTCGGGGCCCGTGCTCATCGGCATCGGCTACACGTTGTCGCTCACGGCGATCTCGGCGGTCGTCGGCTTCCTCCTCGGCACCGTCATCGCCCTCGGACGCCTCTCGAAGTCGGCGCTGCTCAACTCGGCGGCCTGGACGTACATCTGGTTCTTCCGCTCGGTTCCCCTCGTCGTCCAGATCATCGTCTGGTACAACCTCGGCTACCTCTACCCGACGCTGGGCCTCGGCACCCCGTTCACGACCGACTTCTGGCTCGTCGAGTTCCCCACCGTGCAGCTGATCAGCGCGTTCGCCGCGGCGATCCTCGGCCTCGGGCTGCATCAGGCCGCGTATTCGGCGGAGATCATCCGCGGCGGTCTCATCTCGGTCGATCAGGGGCAGTCGGAGGCGGCCGCCGCCCTCGGCATCCCCGCGTCCCGGCGGCTCTTGCGCATCATCCTCCCGCAGGCGATGCGCTCGATCATCCCGAACGCGACCAACGAGGTGATCGGCCTGGTCAAGGGCGCATCCGTCGTGTTCGTGATCGCGATCCCCGAGCTGTTCTACGCCGTGCAGGTGACCTACAACCGCAACAGCAGGGTCATCCCGCTGCTGCTCGTTGCGGTCGTCTGGTACACGATCATCACCACGATCCTCAGCATCGCCCAGTTCTACATCGAGCGGCACTTCGCTCGCGGTTCGGTGCGCACCCTGCCGCCGACTCCGCTGCAGCAGGCCAGGCGCTGGCTGAGCACGCAGTGGGCGCGCCTCGGCGACGACGCCCCAGGGACGGATGCCGTCACACCCACGACCGGAAAGGCGCAGGCATGACCGCCGTCATCGCAGAGACCGCGACCCGCGGACTCGTCGAGATCCACAACGTCCACAAGAGCTACGGCGGCGTCGAGGTGCTCTCCGGTATCGACCTCACCGTGCAGCCGGGCGAGGTCGTCGCCCTCCTCGGCCCCAGCGGCTCAGGCAAGTCGACGCTGCTGCGCACGATCAACCACCTCGAGAGCGTCGACCGCGGATCGGTCACGGTCGACGGAGAGCTGATCGGCTACGAGCTGCGCGGTGAGAAGCTGCACGAGCTGCCGGAGCGCGAGATCCTGCGCCGCCGAACGCAGGTCGGCATCGTGTTCCAGAACTTCAACCTGTTCCCGCATCTCACGGCTCTCGAGAACATCACGGAGGCGCCGGTCGCTCTGAAGCGGCTGAGCAAGGACGATGCGCGCGAGCTCGCGCTCGGGCTGCTCGACCGGGTCGGACTCGCCGACAAGGCGGATGCCTACCCGCGGCAGCTGTCCGGTGGGCAGCAGCAGCGCGTCGCCATCGCCAGGGCGCTCGCCCTCAAGCCGAAGGTGCTGCTGTTCGACGAGCCGACCAGCGCACTGGATCCCGAGCTCGTCGGAGAGGTGCTCGACGTGATCCGCGATCTCGCCCAGCTCGGCACCACTCTCATCATCGTCACCCACGAGATCGGCTTCGCCCGCGAGGTCGCCGACCGGGTGGTGTTCCTCGACGGCGGTGTCGTCGTCGAGGAAGGCGCAGCCGCCGAGGTCCTCGGCGCCCCCAAGAACCCGCGAACCCGGGAGTTCCTGGCCAAGGTGCTGGGCTGACCTCTACGACCCGAAAGACCCGAACGCGGCGTCCACCCACAGCAGGCGCCGCAGCCCGAATCACCAAGGAGAATCACATGGCACTCAGCAAGAAGCAGGGCGTCGCGATCGGCGTGGCCGCCGCAGCGGTCGTCGTGATCGTCGGCGTGGTAGCCGCCGTCGCGCTCAATCGTCCGGCCGAGGCCGTGGCCGACAACGTTACGCCGGCGCCGGAGGAGACCTCGACCAACGTCTCCGCCGACGACATCGAATGGATCGAGGGCGAGGTCGTGCCCGAGGCGGTGGAGGCGCTCGAGGAGAGCGGCTTCGAGCCCATCGAGCCGGGCAAGCTCACCGTCGCGGTCGGCGCCTTCGTGCCGCCGCTGAGCTACGTCCCCGATGGCGAGACCCTCCCCGCCGGCACCGAGCCGAACATCGGCAGCCTGATCGCCGAAGGACTCGGCCTCGAGTACAACCCGGTCGTGGTCGCCTGGGCCGACTGGCCCCTCGGCATCCAATCGGGCAAGTACGACCTCATCACCTCCAACGTGACGGTCACCGAGGAGCGCAAGGAGCTCTTCGACTTCGCGAGCTACCGGCAGGATCTGCTCGGCTTCTACGTGAAGGCGGACAGCGACATCGACAAGATCGAGGAGGCCGCCGACATCTCCGGTCTCAAGATCGTGGTCGGCTCCGGTACCAACCAGGAGCAGGTGCTGCTGAAGTGGAACGAGGAGCTGGAGGCCGACGGCAAGGCGCCGGCGGAGCTGCAGTACTTCGACGACACCGCAGCCGCAGTGCTCGCCCTGCAGTCGGGGCGCGTCGACGCCACCTTCGGCCCGAACGCCACCGCGGCGTGGGCGGCCCGTGAGACCGGTGACACCAAGCTCGTCGGCATCGTTCCAGGCGGCTGGCCGCTCGCGGCCGACATCGCCGCTGGCACGGCGAAGGGCAACGGGCTCATCGAGCCGGTGAACATCGTCTTGAACGAGCTCATCGCCAACGGCACCTACGGCGAGGTCCTCAAGGCGTGGGGTCTGGAATCCGAAGGCGTCGACGAGTCGGTGATCAACCCAGAAGGCCTCCCCAAGTCCTGAGACGCGGTGCGGACCGGCGTGGGGAGCGCCGGTCCGCGCCGCCCCTTCCGCAGCATCCGCACCGCCTCCGGCATCCGCCGCCAGCGAGAAAAGACGAAGACATGACGAACCGCGCACCGCTCAGCATCCTCGACCTCTCTCCCTTCGGCGAGGGCTCGACCCCGGCGCAGGGGCTGCGCGACACCATCGAGTTGGCCGTGGCCGCCGAGCGCCTCGGCTACCGGCGCTACTGGCTCGCCGAGCATCACCTGAACCCGGGGGTGGCGGGAGCAGCCCCGCACGTGCTGCTGGCGGCGATCGCCGCCGCCACCGAGCGCATCCGG
Source organism: Microbacterium sp. (assembly GCF_047607465.1). GTDB lineage: Bacteria > Actinomycetota > Actinomycetes > Actinomycetales > Microbacteriaceae > Microbacterium. The sequence goes on along the minus strand of NZ_JASGCY010000046.1, from coordinate 44,560 downwards.
ATCGGCACGGCGGCGACGATCATCGGCAACTACGCGGCCCTCCAGGTCGTCGAGGCCGCAGGTGTCGTCGCGGCCCTCCACCCCGGCCGCTTCGACCTCGGCATCGGCCGGTCCGGTTCGAGCGGCGCGGCCGCGACGCCCCCGCCCTCTGCCGCCGAGGCCCGCGTGGTCGACGGTCTGCTGCTCCCGCCGGCGCAGCCGTTCCCCTTCGACGCGGCGCGCTTCGCGGCGCAGGCCCGATTGCTGCGCCGCACCGCGGGAGACGCGGATCGCTTCGAGCAGGACGTGCTCGACATCCTCGCCCTCATCGACGGCTCCTACGTCGCACCCGAAGACGTTCCCCTGCACGCGACTCCGGCCGAGGGGCAGGACATCGAAGTCTGGCTGCACGGCAGCACCGCCGGGATCAGCGCGGAGCTGGCCGGACGCCTCGGCCTGCCGTTCGGCGCGAACTACCACGTCGCAGGCAGCTTCGTGCTCGACGCCGTCGACGCCTATCGGCGCGCGTTCCGGCCCGGCACTCTCGCCGAGCCGCGTGTCATCGTCTCGGCCGACGTGCTCGTGGCCGACACCGCCGCCGAGGCCGAGCGCATCGGCCGCGGCTACGCGGAATGGGTGCACAGCATCCGCGCAGGTCAGGGCGCCATCCCGTATCCGCGTCCGGAGGACGCGCTCGCCGAGCCGTTCGAACCCGACCTCCTGGAGGTCGTCGGCGATCGCCTCGACACCCGCTTCGTCGGCGATCCGGATGCCGTCGCCGAGCGCCTGGAGACACTGCAGCGGGTCACAGGAGCGGATGAGCTGCTGGTGACGACGATCACGCACGACCCGCTCGACCGGGTGCGCTCCTTCGAGCTGCTCGCCGAGGTGTGGGGGCTGTCGGCGGACGCCGAGCGTGCGCTGGCGGTGGCGGGGTCATGACGGCATCCGCCGCCGGCTCCGGTCGCAAAACAGGCTCCAACTACCCCAGAAATAGAGCCAGGTTTGCGACCGGAGCGCACGTCTTACCGCAGACCTTCGTGATCCGCACGGCGACGCCCGAGGAGTACGACGTCGTCGGGCGCGTGACCGAGGAGGCATATCTGTCGAGCTACTCGGGACTCTCTCCTGCGTATGTGCAGTCGCTGCGAGACGTCGAGGCGCGTGTGCGGCTCGGCGACGTCTGGGTGGCCGCCGAGCCGGACGGTGCGATCGTCGGCACCGTCTGGGTGCCCCGTCCGGGCGAGCACCTCTCGGAGCTCGCCCGGGAGGGCGAGCTCGACTTCCGCCAGCTCGCCGTCGCGCCCTCGGCCCGTGGCCGGGGCGTCGGCGAGGCACTGACCAGGCACGTGATCGCGCTCGCCGAGGAACGCGGCGCCGTGCGCGTCGTGATGAACAGCGGCCCGGAGATGCTCGGCGCGCACGCGCTCTACGCGAAGATCGGCTTCCGTCGGCTGCCCGAGCGCGAGCACCGCATCGAGGTGGAACCGGGGCGCTTCCTCGACCTGCTCGCCTTCGGGCTCGATCTCGACCGCAACGCGGCGTAAGCCCGCAGCGCTCGCCGTTCCGGCATCCGCCCCCCGTTCCGGCATCCGCGCCCCCGTTCCGGTCGCACTTTGGCCGCCCGATCGCGCGACGGGCGGCACAGATCGCGACCGGAACGGAAGTCCGGCCGAGCCCGACAGCGCCGCCCGCGAACGAACGATCGCGGGCGGCGCCGTCGGGCGGGCGCGGTCAGAGCGACCCGGCGGCGGGGACGAGGCCGGCAGCCGACGCGGCGCCCTGCACGCGACTGATCGGCGTCTTCTCCCCGGCCGTCACCTCGATGCGCAGATGGTTCTCCGCCGGAGGCAGCGGGCACGTGGCGAAGTCCGTGTACGCGCACGGCAGGTTCGTCGCCCTGTTGAAATCGATGACGGTCTCGTCGGAGTCCTCCGAGACGTCGATCGCCACCGTGCGGTTCGCGGCGTAGGTCGTGACGCCGCTCGTCGCATCGGTGAACAGTGCGAACAGCGACCCTGGCGCGTGACCGGGGAACGCGAGCAGCCGGAACGTCTCGCCGTCGACATCGAACTCGACGTAGCCCGGCGACTCGTACACGTGGCTGAGGCCGTCCACGGCGGCTCCCACCTCGATCGGCCGGGGCGCGACGAACCGGACGAACCTCGCAGGCACCCGCCATCTCGGATCGGGCGCGTAAGAAGGGGTGCCCGTATAGGAGGAGAGGAACGGGAAGTCGGGGCGGCGCGGCCGGAGGATGTCGCGTCCTCCGCGCTTGGCGATCTCGACGACGCCGCCGTCGAAGCCGACCGTGATGCCGCCGCGCTCCGCGATGGGTCCGAAGCGGTGCGTGCCGGCGATCACGGTGCCGCCGAGCAGCAGCACGTCGTCCCCGGCGAGCTCGACCGTGGGACCCTCCTCGCCCGTGCTCCACAGGCCGGGGAGCCCGGGTATCTCGGTCGGCTCGGCCGAGAGCCAGAACAGCCCCGTCACGGCGAGGAAGCCGTGCGGATCGGCGCGGCGCTTCTCGTGCTCGCGGTGCCAGGCCTCCCACTCCTCGGCGAAGCGCTCCCGCGAGGGCACGGCCTCGGCGGCAGTCGTCTGCAGGCTCATCGCACGCCCTCGCTTCCGGCGCCGGCGAGCTGCGCGCCGCGTGCGGGCACCGGCAGGCCGAGGTTGTCCCGCAGCGTCGTTCCCTCGTAGTCGGTGCGCAGCGAACCGCGCTCCTGCAGCAGTGGCACGACCTGGTCGACGAACTCGTCGATGCCCGCCGGAACCAGGTGCGAGCCGATCACGACGCCGTCGCCGCCGTCCTCCTGCACGAACGCATCGAGCTGATCGGCGATCTCTGCGGCGGTGCCGACGTACCCGGCCTTGCCCGAGACCTGGTGGGCGAGGCCGCGCAGCGTGAGGCCGCGCTCCTCGGCGAGCTCGCGCCACTTCCGCACCGTCTCGAAGCGATCCTGGAACACGAAGGAGCGTCCCTGGATGATGGGCGCAGCCTCCGGATCCGGGTCGATGTCCGGGATCGGGCCATCGAGGTCGTATGCGGACAGATCGCGGTTCCACACCTGCTCGAAGGTCACCTGGATGGTCTTGTCGCTGAGCTGCTGCTCGCGGATGTGACGGGCCTTCTCCTCGGCATCCGCCTTCGAGTCGCCGATCACGAACCCGACGGCCGGAAGGATCTTCACCTCATCGGGACCGCGGCCGAAGCGGGCGGCGCGCTCCTTGATGTCGGCGTAGAAGGCCTTGCCCTCGGCGAGCGTCGCGTAGGGGGAGAAGATGGCATCGGCGGTGGATGCCGCGAAGTCGCGTCCCTGCGGCGAGACGCCCGCCTGCACGATGACCGGCCGCCCCTGTGGGCTGCGCGGCACCGTGAAGCGGCCGGCGATGTCGAACTGCGTGCCCGACTGCGCGAACGCGCCGGCCTCGGCATCCGCGAGGAACACCCCCGATGCCTTGTCCGCGACGATCGCGTCCTCCGCCCACGAGTCCCACAACCGACGGACGGCGGTGACCGTCTCCTCGGCCCGAACGTAGCGCTCGCTGTGCGGCAGGAAGCCGCCGCGGCGGAAGTTCGCCCCGGTGTACGCATCGAAGGAGGTGACGACGTTCCACCCGGCGCGGCCTCCGGAGAGATGGTCGAGGCTCGCGATCTGCCGTGCGAGCTCGTAGGGCTCGTTGAACGTCGCGTTCAGGGTCCCGACGAGGCCGATGTGCTCGGTCACGGCGGCGAGGGCGGCGAGCACAGGGAGCGTGTCGGGGCGTCCGGCGATGTCGTGGTCGAAGATGCGGCCCGCTCGCGCGCGCAGCGCAAGTCCCTCGGCGAGGAAGAAGTAGTCGAAACGCCCCCTCTCCGCGGTCTGGGCGACGTGCCGGAACGTGGAGAAGTCGATCTGGCTTCCCGCGTCCGGATGCTCCCACAGCGTGTGCTCGTTGACCCCGCCGACGTAGGCGGCGAGGATGATCTGCTTCTTGGTCATGTCGGCTCCAGGGATCTCAGACGGTGGCGTAACGGCTGGGCAGGTGCTCGGGCAGCCCGAGCAGGCCGCGCAGGGTGCCGGCCTCGTAGTCATCGTGGAAGAGCCCGCGGGCGCGCAGCTCTTGGGTGAAGGCGCCGGCGATGCGCGGCAGGTCGTCGGTGGCGACGCCCGGTCGCAGACGCACCCCGTCGTAGCCGATCGCGCCGAGCTGGGCGACGAGGTCGGCGAGCTCGGATGCCGACCCGGTGAAGATCCGGGTATCGCTCGTGAGCGGGCGGCCGAGCGCGTCGAGCCGACGCAGCCGGTCCTCGGCGCGTTCGCCGTCCGGGTCGTCGAGGAGGACGAGGATGTCGGCGAACACCTGCAGCGCCTCGCCGTCGCGCTCGCCCGCTGCCACGGCATCCGCCGCGATGGCGGACACCTCATCGAGGATGCTCTGCGCCTGCGCGGCATCCGCCGGGGTGACGAAGACCGCATCCGCCGACCGCGCCGCGAGACGATACGGGAGCTCGCTGTGCGCGAGAGCGACGACGACGGGCTGACCCTGCGGCGGGCGCGGCGTGATCGACGGGCCTCGGACGCTGAACCAGCGCCCCTCGAAGTCGATCTCGTGCACCTTGTCGGCGTCGAGGAAGCGGTCGGTGGCGACGTCGCGGATCTCGGCGTCGTTCTCCCAGCTGTCCCAGAGGCGCCTGACGACCTCGACGGCGTCCGCCGCCTCGTCGAACAGTTCCGCAGCGAACACGCGGAACGCGGGCGAGGTCCAGTCGATCTCGGTGCCGGGGTGCTCGCGGCGGCCGAAGTGGGCGGCCTCGTCGGCGCGCCCCGATACCTTCACCTGCCAGCCGGCTCGTCCCTCGCTCGTGTAGTCGAGGGTGGCGATGGCCTTCGAGACGTGGAACGGCTCGGTGTGCGTCACCGTCGCCACGGGAATCAGACCGATGCCCGCGGTCACCGGTGCAACGCGCGAGGCGATCAGCACGGCATCCAGACGCCCCCTCACCTCGTCGGTGCGCTCATCGGGTCCGAAGAAGTCGGAGGACTGCAGGGCGAGCGAGTCCTCGATCGTGACGAAATCGAGCAGTCCGTCCTGCGCCGTGCGGACGAGGTCGACCCAGTACTGCGGGGTGAACAGCGCGGCGGGGCGCGACGACGGTTCCCGCCAGGCCGCGGGGTGCCAGCCGGCGCCGTCGAGGGCGACGCCGATGCGAAGTCGTGAGGTCATTGCGGTGCTCCTTCGGTGGGGTGCGGTCTAAACGAGGGCGAGGGCGGATGCTGCGGGCACCCAGCCGAGGCGGGGAAGCACCGCCTCGCGGATGTCGGACAGGATCTGCCGGTAGTCGTCGAGGGACAGGGCGTACGGCAGGGCGATGCGCAGCTCGGTGAGACCGTCGATCGACGGGTCGGACAGCAGCCGGTCGACGATCTCCTCCGAGGCGCCGAACAGATCCCTCTGGAAGAGGTGGCCGTTCGTGGCCTGCTCGGTGCGGGCCTGGCGGCTCTCGGCGAACGCGGTGTAGCGTGCCCGCTGGTCGGCCGTGGCGCTGTCGATCGGCAGGATCACCCGCTCGACGCCGACCGACGGCGCTCCCGCGCCGGTGAAGTGCGCGTAGTAGTCGTCGATGTTCGCGCGCTGCGCGGTCTCGAAGCGGTCGGCCCCGTCTGCCGCGGTGATGTTGCCGAGCAGGAGCTTCAGCCCCTGTTCGGCAGCCCACCGCACCGAGCGGGCGGAGCCGCCGCCGAGCCAGACCCGCTCGCGCAGGCCCGCGACGTGCGGCTGCACGCGCGGGGTCTGCGGTCCGTAGGGGGTGTAGATGTCCTCGCCGAGGGTGCGGCCCTCGAGCGCCTCCAGGAACCGGGCGATCAGCACGTAGGCGTCGATCTCGTCCTCGTCCTCGAGCCGGCCGAGGTGGCGCAGCAGGGCGCCGTGCGGGGCCGAGGAGCTCACACCGACATTGATGCGCCCCTTCGACAGCGCGTCGACGGTGCCGAAGTCCTCGGCGAGCCGGAACGGCGTCTCGTAGCCGAGCGGCACGACCGCGGTCTCGAGGCGGATGCTCTCGGTGCGCTGCGTCGCGGCGGCGAGGAAGGTGAGGGCAGAGGAGACGCCGCGTTCGAGGTGGCGCTGGCGGATGCCGGCCACCTGCAGGCCGATCTCTTCGGCGAACTCGAAAAGCCGCAGCGTGTCCTCGAGCCCCGCGGCCGGATCCGCCTCCGGGTAGTTGCCGGCCAGCGTGAACCCGGCCGCGGCGATCTTCGGCACGGTCATCAGTCGGCGTCCTTCCAGGCGGCGACGAGCAGGTCGAGCCGGGAGTCCGCGCCGAACGAGATGCCGTGCACGCTCGACTGCGTCGACAGGATCGAGGTCAGCTCGTGCACCGGGATCTGGTAGTACTGCGACGCGATGCGCTCCTGCGCCTCGGCGAGGATGCCGTCGCGCTCGGCCGCGTCGCCCGCGGCGAGCTGCCCCTGCAGCAGAGCCTCGAGCTCGGGGTCGTCGATGTTGAACTTGGTGGTCGCCGCCGAAAACTGCGTGCGCAGCACGTCGCCGTCGGCGCGGGACAGGTTGCCCCACACGATGTCGAAGTCGCCGGCGGCCTGCTTCTCGAGGAACTCTGGGACAGTGACGCCCTCGAGCACCACGTCGATGCCGACCTCTTTGAGCTGCTGCTGGATGAGCTCGAGCGAGGTCTGGTTGGGGCCGAAGTTGGTGATCCAGCCGAGCTGGAGGGTGAGGGGCTCGCCGTCCTTCGCGCGGATGCCGTCGGCGCCCTCGGTCCACCCCGCCCCCTCGAGGAGCTCGGCTGCGTGCTCCGGGTCGTAGGAGAAGTACTCGCTCTCGTCGGCCCAGGACGGCGTGGTCTTCGCCAGGGCGCTGGTACCGACATTGAACAGGTCGTTCAGCGCGGTGTCGCGTACCACCTCCGGATCGATGGCCGCCGAGATGGCCTCGCGCACGGCGATGTCCGAGACGATCGGGCGGGCGAGGTTGAAGGAGAGCCCGAAGCTGATGCCGGGGTTGCCGCGCGAGACCAGCGGATAGCCGGCGTCCTGCAGAGTCTGCACGTCGGTCGGCTGCACCCCGCCGATCACGTCGACCTGGTCGCTGGTGAGGCTTCCGGTGCGCACGCTGGCCTCGGGGACGATCTGGAAGGTCACGGTGTCGAGGTGAGCCCGGCCATCGTTGCCGAGCGCCTTTGGCGCCCAGGCGTAGTCCTCGCGGGCGGTGAGGACGGTCTCGACGTCCTTCGTGTAGGTGTCGAGCGTGAACGGCCCGGTGCCGACGATCGCCTCGCCGTCGGCACGGTCGGCGAAGGGCACCGCAAGGGTGGCGTCTCCAACGATGCCGAGGCCGACGGCCGCCGTGGAGTTCGGGAATGCGGCGTTCGGGGTGGAGAAGTCGACCTCGACGGTGTCGTCGTCGATGACCTTGGTCTCCTGGTAGCCGACGAAGCTGCTCACCGACTGACTGAGAGCCCCTGCGGCGATGATGTCGTCGAAGGTGGCCTTGACGTTGGCCGCGGTGAACGGCGTGCCGTCGGAGAAGGTGACGTCGTCGCGCAGCTCGAAGGTGAACGAGGTGGCGTCGGCATTGGCCGTGTACGAGGTCGCGAGCCACGGCTCGAGCTCACCGGTGTAGGGGTTCTGGTACAGCAGCGAGTCGACGAGCTGGCGGGTGACGTACCAGGTGTCGTTGCCGGAGCCGATGCCGGAGGGGTTCAGCGAGATCGGGTCGTTCGCGATGGCGAAGGTGAGCTCGCCGCCGTCGACGGGGGTCGTCGCATCCGCATCGCTGTCGGGGGTGTCGGCGGGCGCGGTGCTCGCGCAGGCGGAGAGGACGAGACCGGCGGCGACGGCTGTCGCGGCCGAGAGCGCGCCTCGGCGGCGCAGGGTGTGGCGGGTGCGGTTCATGGTGGCTCCTTGGTGAGGGGAAGGGTGTGCGGGTCAGTGGGTGGCCAGGAATCGGCCGGGGATCGCGTCGAGCAGCGTGCGGGTGTATTCGGCCTGCGGGTTCTCGAAGATCTCCTCCGCGGAGCCGAGCTCGACGAGCCGACCGCGCTGCATCACGCCGACCGTGTGGGCGATCTGCCTCACCACGGCCAGGTCGTGGGAGATGAAGAGGTAGCTGAGCCCGAACTCCCGCTGGATCGCGTCGAGCAGGGTGAGGATCTGGTGCTGGATCGACACGTCGAGGGCGGAGACCGGCTCGTCGAGCACGATGAGCTCGGGTGAGATCGCCAGGGCGCGGGCGATGGCGACCCGCTGCCGCTGACCGCCGGACAGCTCGGCGGGCTTGCGGTGCAGCACCGATGAGGGCAGCGCCACGACGTCGATGAGCTCGGCGGCGCGGGTGCGACGCTGCGCGCTCGTGCCCAGCCGGTACGCCTTGAGCGGATCGACGACGATCTCCTCGATCGTCAGCCGAGGGCTGAGGGCGGCGTACGGGTTCTGCTGCACGAGCTGGATGCGCCGGCGCAACTGACGAAGGCCCGCTCCGCGCAGTCCGGTGACATCGACGCCGTCGATGCGCACGCTGCCAGTGGTCGGATCGGCCAGGCGCAGCGCGAGACGCGCCGTGGTGGTCTTGCCAGAGCCGGATTCGCCGACGAGAGCGAGTGTCTGCCCGCGGTCGATGCGGAAGCCGACGCCGTCGACGGCGCGCTGCACGGCGCCGTTCGCACCGGGCACCGCGAACTCCTTCACGAGGCCGGCGACCTCGAGCACGGGCTCCGCGCTCGTCGCGGCATCCGGAACCGCCTCCCTGGGCGCGAACGGATCGCCGGGGCGTCCCTGCAGCACGAGCGGCGGACGCTCTGCGGAGGTGATCGGCTCGCGCCGCGCGTTGAGGCTCGGCGCTGCGGCGATGAGCTGGCGGGTGTACGGATGCTGCGGGGTGAGCAGCACCTGCTCCGGGGTGCCCTCCTCGACGATCTCACCCTGTGACATCACGACGATCCGGTCGGCGCGGTCGCCCGCGACACCGAGGTCGTGCGTGATCAGCAGCAGGCTCGCGCCGCGCTCGCGCTTGAGCCGGTCGAGGTGGTCGAGGATCTGGCGTTGCACGGTCACGTCGAGGGCGCTGGTCGGCTCGTCGGCGATGATGAGGTCCGGATCGGCGATGATCGCGATCGCGATCAGCACGCGCTGGCGCATGCCGCCGGAGAGCTCGTGCGGGTACTGCTGGGCGCGCAGCGCGGCATCGGGCAGCCCCGCGCGCTCCAGCGCCTGCACAGCGCGCTCGGCGGCGTTTCGCCGGTCGGCGAGACCGTGCACGCGCAGCACCTCGGCGACCTGGGCGCCGATGCGCGTGACGGGGTTCAGGCTCACCGTGGGGTCCTGGGGCACGAAGCCGATCCGGCGGCCGCGCACGGCGCGCAGGGCGGGCCCCGAGGCCGTCGCGAGGTCGACGCCGTCGAAGCGGATCGCCCCCGAGGCGATCTGCGCGGCATCCGGGAGCAGGCGGATCACAGAGTGCACGGTGGTGGACTTGCCCGATCCGGACTCGCCGACGATCGCGACGGTCTCGCCGGGAGCGACCGACAGGGTCGCATCGCGCACGGCCTGGATGCGTCCGCGCGAGGTGCGGTAGGTCACCGACAGGGAGTCGATGTCGAGCAGGGAGGTCGGGGCGTTCATCGGCTCGTCCCTTCGGAGTCGAGTCCTCGCGCGAGCCGGTTCGCGGCGAGCACGGTGAGGGCGATGGTGAGGCCGGGGAGGGTCGTGAGCCACCACGAGCCCCGGAGGAAGTCGCGGCCGCCGGAGACCAGCGCGCCCCACTCGGGCGCGGGGGCGGGGGCGCCGTAGCCGAGGAAGCTCAGCGCGGAGACGGCGAGGATCGCCCCGCCGAACTCCAGCACCCCGAGCACGATCACCGGTCCCGTCGAGTTCGGCAGCACGTGGCGCACGAGCACGCGGAGCCAGCCGTTGCCGGAGGCGCGGGCCGCTTCGATGTAGGCGGAGCTTCGCACCTTGATGACCTCGGCGCGCATGATGCGCGACACGGAGGCGACGCTGGCGATGCCGACCGCGATCGCGACGTTGACGGTGCCGAAGCCGAGGGCGGTGATGATCGCGAGGGACAGCAGCAGGCTGGGGATCGCGAGCAGCACGTCGGCGGCGCGCATGATCACAGCATCCGTCCGCCCTCCGGCGAAACCGCTGACAAGGCCCAGCACGGAACCAGCGACGAGTCCGACCGCGACGGCGATCGAGGCGGCGCTGATCGTCAGCGAGGTGCCGTGCACCACACGGGTGAACAGGTCGCGCCCGATCTGGTCGGTGCCGAACCAGTGCTCGGCCGACGGCCCCTGCAGGTTCTCGGCGGGGACGCCCGCGAGCGGGTCGCCGGGTGCGAGGATGCCTGGCCACAGGGCCGCGACGATGACGACGAGCAGCCAGAGCAGCGAGAGGGTCGCTGCGGGACGCCGGGCGAACCAGCCGATCCTGTTCCGCCACGACGCCGCTGCGCCGCTGCGGGAGGCGCGGTCGGCGACCGCGTCATCGAAGCGGTTGGCGGAGGTCGCGCCGAAGCCGTCTGACGAGCGCTGGGCGCTGTCGGGGAGCAGGGCCGTCGTCTCGCTCATCGGGCGGCCTCCAGTGCGGCGTCGATGGAGGGAGGTACGGTCACGGCGCTCTCGGGCGCCGCCGCGGCGGGTGCGCTCGCCGAGGCCTGACGGCGGCGCGGCGCCGCCGTCAGCTGGATGCGCGGGTCGAGGAGGGGGTAGACGAGGTCGACCGCGAGATTGGCGAGGATGAAGGCTGCGGCGGCGAAGAGAACTATGCCCTGCACGACCGGGATGTCCTGCTGCTGCACGGCCGACGCCGTGACACGGCCGATGCCCGGCCGGGAGAACACGGTCTCGGTGACCACGGTGCCGCTGAGCAGCTGCCCGATGATCAGGCCGGTCATCGTGATCGCCGGCAGCGCCGCGTTGCGCAGCGCATGACGCAGGTGCACGCGGCGGCGGTCGGCGCCCTTCGCCCGTGCGGTGTCGATGTACGCTTCGCCGAGCGAGGTTTCCAGGCTCTTCGACAGCAGCTGCGCGATCATCGCACCCGTCGGAAGCGCCAGCGTGATCGCAGGCAGCACCAGCGAGGCGAAGGACTTGTCGCCCATGGCGGGGAAGATCGGCAACTGGAACGAGAACCACTGGATGAGCATGAGCCCGAACCAGAACGCGGGGATCGCGACGCCGAGCGGCGGCAGCCCCAGCAGGAAGGTCGACAGCGTGGAGCTGCGCACGTAGGTGGCGAGCACAGCGAGGCCACCCCCGGCGAGCACCGCGATCAGGAAGCCGAGGCCGGCGACCTGCAGTGTCGGCGGGATGGCCTCGCCGATCACCTCGGCCACGGGGCGGCCGGTTGCGATCGAGCTGCCGAAATCTCCCGTGAGCACACCGCCCAGGCGCAGGAGGTACTGCACCACGAGGGGCTGGTCGAGGCCGTACTGCGCGTTCAGAGCGGCCAGCTGCTCCGGCGTGATGTCGGTGGCTTCGCCGCCGGCGAGCAGAGCCACCGGATCGCTCGGCAGCGCGTACAGCACGATGAACGACACCGTGTACGCGGCCCAGAGCACGATCAGCGCCTGTCCGAGTCGCGAGGCGACGTAGCGGACGATCGCCGCTCGGGGTGCGTGCTGAGGCATCCGGGGCTCCTTTCGGGTGTTCGACGGGACGGCGCGTGCCGATCCGTCATGCTCACATCCGATGGCGGAGGCGGCCAACGCGGGCGGTCATGCGCTGACGCAGGCCGTCAACAATCGTCGCGTTACGTCACCGGAAGACACAGTCGGATGCTCGGCGGCCGGTGCTGCCGCGAAGGCTCCTAACGTGGGACTCCCACCCGACACGGCATCCGGCCGTCAGCATCCGCTGCACCTGAAGGGACCCTCCCATGCCGCACACGCCCATCGACGACGTCCTCGACAACCCGGCGTGGCATGCGCTCACGGGCCCGCACTCCTCCTTCGCGATCGGCGGGGATCTCGTGCGCCGCTATCCCGGCGATATCGCTCCGTTCGTCGCGGTGCGCACCTGGGACGACCCTGCGGTGTGGCAGGCGTTGGCAGACCTCGTCGGCCCCGGTGAGGAGGTCGGCATCTCCGGAGCGGACCCCGAGCTGCCTGCGGGGTGGGAGGAGCTCGGACGCGGAGCGGGAGTGCAGCTCGTGCAGACCGACGCTCTCGAGCCGCGCCCCGACGAGGAGGCGATCGTGCTCGGCGCCGATGACGTGCCTGAGATGCTCGCCCTGGTCGAGCGCAACCAACCGGGCCCCTTCCGCCCGCGCACCCACGAGCTCGGGCGCTACGTCGGCATCCGCCGGGACGGGCGGCTCATCGCGATGGCGGGGGAGCGCCTGCATCCGCAGGGATGGACCGAGATCAGCGCGGTCGCGACGGATGCCGAGCACCGCGGTCAGGGCATCGCTTCCCGTCTCGTGCTCGACGTCGCCTTCCACATCCAGCAACGAGGGGATCGGGCGCTGCTGCACGCGGCGGCGACGAACACCGGCGCGATCCGCGTCTACGAGCGTCTCGGTTTCGCCCTGCGCCGGCACACCACGTTCCTCTTCGTGCGCACCCCCGCCGCCGACCGTGTGCTCGCGGGCTGAGGCTGAGGGCATGGTCAGGGTCATCGGTCTCGACATCATCGCGAACACCCCTCGCGCCGACGGCACGACGGCGACGGCGAAGGAGCGCCTGGACGGCGTGGTCGACAACGCCGTGCTGTTCGAGCAGCTGGGCTTCGACGGGTACGCCGTGGGCGAGCGCCATCACGCGCCCTTCGTGTCCAGCTCCCCGCCCGTCATCCTCTCGGCGATCGCCGCGCGCACCACGACGCTCAAGCTCTTCACCGGGGTCACGCTGCTCTCCGTGCTCGATCCGGTGCGCGTCGCCGAGGACTACGCGACCCTCGATCTGCTCTCCGGCGGACGGCTGGAGCTCATCGTCGGCAAGGGCAACGGACCGGAGCAGACCGAGCTGTTCGGCATCGAGCGCGACGACGCAGGGGAGGTGCAGCGGGAGAACTACCGGCTGCTGCGCGCGATCTGGTCGGGCGAGCCCGTTGACTGGGAACCGCCGGCGGACGCCCCGCGCATCCGCAGCACCCCGCTGCGCGCCGCGCGCGTGCATCCGAGCCCGCTGCAGGAGCACGTCCGCATCTGGCACGGGTCCTCGACCTCCGCGCAGACCGTCGAGCTCGCCGCCGAGTACGGCGACCCGATCTGGGTGGCGAACTTCCAGAAGTCGGTCGACGGCTACCGCCCGCTCGTCGAGCACTACCGTGCGGCCTGGGCCGCTGCAGGGCGAGACCCCGCAGACGCCCTCGTCGGCGCTGGGTTCACCCTGTTCGTCACGAAACGATCGCAGGATGCCGTCGAGGCGTTCCGTCCTGTCTACGAGAAGTTCTTCGCGAGCCGGGTCGACACCTACAACGACTTCGACTCCTCGGTGCTGTTCCACTCCTTCGAGGACTACCTCGCCCGCAGCGCCGCACTGGTCGGCAGCCCGCAGCAGGTGATCGACAAGCTCGCCGCCTACCAGGAGGCCTACGGCTACAGCGCGATCTCCATTCCGGGGCACCCCGATCACTGGACCCGTGAGGCCTGGATCGACAGCCTCGAGCTCTTCCGGGCCGAGGTGCTGCCGGTGGTGGACTCCACCGTCGCGGGGCCTCGGTCGTGGTGAACGAGCCCCGGTGAACGAGAGGAAAGACAGATGACCGAGAAGGTGCACATCGCCGTGGCGCTGGAGGGCGCCGGCTGGCATCCCGCCGCGTGGCGCGAGGACTCAGCGCGCCCGCGCGAGCTCACCTCGCCCGCCTACTGGCGCGACCTCGTGCGCGCCGCCGATGACGCCGGCATCGTCTTCGTCACCCTCGAGGACGCGCTGTCGCTCGAGGGCACGAGTGCAGAGACGGATGCCGCGACCCGCCGCGACCGCGTGCGGGGACGCCTCGACGCGGTGCTCGTCGCCTCCTTCCTCGCCCCGCTCACCCGCCGGATCGGTCTGGTGCCGACCGTCACCACCACGCACCCCGAGCCCTTCCACCTCGCCACCGGTCTGCAGACCCTCGACCACGCCAGCCGCGGTCGCGCCGGCGCCCGCATCGTGGCCGGCTCCTCGGTGTCGGAGCGGGCGAACTTCGGCCGTCGCGCCGACGGGCCCGTCGGGTTCCCGGCATCCGGCCGCGTCGAGGATGACCCCGCGTGGGAGGCGGCGTTCCGCGAGGCGGGCGAGGTCGTCGACGCGATCCGCCGGCTCGCGGACTCCTGGGAGGACGACGCCATCATCCGCGACGTCGAGACCGGCCGTTTCCTCGACCGGGAGCGGATCCACAACGTCGACATCGAGGGGGAGTTCTTCTCGATCACCGGGGCGTCCATCGTGCCGCGCTCGCCGCAGGGCCAGCCGCTGATCACCGCGCTCGCGCACCAGAGCGTGCCCTACCGGTTCGCCGCCGAGCATGCCGATGTCGTCTTCGTCACCCCGCGTGACGCGGCGGATGCGACGGCGATCATCGCCGAGGTCTCCGCCGCCGCGGACGAGGTGCGCCAGGAGCCCGAGCCGCTGCGGGTCTTCGCCGATCTGCTGGTGCTCGTCGAAGACACCGCCGCCGAAGCCGCCGAGGCCTGGAACCGGCTCGAGGAGAGATCGCCGATCGCGACGGACGCACGGGTGGTCGCCGACACCGCCGATGAGGTCGTGGCGGAGATCCGCGCCCTCGCGGAGGCCGGCATCGACGGCATCCGCCTGCGCCCCGCCCGGCTCCCTGCCGACCTCCTCGCCGTCGCCGGGCAGGTCGTGCCGCGCCTCGCCGCGGCGGGACTTCTGCACGAGGACGAGGGCGCGCCCACCCTGCGGGAGCGACTCGGCCTTCCCCGCCCGTCCAGCCGCTACGCCGCCCAGGAGGTCTTCGCATGAGCCGCCGGATCCATCTCGCCGCGCACTTCCCCGGCGTGAACAACACGACAGTGTGGACCGATCCGTCCGCGGGCAGCCAGATCGACTTCTCCTCCTTCGAGTACTTCGCCCGGGGCGCCGAGCGCGGCCTGTTCGACTATCTGTTCCTCGCCGAGGGTCTGCGGCTGCGCGAGCACCGAAGCCGCATCCACGACCTCGATGTGCTGGGGCGGCCGAACACCCTGTCGATCCTCGCGGCGCTGGCGGCGGTGACCGAGCACATCGGGCTCGTCGGCACGCTGAGCACGACTTTCAACGAACCCTACGAGCTGGCCAGGCAGCTGGGCACGCTCGACCACCTCTCGAATGGTCGGGCCGGTTGGAACGCCGTCACCAGCTCCGACGCCTTCCACGGCGCGAACTTCCGCCGCGGCGGCTACCTCGACCACGCCGACCGCTACCGCAGGGCCGGCGAGTTCGCCGAGCTGTCGAAGAGGCTGTGGGGCTCCTGGCGAGAAGACGCGATCGTCGCCGACCAGGAGACGGGGGAGTTCCTGCGGCAGGATGCGATCGCCCGCGTGACCCACACGAGCGACCTGTTCGACATCGACGCGGTGTTCGATGTGCCGGCCTCGCCGCAGCGGCGGCCGCTCATCGTGCAGGCGGGAGATTCCGCCGACGGCCGCGACTTCGCCACGGCGCACGCCGACGTGATCTTCTCGCTGCACACGGAGTTCGCCGATGCGCAGGAGTTCTACCGCGACGTCAAGGGCCGCCTCGCGGCCGCAGGGCGCGCCGAAGACGACCTCAAGATCCTCCCCGCCGTGTCGTTCGTCCTCGGAGACACGCTCGAAGAGGCCCGCGAGCGCTCGCGCGAGATCGCGCTCGCGCAGGTGCGGCCCGAGACCGCGATCACCTATCTCGAACAGGTGTGGAACCGCGATTTCAGCGGTTATGACCCCGACGGCCCGCTGCCCGACGTCGACCCGGACACGGGGCCGGAGAGCGCGCAGGGGTTCGCGAACCGGCACGCCGCAGTGCGCAGCCGCATCGCAAAGCTCCGCGAGATCGCCGAGACCGAGAAGCTCAGCATCCGCGAGCTCGTCATCCGGCTCACCGCGAACCACACCTTCGTCGGTACCCCGGACCACGTGGCGGCGGAGATCGACCGCTACGTGCAGGAGCGGGCGACCGACGGTTTCACGATCGTCGGGCACCTCATCCCGCACGGCCTCGACGAGTTCACCGACAGGGTGATCCCGCTGCTGCAGGAGCGCGGCACCTATCGCACCTCCTACGAGGAGGACGCAACGCTGCGCGATCTGCTCGGGGTGTCGGGAGGGCGCGTGCCGGTCGGAGCCTAGCCCCGCGCTCCCTTCCCGATCGCGGTCTCCAGGTCGCCAGACGCGCCTACACTGAAGACGTGGCGAGAGTGTTGATCGTCGGGGGCTTCCTGGCCGCCGTGTTCTGGGTGTTCAGCATCGTCGACTGCGCTGTGCAGCCAGCGACGCGGCATCGCGGTGTGCCCAAGGGGGTCTGGATCGCGATCGTCGTCCTCCTCCCCGTCATCGGCGGCATCCTCTGGTTCACGCTCGGTCGCCGCAGGGCCGATGAGCGCCCGGCCCGCGCCTTCGCGCCAGACGACGACCCCGAGTTCCTCCGCAGCATCGACAAGAAGGAGCAGGACGCGCGGATCGCCGAGCTCGAGGCGGAGCTCGCGCGGCTCGACGACGAGGGCGACGCGGCGGATTCGCGGTCGTGACCGCTTCGCCCGCGACCGATGCCGCAGTCGCGCTCCTCGCCGACCTCATCGGGCACGGCGTGCGCGACCTCGTGCTCTCCCCAGGGTCCCGCTCCCAGGCGCTCGCGCTCGCCGCGGTGCACTTCCATGGTCGAGGACTCCTCCGGGTGCACGTGCGCATCGACGAGCGGGTCGCCGGTTTCACCGCCCTCGGTCTCTCCCGCGAGACCGGGGTGCCGACCGCGCTCGTGTGCACCTCGGGAACGGCCGTGGCGAACCTGCTCCCAGCGGTCATGGAGGCGTTCCACTCCGGCGTGCCGCTACTGCTGCTGACCGCCGACCGTCCTCCAGAGCTGCGCGGCGTCGGCGCGAACCAGGCGACGGATCAGCCAGGACTGTTCGGGTCGTTCGTGCGGTGGGCGATCGACGCGCCGGTGCCGGGCGACGGCGACTGGTCCGGCCTCGCCGGCGCCGCGGTCGCGCAGGCGTGCGGGGCGGATGCCGGAGGAGGCGGGGTCTCGGCGTCCGAGCGCGCGGGAGTGGCGGGTCCCGTGCACCTCAACCTTCCCACCCGCGAGCCGCTGTCTGGCGCGATGCCCGAGATCGAGGTGACACCGGGGGCGGCTCCGACGCAGGCGCGCGGTGCCGCCGTCGTCCTCGAACGCGGCCCCCGCACGGTCGTGATCGCTGGTGCGGACGCCGGTGCCGCCGCCGAAGAGCTCGCGCACGTCGGCGGCTGGCCGCTCATCGCCGAGATCGTCAGCGGCGCGCGGTTCGGCCGTCGTCTCGTGCACGGCTACCGCGAGCTGCTGAACGAGCCGGAACTCGGCGGCCGCATCGAGCGTGCCGTGGTGTTCGGGCATCCGACCCTCAGCCGCGAGGCTGCGCGGCTGCTGGGTCGCGCCGATGTCGAGGTGATCGCCGTGCGCCACGGCGGCGAGGCGTTGAACCTCAACGGGCGCACGACGGCGGCGGCATCCGTCGCTGTCGGCGCGGCTGCAGGGGCCGACGGCGCCGCGGCCGAGGCGCGTGCCTGGCTGGGCGCGTGGATGACGGCATCCGCTGCCCGCGCGGTCGATCTCAGCGAAGCCGCCCCCGACCCCGACGCACTCGCCTCGACGGACTTCGCCGCCCGCCGCGGTGCGGTGCGCGCCGAACTGGACGCCGTGCGCCGTCCGCTCGATCGCGAGCTGCTCGTCGATGCGGTGTGGCGGGCGACGTGGCCGCACGATCGGCTCGTGTTCGGCTCGTCGCGCCTCGTGCGCGTCGCCGATGCGGTGCTCGGCGGCAAGAAGGTGCCCGTGCACGCGAACCGGGGGCTGGCCGGCATCGACGGCACCGTCGCCACCGCCACCGGCATTGCGATCGCCTCGCAGGCCGAGGGCGCGCACGGGGTCACCCGGGTGCTGCTGGGCGACCTCGCCTTCCTGCACGACGTCGGCGCGCTCCTGCTCCCGCCGGATGAGACGCCGCCGCGCATGCAGGTGATCGTGGGCAACGACGGCGGGGGGACGATCTTCGACGGTCTCGAGGTGGCATCGTCCGCTTCGGCATCCGATCTGGATCGCGCGTTCTACACGCCGCACGACGTCGATCTCGAGCACCTCGCCGGCGCATACGGGTGGGAGTTCCATCGGGTGAGGACCCGTGCCGCGCTCGATCAGGTGCTGACGACCCCGCAGACGCGCCGTCAGCTGATCGAGGTTCCGCTGGCGCGCTGACTGGCATCATGGGCAGATGAACGCGCACCAGTGGACCCACGGGCTTCAGGTCGGCGAAGGATTCCGGCTCGCCGACGTCGACCCCGACGGGACGCCCGGCTATCGCGGAGACAAGGCCGAAGGGCAGGCCGATCTGCGCACCGGGCTCGCCGCCCTCGGCGAGCTGCAGGAGCGCCTGTACGCGCAGAGCCGTGCGGGCGAGGCGAAGGATGCGGTGCTGCTCGTGCTCCAGGCGATGGATTCCGCGGGCAAGGGCGGCATCGTCAAGCACGTCGTCGGGGGAGTGGACCCGCAAGGCATCGTGCTCGCCGCGTTCAAGGCGCCCACCGCCGAGGAGCGCGCGCACGACTTCCTGTGGCGCATCGAGCCGCGCCTTCCGGCGCCGGGGTTCATCGGCGTCTTCGACCGGTCGCACTACGAGGACGTGCTCATCGCACGGGTGCGGGGTTTCGCGCCACCAGAGGAGATCGAACGGCGGTACGCGGCCATCAACGATTTCGAGGCGCGCGCCACGGCATCCGGCATCCGCATCGTCAAGGTCATGCTGCACATCTCGCGCGACGAGCAGAAGGCGCGGCTCATGGAGCGCCTCGACCGCCCGGACAAGCACTGGAAGTACAACCCGGGCGACGTCGACGAGCGGATGCTGTGGGACGACTACATGGCCGCGTACCAGACCGTGTTCGAGCGCACTTCGACCGCGTCCGCACCGTGGCACGTGATCCCCGCGAACCGCAAGTGGTATGCGCGCCTAGCCGTGCAGGAGCTGCTGCTGGCGGCTCTCGAGGGCATCGACCCGCAGTGGCCCGTGGCCGACTTCGACGTCGACGCCGAGAAGATCCGCCTCGCCGCGACCTGAGCGCGGATCCCTCTCAGGCGAGCGCGCTTCTCAGGCCAGCGCGTCGACGAGCGGTCGGAACTTCACCCGCGTCTCCAGCAGTTCCGACTCCGGGTCGGAACCCGCGACGATGCCCGCGCCGGCGTAGGCGGTGACCGCGATCTCGTCGCGGGCTGGCGCGAACTGCGCGCAGCGCAGCGCGATCGCCCATTCGCCGTTGCCTGCGGCGTCGACCCAGCCGACGGGGCCCGCGTAGCGGCCGCGGTCGAAGGGCTCGAGCTCGCGGATCGCCGCGATTGCCGCGGGGGTTGGCGTGCCCGCGACCGCCGCCGTCGGATGCAGCGCGCCGACGAGGTCCAGCGCCGATTCGCCATCGGCGAGCTCGCCTTCGACGTCGGTTGCGAGGTGGAAGAGGTTCGGCAGCTTCAGCAGGAACGGCTGCTCGCTCGCTGCGAGCGCCCGCGTGTGCGGCCGGAGCGCGGCGAGCACGCTCTGCACGGCGTATCCGTGCTCGTCGAGGTCCTTCGTGCTCGAGGCGAGATGGGCGGACGCTGCGGTGTCGGCGTCGGCATCCGCTCCTCGTCCGATCGTGCCGGCGAGCACCCGGGCGGTGACGGTGCGGTCCTTGACGGTGACCAGGGTCTCGGGGCTCGCGCCGATGAGCCCGTCGACCGCGAACGCCCAGGTGTCGGGGTAGCCGGTCGACAGGGCGCGCACGAGGCGGCGCAGGTCGGAGCCAGCCGGGATGCTGCCGGTGAGGTCGCGCGCGAGCACGATCTTGCTCAACTCGCCGTCGGCGATGCGGGCGAGCGCGCCGCGCACCGAGTCCTGGTAGCGCTGCGGACTCTGCGCGCCGGGGCCGAGAGTGCCCGCCCAGTGCGGTCCGTACGCGCTCGCCGTCGGCGGATCCGCGATGGCGGCGGAATCGGCAGAGCGGATGCTGGTGAGCCAGCTGCGTCCGCGGTGGCGGCCGATGATGGTGGAGGGGATGACGAGCACGCTGTCGGCCGCGGAGTCCTCGTCGAAGGTCAGCGCTCCGAAGCCGACGAGTCCGGTGCCTGGGAGCTGCAGGGCGTCGTCGATCGCGGCATCCTGCGCCAGTTTGCGCCAGGCCGTGGCGATGATCGCCGAGCGTGTGGCATCCGTGCCTGCCGGAATGCGGATTGTCGTGACCACCTCGTCGCCTGCCGCGACGATGCCGTCGCCGCGGCGCAGCCAGGCGAGGGGCCGGGCGGGGTCGGCGTACGCCAGAAGATCCTCGACGGGGTCGATCTCGCGGGTCTCGACGACCAGCCTCATGCTCACCCTCCCACCCTACTTCCGGTGAGAAACCACTTCCTGCCCGAGACACCCCTGGCTGGGTGGTGTCTCAAGCCGAAAATGGTTTCTCGGCGGAGGGGGGAAGGGGGAGGGGAGAGGGGAGAGGGGGCGTCCGGCATAGGCTGGCGGGATGACGGATGCGCGACCGGCCCCCGGCGAGTTCATGATCTTCCAGTGGCGCAAGTGGGACGGGTCTGCGCACTGGCGGCACGAGTGCGTCTACCTCGGAGCCGATGAGTGGGGCGACTGGGTCGGGCAACCCATCGGATGGCGCAGCGCCCGCCCGGGGCGCGAGTTCGTCACCGGGAGCGTGAACGTCACCCTCGTCCCCCGAACCGGAACCGGAAGCGGAACCGGAACCGGAACCGACTACGCGCTCACCGTCAACCGCGCCCACCCCAAGGGCATGCGCATCTACATCGACCTGGCCTGGGATCTCGCCTGGTCGTCCGACGAGCCCCGGGCGACCGGTGTCGACATGGACCTCGACGTCGTGCGCGTCGAGGGCGAGCGCGGCACCTGGGTCGACGACCGCGACGAGTGGGCGGAGCACAGCGCCCGGTACGGCTATCCCGCCGACGTCATGGCGCACCTCGAAGCGCTCGCGCTCGATCTGGAACGGCGGGTGCGGGCGCAGCTCCCGCCCTTCGACGACGCCACCGCCGACGTCTGGCTCGACCGCCTCGAAGCCCTCGGCCTCCCGCCTAGACTCGAAAGCATGACCGCGCACGAGCCCAACCGCGCCGACCTCGGCAAGGACCCCGCCAGCGTCAGCGGCATGTTCGACCAGGTCGCCCGCGGCTACGACCGCACGAACACCGCGATGACCGTCGGCAACGACGCGCTCTGGCGCGCCGCGACGACCCGCGCTGTCGCCCCGAAGCCGGGGGAGCGCATCCTCGATCTCGGCGCGGGGACCGCCTCGTCGTCCGCCTCCCTCGCCCGCAGCGGCGCGCAGGTCGTCGCGGCGGACTTCTCGCCAGGCATGCTCGCCGAGGGCGAGCGCCGGCACGGCGGCATGCGCAATCTGTCCTTCGTCCAGGCGGATGCCACAGACCTCCCCTTCACGGACGCCGAGTTCGACGCCGTCACCATGTCGTACGCGCTGCGCAATGTGAACGACCCGAAGAAGGCGCTGCGCGAGCTGCTGCGGGTCACCAAGCCCGGTGGGCGGATGGTGATCAACGAGTTCTCCACCCCGCCGAACGGCCTGTTCCGCAGCGCCTACCGGTTCTACAACGCCCAGGTGCTGCCGCGCGTCGCCAGGATCGCTGGTACCAACGGCGACGCCTACGACTATCTGAACGAGTCGATCCGCGACTGGCCCGACCAGCGCACGCTGTCCGCCTGGATCCGCGAGGCCGGCTGGACCGATGTCGCCTACCGCAACCTGTCCTTCGGCATCGTCGCCCTGCATCGGGCCCGCAAGCCCGAATGACAGCGCCAGGTAGGCTGGACACCGTGACTTCGAGCCCCATCGTCCCGGGTTCGCGACTGGCGAGCCGACTCGGCTTCAGTGACCGCATCTTCATCGGTCCTGCTGCGCGCCGCATCGCCCACGCCATCGAAGACGGCCTCGAGCGCGTCGAGACGGGGCTTGCCGAGGACGTCCGCGTGGCCGACCCACTCGCCGACGCGACCAGCCGCTACCTCTACGAGGCCGGCGGCAAGCGCATCCGCCCTGTGCTCACGCTGCTCGCCGCGCAGCTCGGCGATGGCAACACGGATGCCGTCATAGACATCGCCAAGGCGCTGGAGATCACCCACCTCGGCTCGCTCTACCACGACGACGTCATGGACGGCGCCGACCGCCGCCGCGGGGTTCCCGCCGCGCAGACGGTCTGGGGAAACAACGTCGCCATCCTCACCGGCGACATCCTCTTCTCGCGTGCGAGCCTGCTCATGTCGCGGCACGGCGACCGGGCGATCCGCCTGCAGGCCGACACCTTCGAGCGGCTCGTCCTCGGCCAGATGCACGAGACGCTCGGTGCTCAGCCGGGTGACGACCCGATCGAGTTCTACATCCAGGTGCTGGCCGACAAGACCGGTTCGCTGATCGCCGCCGCCACTCAGGCCGGTGTGATCTTCTCGCACGCGCCGGCCGAGTTCGAGGAGCCGATGCGCGTGTACGGCGAGAAGATCGGCGTCGCCTTCCAGCTGCTCGACGATGTGATCGACCTGTCGTCGAAGCCGGAGGACACCGGCAAGGTGCCAGGCACCGATCTGCGGGCGGGCGTTCCGACCATGCCGTACCTCCTGCTGAAGGCCGAGGCCGATCCGGCATCCGCCGCCCTCGCCGCTCGCATCGACGAGGGCGTCGCCCGCATCGCCGACGGCGCCGACCCCTCGATCCTCGACGGTCCGCTCGCCCAGCTCCGCGACCACGCCTCGACGCAGAAGACCCTCGACCTCGCCCTCGCCTGGACCCGTGACGCGATCGATGCTCTCGCCCCGCTGCCCAAGGGCACGGTGCGCGAGGCGCTCACCCGCTTCGCGGAGTCCCTCGCCGAGCGCTCCCGCTGATCCCGCACCGCAGCGCACGCGCGGTGCGACGAAAGGACCCTCATGACCAAGCTCAGACTCGCCATCGTCGGTGCGGGCCCCGCCGGCATCTACGCCGCAGACATCCTGCTGAAGGCCGAGCGCACCTTCGACGTCTCCATCGACCTGTTCGAGCAGCTGCCGGCGCCGTACGGTCTGGTCCGCTACGGCGTCGCCCCCGACCACCCGCGCATCAAGGGCATCATCACGGCGCTGCGCGAGGTGCTCGACCGCGGCGACATCCGCATTTTCGGCAACGTCCGCTTCGGCGAGGACATCACGCTCGACGATCTCAAGAAGCACTACAACGCGGTGATCTTCGCCACCGGCGCGATCCGCGACGCCGACCTCGACATCCCCGGCATCGACGCGCTCGCCTCCTACGGCGCTGCCGACTACGTGAGCTGGTTCGACGGCCACCCGGACGTGCCGCGCGAGTGGCCGCTGGACGCCGCCTCGGTGGGCGTGCTCGGCAACGGAAACGTCGCCCTCGACGTGGCGCGGATGCTGGCGAAGCACGCCGAGGACCTGCTGGTCACCGAGGTGCCGGAGAACGTCTACGAGGGGCTGAAGGCGAGCCCGGTCACCGACGTGCACGTGTTCGGGCGCCGGGGGCCAGCGCAGGTGAAGTTCACCCCGCTGGAGCTGCGCGAGCTCGGTGAGCTTCGCGACGTCGACATGGTCGTCTACGACGAAGACTTCGACTACGACGAGGCGTCGAAGGATGCCATCGCCAGCAACAAGCAGGTCATGGTCATCGACCGCGTGCTGCAGTCGTGGCGCAAGCGCCCGTCCGTCAATGACGCCAGAGGCGACGCGAGCAACGAAGGCGGCACGGCATCCCGCCGACTCCACCTGCACTTCTGGGCGCGCCCGGTCGAGGTCCGCACCGACGATGACGGGCGTGTCGCCGCTCTCGTCTACGAGCGCACGAAGCCCGACGGCCAGGGCGGTGCTGTGGGCACGGGAGAGCTGCGCGAGATCCCGCTGCAGGCGCTCTACCGCGCTGTCGGCTACTTCGGCTCGCCGCTGCCGGGTGTGCCCTTCGATGAGAAGCACGGCGTGATCCCCAACCGCGAGGGCCAGGTGCTCGCCAAGGACTCCAACGAGCACGTCCCCGGCGTGTACGCCACCGGCTGGATCAAGCGCGGGCCTGTCGGTCTCATCGGCCACACGAAGTCCGACGCCATGGAGACCGTTCGACACCTCATCAACGATCAGGGCTCGTGGTGGCACCCTGAGGATCCGTCCGAAGACGCGATCCCCGCGCTACTCGCCGAGCGCGGGGTGCGCTGGACGGACCTCGAGGGCTGGCACCGCCTCGACGAGCACGAGATCGCCCTCGGCTCGGCGCAGGATCGCGCCCGCATCAAGGTCGTCCCGCGTGAAGAGATGGTGCGGGTCTCGCGCGGCGAGTAGCGGCATGCCCGACTGGATCCCCGACGTCCTCGGCGACGAGTTCACCCAACTGACGCTGGAGCTCGGCGAGGATCAGGAGGGCCCGGTCGTCGCCACCCTCGTGCGCGCGCTGCCGAGGCCGCCGCGGTGGTGGGAGCGGCCGATCGGACGCCTGCGGAACCCGTTGGCGCCGCAGCGCCCGCTCGACGACGTCGATGTGCTGTACGTGCATGGCTGGTCGGACTACTTCTTCCAGAAGCGTCTGGCGCGGTTCTGGACGGCCAGGGGCGCCCGGTTCCACGCGCTCGATCTGCGCAAGTACGGCCGGAGCCTCAGACCGGGGCAGACACCCGGGTACATCAACGATCTCGCCACCTATGACGAGGACATCGCGGCGGCGCTCGAGGCGATGGGACGCGGCGCGGAGGGCGCGGCATCCGCTCGTCGTCTCGTGCTGTTCGGGCACTCCACCGGCGGTCTCACGCTGAGCCTGTGGGCGTCGCGGCATCCGGGGGTGGCGGATGCCGTCATCCTCAACAGTCCGTGGCTGGAGCTCCAGGTCGCCCTGGCGCGCCCGCTGCTCGCGCCGGTCGCCGAGTACCGGGCGCGGCGGGCGCCGCTGGAGGCCGCGCCTCAGATCGATCTCGGCTTCTACACCCGGGCGCAGCAGGAGGTCGCCGACCCGGAGGACCCCGTCGAGGTGAACCTCGAGTGGCGTCCGGCGCAGTCGAACGCGGTGCATGCGGGCTGGTTCCACGCGATTCTCGCCGGTCACGCCCAGGTCGCGGCGGGGCTGCGCATCGACGCACCGGTGTGCGTGCTCCTGTCGTCGCGGTCGGCGACGCCGACGCGATGGTCGGAGGATCTCACCGCGGCCGACAGCGTGCTCGTCGTCGACGACATCGCGCGGGCGTCGTTGAAGCTCGGCGCGAGCGTGACCATCGAGCGGATCGATGGTGCGCTGCACGACGTCTTCCTCTCACGGCACGAGGCGCGCGAAGACGCCTACACCCGGCTCGACCGCTGGGTGCGGGGCTGGGCGGCGGGCATTTAGAATAAAGGATAGTTGTTCTAAATCCATTTTAGATAAATATTCCGCGTTGTAATATGGTTCGATGTCGATGACTCCCGTTTCTGTGAAGCGCTCGATGCGTGCGATCGGACAGAACCTCGTGAACCAGCGCAAACTGCTGGGACTCACGGCGAAGATGGTCGCGGAACGCGCGGGCACGACGCCGCCCACCATCAGCAAGCTCGAGAACGGCGACGGCGCTTCCCTTGAGATCACGCTGCGGGTGATGCGCGTGCTGGGCCTCATGGATGCCGTGGTGGCGGCATCCGATCCCTTCAACACGGAGCGCGGGCGGATGATGCTCGATGAGAAGCTCCCAGAGCGTGTGCGAGTGCGCCGTGATGGCTGACGTGTACGAGGTGACGACGGTCGTCGGCGGGCAGGAGGTTCTCGCCGGCAGGATCTATCGCAGCCGGGCTGCAGGTTCTTTCGAGTACGACTCCGGCTATCTGCGCTCCCGCGCGGCTTTCGCGCTCGCCCCCGCGCTGGGCTTGTTCGCCGGGCCGCAGCCGCTGCGGCCGAACAACCCGTTCAGCGATTCCGCGCCGGACACATGGGGCCGCAAGGTGCAGATCCGTGCGGCGGGTCGCAAGCTCGATGAGCTCACGCTCATGCTCGGCGTCAATGATGAGGGTCGCCAAGGAGCCACTCGATTCTGGTCGGATGGCCTCGCTGTCGCCGACGGAGATGGCGTGCCCGCGGAGACGGACCTCGCCGATCTGCTCAGGGTCGCCGATCAGGTCGAGCGCGGCGAAGCGGACATCGACCCCGTCGCGGTTCGTCGCCTCTTCAGAGCCACTGGGTCGCTGGGTGGTGCACGGCCGAAGGCCAACGTGCGGATCGGGGCGGAGCTGTGGCTGGCGAAGTTTCCGAAGCCTGTCGGCGACGCTTGGAACGTCATGGCGTGGGAAGCGGCGATGCTCGATGCGATGGAAGAGGCAGGCATCTCCATCCCGGAGCACCGGACGGCATCGGTGACGCTGGATGGGAGCCGGCGCACACTGCTTCTCCTGCGACGGTTCGATCGCGCGGCCGGTGGTAGGCGGATCCCGTACATCTCCGCGTTGACGGCCTTGGAAGCCGAGGACGGCGCGGGCGGAGACTGGATGGACGTCGTCGATTTCGCCCGGATCTCCGGTGCTGATGCCGGTGAGCTGTGGCGACGCGCGGTGTTCGGCGTGCTCGTCGGGAACGTCGACGATCATCTACGCAACCACGGGTTTCTGCGACGGGGAGCATCGTGGACCTTGTCGCCTGCGTTCGATGTCAATCCCGAGCCATCGGGGGAGGGCGATGTGCACCAACTCGGGTTGTTCGGTGAGCGCCGCCTCGGGCTTGACGCGTTTCTCACGGCCGACGCGCTCAGCCTGTTCGGTGTGAAACCGCCTGCCGTCGTTGACTATCTCGAGCGACTGCGCCCGATCATGCGGGGGCTTCCTCGCCGCGCTGCGACGCATGGGGCTGACGGCTTCAGCGTCGACGTCATGGCGGAGCGCTGCGAGTCCGCGATCAGCGCGCTGCGCTGACACGCCCGTCAGAGCCCGTGCATGTGCAGAGCCAGCTGCTCGGTCCCGCCGGCGCGAACAACCGGGCGGGGTGCACTGAAGACTACTTGAGGCTCCCCAGCGCGAGGCCGCCGCGCCAGTAGCGCTGCAGGGCGAGGAATGAGATCACCAACGGCACGATCGAGACCAGTGCGCCGGTGACGACGAGGTTCCACACCTGCGCCTCAGCGGCACCTTGCCGAGAAATGCTCAGCCATTGGCCGAGACCCACCGTCACAGGCAGCAGCTGCGGGTCGTTGACCATGACGAGCGGCAGGAAGTAGTTGTTCCAGGTCGCGACGACGGACAAGAGGAGCACCGTCACGAGCGCCGGGCGAAGCAGCGGCAGCGCCACTTGGAAGAACAAGCGGAGCTCACCGGCCCCATCCATGCGACCTGCTTCGAGGAGCTCTGTGGGAACAACCTCCTGCGCGTAGACGCGCATCAGATACACCCCAAACGGGTTCAGCAGGCTCGGGAGGATGACCGCCCAGATGGTGTTGGTCAGATTCAGTTCGCTCAGCAAGACGAAAGTGGGGATGACGAGCGCAGTGAGAGGCACCATGACGGCGCCGAGGAGAACGGCGAAGAAGACCCGGCTCCCGCGGAACTGATAGATCGCTAGTCCGTACCCCGCCAGCACGGCGAGAATCGTTGAGCCGATACCGCCGGAGAGAGCATACAGAAACGAATTGCGCAGCCACGTTAGGTAAAGGCCGTTCTCGGCCGTGAACAGCTCCGCGAGATTCGCGAAGAGGGCGAAGTCCCGGTCGAACCAGAGCGGGCCCCCGGTGCCTCCGAAGAGACCGGCTTCGGATTTCGTGCTCGCGATGATGAGCCACCACAGCGGTGTGACGAAGTAGACGACCATTGCGAGTAGGAACAGGTGCGTCAGCGTCGCGGACGAACGGTGCGAACCGGGAGCGCGGCGGTCGGCGACCGACGCTGCGGTGCGACCGGGAGCCGCCGACGAGCTGCCGCGGCTGCCAGCGGGGACCTTGTCGAACATGCTGGCCATCAGAAGACTCCGTTGCGCTTACGGGTGAGGAACAGGAAGACGTACGAGAACAGGAACACGATCAAACCGAGCGCGAATGAGATCGCCGAGGCGTAGTTGAACTGCGAGTACGAGAACGCCAACGAATACGCGTAGATATTCGGTGTGTAGTTGGCGGGAATGGCTCCGGACGCCACGGCGCGAAGAATCTGCGGCTCCGTGAAGAACTGGAGCGTCCCAATGAGAGCGAACACGAGGATCACCACGAGGGATGAGGAGATGAGGGGGATCTTGATGCGCAGCGCCGTCTGCCAGGCGTTGGCTCCGTCAAGACGAGCCGCCTCGTAGAGCGTGGGATCGATGCCGCGCAGGGCGGAGAACAGAATGATCATGTAGTACCCGGCCCACTGCCAAGTGACGATGTTGACCAGGCTGCCGAAGATGTTCTCCGGTGCGAGGAAGGCCGGACTCTCGGCGCCGAACAGCCCGAATATCTGTGCGCCGGGCCCGAATTGCGGGCTGTACAGAAAGCCCCACATGAGCGCCCCGATCACCACGGGAATCGCGTATGGTACGAAGATCATCAGACGCGCGAAGGCCGCGAATCGCGTGCTCAGGGCGTCCAAAACCAGTGCGGCGACGAGTGAGACGAGCATCTGCAGGGGGATTAGCACGAGAGAGAACCGCGTTACCAACCAGACTCCGTCGAGGAAGTCCGGGTCGCTGAACGCCTTGACGTAATTATCGAGGCCAGTGAACTTCGTTCCGAACGCGAGAGTTTTCGTGTGCAGGCTCAGCCAGAAGGCGTACGCGAGGGGCACGATGAGCATCAGCGCGAAGACCGTCGCGAACGGTGCGGTGAACACCCAGCCCCATCGCTGGCGGCGCTGATGCGCGTTGGATCGTCGAGGCGTGCGGCCAGGCGCGATTGGCGTGGAAGCGGGAACGCCCACGTTCGTCATGACAACTCCTTCGGGGTCGGAGGCGGGTGGGCGACCAGGTCGGCCCACCCGCCTCCCGCCGTTACTTCAGGTCGAAGCCCTGCTCGGTGGCGTAGGACGCGACGGCATCCTGAATGTTCGTCGCGGCTTCCTCAGGGGTGACCTCACCGCGCGCCATCGCAGCGGCCTGGGTGCTCTGCTGGTCGTAGAAGTAGTTCTGGATAGGGCTGTACGTGAAGCCCTCGTAGCCGGCGGCGGCGTCGAGGAAAACCTCTTTGTTGATCTGCTGACCGCCGAAGAATGGGTACTCCAGGTTGGTGAAGTAGTCCGACTCCAGGATGGGCTTCCACAGCGGGAAGAGGGCGCCCTTTTCGATGCCGATCTTCCATGCCTCCTCGGTGCCAAAGATCCCCTTCGCGACCTCAGCAGCGAGGGCTTGATCGCGCGCCTGCGTGGTCACGGCGAAGGCGGACCCTCCCCAGTTGACCTGCTTGGGCGCAGCCGCGTCCCACTGGGGAAGCGGTGCCGCGCGCCACTCGGCGTCACTGGAGCCGCCCTGCAGCCCCTGCAGGTAACCGGGACCCCATGCCGCGGCGAGGTAGATTGCGTATGTGCCGTCCACGAGCTTGGTGTTGGCGTCCGGCGTGAACGCGTCGTCATTGGCGACGAGGCCCTTGGAGACGAGGTCGGACCAGTAGCTGAGAACCTTCACCTCGGCGGCGTTGTCGATGTCGACGCCGAGCTCGGTCGGGCTCTGGCCGAGGTCGTACTCGAAGGGCTCGACTCCGGCCTGGTTCAGCAGTGCCTGCACGAATGCGGCGCCATCGCGGTTGGTCGGGAAGTTCGTAAGAACTCCCGGTGCACCTGCATCCTTCAGCTGCTGTGCGGCGAGGGCGAACTCGTCCCACGTGGTCGGGACCGCGATGCCGTACTTGTCGAGGATGTCCTTGCGGTAAAGGAGGCCCATCGGGCCGCCGTCGACCGGAATCGCGTAGACGCCATCACCGGCGCTGACGTCTGCCCACGCACCGTCAGTGTAGTTCTCCTTCACGTCGGCAGCGCCGAACTCGTTCAGATCAACGAGAGCTTCACGTAGCGCGAAGCTGTTGATCTGGTCGGTTTCCAGCATGACCACATCCGGGGCACCGGAGCCGGCTTCGACTGCAGTGGAGAAACGCGTGTACTCCTCCTGCCCCTGGCCTGCGTTCGTCCAGCACACCTGCACGTCGTCGTGAGTGCTGTTGAACTCATCGACGACCTCCTCGAACGCGGGATACCAGGCCCATACCGACACCTGCGGGGCGTCGGCGTTGACAATGGTGTTGGTGCAGCTGCCACCTTCCGGTGCGGCGCTGGTGTCGCCACCGCTGGTGTTGCCGGAACAGGCTGTGAACATGCTCACGCCTACCGCGAGGCTCAGGACGACACCGGTGCATCGGCGGATCGTTGTGGACTTCATTGTCTGGTTTTCCTCTCGAACTGCTGTCAGGTGCTGTTGCGCAGGACGGGCGTCGTCGAATGCATCTGCCCACGGGATGGTCGCCTTCGACACTGACGCTCTGAGCGCGTCTACATCGATGAAGATAACGATGTAGACGCGAGTCTGCATGAGCGACTACAGTCTTGTCAATAGGGAACTCGACCGATGGAGTGCGCGATGGCGGTGACGATGAAAGACGTCGCGAAGGCGGCGAACGTCTCTGCCAAGACCGTATCGAACGCACTCAACGGTTACCCTTTCATGAAGCCCGACACTCGGCAGCGAGTGCTCGACGCCGTTGAACGGCTGGCGTACGTGCCCAATCAGTCAGCGCGCAGTCTGCGTTCCGGCCGCAGCCGCGTCATTGGCCTTGCTCTGCCCGATCTTCGCAACGCCTACTTCGCCGAGCTTGCGGACGCGGTCACGGTGGCCGCGGAGCGGCGGGGGTTGACGGTCGCCATCAGTCTCACCAAGGGCGAGAGACAGCGTGAGTTGGATGTTCTGCACGGACAGCACTCGGCAACCTACGACGGACTGCTCTTGAACGCCCTCGCACTGTGTGATGAGGATGGACCCCTGCTCGCAGGGAGGGTCCCGACGGTTTTGTTGGGCGATCACGTTCTCAACCCGCCGACCGACCACGTCACGATGCCGAATGTCGAAGCGGCTAGGGCGATGACGCACCACCTCCTCTCGCAAGGACGGCGCCGCATCGCAGTGATCGGCGCCCACGAGGACGAGGTCGTCGGATCCGCCGGCCTTCGGCTGGAAGGCTACCGACAGGCTCATCGCGAGGCTGGTGTCGACATCGACGAGCGCCTCATCGGCTA
The DNA here is from genome assembly GCF_047607465.1 of Microbacterium sp. GTDB lineage: Bacteria > Actinomycetota > Actinomycetes > Actinomycetales > Microbacteriaceae > Microbacterium. The sequence goes on along the minus strand of NZ_JASGCY010000046.1, from coordinate 13,269 downwards.
TGTCAAGCGTTGGCATCGAAGCGACGGGACGGCGACGATGGATGCCCTCCTCGACAGCGGAGTTCTCATCGATGCCGTCTTCGGCCTCAACGACATGCTCGCCCTCGGTGCGATGCGTTCGCTACAGCGACGCGGCTTCACGATTCCAGAAGATGTTGCCGTGGTCGGATTCGACAACCTCGAGGAATCGCGGTACAGCCTTCCCGCACTCACTGCCGTGGACCCCGGCGTTGTCGAGATCGCCGAAACTGCGCTCTCGATCCTGGAGCGCCGTATCGTCGGAGACGACTGCGCGCCACATCATGTGCAATCCGCGTTCGAGCTGGCGGTTCGGGAATCTTCCGTCAACGCGGACAACGCTCTGACAACCTGAGACGGCAGTGCTCCTCGTGTCGAGGCATTGACGCCGAGTCGGCATCCGCGCTACGTTCTTCGACATCGTCGTCTACTACGATGTAGAAATTCGAGTCACAATGGAGTGATTATGACCTTTTCTGCTGACCCGCCCGCCCGGCCGCCCCGCACGCTGCGCCGGGTTATTGCAAGAATCGGATCTGCTGTCGCCGTAGTCGCGGTAGTGCTCGGTGGCATGAGCGCCCCGGCCGCCGTCGCCGAGACCTTCGGCGTATCGACGATGTACACGCCGCCTGCCGCCGCTCCTACGCCGAAGGTGCTGTATCCCCGGGCGATCACGCTGCAGAACGGCACCATGCTCGCCAGCTTCGAGCAGTACACCAACGGCACACCAGTGCTGCCCATTTTCCGCAGCACCGACAAGGGCCGCACGTGGACTCGGATCTCGAGCGTGCGTGACACGGTCAATGGATGGGGTCTTCGCTACCAGCCTCAGCTCTTCCAGTTGCCGAGTGCTATCGGAAACTATCCTGCCGGCACGATCATCGCCGCGGGAAACTCCATCCCGAACGATCTCTCGGAGACGAAGCTCGACGTGTACGCCAGCACGGACGGCGGGTACACCTGGAGTTTTGTCAGCAGTATCGCGCGGGGCGGGGTCGCCTTGCCGAACAACGGTGAGACTCCGGTGTGGGAACCCTTCTTCGTCTTCGCCAACGGAAAACTGAGCGCGTTCTACTCCGACCAGCGAGACCCCGCCTACGGGCAGAAGATCGTTCACCAGACGACTAGCGATCTCACAACGTGGGGAGCGGTTGTCAACGACGTCACCAATTCGCGCTACTCCGACCGCCCTGGCATGCCCGTCATTACCAAGCTGCCCGACGGGCGGTACATGATGACCTACGAGAACGGCGGGGCTGCGGAGGGATACTTCTCTGTCTACTACAAATTCTCAACTGACATCGAAAGCTGGGGCAACAAGAGCACCCAAGTGCTGCGCACGACCGACGGCATCGTGCCGACGGGCTCTCCGTACGTAACCTGGATTCCGTCGGGTGGGCCGCAGGGCACGATCGTCGTGTCGGCGAGCAGCTCCTCCGACCTGTTCCTCAATACCAGCGGCGGCGCCAAGAACACGTGGACCCGCGTGCCGATACAAGTGAGCGCAGGGTACTCACGATCGCTCACGGCTATGCCGGACGGCCGCACGGTATTCGTCATGAACGCGGGGAGCCTCGGCGGGAACAACACTGTCACGTACGGGGCTGTCGACCTTGGCTCCTCCATCACCTCCGGCGCGACTTACACTGTCGCAAACCGCAGCAGCGGCCTCGTCCTCGGCGTCGAAGGTGGCGGCAAGAACGTCGGAGCGGGCGGGCTGCAATGGACCGATAACGGAACCCCCGACCACAGTTGGACCTTCGAGCGTCAATCAGACGGCTATTGGCTGATCCGGAATCGCAACAGCGGTCTCGTCCTGGGCGTCACCGGCAAGTCACGTGACAACGGCGCGCGCACCCTGCAATGGAGCGACAACGGCACTCTCGATCACGAATGGGTGATCGTTCCCTTCCCTGGGGGCGGTTTCGCGATCAGCAATCGGGTCAGCGGGAAGCGTCTCGAGATTGGCAACGCTTCCACTGCAATTGGAGCGGCGGCGATCCAGTGGGAATATACAGCTCACCCTTGCCAGGCCTGGATCCTTCGGTGAGCATCAGTTGCGTACCGCGGTGCAGTCGTCCCGAGACCCGTCTTCGCTGGTGACACCGTGTGGGAGGGTGTGCAACAACTACCGGTAGTTGACGAACTGCAGGTCGACGTCGAGGTCGCTGCCCTTGAGGAGAGCGATCACGGCCTGCAGATCGTCGCGGCTCTTGGACTGCACGCGCAACTCGTCGCCCTGGATCTGGCTCTTCACGCCCTTCGGGCCGTCATCGCGGATGATCTTGCTAATCTTCTTCGCATTCTCCGAGGAGATTCCGTCTTTCAGGCTTGAGACGATGCGGAACTCCTTGCCGCTGGCGAAGGGCTCGCCTGAGTCCAAACTCTTCAGCGAGATGCCCCGCTTGATGAGCTTCGACTGGAACACGTCGAGGACGGCCTTGGCGCGCTCTTCTGAGTTCGCCTTGATGAGCACCTGCTCGCCGCTCCACTCGATAGACGCACCGGTGCCCTTGAAGTCGTAGCGCTGCTCGATCTCCTTGTGGGCCTGGTTGAGAGCGTTCTGCGCCTCCTGGTGATCGACTTTCGAGACGATGTCAAAGGAACTGTCAGCCATGCGGAGAGTCTACCGACAGCGCTGATCCATCAGGGCGTCATCGCGAGCGTCGAGCCCGTCGGCATCGACACGCAGACCCTCGTGGCGGGCGCGAGCGCGAGCTGGTACCTTGTCATGCATGACAGCGGATGCCGGCGCGCAGTTGCGCAAGGGCGTGGTCGAGTACTGCGTGCTCGGGCTGCTCGCCGACGAGCCCAAGTACGGGTGGGAGCTGTCCGAGGCGCTCGTCGAAGCGAACCTCATCGCCAGCATCGGCACGCTGTATCCGCTGCTGGGACGCCTGCGCGACAACGGCTGGGTCGTGACCTTCGACCAGCCGTCCGGCTCTGGACCCGTGCGTAAGTACTACCGGCTGACCGCCGAAGGGCGCGCGCAGCTCGACCGGTTCCGCGCGCAGTGGGCGCCTTTCGCGCGCACGGTCACCGCACTGATCGGAGAGGGACGAACATGACGGATGCTGAAGCCGCACGTCTGCGCGAGGACTACCTCGCACGGCTCGACGACGCGATGGGCGCGCTGCCCTACGGCGTCGCCGGCGACCTGCGGGCGGGGATCGCCGAAGAACTCACCGGCATCGACGCGGACGCCGTCTCGGCGCGGATAGCGCAACTCGGAGACCCCGCGGCGATCGCCCGCGCCGCCGCCGACGCCGGAGGGGACGACGCCGGGCCCGGCGGCCCCGCTGCACCTGTCGCGGATTCCGTGCAGACACCTGCGCCGACGGTTCCGTTCGCAGCGTCCGGGTCTGGGCGGTCGGCTGCGGATGCTCCGGGCGCTGCCTCCGCGCCGGTATCCGGTTCTGCGTCGGCATCCGCCACCGTTGCGCGGGTCTCGACGATCGCTCCGGCATCCGCCGCCGCCGTGCCGCAGCCCTCCGTGACCTCGTCGCGCGGATTCGCGATCGCGGCGGCGCTCGTGCTCGGCTTCGGCGGCTTCGTCGTGCCGGCCGTCGGCTGGGTGGTCGGCATCGCGCTCGTGCTCCTGAGCACCGTGTGGAGGCGCGGCGAGAAACTCGTCGCCATCATCGGCCCGTTCGTCGTGATCGCGCTGTCGGCTCTGCTCTCCTTCGTGCTGTCGCGTGTGATGGGTGACGATGCGGGATCCGATCCGGTCAACCCGCTGGTTCCGACCTTCGGCGTGCACCATGTGCTGTTCCTCGTCGCGTTCCTGCTCATTCCGGCATCCGGTCTCTGGCTCCTCTGGCGGATGCGTCGTCGCTGACCCCCCACCCCCGCCACGCCCCCTGCCCCCGCCCCCGCCCCCGTCCCCTGCCCCCGCCCCCGTCTCCTCGCCGAGAAACCACTTCCGTCCCGAAACATCCCCTCTCCAGTGGTGTCTGGTGCGGCAAGTGGTTTCTCGCCCTGAGTTGGCTGGGTAGACAAAGTGAGAAACCACTTCTGTCGTGAGACACCACTGCACACGTGGTGTCTCGGGCGGCAAGCGGTTTCTCGGCGCGAAGGGTTGGGGGAGGGGGAGATGGGGGGAAGGGGGTGTGTGGTTCCGACGAGGATGACGCGAGGGGGGTAGCGTGAGCGGCATGAGCGCACAGGTCGGGGGACGCAACCGCGCGATCAGCTGGATCGCCGGGGTGCTGTGCGTGGGCGTCATCGCCGCCCTGGTGTGGTTCACGCTGCCCCTCGTGCCGGTCATGGCGCAGTTCGTGGGAGACGGGCTTCGCAACATGGGGCAGTGACGCGGCATCCGCTCTCCGACACGACGGCACGCCTCCGCCGCCGCGCGAACACGCGGCGGTAGCCTCGTAGTGATCACATCCGATGAGAGGTGCACCCCATGAGTGACCCCGAGGTTTCGCAGTCCGAGCAGCCGCACGACGTGAACGACGTCGTAGACAGCGCGAACGCCGGTCTCGACGCGGCCGCGGCGGCGAGCGCGGCCGTCGGCGGCGACAGCGACGAGCGCACGGAGACGGATGCCGTCGACTCCGACCTCGCGGCTTTCGAAGCGGCCGAGCGCGACCACCCCGGCACGTTCTCGACGCCCGCGCTGAACGCGGTGCACGAGAGCGCGGGCGACGACACCGAGACCCGCATCGTCCCCTCCGAGCCCGTCGCCACCGTGGCCGACCCCACCGTGGCCGACGCCCTGGTCGTCGAGCCCGTGACGACGAGCCCCGATCCGGTGCTCGCCCCGCCCCCCGTGGTCGCCCCGCTCCAGCAGCAGCAGCCGATCTTCGTGCAGGCCCCCGAGCCGCCCCGCGACCGCGGCAACCGCGGCACCGCAGGCGTCATCGGCCTGCTCGCCACGCTGTCGTTCGCGATCCTGTACCTCGGTACGATCCTGGGCCTCGGCGCCCTCGTCGGCGACGTCACCGGCGAGAACATCGCCGACGCCGCCCTCGCTCCGCTGACGACGGTCGGCTTCTGGACCCCTGTCGTGATCTTCTTCCTCGGGTTCTGGCTGCTGGGCGCGGTCATCAACCGCGGACCTTGGGGTCGTTGGGTGATCCTCGGCATCTTCGTCGGCTTCATCGCCTACGGCGGGCACATCCTCGGGCAGCTGCTCGCCGCCCCGTTCTGGAGCCTCACCGCCTCCGAAGGCGTCGAATTCGTGAACGGCCAGCTGCTGGCGCCGCTCGCGATCGCCGCCTTCGTGTTCGGACGCGAGCTCACCATCTGGTTCGGCGCGTGGGTCGCCCGCAGAGGCGCTCGCAAGAACGAGATCAACGCCGAGGCGCAGCGCGAGTACGAGCGCACCCTCGACGCGGGGCCGACCCTCGCCCGCTGAGTGACGACATGACCACGCCGGACCCCCGCGAGCCTCAGGCTGCGAGGGTCTCGGCATCTCTGGCGCTCGTGCTGGCCACGATCGGCTTCTTCGCCCTCGCGGTGTTCGGGCTCGGTGCGTTGAGCTTCTCTACGGATGCCGACATCATCGCGGTGCCCGATCTCGGCCAGGCGCCGGGGGCGGCGGGGATGCTGGTCGCGGTCGCCGTGTTCGCCCTGTCGCTGCGCGCGGTGGTGCGTGCACGGCATCCGTCCTACCTGCCGGTGGTGACGATCGCGCTGACGACCGGTCTCGCGCATCTGGCGGCGGTGTGGGCGGCGGTGACGGTCGGCACGGGCGACGCGGTGATCGCGACGGTCGTCGTCGGCGATCTCGTGCGCAAGGGGGCGAGTGCGGTGATCGTGCTCGCGGCGGTCGTGGCGTCGTGGGGTGCCGTGGCGCTGCGGCGCACCAGGGCGCAGCATCCGCGGTGGCCGTGGGAGGAACACGACGCGGAATAGCCGGCGACGCGCCGGGCGCGCCGTACGCTTGAGGGGTGGAGCGCTCTCTGGAGACGCAGGTCGCTCAGGCCGTCGAGGCCTGGCTGCGTTGGGTGCCGCGCTGGGAGCCGGCCACCCACCGCGGTCGCTTCGCGCCCTGCCGGCGCTGCTTCGGCTCTCCCATCCTGTCGGCGGCGGGCATCGCCTCGAACACCCCGCACGGCGTCCAGCACGGCCTGTCGACGCGCATCAAGGCGATCGTCGATGCGGCGGTCGCCGAGTACACGGCGAAGAACCTGCCGATGCTGCAGAGCGAGCTCGATCAGCAGGCGACCCGCAACCGCTCGCGCAGCTATCGCCCGAGCGAGAACCTCGACCCGGAGTTCGACGGCCTGCCGCTGGACCCCGATCCCGTGCCGGGGGCGCCGTTCCTCTTCACGATCGCGGGTCTCGCCGACGATGCAGCGGAGGAGCTGCCGCCGTTGCCGCCGCTGAGCGACGAGGCGAAGGCGGCGCTGCGTCAGGAGGTCGCCCTGGCCGACGAGTACGCGAACCTGGTCGGGCGCGAGATCTGCGGCTTCCTGCTGCGGCACCGGTTGCAGATCCAGGCCGCCATCTCACAGCACGTCGAGCCGCAGATCGAGGCGATGCTGGCCGAGCTCACCGAATCGCTGGACTCTCCTTTCGGCCCCGAGACCCTCTGACGCCGCCGAGACCCTCTGACGCCGCCGAGACCGTCACACCGCCGAGACCGTCACGTCACCGACCCGAGCTGCCACGGCACGAACTCGTCCTGCCCCAGGTCGAGGTCCTCGCTCACCGACATCTCGCCGGAGGCGACGCGGAGGATCCGCTCGAAGATCTCCTGGCCGACATCCTCGATCGAGTGCGTGCCGCCGACGATTCCGCCGCAATTGATGTCGATGTCCTCGCGCTGACGGTTGAAGAGCTCCGTGTTCGTCGCGAGCTTGATCGACGGGCTCGGCTTTCCGCCGAGAACGGAGCCGCGCCCGGTCGTGAAGCAGATGACCGTCGCGCCGCCGGCGATGAGACCGGTGACCGAGACCGGGTCGTACCCAGGGGTGTCCATGAAACCGAGCCCAGGCGTGTCGATGCGCTGCGCATACAGGTACACGGCCGCGAGGTCGGATTGCCCGGCCTTCGCGACGGCGCCCAGCGACTTCTCCAGGATCGTCGTGAGCCCGCCCGCCTTGTTCCCGGGGGAGGGGTTGTTGTCGAGCGTGCCGCCGCCGGTCTCCACATACCGCTGCCACCAGTCGATGCGGTCGAGCAGCTGCAGGGCGACCTCGGGGGAGACGGCACGGCGGGTGAGCAGGTGCTCGGCGCCGAACACCTCCGGCGTCTCGGCCAGCACCGAGGTGCCGCCGTAGGCGGCGAGCAGGTCGGAGGCGTAGCCGAGGGCGGGGTTCGCCGTGATGCCGGAGTAGCCGTCGGAGCCGCCGCAGTTGAGCTCGAGGACGAGGTGGCTCACGTCGCATTCGACCCGCTCGGCCTCGCAGCGATCGAGCATGCGCGTGATCGCCGCGACGCCGGCGCGCACGGACGCGCGGATGCCGCCGGATTCCTGGATCGTCAGATGCTCGAGCACGGTGTCGGGGGAGAGGTCGAGCGAGGAGACGAGCGAGTTCACGGTCAGCATCTCGCACCCGAGGCCCAGCACGAGGATGCCGGCGAAGTTGGGGTGCTCGGCGTAGCCCTTCAGGGTGCGCTCGAGCGTCTGCGCACCCTCGGACTGTGTGACCAGTCCGCACCCGGACGTATGGGTCAGCGCCATGACGCCGTCGATGTGCGGGTAGTCGGCCAGCACGCTGCGGGGGAACTGCGCCGCGATCATGCGCGCCGTGCTGGCCGAGCAGTTGACGGAGGTGACGATGCCGATGTAGTTGCGGGTGCCGACCCGGCCGTTCGCGCGGCGGTACCCCAGGAAGGTGGGGCGGGGGCCGGGCGGGGGAGCTTGCTCGTGGTGCACGCCGCCCAGCTCGCGCGGCCGCTCGGTGAGGTCCATCCGCACGTTGTGCGTGTGGACGTGGCTGCCGGCGCGGATGGGGATGCTGGCAACGCCGATCGACTGCCCGTACTTGCGGATCTGCTCGCCTGCGGCGATGTCGACGAGTGCGATCTTGTGTCCGCGATCGCCTTCGTCACCGCGATCGTGGCGTGGAGTCCGCGTGAGCTGCGGGTCGAGTGGTTCTCGCTGCCGCTCGGCGCGTTCCTGCTCGCCGCCGGTGCCCTGCACCTGAGGGGCGCGAGCGCGGAGGGGCGGCAGGGACGCCTCGGCGCGTGGCCCGCCGGCTTCAGCGGGTCCTGGGCGCTGCTCGCCCCCGGCATCGCCAGCATGATGAGCGCCTCGATCGTCTCGACGTTCACCGATCCGCTCACCTGGCGGGCCATCCTGGTGATGCTCCTCGCACTCGTGGCGATCCTCGTCGGCTCTCGCGGGCGACTCGCTGCCCCCTTCCTGATCGGCCTCGTCGTGCTGCCGATCGAGAACGTGTTCGTGTTCTCGGTGCAGATCGGCAGGGGCATCGAGTCGATGCCCTGGTGGATCACTCTCGCCGTGATGGGCGCCGTGCTGCTGATTATCACGGTGACCGCGGAAAGGCGCACAGGGGAGAGCGGTTTCGTCGCCGCACGCGTCGGGGATCTGCGCTGAGTCGAATCGATGCTTGCCATCAGTGGTACAGCGCTGTACCAACATCACCTCCGAAGGCGAAGGATCATGTGGCAATGACCGTCTCCCGCAATGCCCGGGATGACGAATCGTGATCGTTCCTCTCGCAACGACGAGTGGTGTGGCGCCGCGTCGGCGCACAGCACACGACCAGAGTAGGGAATCACAATGAAGCGAATCACCAAGGGCGCAGCGCTGATGCTGGCCCTCTCCGTTCCGCTCACGCTGGGTCTCAGCGGATGCACCGGCCCCAGCGAAGGCGACGGCGGAGAAGGCAGCGACGATCAGACGCTCACCGTCTGGGCCTGGGATCCGGCGTTCAACATCGCCGCTCTCGAGGCTGCGGAGAAGATCTACCAGGAGGACCACCACGACTTCGAGCTCGACATCGTCGAGACGCCGTGGGAGGACCTGCAGACGAAGCTCACGACGCTGGCGCAGTCGCGTCAGCTCGATCAGCTCCCGGACATCTTCCTCATGCAGAGCAACGCGTTCCAGAAGAACGTCATCAACTACCCCGATCTGTTCAGCGAGATCTCGTCCGACGCGGTGGACTTCAGCGAGTTCCCGGAGTCCGTCGTCGACTACTCGAGCGTCGACGGCGTGCACTACGGCGTCCCGTTCGACTCCGGCACCGCGATCACGGCGCTGCGCACCGATGTGCTCGAGCAGGCCGGCTACACCATCGACGACTTCACCGACATCACGTGGCCGGAGTTCATCGAGAAGGGCTCCGACGTGCTCGCCAAGACCGGTCACGCCCTGCTGTCGGGTCAGGCCGGTTCCTCCGACATGATCATGATGATCCTGCAGTCCGCCGGCGCCAGCCTGTTCGACGCCGACGGCAACCCGACCATCACCGACAACGACGCCCTGCTCGAGGCCATCGACGTCTACGCGCAGCTGGTCGAAGCCGGGATCTTCGTGGAGGTGAACTCCTGGGACGAGTACATCGGCTCGTTCGTGAACGGCGACGTGGCAGGCACCATCAACGGAGTGTGGATCGTCGGCTCGATCCAGAGCGCAGAGGACCAGAGCGGCTCGTGGGCCGTCACGAACCTCCCCAAGCTCGCGGGAGTCTCCGGTGCGACCAACTACTCGGCCAACGGCGGATCGTCATGGGGGATCAGCGCAGAGGCTGACGTCGACCTCGCCACCGACTTCCTCGCGTCGACCTTCGCGGGCTCGAAGGAGCTCTACGACGAGATCCTGCCCTCCACCGGAGCCGTGGCGAACTGGGTGCCTGCGGGCGATAGCGACGTCTACTCGCAGCCCAGCGAGTTCTTCGGCGGCCAGGCGATCTTCGCCGACGTCGTGACCTTCGGCGCTGAGGTGCCCAGCAACAACACGGGCGTCTACTACTACGAGGGCCGCGACGCCGTCAGCGCTGCGATCACCCAGATCCTCAGCGGCGCGGACCCGGCCACGGCGCTCGAAGAAGCGCAGGCGAACGTCGAGTTCGCGATGAAGTAAGCGCGATCCGGCCTGGGAGGACTCATCCTCCCAGGCCGGACGCCCGCTCCCTGCAGACGACCAAGAAGGCGAGACCCGACGTTGACGACGACCTCCCCTCATCGCGCACGCATGAGAAAGCGGCGATCCGACGCCCAACCGGAGACGGACGGATTCGTCGAGCGGCGCAGACCCTGGCTCTCCGGGGAGCGGCGACGCAGCCTCACCGGCTGGGGCTTCCTGCTGCCGGCGGCGCTGCTGCTTCTGGTGATGAGCTTCCTGCCGATGCTCCAGGCGCTGCTGCTGTCGTTCCAGACCGGCCGCGGCACGAACTTCAGCTTCGCTGATCCGCTCTGGTACAACTACGAGCGCCTGCTGCACGACGAGATCTTCAAGCTGGCGCTGCAGAACACCTTCATCTACCTGATCATCCAGGTGCCGATCATGCTGGTGATGGCGCTGGTCCTGGCGAATCTGCTGAACAACCCGCGCCTGCGCCTGAAAGGTCTCTGGCGAACCGCGATCTTCCTGCCGTGCGCGGTGTCCCTGGTGGCGTACTCCCTCGTCTTTCGCACGCTGTTCGCGAACGAAGGCTTCGTCAACGACGTGATTGTCGGGCTGGGCGGCACCGCGGTGAACTGGCTTGGCACGCCGGATACCGCACGCTTCGTGCTCATCCTCGGTCTGCTGTGGCGCTGGACCGGGTTCAACATGGTCTTCTACCTCGCCGCATTGCAGAACATCGACTACTCGTCGATCGAAGCCGCCCGCATGGACGGTGCCAACTCGTGGCAGGTCTTCTGGAACGTCACCGTGCCGCAGCTGAAGCCGATGATCCTGCTCACCGCGATCATGTCGACCAACGGCACGCTCCAGCTGTTCGACGAGTCGTGGTCGTTGACGCACGGCGGTCCTGCGTACACCACGATGAGCATGTCGCACTACCTGTATGAGGTCTCTTTCCTCAAGAACCCCAACTTCGGCTACGCCGCAGCGATCTCGTTCGTGATCCTCGTCCTCGTGGCCGCCCTCGCATTCTTCCAGATGAAAGTAGGCGATAAGCGTGACTGAGCGACTCCGACAGCTGCCCGGCTATGCGACTCTGGGCCTGTTCGCCGTGTTCTCGGTGTTCCCGCTGTACTTCATGGTCGTCTCGGCGACGAACTCGAGTGCCGACGTGCTCGATTCCCGGCTGCTGCCTGGGGGCGAGCTGCTGAACAACTTCACGAAGCTCATCGAGTCGCAAGACCTCGGCTCCGCGTTGTGGAACTCCTTCGCCGTGGCCATCGGCACCACCGTCGTCGCGCTGGCGGTCTGCTCGATCGCAGGGTACGGCTTCGAGGTCTTCCACTCCCGTGCCAAGGATGCGGTCATGGCCGTGCTGCTGCTGGCGATGATGATCCCCTTCGCAGCCACGATGATCCCGCTGTTCACGCTGTTCGCCGAGGCGGGGCTGGTGAACTCGATCATCGCGGTCATCATCCCGGCGATCTCGACGCCGTTCCTGATCCTGCTGTTCCGCCAGGCATCCCGGTCGTTCCCTCATGAGATCATCGAGGCGGCTCGCATCGACGGCGTCGGCGAGCTCGGGATCTTCGCGCGGATCTACATCCCGACCATGCGGTCCACGTACGCCGCTGCCGCGGTGATCACCTTCATGACCGCCTGGAACAACTTCCTCTGGCCTCGCGTGATCCTCGTCGACAACCGGGTGCAGACGATGCCGATGCTCATCGCGAACCTGAGCGCGGGATACGTGACCGACTACGGCGTGCTGATGCTGGCAGTGCTCCTCGCCTCGTTGCCCACCATGATCATCTTCCTCGTCCTCCAGCGCTCCTTCGCCGCGGGGATCACCGGAGCCATCAAGTGAGCTGCGGACTGCCCTGTGCGCGCGGCGCGGAGCGGACGCGGCAGGAGACCCGTGCTCGGCGGGCGGAACCGGTGCACCGGCTCGCACCGAGGGATCCGGGTCATCGCGGGGGATAGTGTGGGAGTGATGGCGGGTCGGATCGGTCGGAGGAGTGCTTGTGCGTGAGGCGCGGGGGAGAGCGACCCTGCACGCCGTCGCCGAACGCGCCGGAGTGTCGCTGAAGACGGCTTCGAACGTCGTGAACGGCACGGGGCGCATGTCCGACGACACGCGACGGCGGGTGCTGGCGGCGATCGATGACCTCGACTACAAGGTGAACGTCGCCGCGAGAAGCCTGACACTCGGGCGGACGAACGCGATCTCCCTGGCGGTTCCGACGCTGAAGTCGCCGTACCTCGCCGAACTGGCAGAGGCGTTCGTCGAGGATGCGCGTTCGCGCGGGTACGCGGTCTATGTGACGACCTACCCCGATGATCGCGCCGACGGCTCACGGGAGTATCTGCGAAGCTTCAACCCATACCTCAGCGACGGACTCCTCCTGTCGATGTCCGAGCAGGGCGATCTCGACGCAGACGATCTCCGCGTGAGCTTCCCGGTGGTGGCCCTGGGGTCGCGGCTCACCGGCGGCGCGGTCGACCGGGTCACGACCGACGACGTCGAGGACGCTCGTGCCGCAACGGCTTACCTCTTCTCACGCGGCAGCACGCGGATCGCGGTCGTCGGCGCCCACAGCGCATTCGACGAGTCCCGGATCTTGAACGCGACGGAGGGGAACGCGGAGCAGCGCTTGCGCGGCATCGTGCAGGCCTGCCAGGAGCAGGGTGCGCCGCTGGACCCAGCGCTGATCGCAGTGACCGGCTATGACTGGACGATCGGCGCCGGTTTCCGTGGCGCGGAGGAGCTGTTGGCCAGAGGCCGCGAGTTCGACGGTCTGCTCTGCCTCAACGACGGTCTTGCGATCGGCGCGATCTGGGCGCTGAGGGAGCACGGGCATCGGGTCCCGGAGGACATCCAGGTGATCGGGTTCGACAACATCGAGGAGGCGGCCTATCTGTCGCCCGCGCTGACCTCGATGGACTCGCGGATCGAGTGGATCGCGAAGACCGCTCTCGATCGCTTGATCGCCCGCATCGAGGGCTCTCAGGAACCGGCGGAGGACATCTGGGCTCCTTCGCGCCTGGTCCCGCGGGGGACGACCCGCTGAGTCGCGTCGATCATCTGCAGTGCCGCCCTGGAGAGGGGTGGTGACGAGACGGAACAGTCCTGCACCGTGCTTCGACAAGCGGATGCTCATTCGATGAACGGATGCCGGCAGGTGGCGGGCAGTTTGTCGGGCCGATTACCGGATGTCGGGCCGATCCGGCCCGACACGCCGGCGCACCGGCATCCGCAC